>DDYY01000067.1 GCA_002346225.1 Bacteroidetes bacterium UBA3022
CTGGCGGGCATCAAGATTGCGCTGGTAGGTGCGCTCGAACCCGATGTGAATGCCATGTATGAACTGGGCAATGTGAATGTTTCCAAGAACTGGAACGCGGCGCTCCGGTACAAAGCTGATAACGATACCCTGCAGCTATTTGATGCATATACCCTGCACATCTACTACAAGGCACCCTACCATGTCGATTGCTTTCTGGACTACACCAATAATTACTACGCAGTAAATCCCAATTATCCCATCGACTTTTCTACTCCTGATCCGATTTTATATCCCATCTGGAAACGCGGAATGGACAGCATTAGAAAATTTACAGAGGAGATATTGCCCTATATGTTTGAAAGGTACAGTGCGAACGATAGTGCCTACTGTCTGGGCAACAAAAAAGAATACTGGATAACAGAATGGGGCATGAAACCTCCTAAAGATGATAAGCTGGAATACGATGGATTGTTGCTGCAGGGAAGTATGAACAATACCTTTATTGATGCAGCCCATACCTTGCAGTATATTCTGGCGCTGAATGATATCAATGCACATGGTGATGCCCGCATTACACAAGTGACCAAACACGCCACCAATGCAGGATTCGTTTTTGGCTCATATGGCCACAGGAGTAAAAATCTTGACCCCTTAGACAGTACTTTCCTGCGTCGTGCCAATTACTATGCGCTGGAACTGGTGCGACCCGTCTTTAACAATAATTTCCGACCAATGGACGCTACCGTTTATTGTCTGGACAATGATACTGTCGCCATATCCTGCATACCGGAAGAGCGTCCTTATATCAGAACCTATATAGATGCGACCGGCAGCAGTTTTTCAACAGAAGGGATCGTTTGCAGTGATGGAGATACCAGCACGAGCATACAACCGTGGTGGTGGATGTATTGGGTCAATCCTACTCCAGACACACTGGAACTCATTACCGAGCGATTGAAACTACAACTGGAGCCGGGAGAACCGTCTTTTGTGCCGGTTTGGGGAAAGGTAGCCTATCAGACAACCCTGCAGGTAGAGCAACTTTACAGCCATTGCGGGCAAAATGCCTATATGATGGACAATGCCTATTATGACGATATGTATATAGAACCCCTCATGGTAGACCCGGTCACTACGGAGTTACTTATCTGTAATGACGCTCCCATTCTACTGCCTCCTTATTCGATGGGCCATCTGCGTGCGGCGCTCTATCAACCGGAGGAGGAGGAACCCGAACCCAATAGTATTGCTGCGGAGGAAAATGCTATTCGCGTTTATCCCAATCCGGCCAGTGAACTGTTACAGGTAGAGCATATTCCGGCGAACGGACGGTTTAGCATGGTCAATACCGAAGGCAAGGAAGTCATCACCCGGCAAGGAATGCAAGGCAACGAACAAATAAGCATCAGCCACCTTCCGGCGGGCGCTTACATAGTTACTATCTATGAGCAGACGGCAGTTGTGTATCGAACTACCGTCGTGGTCCAGTAAACAGGGGAAGCTTATTCAGGCTTTTTAGCACTCATGCCCATGGATACTGACTGGCAGGATCCGTTAGCACCGGCTTGCTCGCCTTTTCCCTTGGCTGCACAACAAGACTTAGGCGCTGCTTCTGTCGAAACTGTATTGGCAGCAGTTGTTGTAGTAGCTGTAGAGGTAGCTGCACCTGTGCGGGTAGCGCTGCAGCAGGAAGCTTTAGCACCATCGGGAGCGCAGGATTTGGTTGCGTCGGCAGAAGCGGCATCTTGATCAACAACTGTCGCATCACTTGCTTTAACTGCCTGGGGAGCTGTCTGTGCCATCAGGCCAGCGCAGCTTGCTATCATTAAAAATGCAACGAGAAACTTCTTCATAGTGGTATATTTTAAATATGAATTATCGGGGTATACGCGCAATCACTGTCTGACCGCCTTTCACCTTATCACCTACATTTACTTCCAGCTCCGCATTCAGGGGCAGAAACAAATCTACCCGCGAACCGAATTTGATAAATCCGAACTCCGCACCTTGCTGCACTTCAGCGCCTTCTTCCACGTAAAACTTAATGCGGCGAGCCACTGTTCCTGCAATCTGACGCATCAGAATTTCCACCTGATCGTCCTCATCTTCGATTACGAAAGTGGTGCGTTCGTTTTCAGTAGATGATTTGGGATGCCAAGCCAGCAGGTATTTTCCGGGATGGTACTTGAAGTATTTCACCTGCCCGGCGATGGGTGTCCTGTTGACATGCACATTCTTCACACTCATAAAAATGGACACCTGGAGGCGCATATCATTGAAGTACTCATTTTCCATTGTCTGCTCTACCACCACTATCTTACCATCGGCAGGTGCAACAATGGCACCTTCATCGAGATAGAGCATGCGCTTGGGGTTGCGGAAGAAGTACATAGCGAATGCCAGTGCTCCCAGCGATACCAGCAGGGTAATGATATGCAGTACTTTATCTGCAGGAAAAAAACCGTGCACTGCCACATTCAGCAGTACCAGCGTGATGAGGAACATCACCAGTATGGTCCTTCCTTCTTTATGTATAAACCTGAACATAGGGTTCGTTAACTTGATATCAACGCAAAATTAATACAAATAGCGCGGTCAAAAGGTTCATATTCCCAAAAGCAGCAGATAGGCATAGCAAAAAGGCACTGCCATGACAAGTGCATCGAAACGATCGAGAAAGCCACCATGTCCCGGCAATATGCCGCTGCTGTCCTTCAGGGACAAATCGCGCTTGAATAAACTTTCCACTAAATCGCCCAGTGTGCCTGTTATAGAGGTGATAGCACCCAGTCCCAGCCATTGGTACAGGGTAAGCACATCGCTGTAATGAGCGAAAATGGCGGTGCATACCAAAGCCATGATAAACCCACCAACAAACCCTTCCCAGGTCTTTTTAGGCGAAATGCGTTCAAAAAGCTTGTTTTTCCCCAACCAGCGCCCGGTAAAATACGCCATTACATTATCTGTCCATACGGTATACACTATTCCCATCACCAATACCGGTTGAAAAGACCCTTGCAGGAGCGCTATTCCCGGTAACAAAGCAAAAGGAAGCACTATGTATACCAGTGCTATGATGCGGAGGCCAATGTGCTGAAAAGGTTGCGGACGGTTCTGGTACAACTCGACGATAAACAGCGAGGCAATGAGCGGCAGCGCCAGGACCAGCCATACAAGGGACCACCATTGCAGGAACACACCGGAAATGAGTGCAAATGCCAATACTCCTGCCAGCATGTTTCCGGGAATATGCCATTTTGCATCTCCGTGTTTCTTGATGGGCTTTACCACCAGTAAATACTCGTACAGGATGAACATGCACAACAGGAAGAAGAGGGCCACCAGTGAATAGGTATTCCACAGCATGAGGGTGGTAATAACGGACGCCCCGATAACACCCGTTACAAGCCTTTGTGTAAGGTTATTCATTTGCTGCATGCCGATACCAATAATAGTAAAAAGTATCTACTCTGCAGCCTGCTCTTCCTGCTGGCGGCGATAACGCTCTTCCATATACAAGCGATTCTTTTTCTTGAACCGGTACATGAAGAATGCCACGCAGGCAGTAAAAATGGTGATATAGATGTAGTTACCATAGGCTTGCCCGCTGGTGGCACGTATGATAGCCATGGTGAGCGCTATAGCTGATGCAACCAGCCAAAGCACTTCAAAGATCCGCATCAGTTTCAGCATCGTTCATTTCTATTTTAATGGTTCCCACAGGATTCAGGATGGTATAATCGGTCATGGTTTCATCTGCTTCCAGCCCATTGCCGACGAGCACTTCGTTTTCTGTTGTGATACTAACCTGCTTATCTGTATAAATGATGTGTCTTTTTTCGTCCCAAACCAGCTCTTCCGTAGCCAGCTCCTCGTTTCTTTCATTCACCACCACCACATTGCTTCTTACGATGGTTTTCATTTCCTTCTCATATCTAACACCGTAATCTGCAGTTAGTTTGCTGATGATCTGCAGCGAATCATTGTAAAAATCAACCTGCAATCCATCGTTGAACTCTACATAAGGTGCATCGGTCACGTAGCGTGTAAGTGCTTTGGTGCGAATGCGCATTTTAACGTTGCCGTTTTCGCTGTAGAACATCTCGACATCCTTCCCTTTCTCAATGCCCGGGTCAGCCATGCTGGCGGTCTGCTTCACCTCCTCCAGGCTATTGACACAGGAGCCGAGCGCACCTGCCATCGAAAGAACCAAAAAGCACCGTATCCACATATTTCAGTACGAAGGTAAACAACAACACCCGGCTCATACCGGGTGTTGCTGATACTTTTATAGAATCCGTTTAATTGCTTCTGCGTCCCCTTACGGTGGTGCTTTCATTGATCCAGCAACCGACGGTATAGGAGCCACCCTCATCTATACCCCTTTCAAACAAGTCTGTTTTGGTAGGCATATACTGAGAATATTTTCCAATCTTTTCATTGGCTTCATCGGATACAGAAGGATCTACTGACTTGGCCTTGTAG
Source organism: Bacteroidetes bacterium UBA3022 (assembly GCA_002346225.1). Taxonomy (GTDB): domain Bacteria; phylum Bacteroidota; class Bacteroidia; order Chitinophagales; family BACL12; genus UBA11426. Next base: position 4,468 of record DDYY01000067.1, read on the forward strand.
TATTTATCGAGTGCTACCCAAACCACCACCTGGCTGTCGAAACCGGTACCGGGACCACACAATGAACCACTGGATGCGTACAGGTCACCAATCAGGATGTAGGGCGCTCCCCAGTCTGACTTGTATTCCAACGCCTTGTAGGCATAGGTACGGGCCTGTGAAAACTTATTCTGGGTGCGCAGGATTTTAGCGATATTCAGACACAAAAGTCCTTTCTTCTCCATATCCGTTTCCAAATCGATCGCTTCATTAAAGAGCTGTATCGCTTCACTTTCCTTTCCTTCTTTGAATAAGCTGACACCCATCTGTTCTGCCAGGTCAGCAGAAGGCTTCAATTCGTAAAGCCTTTTCATAACGCGGCTGTACACTTCGCTGTCCAGACAGTTATTGCCCAGTGAATCCTTGGCGATGCGCAGTGTGTAATAGTATTTTTCCACCTTGGCGGTATCGTCCTTTTCCTGTTCCCAGCGCTCCAGCACCCTTTGGGTCAGGCTCTCGCAGGTAAGCAGGTTCGAAGGCAGCAACTGGTCAAGCGAGTTGCGCATGCTTTCGTAGTATTCCTTTTCATCAGCGTTATTGGCAACATTGTAATCAATTATCGCTACCAGCTGATCGTAGGTATTGAGCAGACCATCGTCGTCCAGGATTTTCCTTTTCCACTGTACAACCGCATAACTGAAGTAAGCGGGAATGAGGAAATATTCCGATTCATTGCCCTGCAAGTCGAATGACTCTTTCAGGGTACCATATACCACATCATAGTCTTTCGGACGAAGCTTGTACATGGAATAGGCTTTCCTACCCAGCACAAAACCGCGTTCACCGTGGCAATCGATGCGCTTGTCGTACAACATAAAAGCGGAGTCGATGTACAGCTCTTTCAGGGTAGAATCGGTGGCGTTCTCCGCCATTGTTTCATAGATGCTGATACCATCAATATAGGGCGTGGTCCGAAAACCGGGCGCGTGCTTCAAGACATAGCGAAGGTGCGGCAGTGCATCCTTATAGTTTTCCTGCTTGAAAAATTCACGATAAGTAGAATACTCTTCCAGCAACTTCTGCTGGTCCGGTGCTTCCTTGGCACATGAATCCTGTAATGACCATGTATCGTTGTCTGTACCGGCCATCAACCCAAAAGATATGGAAGACAGAAGGATGAAGACCCATGTTTTCATTACTAACATTTTCATTTTTATAGCGTTTTTAATTTTGTCTGCGTTTAAAGAACCAATTGGCATCAAATAAGTTGAAACCAATCTGCATATTGAGGTAGTTTTCCCTGATCATATCGGGTGTTCCCCTTTGCACCAGTCCGGCGCTCAGATTTAGCTTGCTTCCTCTCATCGGTATACCTAGACCAAAAGTCATTCCAAATTCATTCAGCTGCTCATTTTGTATGCGCAGGTAGCTGGTTCCGTAGTGCGCCCCTATGCGGTAGGCCATTGGAATTTTGTTCTGTCCCACCTTATCGCGCCTAGGTGGAATAATTTCGGCACCGATACTTAGCTGGTAGGAAGAAGCCAGGGAATCGCTGTATTGAAACCCGCTGTACTGCGACCAGTCGCGCAGGCTGTAACCTGCTGTGAGCATGAATTTCACATCGTCGGCTTTGGAGTTCCTGTAATTGGAGTAAGCCATACCCACATGGTATTGCGGAGCCAGTACAATGACTCCTGCGGAATCCGGTGCAAAAAACAAGGTATCTGTAATCTGTTGCACGGCACCCAGGTCATTGATATTGAACCAGCTGATGGATTGTTTTGCATCCAGCTCAATAGAAGGTGTAAAGCTCAGACCGACATTCAGGTTGCCGTATTCTCCCAGCTGACGCTGATAACCCAGCCCGGCATTCCATCCCCCACCCTGCATATTGGTGGTGCGGGTAAACTTCGTATCTACCGAATTGGATTGATCGGGAAAGGAGGCTACCGTTACATTGCTGATATTACCAAAAATGAACTGGTAATTGATCCCGACGGAAAAGGTGTTGTTGTATTTGCGGGTAGCAGAATCCCTACCGAAGTCGTAAGCGTAACCCAAACCGAGATAATATTGAAAAGTACCGCCGGTGCCCGTGTAGTTGGCTTGCTGTGTTCCTAATATGGTATCGGTAGAATTATTGATGATGTCGATGTTGTAATTAGATGTGCTCAATGGCAGCAGGCCTGTGCTGGCACCAAAATCGTGTCGCGAGCGGTTATTATCGGGCGAAAAACCATAGGCTATGTAGCTGAGATTACCGTCTGCAGAGGTGAACTGATCGTTCCCGTCATCGAGGGTCAGCACTCTTCCGCTCACACCGACATCCAGCACCGATTTGAACAGAAAGGGATAGGCTGCGGGATTTTGGAAACTGATTTCCGTTGGAAGAAAGCTGGCCTGTGTGTTGCCCGCCAATCCGGCAGAACCGCCCATGGTAGGTGTGAACAGGTTGCCGATGCCGATTCGGGAGTAGGGGGAATTCAGTTGTGCAACAACCGGTAAGCTGGCAAAAACCGCCAAAACCAAGAAAACTTTGCGTAAAAAATGCATTAAAGGTTGTTGAAATTATATTCCAGAATCGTTTGGAGACCTGTCAGGGTCAAATCCGGGACTGCAAATATCTTACTTTTCAGCCGAGATGCAAAGAACGGTGCATCGCCCCCTGTTAACATTACTTTAAGATTGCCAAATTGTTGCGTATAATGTGCGATCATTCCCTCTGCTTCCATAAGTGCTGCCGCGTAGGCGCCTGAGAGCATGGAGCCGCTGGTGGAATTACCGGTGACAGCAACCGTTTCAGGCCAGGGTCCCTCTGCTTCAGGTAACAACGGAAGGGCCTGCGTGAAAGTATGCATGGCCCGCAAGCGCATGCGCAATCCGGGGGCTATGGTTCCTCCTTCAAAAACACCCTTGTCGGAGAGGATATCATATTTGATGCAGGTTCCGGCATCGATTACCAGGGTGGCAACACCGGAAAAATGGGTGTATGCCCCGGCGATAGCCGCAATCCTGTCATTCCCCAGTGTAGCAGGTGTGGAATAGTGAATGCTAAAAGGCAGCGGGGTGGTGCTCTGTAGTTCCAACCCCTTTGCCCTTGCCGCCAGGTAATGCCTGAGTACCGGTGTGGCAGCCGGCGCGACCGAGCTGATAATCCATGCATCCAGTTCCAGGCTATCAAGTTCCTTCAAATGAGCAGCAAGATCGGGGGTGGAAAAAAACAATGTTTGCGTCAGGTCAGGGCCTTCCATGAAGGCTATCTTCGTGCGGGTATTCCCGATATCAGCTATACAACTTCGATGTAGCAGTGGTAGCATCATTTATTGCGCCACATGGCATCGCTCTTCCATTCGGTATAGGCAATCACCAGGTCCGCTTCACTTCGCCATTCGGTGAAGTAAATCACCAGATTGGCATCATTGCGCCATTCTGTAAAATACCAGATACCACTTTTAGGCTGGGCATCCGTGCGCCATTCGGTGCGGTACACCACTACGTCGGCCTCACTTTCATATTCACTTACATAAACAATCTTATCGGCTTCGCTTTTCCATTCCGTCACATATACCACCTGCGCATCAGCAGAGAATGCCAGCAGCATGAGGCAAGTTGCCAGGAGAAATTGATAGCTTCTTTTCATCTTAATGTGGTTTACTGTAAAAATACAGGCTTTTTCACAGGGAACAAGACTCTGTACCATAAAGGATTGGCTAAATTCGTGCCAAATATACCTTATTCCAATGGCCAAGAAATCGCAAATACACATAGATATTGAGCTGGGAGAAGATCAGATACCTGATACCATCAGCTGGCATGCTACCGACAGCACAGCAAGCGAACCGCAAACCAGCAAAGCCCTGATGCTATCCCTGTGGGATCCACATTACCGCGAGACCATGCGGATAGACCTTTGGACGCGGGAGATGACGCTGGAAGAAATGAATGTATTTATGTTTCAGACCTTCATGACCATGGCCGATACCTATAAAAAGGCGAATAACGACGAAAAGCTCGCCGCATCCATTCGCGATTTTGCCGTGAGCTTCGGTGAAAAAACGCAGGTAATCAAAAAGACCTGATTTTTTTAGGCACCTGTTGCATCCCATAGCAGGTTTCCTTCGTTTAGTTAAAGAAGACAGCATTGTTATGGATTCGAAAACCGGTTTGGTATTATCAGGTGGCGGTGCACGCGGAATTGCCCA
>DDYY01000084.1 GCA_002346225.1 Bacteroidetes bacterium UBA3022
GGGGGGACAACTAATTTACAATGATGTGAAATATTGGATTGTACTCTGGTCTGATATAGCAGCATCAGTTGGCGTACATAGTTTCAACAACAAGCGTATGCAATAAATATCCACGACGCTATAAACTGATACCCATCAACGCGGCAACAGCTTTGAGTTTGACTTTCCATCGCACCAATTGCTCCTCGGTCCAGCCTTCTACATGCGCTACATCGGCATATTCGCGGCTGTAGGTAAAGCATACATTTTGCGCCTGAAACAGTTCAGGCTGAACGTCCATATCATGCACCCTTAGCATAGCCCTGGTAATCAAATCGAGCTGCTCAATGTCGAAAGGATCTGTAATCAGCGAGAGAAAGCGCCTGTGCAGCCAATCGCCGGTTTCCTTTGCCAACAGTTCGCGTTCCAGCTTTAGCTTCCAGCGCACCACCTCTTCCGAGAGGTAATCCAGTCGACTGATATTGCTTTGATCATCGGCAAAGAACAGGAGTATTTCGTTATTGATGACCGACTCCATATTCCGCCGCAACAATCGTGGTATGGCTATTTTGGATGTCCGCATTTTGTTCACCAGGTCATAACTCCTATCATAAATTTCCTTATACGATAGCTGCGCCAGTTCCAGATCTTTTTCCATGAGCATTTGCAACACTTTTCGTTTCTGGTCGCGGAAAAGGTCTTCGATGGAAAACCGGTGATCGCCAAAATAACGCTGCATGATTTCGGTCATGGTACTGACCTGATTCAAGCGGAATGCATCCCGCATTTCAATATACATCGACTCGAAGCGGTCGCCATCCATGGCATTGGCAAACTGCCCGATGATATGGTGCTGACCAAGGTACAATGCCGCAAAGTAGAAAGGCCTTTCGTAATAGGTAACCCTGCTCTTTACAGAAATATGCCCCACACTTAATTTCAGCGAGGCGGATTCAAACCTTTCAAAGAAAATATTTTCATATGTGTAGTTGAATAACTGCAACTTCTCCGGACTGTCTTCAAACAGCGAAGCTGCTGCGTAGTGCATAGCCACACTGTTCAGGTCGAGGCGTTTCGAGCGGATTTGCTGCAGGTACATCTCCGCGGCATCTTCAAAATCACCGGCATTCGGCTGGGCCTTGCTCAGCATCTTTAAGAAATCGCGGAGAATTTCCTTGCTGGTCTCCCCTTCTGCAATTTGAATCACCCTGTCGGCGTATTGCAGTACCTGTAAGGTTTCTATGCGACCAATATCGTCAAAAAACCAGGCACAGCTGGTGAACATCAACATGGCATTGCGCTGCATTTCCAGCAAACGGACTACCAGCTCTCTGTCGGAGGTTTCGAGTTCTTCTTCCAGATAGGTATCCAGCAATGCATCTACGGTAGCCTTGTCGCGTTTTAACAGTACGTTGATATAGTCGTTGCGGAGCTGCCAGGGATGTGCACATCTACCTTTCATTTCCTGTTCAAAGATCAGGTCTGCCAGCTCCTTCAACCAGTCGAGCGACTGTCGCAGCGGATTGCGCCATTCCTGATTGGCATTGGCCAGTCCGCCGTCGCTGCAACCACAATTGCTTCTCCAGCGCTCTACGCCATGGACACAGCTCCAGCTGCTGTTGTTGTGAATGGTGGCCTCATGGACAGCGGGGTATTCATCGAGATAGGTCGCATAGTTGACCAACGTCACTTCCTCCTTATCGAGGTGGTGAATACAGGAAGCAAGAGCCATATCTCCGTTCCGGTGATGGTGGCCATAGGATTCTCCGTCTGTTGCCAGGTTGATCAGCGGATGAGGATTGGAAGTGTGCTGGAAGGCATCTACTATACGCGCCGCAAACAAGGCACCCGAATTCAGCAATCCATCGAAAGCTACTCCTTTAGACAGTGCACCATGGTAGAAGAAAACTACAATAGACTTCCCGGATGGCAACATTACCTTATAAGGCACAGTTGTATCTATCTGGTGCTCGTTTACTTCCTGCCATCCTTCTTCTTCCGGCCTGCGCACCGCCTTTGCCTGGCGGGGAGCCAGTATAGTATACCGCACACCACAGGCAGCGGCAGCCTCCAGCGTAGCCATGTCCACTGCAGTCTCTGCCAGCCATAAGCCCTCTGATTTTCGTTGAAAGCGATGCTCAAAGTCTGCCAATCCCCATTTAATCTGGGTCTCTTTATCTCTTGCGCTGGCCAGGGGCATAATCATATGGTTGTACACCTGGGCTATCGCATTGCCATGTCCGCAAGCCTTGAGACTAACGGCATCGGCTTCGAGAATTCCGGCATAGGCATCGGGAGCATGGTGCTCCATCCATGACAGCAAAGTAGGTCCAAAATTGAAACTGATGCGACTGTAGTTATTGACAATGTCAATGATTTTGTCTTCCTCATTCAGCATGCGGGAAGCAGCATTGGGCGCATAGCACTCTGCTGTAATACGCTCATTCCAGTCATGATAAGGGGCTGCACTGTCCTGCTGTTCTATCACCTCCAGCCAGGCATTCTCACGGGGAGGTTGGTAGAAATGCCCGTGGATACACACATATCTCTTCATACGGGTGGTAAAGATAACACGACTGTCGGAACAGCAGGATGTTATTGCAGGTTGGGGATTGGCAAATGAATTCCTGGCATTTTTCGAGCAAAAAAGGATATAGATAGGTGTACATCTCTTCTAATTGGATAAAATTTGCATCACTCCAACCCCTGCTGTACCTATACTTGATCATTGATATGCAATTTTGGGGATTACTATACTAAATTTTGCATTTTAGTGCAAATAATGGTATGATTATACGTAAATTTGCATATGGGCTTTGATAGTAGTATACTTGAAAATCGAATTAAAGCTGATCACACATGGTGGGAAACAGGCCAAATTCCATTCTACGACGAACTAAGAAAAAGGAGATACTATGCCGGATTTTATTCATTAGTTAAACAGTCTGTTCTGCATAGAGCAGTCGTACTGATGGGACCCAGGAGAATCGGCAAGACAGTTATGATGTATCAGGCGATACAGAGCTTACTCAACGAAGGTATCAACCCTCAAAAGATTCTTTATTTTAGTTTGGACACTCCCATTTACACCAATGTTTCATTGGAGGAGTTGATTAATAAAGCGCTCACACCCAATAATCTTTCAATAGAGGAGTGTTACATTTTTTTTGATGAGATTCAATACTTAAAAGATTGGGAAATCCATCTTAAATCTCTTGTTGATAGAAATAGAAAGACCAAGTTTATTGCCAGTGGCAGCGCGGCCGCAGCACTGAGAATGAAAAGTGTTGAGAGTGGTGCAGGAAGGTTTAGCGATTTCTTTTTGCCGCCATTGACATTTGCCGAATACATCGACTTGAACTCCTACGATACCTTACTTGAAGAAGTAGAAGTCGATTTTGGAGGACCAAGACGTTTTTATCAATCAAAAGATATAGAACAATTAAATCAGCACTTCATTGATTATATCAACTTTGGTGGATTTCCTGAAATAGCACTTAATCGTGATGAAGTAAAGAATCCGGAGCAGGTTATTCAAAAGGATATTACTGACAAGGTGATTATGAAAGATTTACCTGGTCTTTTTGGAATTGAGACCACTTTAGAGCTTCAACAATTCTTTAATGTTTTGGCATACAGGACAGGTGAAATATTGAACTATAAAAATGTTTCGGAAGAAACCAAAACAGACAACAAGACTATTAAGAAGTACATTGAATATTTGGAGTCGGCCTTTTTGATAAAGGTGCTTCACAGGGTGGATGTCACTGCTAAGAGGTTTAAGAATATTACTCAATTCAAGGTCTATCTCACTAACCCTAGTTTATTTACCGGATTGTTTGGAAAGATTTCCAAGGAAGATGAAAGGTTTCCCCATTTAGTTGAAACAGCTGTTTTTGCTCAATATTTACATAGAGAACATAATTTTTTACGCTACGCGAATTGGAAGAGAAATGGAATAGAAGGTGAAGTAGACCTTATTCAATTAAGTCCTAATTTTCAAAAAGCACTCTGGGCACTTGAAGTAAAATGGTCCGATGCCCCCAAGGTTGATAGGCTTAAGTTATTCATGGTAAAGAATAAAATCCGTAAAGGAGTAATTACCAGTAAAACCCATTTTAAGGACGGAGAAGATTTGTTAATTGTACCAAATAGTGTTTATGCCTACGTAGTAGGTAAAAATGCTTTGGATACGCAATATCATGAGAATTCAACATAACAATAACATAACAGGCGCTTATTCCCTGTTTGCTGTATTTTCGCACCATGAAGCTGGTGGGATTTTTGGGATGTACGCTATTGTTCAGTGCTGTTGCAGCGCAGGTTTCTTTCGATGCTGAAACCATTGACATCGGTAACCTGGGCTTGCATATCACCAATGTAGGTACACTGGGGCGTCCGGATGTTCGCAACACGCCTACCGGCTTGCCTTCCATGGAATATCCCCTCAATACAGGCATTGAGCACCTGTTTGAGGCCGGCTTCTGGATTGGCGCGCAGGTAGACGGACAAACGCGTGTCTCTACTTCTGCCAAAGATGCCTCCGGAGGCTATACTACCGGTGGTTCGGGCTTTGAGTTTACCGCGGAGGTGGGCAATACCATCCAGCGTCGCTCCAGCCTTACCAACAGTGAGTTTTTTTCGTTCGATGCGGTGAGCCATCAGGATATGCTGATAGACTGCAGCGATGCCAATGTGGTGATACCAGGAACCGCTGTCACCATCAATGAACATCTATCTCCCCTGCAGGCCGGTGTGCACCTCGAAAGCTATGCCTGGAATTATTCCTTCGCCGACTATTTCGTTTTGCTGAATTATACCGTAACGAATAATTCGGGCAGCACCTGGGACAGTGTTTATGTGGGTATGTGGAGCGATATGGTGGTGCGCAATGTGAATGTCTCCACCGACTTCGGCGCTGCCTTTTTCAGCCATGGAGGATACGGTTTCTTCGACTCGCTGCACGCCAATTACGCTTTTGATGTAGACGGCGACCCGGGATTTACGAATTCCTACGGTGCCATCCAGTTCCTGGGCATTGAGTGGCGCGATCAGTTTTTACATCCGAATAATGCTGCGCTGGTGTTGGCCAATGGTTATCCTGAGCCCAAGGTACACAGCAACTTCTGGATTTTCAATTCAACCGCCACGCCGCCCTATAATGCACCCGCCAACGATGTGGAGCGCTATGAAAAAATGGGAATCAGCCTGAACTACTTTGACCCTGAGCTGGTCGAATTTTTACAGGAGCCTAACACCACCGGTGGGATGACCAATCTCATTTCTGCCGGACCCATTGAGGCTGTTGCCCCCGGCGAAAGCTTCACCTTTGTCTTTGCCATGGTAACCGCCAAACAGATTGAAACCGGTGGCACTACAGGACCTGAAATGGATACGCCGGAGGGCCGGGCACAACTGGCTGATCATCTGGGATGGGCGAAGCGCACCTATCTGGGCGAAGACCTCAATGAAAATGGATTGCTCGATCCGGGAGAAGATTTGGACGAAGATGAAGTGCTGGACCGTTACATTTTGCCCGAGCCGCCTGCCACTCCCAAAACCAAAGTAATTGCCGGCGATAAAACCATCGACATATACTGGGATAAGCGTGCTGAGTTTTCCATCGACCCGATTTCAAAAGAGATGGATTTTGAAGGCTATCGCCTCTACCGCACCCAACCCGGTGATGATTTCAATCTCGATATGATCAGCGATGCCAACCAGATTGCCCAATGGGATACCCCGGGCAATGCAGTGGGCTTCAACAACGGGTTTGCGGGTGTAGCGCTGGCTCAGCCGGAGGTGATAGATGGCGATACTTTCTATTACAAATACACCCTCGACCAGGTGTTGAACGGGTGGCAATACCTGATCATACTCACCGCCTTTGACCGCGGGAATGAGACCCTGAACATCGAGTCGCTGGAGTCCTCTTTTGTGGAAAATGCGATACGCGTGTGGCCGGGCACCCCTGCCACACCGGGAGAAGGCAACAGCAATGGCATAGGCGTTTATCCTAATCCTTATCGCCTGCGGGCTGCGTGGGATGGCAATAGCGGCACCACCCGAAAAATCGTTTTTTACAACCTACCCGAAAATGCCCTGATTTCCATTTTCACCACCGGTGGTGAGCTGGTTGCCACACTCGACCATACGGGCAATTACGACGGTACCGATGCAGGCTGGTTCAATGCTTATGGCGGAGATCCGGAGCAACGCGTATTTTCCGGTGGAGAGCATGCCTGGGATATCCTCAGCGAAAGCGGACAGCAAATCACACAGGGAATCTATCTGTTCAGTGTTGAAGACCGCGCCACGGGCAACATTCAGCAGGGCAAGCTGGTCATCATCGATTAATCAGAACTGGTATTCGTTCCAGTCGCGCTTGCGGGATAACTTGAGGTCCTGCAGCACGCTGGCCTTTACGTTGACGTTGAAAATATAGCTGCGCCGTCCACCAAATGGTATCCAGCGGAAACTCATCTCCCAGCAATGCAGGTTGCGGTAAATATCTACCGAGGTGAAAGTGAATTCCTTTAACTGGAAATCGTAGCCGGTAGACATTTGAATTTTCCAGTTGGGTGTCAGGCTAACATCTCCCGACATATTGAAGGTCTGGGTGGTGGTGATGGAATCCGTTCCATCGGTATTCAGCTGGTTCTGGATGCGCAGGTTGTAGTTCACCGTAAATTGCCAGGGCAGTTCGTAGTCGATGTAATAGCTCGGATTGTCCCAGACCATCTGTCGCTCTTCGAATGTACCTGCTTCTGTCGACAGGTTTTCATTGTTCTTTCGCTGGCTGCGCAGGGAGGTGGAGAGGGCAATATTGCTGCTGCTGAAGCGACCTAGTCGCTGGTTCACATCCCATTCGTATTGGTTGAGCCGGATACCTTCTTCATTACGGATGTAGGGATCGAGCGAACCGGAGACGTTCACGCGCACCTTATCAAATAAGGTAGTATACGCACTGGCATTGATCAGCGACCAGTTGAGGGAGTCTGCTGCCAGGTTATAGGAAGAATTGATAATGAAGTTATCTATGAGCTTTACTTTCCTTTCACCGGTGATGGTGTCTTTGCTATCGCGGACTTTCATCTCCAAGTTATTGGCGAGGTTGATGCCAATACTTCCCGACTGTCCCGAGGGTGGTCCACCGAACAGGCTGCCTTCAAATATCGAATACGTAAGCGGATCACTGCCGGGAGCATTGTAGTAAGTGCCATAGTAGCCGAAATCAGGTGAAGCGTAATCGGGACGATAGCTGAACGAAAAAGTAGGTGTAATGACGTGCCGGATGGCTTTAACCTTCCCTTTTCTGAAGGACATGACCCCGTACAACTTGGTGGTAAGGGAAGTACTGAGATTGTACCATCGGGCAGTAGTAAATCCCGGTACAGTATCGACAGCAAAATAATTGATGGTTGTATCGGTGATGACTTCACCGGTAATCGGATCTGTAATTTCAGTAAAGGTAGAATCGGGATTATAGTTGCGGCGTACCGTTTCAAAATACCAGTTCTCGTTGTAGTTGAAGGAAGGCGTCAGGGTAAAATACTTCAGCACCTTGAAGGGTGAGCTGGCGCTAAGACCATGAGAAAATCCGTTCTGCATTTGATCCAGGGTAGCAGCGGTGAACAAAGTGGAGTCCGGCACGCTGAGGAAATTTCTGAAATCCATGCGGTAGTTGATACCAAACTGGTTGAGCTGGTTGCGCGGATCCTTCAGCACTTTTTTAAGCGGATAGATACGACTCATGTTCACTGCCACATCCGGAAGCGTGAGGTCTACCAGTCCGCTGGAGGTATTCTGGTTATGCCGCAATGCAGCCGACATGGTAAAAGGCGTTCCCGTGAATGACTTGTTATAGGAAATACTACTGTTATAGGAATTATTCAGATATGTTTCATTGAATGCGTTGTTCGTGAGGAAGTCGGAGGTACCGAAACTCGCGTTGGCAGAAAACGAGGAGCCGGGTCTGGCCTTGGGATCCTGGTTATGCGTCCAGCGCACATAGAAACCGCGGTCTTCCCGGAAGTCGGGCTGAAAGGAGAGCCCGTACTTGTTGCGCGAGTATTGCATGCTGAGGTTACCCTTGTAGCGATAGCGGGCAGCGTAGCCTGCGGTAGTATTCAATCCCCATGAGCCATTCGAAAAGATGGTACCCGTTGCTGAAAGATCGATATGATCGGAGATAGCAAAGTAATAGCCGCCATTGCGCAGAAAGAAACCCTGGGTAAAGCTGTAGCCGTATTGCGGAATCAACAGGCCTGAAGACCGACCTCTGTTGATGGGAAAAATTCCGAAAGGCAGAAAGAGCGGCGTTGGCACATCGGCCACTACCAGATTGGCAGGACCGGTAACGGCAATTTTCTGCGGTACAATTTTCGCCTTGTTGGCATTGATATAGAAATGCGGGTGGTCGAGGTCGCAGGTAGTGTAGTGGGCGCCGGCACCGAAGTAGGCATTATCGGCATTTTTCTTGCCCTGTTCCACGATGATGAACCCCTCTCCTTCCTGGCGTTTAAAGTTGTTGATTTTCCCGTTCTTGGTTTCGAAGTTGTACAACATAGATTCGGCGGCAAAGGATTCTTCTCCATCTTCGAAGTAGGCAGGTGGTCCCTTCTTGCCGGAGCTATCGGTAATCTGGTGCGCCTTCATGATTTTGCTGGTCCAGTCGAATTCGATGTAATCTGCTTTCAGCTGAAAATCGCCGTAGAGCACGTCGCCACCAATATATATATATGTTTTACCTGAATCTAAATCGTAGATAATAGAATCGACCGCTCCGTAATCGATGCGGGAATCGAGTGAATCGGGTGTAATGGCATACCAAAGCACGGGTGCTTCCACGAGGACAGAATCCGTATTCAGGCTGTCGGCAGACAGGGAGTCGGGCAATAAACTTTTGGACGTATCAACAGCGAAAACCTCCGACTGCTCAATAAAGGATACAACATTAGCGTTTTCAGCACGTAATCCGGTGCTAAACAGTGCTAAAGCAGTAAGGAGCAGGAAGCGTAGTTGTTGATTCAAGGAAAGATGGAATAATTTTAATATGAAATGCCTTAAAGCGTCAAATATTGTACCCACTATGAAAGCCGGACCAAAGATAGCAAGCCTGTTGTTAGTTTCCCTGTTGTGTGCCTCCTTTGCCCGTGTTGCACCCGGCACCGCTGTTCCTGTGGAGAGTCCCTACCGCATGAAGACGGTGGTCATTGATGCCGGACACGGAGGTCATGATCATGGTTGCAGCGGCAAGAAGTCGAAAGAAAAGGATGTAGCGTTAAAAATTGCACTGGATCTGGGAAAGCAAATCAAGGCTGCCTATCCGGATATCAATGTAGTGTATACCCGCACCACTGATGTTTTCATTGAACTGCACGAACGCGCCGCCATAGCCAATCGCAACAAGGCCGATCTGTTTATTTGCATCCATTGCAATGCCAATACTTCTACCAAGCCTTACGGTACAGAAACGTATGTAATGGGTTTACACAAAACGGAAGCCAACTTATCTGTCGCCAAACGCGAGAACGATGTTATCCTGATGGAGGACAACTACACCGACCACTACGACGGTTTCAACCCCAATGATCCCACTGCCCATATCATATTTTCACTGTTTCAGCATGCTTACATGCAGCAAAGCATCAATTTCGCCTCTAAGGTGGAAGCCGCTTTTGCCTCCCAGGGGGGGCGCTCCAGCCGCGGTGTAAAACAGGCCGGATTCCTGGTGCTTTGGAAGACCAGCATGCCTGCAGTGCTGATTGAGACCGGTTTCTTGACCAATGCACAGGAAGAAGACTTTCTGGCCAGCACCAAGGGCCAGTCTACCATTTCGAAGTGTATATTTTCGGCATTTGACCAGTACAAGGCCGAACTGGAGGGCAGCAAGCTGGCAGATAACGTGGTGGTAGCTGCGCCGGAGCCCGTCTTCACCGAGGGTCAACCCAGCCTGTCCAAAGAGGAGGATTATGCGCAGGAGGTAGAGTTCCGCGTACAATTTCTGGCATCGAAAGAGCTGTACACCGCAGGGAAAGGCCCTTTAAGGGCGGCAGGCGGACAACCTGTTTTTTACATCATTGAAAACGGCTGGTACAAATACCGTTCAGCACCCTTTGATACTTTCGAGGCTGCGGCGGATGCACAGCGCGCATTCAAGGCAGCAGGCTATACCGATGCATTCCTGGTGGCGCACCGCGGAGGGAAACCAATGAATATAAATGAAGCCCGGTCACTCTCTGCGCGATAGTGTGGTTTGTGCTGCGCGGGAAAATGCCCTAACTTAGCACCTAACAAATAATGGATCTGTGAAGCTGTCGAATGAATTCAAGGTAGGTGTTCTAGCCATTGTCGGAATAGCATTGCTGGTATTCGGTTATAATTTCCTGAAGGGCACCAATATTGTTACCAAAGGCAACTTCTACACCATTGAGTACAGCTATATTCCCGGTCTCAAAAAGGGCGACCCTATTCAAATCAACGGATATGAAATAGGGCGCGTTTCCGATATCGTATTGCGCGATCCGAAGAAAGGCACGATAGAGGTGCTGGTGAATGTTACCGAGGATGTAGCCATCCCCATCGATTCGAAAGCCACCATCAAGAGCGCCGACCTATTGGGTGAAAAATATATAGACCTGAGACTGGGTAGCAGTGAACAGGTATTTCAAAACGGCGATCATTTCATTGGCGACATTGAAGCCGATCTGACCAATCAGATCAAAGAGGAACTCAAGCCCCTTACAGAGAAAGTACAGAGCATGATTGTGTCGGTAGACACTGCCATTACCGTTTTGAGCCGCATCTTCACCCCTTCTTTCAAGGATAATTTTGAAACCAGTGTCCGCAATATCAAGCTCACGCTGGAAAACTTCAATAACTCAGCACGCATGCTGGATGAGATGCTCGCCAAGCAGCAACCCGAAATAGAAGGAATTATCGGTGATGTAGCCTCTATTACAGGCAATGTGAAAAAAAATGAAGCTTCCTTAAATGAAATCATACTCAACCTGGAGTCACTGACCGATAGCTTGTCGACTATTGACTGGAAGGGCATTACATCCGATATTGACCAGGCGGTCGTTTCGCTGAACAGCATCCTTTCTACCGTAGAAGCCGGCGAAGGCACCCTGGGCAAACTGGTCAATGATGAGGAACTGTATAACAGTCTGACGGAAATTGCCAAAAGCCTGGAAATCATCTCCAATGAGATTCAGGTTACTCCCGGCAAGTATGTACCACCCTTGATTCAGATAGGCGGAAAAAAATATAAAGAGTAACATCAGCGTTACTGTTGCCTTACCTTATGCGCGGATTCAGGATCATTATACTACTCTGCTGCCTGCAAGTGCTGCCTGCCAGTCTGATAGGTCAAACAGCTCCTGAAAAACAGGAGATTGAAATTATCCGGGCAGATGCACTGCGTTTCAGTGAGCGCAACAATGTGAAAAGCTATTTGCTGGAAGGCAATGTGATTCTCCAGCAGGGTACCACCAAGTTGTATTGCGACAGCG
>DDYY01000081.1 GCA_002346225.1 Bacteroidetes bacterium UBA3022
GTATTTCAGTTTATTGAAGATGGCCATCGCCTGTTCCGGCAGGCCATCCTTTTTGACCAAGGGCAGCACTGCCACTTTAACCGGTGCTAATGCGGGAGGTAATTTCAATACTGTCCGCGTATCGTCCTGCACTGATTCTTCGTCGTAAGCGAGACACATCATAGCGAGGAACATGCGGTCCAGACCGATGGATGTTTCCACCACATAAGGCACATAGCTTTTTTCCAGTTCGGGGTCGAAGAACTGCAATTTCTTACCGGAAAATTCCTGGTGTCGTTTCAGATCGAAATCGGTGCGGGAATGAATACCTTCCAGCTCCTTGAATCCGAACGGAAAGTTAAACTCTATATCGACTGCTGCGTTGGCATAATGTGCCAAATTTTCGTGGTCTTTGAACTTCAGCATATCGTCTCCTGTTCCCAGGGCTTTATGCCATTGCATGCGGTGTGCTTTCCAGTACTCATACCATTGCATTTCTTCTCCCGGGCGCACAAAGAATTGCATTTCCATCTGCTCAAATTCGCGCATCCGGAAAATGAATTGTCTGGCTACAATTTCGTTACGGAAAGCCTTTCCCACCTGTGCAATTCCAAAAGGAATTTTCTGTCGGGTGGTTTTCGATACATTCAGAAAATTAACAAATATACCCTGAGCGGTTTCCGGCCTCAGGTAGATAGTATCTGCCGCATCAGCTACAGACCCCATCTTAGTGCTGAACATCAGATTGAACTGCCTTACTTCTGTCCAGTTGCGGGAACCTGACTCCGGATCAGCAATTTCACAATCTTCAATCAGCTGCCGCAGTGCTTCCATATCTCCATCGGTCATGGCTGTAGCAAGGCGGTCGGAAATTCCTTTTTTTCTCTCGGCCCATTCCACCACGCGGGCGTTAGTGGACCTGAATACAGCCTCATCAAAAGCATCGCCAAACCGCTTGGCTGCCTTCTCTACTTCTTTTCGAATTTTATTCTCCAGCTTTTCCATGTGGTCTTCCACCAGCTGGTCGGCTCTGTAGCGCTTCTTGGAGTCTTTGTTGTCAATCAGCGGATCATTGAAAGCGTCCACGTGCCCTGATGCCTTCCATGTGGTGGGATGCATGAGTATGGCCGCATCAATTCCCACAATATTTTCATGCATTTGCACCATGGACTTCCACCAGTACTCCCGGATATTGGCTTTAAGGAGACTGCCGTACGGACCATAATCATACACAGCACTCAGGCCATCGTAGATTTCACTGCTGGGGAAAATATAGCCGTACTCTTTGGCATGGCTTATAACTTTTTTAAATTTATCTGCGTCGTTGGAAAGCATGGTGCAAAGATAGCAGTACTTACATTCCTACAGACGAAAATGGTAATTTTAGTAGTCCAACATATCTAGATCCATAAAAACCTTTACTATGCAAAAGCATCACAGCTCTCTTAGCCTTGCCTCTCTCCTGTTGCTGGCACTACCCTTATTACTGTCTTTCCGCTGTCAATCAACTACAGCAGTATATCCTGATACGAGCACCAGGGAGGGAGCTGCCTTCTCCGCTATTTCGGTAGAGGGGTCGTTTGAAGTGGTACTACACCGGGGCAGTCAACAGCCCATCTTGCTGGACGGTCAGCAGCTGAACAATGTAATTACCGAGGTTAAAGACGACAAATTATTTATCAAAATGGATGATGACGTCAAGGGAAATCCTTCAAAAATAAAAGTGCAGATAACCATTCCGGAGCTACAGTTTATCGAAATTGCTGGGTCTGGTTCTGTTAGCAGTGATGCTTCGTGGGGAGGCGATTATACTTTGGTGTTATCTGTTGCAGGTAGTGGTCAGATTGATGTGCCTATTGCAGGAGGGCAAGTGAAAGCAGGTATAGCGGGAAGTGGCTCCATCACTACCTCCGGCAATTGCAATAAGGCGGAGGTAAATATTGCAGGCAGCGGCAGTTATGATGGAAAAATGCTCATTTCCCAAGAGTCTGAAGTAAGTATTGCGGGCAGTGGTTCCGCGCTGGTAAATGCCACCGAGCGTGTGCAGGGTGATGTTGCCGGCAGCGGCAGTATAGATGTTTATGGCAATCCTCCACAGCTGGAAAAAAGCGTCGCCGGAAGTGGTAAAATCAAACGCATGCAATAGTATAAATTTCAGCACATGGAGCTCAGTACTTATTTTGAAAACATCCCTGCACTGCACCGTGCAATGATTCTTGCCGGTGGTATCACTTTTTTCTGGATGCTGGAAAGTATTTTACCGCTTTTCCGCTTTCGTTACAGGAAATGGCAACATGCACTCCCGAATCTGTTTTTCACTTTTACCACTGTGGCAGTCAATCTGGTTTTTGCATTTGCTATAGTCGGATCCGCTGATTTTGTCAGCAGTCGTCAGATTGGATTGTTGCATATTTTCGATTTACCCCCCTGGCTCTTTGTCCTTTCCGGGTTGATGGTCCTTGATCTTATCGGCGCATGGCTGGTGCACCTGGTGGAACATCATGTAAAGTGGATGTGGAAATTCCATATTATCCATCACAGCGATATGCATGTAGACACCACCACTGCAAACAGGCATCATCCGGTGGAGAGTGTCTTCAGGGCTGTATTTACCCTTGCCGCTGTTTGGGTAGGCGGCACACCGGTTTATCTGGTTATGCTTTATCAATCACTGAGCGTGGTATTATCGCAATTTAACCATGCCAATATTGCGCTTCCTCCCTTATTAGATAAATGGATTAGCTGGGTAATTGTGTCTCCCAACATGCACAAGGTGCACCACCATTACAGGCAACCACTAACAGATACCAATTATGGTAATATCTTTTCCCTCTGGGACCACTTCTTTGGCACTTTCGAACGGGTGGAATCGCCTTCAGAACAGTTGACCTACGGCATAGATGTCATGATGCAACCAGCAGACAGCCAGCAAATTGGCCGTCTGCTGCGTATGCCCTTTGAGCAACACCGCTCTATAGAAGGTTCTAAATTTTCAGATGTACCGCCTGTTAGCGACCGGAAGTAATGCGCTCCAGCAAGTCTTTGGTTCCTGACACATCGCTTCCTGAAGCTTCCCCTACGGCAATCGCTTTGATAGCCCATTTTTCGGACTGTTCCAGTTCACCCGCTTTGAATAGAAGCGATGCATAGGTGTCCATGGAATTAAAGTCATCCATATCATTCAGATAAGGATTGAACCAGGAAATAGCTTGCTTGATAATCTGCTGATCTTCACATTCAAGATAAATTCTCCAGGCTGTATTATTGATTTCATTCAGAGAAATTTCACGATCGCCGGCATCGATATCCTTTTGCATCAAAGAAGCGTAGTTAGACCAGTCTTTGGTTTGCATATAGTAATAGCTCATCATCCAACCTGCCAACTCTTCGGCGTCCTCCGGTAGATACACCGGTACTTCTGCCAAGGCTGCTTTAAACCTTTGTTCATCGGAAGTGGATGCTGCCACAGCAACTTCGTTGAATAAGTGACTCTGGATTTTGTTCTCTGTTTCCTTCTTGTATTTTCGTTTGTAGGTCTTATAATTTTCTTTGAAATAGTTGAGATACTTTTCATCAATATTATTGAATCGGGACATCACAGCCCATGCCATTTCGCTGGTCAGATCTTCCTGTGCCGCGAGGAAAGCATTCGGGTCAGCGTCTTTCGGATACTTCCAATTTTCATTATTCGCATCGCGAAAAGCCTGTACATAGAAATCAGGCCAGGGCATATCAAGCATCTTTGCATCGTACTGATAGGTATCGTTCGGATCTAAAGCCAGCACAGCCCTCAGGTCAGCAACAAAAGATGCCGTGACAGGCTCAAAGCCCATCTGCCGGTCTATCAGCTGACCATTACTGTTAAAAAACAGCAGCGTGGGATAACCTGCAACTTTGAACTTTCTGCTGAACACCAGACCAAAATCCCGCTCGCAATCAATTTTGTAAGAAATGAAATTTTCATTCATCACTGCAGCCACCTCTGCATTGTCGTGGAACATCATTTTATCCATCTGCTTGCACGGACCACACCAGTCTGTATAGGCATCTACCATGATGTATTTATTTTGTGCTGCAGCGGCGGCATTCAATTCCTCCCATGAACCTTCAAAAAATACCACATCCTGCGCGGATGCAGTCGAAAAGAAAGCCGTAATGGTAAGAAAAAACACTACATTTTTTTTCATATTTATTTGTTTTTAGGTAATCGCTGGTAAAACAAAAATCCGTTCTTACTATAGAGCAAGCTTACATCTTCCAGCTCCTCCAGTTCAGTAGTACGGTCTATTCGGGTAACAAAGTAAGCAATTTTATCTATATCCCCGTGCATCAGCCAGGATTCCCAGTTGCTTTTCTGTTCTTTGTCGCTGTAATCCTCCAGCCGGGGTTTATTATCGGGTTGCAGTGCACCATAGTACGCATCAGCATAGGTCTTATACCCAATTGCAGCGATGTAGGCATCTTCCTGCGATTTCTCCCTGAAAAAATCAATGGCAGCACGCTGGGTATAAGCCTCCACCTTTGGCACCATGGTGACCATGGCTGTTTTAAAAACCAGGGCACAGCCCAGTAAAAGAATGGTTGCTCCCTGCAATGCTTGTCCCTTTCGCAATGCTGCAGTCCCCCACCATGTTACCGCTATCAAAGCGATGCCTACCAGCACCTCCAACCCTGTCCATCCGGCATCCGCAAGCAGGTTGGCTTTGGCAAAGACATCGGCCATATCATCTCTTATCCACTCCGGATTTCGGCCTATTACAGGCAAAGCTATCATAGCCAGACCGAGGAGGATAGCCAAAACACGGACACTCCATACGATGATTCCCGGCGTTGATTGTCGATGCTTGTGCATGGACCACACTACCAATGCCGCTACATAGGTGAGTGGGTAGTACGTCATGGATGAGTAATGGATGATTTTACTCTGAACCAACGAGAATAATATCAAAACCGTCCAGAAAAGCAGGAGCATCCAGCGAAACAGGTCTGCCTGATAGCGCTTATCGAATTGCCGATGCCACCAACCCTTGATAAAGAAAACAGAGGCCGGAAAGCACCCCAGTAAAACCACTACCAGATGATAGCCGGGAAACCCACCGTGGCCTGCATCTTCTGTACTGAGCAGCCGAATGTTATAGGTGATAAACTGTTCCATGAACCAGGGTCCGTGCAGCAGCGTCTCCAACCCATACCATACTCCCGAAACGGAAGCTGTTACGGCTAAGAAAAAGAGAAAATGCGGTACGGATATATACATGCGGAAACGCTTCCACACCCAGTAGACAAAGAAGGCCAGGCATAGGATGACCAGCGCCGCCGGACCTTTGGTCAGGACTGCACAGCCCGCAAAGAAACCGGCCAGCAACAGGTACCATAACGGGTGCCTCCTAAGTTGAAAGTCCATGGAGACGTCTCTTTTCCAGACGTAATTGATAAAGAACCAGAATGACAAAAAGATGAAGAGGTTGAACACCGGGTCGATGATGCCACTTTGAAAGTATAAACCCGGCAGCAGCGAACCGAGGTACATGAGCGCCCACAGCCAGCCAAAAGAAGTATCGTAGAGTCGACTGCCTATGCGGTAGAGCAATGGAAGGGTAATAATGCCGCAAATGGCATTGGGAAGACGTGCAGCCAATTCATTGATGCCGGCCACATGCATAGCACCTGCCTGCAACCAAAAGAACAGCGGAGGTTTTTCCCAGAAAGGCAGAAAGCGCATCTGGGGTTGCAGGTAATTACCCGACACCACCATCTCTCTGGCTATCTCCGCAAAATTGATTTCGTCCCAGTCGAATAGATTCGCTGCTCCCAG
>DDYY01000069.1 GCA_002346225.1 Bacteroidetes bacterium UBA3022
TCACCAAGACCATTGTCAAATTTTCCTTCACTTTTTCCAACACCTCTAAAATTAATTCTACAAACAGAAAATTCATTTTTCATTTTGAAGATGTGTTCTCCTGGGAAGACTGGACCACGACTGTCAATGCAGCAGCTATCCTGTATGAAAAGGATGGAGCTATTGAATTTCATACCCATCGTATACCGGAAGTAGAGGCAGGAGGTTATTGGCAATATATCTGCAATGATGACCTCACCACTTATTACAAAACCCTCAACCTGCGTGACGGTGCCAACGACACGGCCTTCCGCTTTGAACCTATTTTATGCAGCCGCACTATTACCGATACCATCTTTGTAACGGGTGATGTCAGCGTTCCTGTACTGGGCAACGATACCACTTTCTGTCCGGGTGGAGAACTCACCATTGGTACGGATTATCCCGGTACCGGCCACCTGTGGAACACAGGAGACACCACTGCTCATATCACCATCACCGAAGGCGGCACCTATACAGTGCAACTGCACTATGGTCCGGGAGATTGTTGGTTGTATGATACCATAACGGTTACAGCAGAAGAACAGAATATGTATGAAGAAGTATTAGGCTCAGACACCACCCTTTGTTACGGCGACAGCCTCATTTTAGAACTACCGGAAGGATATCTATCCTATGCCTGGGGCAGTGGTACTAGCGACAGCACCCTTATCATTACAGAGGCACAAATCATATCTGTTGAATTGGAATATGCAAGTGGTTGTTCGCTGTATGATAGCATCAACATCGGCTACTACAATGCCATACTGGTGGACTTTGAGGTCACGCCTTCTCCCGACAGCGGTCCGGGTGGTAATATTATCGTGTTGCCCTCCAACGGCACACCGCCTTACACTATTACCTGGAATGACACTTTCTTAAGTGGAGATACTATTATCGGCACCTGGCCGGCTACCTATATCCTCACCGTGACAGATGCCAACGGTTGCAGTGTTAAGGACACTGTAGTAGTGCCCATTGGAACTGCTATTGAACAGGCAACAGAAAACATCGCTGTATATCCCAATCCGTTCACTGAACAACTAGTGGTGCAAAGCAGCACCATGATGGAACAGATCAACGTATTCACATTAAGTGGTCAGCCGGTATGGCAGTCATTAACCCACACCACCGAACAGCTGATACCCACTACCCATTGGCCGGCAGGCATCTATCTCATTGAAATCCGCACGGAACAAGAAAATCACCACGTGTGGGTGGAAAGGATGCCCCGATAGCTATCGGGGTTGACGTTAGCATTGACTTTGACGTTGCCAGGCTTTGGTAGTTGGCTATTAGGCATTGGCAGTTAGCTTGCAGTCCCAATGGTTATCGGGATTGACCACAGACACTTTACCTATTACCTACGACCTAAAACCTGCAACCCATGACCTACTACCATCTCACATCTCACATCTCACGTCTCACACCACACTTCGAAACAAGTTAACTGTAAATTAATAAGCTATTTTGCCGGCGGTTTAACATCAGCAACACTAAACACCAACCACTAATAATAAACAACAACCAGACTACCCTCCTGCAAACGGAGGCATCAATGACACTTCATCACCATTCATCAGTTCGCTATCGTCTTCTGCCATTCGGGTGCCTATGGCCATGCGGAAATACTGCTGGCTTAATTCGGGGTACCGCTGCAATACGACGTGACGCAAGTCTCTTATCGTCGCATTGGGAGCTATTTCAATAGTAGTATCCTTTAAATGGTCGCTCACCACACCAAACGTGCGCAATTGAATTTTCATATAGATAAATTTTTTAAATCTTCAGGTGTATTCACATTCGTAAATGCTCGCGGATGGATGCCCTTCTTCTTGTCTATATTAATCCTGTTGGTATTAAAATGGTTCAACATACGGTGCATGGCGCGCTCGCCAACATCTATCCAGTCTTTCCAGTCATTGCGGATAGCCGTGTTGTATACAGCACACAAAGGTTGGTCTCTTCCTCCTACTACCGGAAGGGTAATTTCAGCGCCGCGGTGCTGGCGAATAAGGTAGCCTAAAACAGCTGTTTCCATCAATGGCATATCGCAGCTTACAATAAGATTGCTTTCTGTATTACTTTTAAGCAAGGCTGTATAGATACCTCCTGTAGGACCAATCCCACTGATTATGTCCGGATAGGCGCGATATCCAAAGAATGCATAAGCGGAATCATTGGCAATAATCTGAATGGGTAATCCCAGTGGTTCCGCGGCCTGAATAATGTGTTCTATCAGCGTTTTGCCCTGCCATATAGCAAGGCCTTTCTGATAGCCCATACGGCTGCTTTTTCCTCCTGCAATGATGCTGATGCCTATGCTGCTCATATCCCTGCTATCAGTTTAACGGATGCTATAATCAAAACTGTTCCCAACAGATATCGCAAGACTGCCGGGCTGCTTTTGGTTGATCCATACCAGGCACCAAGTATTCCGCCGGTAACGGCACTGATAATCATCCACCACATGCCACTGTAGAAAACTACCCCTTCTGTTAATTGACCCGCTAAGCCGGACGCAGAATTTACAAATATGAATAATGCCGATACAGCGGCAGTTTGCTTCATGTTGCCCCATTGTAACAGTAAAATAATGGGCGATAGAATGATACCACCTCCAATACCTATTAAACCGGACAGAAAACCAATGGCAGCACCAGTCAGCAAAGCGAGTGGCAGCCGGGTTGGTCGACCATTTTTGTTATTGTTGTGAAATGGGATGAACATGCGGGCAACGGCAATCAGCAACAATACACCCAGTATTTTTTTGTACAGCGCTGCATCAACTTCCAGCATACCACCCACAAATGACAAGGGAATACTGGTAACGGCAAATGGCCAGAAAAGCTTCCACGAAAAATGCCCCGCTTGTGCATACTGATAGAAAGCCAGTAACGAAACAAACAGATTAAGCACCAACGCCGTAGGACGCAGTACCTCCGGTGCGAAAGAAAAAAGAGCCATGATAGCAAGATACCCGCTTGCACCTCCGTGCCCTACGGATCCGTAAAGAAAGGCAACAATAACTAAAATGGGTATCAACCACCATACGGTATCCATCCTAATGTCTTTTTGGAAGGTAGATAACGGCTACTTCGCTTTCAGCTGCAAACGCCGTTGTTGCCTCCGGTAAAACAGCCAGGCAATTGGCTTGTGCATATGACTTTAATATATATGATTCCTGTTGTGGTAAAATGTCGGCATACTCGCCATCTGAACTGGCTTTGAGAAAGACCGTCAGGCCTGCTTTTTTCTGTACCGCATCTTTCAATAACAAACTACCCATTGCCAGATTCCCGGATACATAACCACTTGACTGTAACAGAAAGGGCGCAACGTAAACATAAAAACAGGTGAGCACACTGGCCGGGTTTCCGGGTAAACCAAAAAGCGGGGTATGGCCATACTTCCCAAATAGAAACGGCTTGCCGGGTTTTTGCTTCACTTTATGGAAAATGGTGGTAAAATCCGGGTGGGATTTACTGCCGGCAACATGGTCATGATCACCTACAGAAACCCCGCCGGTCAGCAAAACCACATCGCAGCTTTCGGCCATTTCCTGCATTGCAGCAAGTGTCAGTGCCTGCTCGTCTGCAATGCGCCGAACCACTGATGCCGTGAATCCTATTTCCCGCAGCGCTGCCATTAACATGACAGAGTTGCTCTCATAAGTGCCACCCCTTGTTAACGGTGTCCCAGGGGTTACCAGTTCTGAACCGGTTACGATAATGCCAATGCGCGGATGCTTAAATACAGCTATCTCCGTCATTCCCATAGCTGCAATAAAGCCTATACCGGCTGCAGTCAAGATTGAACCGCGTTGTAATGCTACAGCCCCTGCTTGTATCTGTGAACCTTTTAAACGTATGTTGGCTCCTCGTTGCAGTAAGGGACTGTCTATATATAAGACATTTTCTTTATTGGTTGTGTGCTCCTGAATCACGACAGTATCTGCGCCTTCGGGTATTCGCCCTCCGGTAAATATTCTTCGGGCAGTGCCGGGTTCCAGTGGTTGTTCAGCGCCATCACCTGCAGCAACTGCTCCAACAATTGGTAGCGCTTTGCCGCGGTCTTCCCATCTTATGGCATAGCCATCCATGGCAGATTGATTGAAAGCCGGAGCATCCGCTGGTGCTATGAGGTCTTGCGCTAATACATACCCCAAAGCATCATGAACGGGTAGGCTTACCGCTTGTGCCGGCAAAATATGTTGCAACACCAGTTCCTGTGCTTCGTGTACGCTTATCATCCTCCAATCGATATCATAGTTCTGTTGAGAATAGTGCCGGGATCCGCAGTGGTATAATCTTCCATCTGTCCGCCCAGCTTTTCTTTTTTGTCCAGTATATTCTGTCTGATGAGCTGCTCTACATCTTCACCTCTCCGCAACGCCTGCAGCAGGTCGGTTTCGCCGGAACTGAAAAGGCAGTTCTTCATCTTCCCGTCGGCGGTTAAACGCATGCGATTGCAGGTGCTGCAAAACGGAGCACTCATGGTGCTGATGACGGCAAAGGTGCCCATATGTCCCGGAACCCTGTATTTCTTGGCGGTATCATGAGGGTCGTCGGTGAGCTTTTTAAATATATATTTTTCCGATACTGCTTCCAGTATTTCATGCCAGGTGAACACGCGTTTATCCTGCCAGTTGTTTTTATCGAAAGGCATGAATTCAATGAAACGTACGTGTAAGGGCAATGCTTTGGTAAGTTCTACAAATTGGCAGATTTCATCGGAGTTGACACCTTTCATCACCACGCAATTCAACTTCACCCTGAAACCTTCGCGCAGCAGGAGCTGGATATTGTTCCATACCTGTTGAAACTTATCGCGACGTGTTAGCAGCACAAATTTGTCGGCATGCAAAGTATCAAGGCTCACATTCAGCGAGCGCATGCCCGCTTTTCGGAAAGTGCTGATAAATCGATCTGCCAGAAATGCATTAGAAGTGATGGTCAGTTCCACAGGCAGGGAGGAAAGCCTTTCCATAATGGCTGCTGCATCCTTTCTGATAAGGGGTTCTCCACCGGTAAGCCGAATTTTTTTCACACCCAAATCGGTGAAGATGGAGGCAAGCGTGAAAATTTCATCTGCCTGCATGAGCCTCACTTCGGGGAGGGTATCAATCTCTTCATCAGGCATACAGTAAGCGCAACGGAAATTACAGTTATCCGTCAGCGATATCCTCAGGTAATCATGTTGTCTGCCGAATGTGTCTTTTAGCATGCCTTTTCCAAAGATAATAAAGAAGGTAAGACCACCTTTGCAGCTTACGGTAGAATGGGCTAATTTTCAACCATGAAAAATCTGTTGCTGATCTGTATGCTGTCTATATCATCACTTATGGCCCAAAAGCCGGAGGTTTATTCCGGACAAATAGATATCCTGCCCATAGAAGCATCCGCCTATATTGCCCCACGCAACGTGTATGTCTGGTTACCCGATGGCTACGACCCGAAAATATCGTACAGTGTGTTGTATATGCATGATGGTCAGATGTTGTTCGATGCGAATACAACCTGGAACAAGCAGGAATGGGGTGTAGATGAGGTGCTAAGCGGACTGATGGCAGAAGGGAAAATGCAGCCATGTATTGTGGTAGGGGTGGCCAATATTCCGTCCATCAGGCACTATGAATATGCACCGCAGAAAGCATTCTCTTATTTGGACGAAGAAGATTTCGAGCTGCTCAGTACGCATCAACAAAGTCGGTCCTTTGAACCCGACTCACTGAGAGCCGATAATTATCTGCGATTTCTGGTGGAAGAATTGAAGCCTATGATTGATAAGCAGTATTCCACGCTTTCTGACCAGGCCCATACGTTTATAGCCGGCAGCAGCATGGGGGGCTTGATTTCCATGTATGCCATGTGCGAATATCCGCAGGTGTTCGGGGGAGCTGCCTGTCTATCGACACATTGGCCGGGTCTTTTTCAGGTGGAAAACAATCCGGTGGGAGCAGCCTTCCTGCACTACTTTGAAGAACACCTCCCTGCTCCGGGCAACAACAGGTGGTATTTTGATTTTGGTACAGCCACTCTCGATGCCATCTACGAACCTTACCAACAACAAGCCGACGCCATTTTGCAAGCAGCAGGTTACAATGCCACCAACTGGACGACCATGAAATTTGAAGGCGACGACCATTCTGAAAACGCATGGAAGGGCAGACTGAGTTATCCGGTTCTATTCTTGCTCGGCAAAGAATAGGCACTGCCATACAGCCGACCGATTGACGGATGTCATTCCTTCGGCACACTTTAGGTCATTTTTTACCAGCTGTAATTCAGCGTAGTTTATGGTTCATAACCAATTGAACCATATCATGAGAATTGTAACTTATATGGCAGCTCTGGCAGTTGCATGTACCCTGATGGCCTGCGAGCCAACCTCACAAAAGGAAGCTGCTGACGGCAAACTACCGGAAAACGAACAAAAACTGATTGATGAAGGCAGAGGCATCGGTGTCATCAAACACGTAACAGTCAATGATTTTTTGGAAGAAGACCGCGCCAGAAGAGGTAAGGATATTTATGAAATGCGCTGCCAGTCTTGTCACGCAACCGATACCAGCACAGTGGTTGGTCCGGGTTGGGCGGGCATTACCCGGAGAAGAAGACCGGAATGGATCATGAATATGATGCTGAACCCACAAGGTATGCTGGAGAACGATCCTACCGCCGGCAATTTACTGGGTGAGTACCATACAGCGATGCCTGAACCGGGTATCTCTATTGGCGACGCCAGAGATGTACTGGAATACATGCGCACCCTCAGGGTGAAGACAGCTGAGGCAGATACCACTGCAACAGCACCCGATATGTAAGCAAGCTATTCGGCCACCTTCACCATTAATTGCTGCAGTACACTTCCCTGCTCATCCCTTACCTCTATAAGGTAAGTTCCTGCAGGAAGTTCGCTGTCGGGTTGCAGTTGAATGGCCTTTTCAGAAGATGTAACAATGGCTACTGCACGTCCTTGCAAATCCATTAGCTGAATGTATAAGAGTCGGTTGAAAGTTTGCTCTATGGAAATGTTGTTTTGAAACGGATTGGGTGCGACCCGGATAAGGCTTTCCGTCTGACCGATATTGTTAAAAACCAGAGAATACACTGCTGAAAAACTGATACACGGACCGTTGGCAGCTGCCACCTGATACTGTCCTTCCAAAGCAGCGGTGAAGGTGCTATCGGTAGCGCCGGGAATGGGATTGCCTTCATAATACCACTGCAGGGGATAGTCGGAGGACGTGGCCAGTACATTGAAAGCCGTTGTATAGATATAGGGAGTAAAAGGGTAATCCAGCAACTCTACACCAAAAGCCGAAGCGGTGGAAGTGCAGCCTCCGGTGGCGTTAGCCACTGCGTAGTAGCTGCCGGAAGTAGTTACCAAAAGCGTGTCATTTTCCGCTCCCGGAATGGGCGTTCCATCATTGTACCATTGCACTGTAACGGCATCTTCGGTGCTTACATGCAGTGTTATGGTGTCTCCTTCACAGGCAGGAAGCGCATCTGAAGTGGCTACGAGGGGAAGCTCAGGTGTAGGGAAAATGGTGACTGTATCGTAAAAGGTGTATGCTAATACCGGATGAGAAATACTGTATTCCACCACCGAACCGCCGGGCAAGGTGGCTGTATAAACGCCGGGTTCGCCAACTGTAATGGTCAGGTTGCCGCAATTGTCATCGCCGCCGAAACCGCCTGAGTCATCGTCTTTGACACTGAGCATGAATTCGGCCCCGGGAGTTGTTTCCCAGCCCAGCACGAAAGTGAGAGGCGGATCGGTATCGACATACACATCGGTTACAAAACCGAGGTCGGGAAACTGCAGGTAAAGGTCTGGCTTTTCAGAAGGGGTGAGTCCGGTACACCCGACAATAATCAGGCAGTCATTGCAGTCTGTTGAAAGGACAGTAATGTAATCCAGTGTATATGGAAATGTATCGATGGTAACCGAATGTGTCACCGGAAAAAGTGTGGCGGTATCTGTTGTTGTATAGGTGACTGTTCCGGGGTTTTCTTCCGTGGAACTGCTGCCATTGCCGAAATCCCAGAAGTAGCTGAACCCGTCTGCACCATCAGCGCTGATGCTGGTGGAGAAATCTATAGCAGCCGGACTGCAACCTATCAGAGAGGAAGCAATAATGCCTTCTGTACCTGTAGCCGGTAACACTTCGAGTACGAGTTCGAATTCAGCAGGCTGGTCGCCCGCGGGGTCCTCCAGTGTGGCAATCAGGGGTACAGTAATGTTATAGGTGCCCGGAATGAGCGGCGTCCCACAAATGCGCACACAGCCGTATAAGCTTTCAGATGGATCGTAGTCTACCGGAAAGGGCCCCAGATTGCTGGTTGCATTGATACCAAAAGGAGCACCAATGGGTTCCATGATATAATAATTGAGAAAGGCAAATGTCAGCTCCGAACCAAGAATCTCCACAGTCGTATCCTCCTGCAATACAAAGGTGACATCTGCTTCATAGTATTCACCGGCGGTGGCAGGAGGCAGCGTAGCAGGATAGAGGCCGGGAAGGGTATAGGAATAATCAATAGCACAACCGGCACAACTCTGGGCATCAACATCTGACGTTGCCAGCAGAGATATCAGTAAAATGATAATGCCTGCGCAGGTGCGCTCAAAAGGTGAGCAAACCCATTGTATAAGTACGGCCTTTCTCTGCATATAATAAGGTGTTGTTGTCATTTATCTGTTGGCAAATTGTAGGTCGAAGCAGGATGCCTTCTACCTTGTTGTCGAACAATGCCGATTGAAACCAGCTTCCATCGTCTTGCATGGTCACCAGCATGGCTACACTCTTTTTCCCGTTGTAGGAATGTACTTTATCCTCCTTGGTTTCAGTCAGGTTTTTTTCATTGTCGTTAAATACCAGATAGAGCTTATCGTCTTTTACCATGCTGGCATGCGGCAGGAAAGCAGTCGTAAAATCGAGGTCTTTACCATCCACAGTAGCAGACAGAACCTTTGCCTGTTGCAACTTGAGATTTTTAGCGTATTTCTCAATGATGATTTCTGAAGTATTGAATAGCGTCTGTTTCAAACGTGCAATAAAATAGCTGTCATCATTGCTGTCTATTAAATCATATACGATAGTTTTCATCGGGTCCTTGCTCTTATCACTGAGGCGTACCTCCACTCCTGAAGATTTTTGTGCAGCAAGAAATGAGGTAGTCAAAAGTAAAGACAAGAGCAAGACAACAGGTCTCATTGTTTTTTTTTCAAATCTATGCATTTTTGTCTAAACTACCTGTACAACAATGACACCCCGACCCGAACCCATTCAGCTGGAGTGGAACACGATGTTCTGGCTGCATCTATTCGTGACGCTCATGTCATGGATTGGTCCGTTCGTAATCAACTGGTGGGTTATGGTGGCTATTTATGGATTGGTGCTGCTGCAATTCCTCGTGCTCAAGCGTTGTGTGATGAATGCCGGACATGAGCTGGAAGAAGGCGAGGGGGTAACTTTCTACGCTTATCTGCTGGAGCGATTGGGCATCCATTTTCCCAGGGTGCCGTTGAAGAAATTTGTCAGAGGTCAACTGTACATCTGGTTATCCGCAGGTGTAATAGTGCTGCAACTGGTGATCGGTTATCACCCGCTCATAGACTTGAACAGGTGGCTGTAGCCCTTAGCTGATAGGCTCCAGCTCGCAGGTGAAATGGCGAAGGAACTTGGGCTCTTTCACGATGCGATAGCCGCTCAGTGTATCCTTTCTGCGCAACAGTTCTTCAAACACTTCTATCACATACTCCATATGGCTTTGCGTATATACCCTTCGGGGGATGGCCAGTCGCACGAGCTCCATAGGTGCAGGAATGAGTTTTCCGCCTGCATCGTATTTACCAAACATGACAGAGCCTATCTCGACGGCACGCACACCACCAATGGTATACAAGGCGCACACCAGTGATTGGCCCGGATATGCTTCTACCGGTATATGCGGCAGCAATGCTTTGGCGTCTACGTACACGGCATGTCCACCAATGGGTTGAATCAAAGGAATGCCCATGGCAGCAAGCCTGTCTCCAACGTAAGCAGTACTCCGGATGCGGTACCGCAGGTAGTCAGGATCAAACACTTCTTTCAAGCCAATGGCTATGGCTTCCATATCCCTTCCGCTCAATCCGCCATAGGTAGCGAAACCTTCGGTGATGATGAGCAGGTTGGTGCAGGCATCACTCAGGGCCTGATCCCGCATGGTTAAGAATCCCCCCATATTGACCAGTCCGTCTTTTTTCAAACTCATGATAGCGGCATCGGCTAAGCGGAACATGGCGCGGGCAATCTCTTCGTAAGAGGTATCGGCATAACCTTCCTCGCGGTGCTGAATAAACCAGGCGTTCTCGGCAATACGACAGCAGTCGAGCACAAAAAGTATTTCGTGTTTTTTACAGATTCGGGCAACTTCTTCTGCATTGGCCATGCTCACCGGTTGGCCACCGCCACTGTTGTTGGTAACCGTGAGTATGACTGCACCGATGTTCTCCGCACCCTTTTCCGCTATCAATGTGGAGAGCCGTATGGTATCCATATTGCCTTTAAAGGGATGGATGGTAGCCGGCTGGGTGCCCTCCGGAATCGGGATGTCAATGGCCTCTGCTCCGCTGTACTCAATGTTGGCACGAGTGGTATCGAAATGGGTATTGCTGATAAAGGTCTTGCCGGGTCCGCCGAGGTAGGTATACAGTATTCTTTCGGCTGCGCGCCCCTGATGGGTAGGCAGTACATGCTCCATACCCGTCAGGTTAAAAATCACATCGTGCATATGTTGCCAGCTTACAGCACCGGCATAAGACTCATCGCCCATCAACATGCCGGCCCACTGCCGGGTACTCATGGCACCGGTTCCGCTGTCGGTCAGCAAATCAATCAGTACATCTTTGGCCTGGAGCAAAAAGGGATTGTAGCCCGCTTCCTCCAGCAGCCTACGGCGCTCCGGTTCTGTTGTCATCTGAATCGGTTCCACCATCTTGATGCGGAAAGGCTCAATGATTGTTTTAAATACCATCCGTTCGAGTTTGGTCAAAAGTAGAAAGTTGCCCAACCCGACAGGATGATGTTTATCACCCCGCCACCGGATTTTTCCCTTTCAAGTAGTAATTTTGTGGAATGGAAAACAAGGGGGAAAATTCCCGGGTCGACTGGAGCCACATGTGGGAAGGGCTCTATTATCTCAGTTTCTTTATTCTGGCTACCCTGGTGGTTATCCCCAACCTGGGCAAGACACTTACGCTGGGTTATTACTACCCGGTTGCCATGCTCATCTATGGTACCATCGGTGTGCTGGCAGGCATTTTCGTGTACCGACTGGTGCAGCATGCAGCGGCATGGATTAAAATGGGCATCATTGTGGCTATCTATCTGGCAGTTTTTTACCAACTGCTGACACATCTCGACAGATTTACCATCCCCGATATGTAATTTTCGTAAAAGATTTCCCGCTTTTTCTGTTTAGCAAGTCGGTAGGCGATTGGAAAGTAAATTACCGGAGGTTTTTAAGCTTTTTTTCCTTGAAAATCAACGTTTTTACTTCCTATCGAGCCAATTAAATATTACCTTTGAGTGGGATTTTGAATACTTTAAATTTATCTTAATATGTCTGAAACTGCAAAACTAATTCTTGAAAATGGCGAATACTCCTTACCTGTATATACAGGAAGCGAGGAAGAGAAGGGGATAGACATTTCTTCTCTGAGAAGCCAGTCGGGCTACGTAACCCTCGATACCGGATACAAGAACACCGGAGCCACCACCAGTGCCATAACTTTCCTCGATGGCGAGCAGGGTATTCTCCGTTACAGAGGCTATCCCATTGAGCAATTGGCAGAAAAGAGCAGTTTCCTCGAAGTGTCCTACCTCTTATTATATGGTGAATTGCCCAATGCAAAAGAATTGGCGGAGTTTACCAATAGAATCACACGACACACCCTCGTACACGAAGATGTCAAGAAGTTCTTCGACGGATATCCCAGCAATGCCCACCCCATGGGCCAGCTGTGCTCTCTGATTTGTTCCCTTTCGTCCTACTACCCGGAGTCACTGAATCCCAACAGACCTAAGGATGAAGTGGACTTATCCATCGTCCGCATATTGGCTAAGATGCCTACCCTGGTATCATGGATTTATAAAAAGTCTATCGGTCACCCGCTGATCTATCCCAACAATAAGCTTGATTACGTTACCAACTTCATGTTCATGACTTTCGGTATGCGTACAGAAGATTTCGTGGCCGATCCGGTAATCATTGAAGCACTTGATAAATTGCTGATCCTGCACGCCGATCATGAGCAAAACTGTTCTACAAGTACCGTGAGGTTGGTAGGTTCTTCTCAGGCTAATCCGTATGCATCCGTAGCAGCAGGTGTTGCAGCCCTGTGGGGACCATTGCACGGTGGAGCCAACCAAAAAGTAATTGAAATGCTCGATCAAATCCAGAACGATGGTGGTAATACCGCCAAATGGATTGAGAAAGCCAAGGATAAGAACGATCCATTCCGATTGATGGGCTTCGGTCACCGTGTGTACAAAAACTTCGACCCCAGGGCCAAAATCATTAAGGAAGCTTGCGACAATGTGTTGAATAAACTGGGAATCCACGATCCTATTCTCGACATCGCAAAACAACTGGAGGAAGTAGCATTACAGGATCCTTACTTTGTAGAAAAGAAACTCTATCCGAACGTAGACTTCTACTCTGGTATCATTTATAGAGCTATCGGCTTCCCGACAGAAATGTTTACGGTGTTGTTCGCTCTGGGTCGCCTGCCCGGCTGGCTGGCTCAGTGGAAGGAAATGCGCGAAGATGGTCAGCCTATCGGCCGCCCGCGTCAAATCTATACCGGCAGTCCGAGAAGGGATTATACCAACATCGCTACCCGGTAAGTGATATAAATTATAAAAAGGCGGAACTGATGTCAGTTCCGCCTTTTTTTTATACATTTATTTTAGCAATCAAAGAGCCCAATGAACCTGGCGGAGAACGAAGTCTTGGTGTATCACGACCCGGATGACTCCCGAGTAGATGATATCAAGGCATTTCTGGAACCCTTTCATATGGATATTATCCAGCTGGATTGGTACGCCAATAAATTTGATGTTTATGGCTG
>DDYY01000060.1 GCA_002346225.1 Bacteroidetes bacterium UBA3022
AGTTCCTGTTCCATGCCTTCATAGACAAACCGATAGACCCATCCATTGGCCTCATACTGGTGATTGAGCAAGTTATTCACTCTGGCAAAAAGTGTCAACTCGCCCAAAACCGGTTGTTTCCATGTGGCATTGAGTTGCAGGTCGGTAGTATAAAACGGATCCAGGCTGCGGTCGATATTAGTGGTATTATCGAGGTATTGTCTGCTTACATATTTGACACTCCAGTCGAGGGTGGTTTTGAAACCTGTTATCCCTTGTTGCTGCTGTCTGTCTGAAAGTACCACCCACATTCTTGAAAAGCCAACTACGGAAGGTGAAAAGGCCAGCGTTGACTGATCATAATTTTCTTCCACCTGTCCGCCGTTATCCCAGTCATCGAGGAACTCTGTAAAGTTGATAATCTGATTCCTGCTTAATGCCAGGTTTCCTTCCCAGCGAATACGCGGTGCAATCCATTTACTCCAGGCGCCTTCGAAACCTGCACGGTAGGAACGATCGACATTGATGCGTGTATAGGCGCCAACATCATTCACACGACCTGTGAGTATGAGCTGATCCTGGTAATACATGACATATAGGTTACCAGTCAATTCCCAGCCGTTGATGCGCACTCTTTGTCCTGCTTCCAGGTTGTAGAGCCGCTCGGGGTTGGGTCTGGAGGAAGGCGTTGAGTTGACGAAATCGTCCCGGTTGGGCTCTTTGGAGGCGACAGACACTGAGAGATAGCTGGTACTCTCTGGTTTCCATTGGTATTGAAGACCTGCCTTCGGATTAAGAAAAATGTAATTCACGGTCTGGTCAACAGTGTTACCTAATTCCGTTGGGCCTTCAAAAGTATACTGCACCGTCCTCGCCTGAATATCTGCCCACAGCAGCATTTGTTTACCCAGTTTATGATGCAGTTGCACGAAGGCATTGGCATCGTACTTATGGGCGGTATTCTCATAATACTGCCAGTCATATCCATCAGGTCCAGCCCATTCACTCCAGATGACATCTCCGAAATGCAGTCCTTCGTAGTAGAAGACACCACCCCCGGCTGTCCATTCTGTTTTTTCACCGGCTACGCCATTGTAGCGCAGGTTCATGCCTGCAAAATGGTTGTCCAGCCATCTTTGCGTTATCAGGTCTCCGAATTCAATGAGCGAGTCGCCCCAGGTAATGGGCGCGGAAGCATAGTCCGGCAAATACTGATCTTCTTCCAGCTGTTCGAAGTAGCCCATTCCCCGTGTGTAGTTCATGGAGATATTGAGCGAGTTGTTATCGTTGAATCTAAATGTATTATGCCATTGCACATGTGTCTGAGCATAATTGTCTGTCTGGTTTTCGTAGGTGTAAGGGTTGAAAGTCCTGTTGGTTTCGAGAGAGTCTTTCGGAACGCCACCCCAGGACTGATAGGTTTTTTCCTTACCGGAAATGACGTTTACAATGGAGGTATAGTTTTTACTATCCCATCCGGCAGTGATAAAGTAGCTG
The DNA here is from genome assembly GCA_002346225.1 of Bacteroidetes bacterium UBA3022. Taxonomy (GTDB): domain Bacteria; phylum Bacteroidota; class Bacteroidia; order Chitinophagales; family BACL12; genus UBA11426. The sequence goes on from DDYY01000060.1 coordinate 1,477, forward strand.
GATAAATCTGCGAAAGACCGGTCAATAAATCCGTCGCTTTTCAATCGGGACAGTCGGCCTTCCAGGAACCAGTGGTCGTTGATTCTTCCTGTTCCGAATCCGGTGCTGATGCGGGTGAGATTAAATGAGCCAGCGTTGGCATTTACAAAACCGAAAGGCGTTTCCGACAAGTCGTTCGTATACAGGTTGATGGATGCGCCTGTGGCAGTAACTCCGTTGGCGGAGGTACCAATACCACGTTGAATTTGGACATCATCAGTTGATGCTGCTATATCGGGTAGGTTGACCCAGAATGTCTGATGCGATTCAGCATCATTGTACGGAATCCCGTTAATGGCGACGTTGACGCGTGTGGCGTCGTTCCCCCTGATGCGAATGCCGGTATAGCCAATGCCGTTTCCTGCGTCGGAGGTGGTAACTGCCGAAGGCGTGCTGTTCAGCAGGAAGGGCATGTCCTGTCCGTAGTTGATGGCGTTCAGGTCAGCCCCTTTAATGTTCGTATAAGTTACGGGTACATTGGAATCGGCAGTGCTGCCGAAGATGGTGACTTCCTGAAACAGGTTGTTCTTGTAATCGAGCTGCACCTCCAGCGCATTCATTTCACAAACCCGGACCTGCTGTGTCCGGTATTCATAGACAAGGTGGCTAATGGTGACGGCATAGTTACCGCATGGAAGGGAGAATTCCGCCCGTCCTTCTTCATCACTTACGGCTGCAAGTCCGGCAGCCGGAATCTGGATGAATGCCCTGTCTACAGGCTTCCCCGCAGGATCATTTAGTATAACAGTAAAAGCTTGTTGTTGTGCAAAAGCATTTGAGGTACAAATGAACAATGCAATAAAGAAGATGTGTTTCATCCGGCAAAGGTTTTTTATGACCTCCTTAACAAATGGGATCTTTGCCAGGAAAAATGATTGGTTCCTCTATTCCTTCCCGGCATTATCCGGGCAGGTTCGATGGGTATAATCTCAGAAGCGGAATAAACCGCAACACCCCATGAGATGGCGTAAAGGTAATGATAGAATTATAAATCAAGCGTTCTTTTCCAATTGCGTGAGCACCTGGTCTATCGCTTGTTTTCTATCGCCCTCAATTACAATAAATTGCAGATGAGATGCGCTACACTTTTTATAATACTGTTCGAACAGGTAGTTTCTTCGGTAGCGGTCTTCCCGCAACGGATCTGGTTCCCACGGTATATCCGGACGGCACAGCAGTGTGATGGCGCCCTTACTTTGTTCCTGCCATTTTTGCGTAAGTCCGGCATCGATTATGTCGAATTTATCTTGCAACCAGATAAGGAGATTGAGGTAGCCGGTATCGCAGATAATCATCGGATGGCTGAGCACAGTTTGGGACACTTCAGCTTCGTACAATGCTGCAATGTGGTAGATATCTTGGGCGCTGTATTGCGGACCGTTTGCTTCCAGGTATTCGCGGGCCATCTCCGGTACCAGCGGTATCTGCAGCTTTGCCCGGAGGTTTGCAGCCAGGGTAGTCTTTCCCGATGATTCAGGACCTTCGATGATAATCTTTTCAATCATAAGCAACCTGCTCGGAGAGCTTTCTGTACCAAACAGCAAATCCCCAGATAGCGAGCACGAGAAATACAACGTATTGGATGGAGGTTACAGGAAGTTCCTTGTACAGGTAAAGCGGAATACTCACGGCATTACCCAGTATCCAGAAGATCCAGTGCTCTATCTTTTTCTTTGCCATGGCGTACATGGCCGTGACAAACATACTGGTGGTGAAAGCATCCACCCAGGCCACATCAGAATTGGTGTATTCGGAAAGTATATAACCGAGCAAGACATAAACGAGGCCCGTGAATATCAAATACCGCACATTTTCCGCCAGGGTATTGGTGGTGATATGTGCTTTTTCCTCGTTGCTCTCAGCAGCTACAGGACTGTCTAAAGCCTGGTTTGGTGTGGCGTCGAAGGAGTGTTGCACCTTTCCTCCATGGAGCCAGAAATACCAACCGTAAATACTCATCACCAGATAGTAGAAGTTGATGAAGGCATCTGCATACAGCTGTACATTCAGACAAATAATGACGTACAATGTTACGCTGACAATCCCCGTGGGATAAACAAGGATGTTGTTGGAGCGGGCAAACCATACACTGATGACTCCCATTACCGCGGCAATAATTTCTACCGCCGGAAGCTCAGCTATCTGTTGCCATAATGACATTTCCATTGGTACAAAGATGCTCCACCTTCCGGTTTAGCTGCCAAACACTTTTTGAAGGATATCGGTCACCTGATGAGATGCTTCATTGCGGATGCGTACTTCCTCCTCTCCCACCAGAATGAATAGACCATTCAATCCTTTGTTGGTTGTATAATCGGCGAGGTCGGCGCTCACCGGATCGGTGAATGGTATACTGTTGTAGACATCAATGATGTTTTCCCATGCCACCTGAGCTCCAACGGCTGAGAGTGAATTTTCAATATCCGGCTTAAAGGCACTGTACAAGCTGGAAAATGTCTGGTTGCGCAGGTAGTTGGTGGCAGCTGTATCTACACCATTCAGGATATTAAAGGCATCTGTAAAAGTGATGGAAAGAATGGCATCCTTAAAGATGGGTGTTGCCTTTTCAGCGGCATCTTCTGCAGCTCTGTTCAATTGCTTGATAAATTCATCTACCAGCAGGGAACCTCCCGGGACCGATTCGACTACCGTTTTAACGATACTGGCTTCTTCGGGAAAAGGGATTTTTATCTTAGGATTCAGGAAATAGCCGTCGAGTGCATTGCCCTTGAAGACGGCGGTATCTGTTCCGACATTGAGCGCCTCTTTCAAACCTGCTACCACTTCTTCTTCTGTGAGTGCTGAGGTTAAGTCTCCCAACGTGAATTCGTCGCAAGACGAAGCAAGTAAACTGAAAGTTATCAATAGTCCGAGCGCACGAATTTTCATATTTAAGCGTTTATCTTTTGTACTAACAATATTATGCCAAAGTTATAAAAGCAATGAAAATCATCGGAAAGTACCAAAATATGTCTCTCTTTTGCCATGCTTTGACATGTAATTTTACAGAATGAAATTCAATACAACCACCAGGATATATGCAGCACTATCTGTTGCATTAACTTTCATAGGTCTCCATTCATGTGTCCATAGTCCATTGACCGGAATTATAGACCCTATTGACACCCTTGTTATAGTGGACACTGATACGATTGTGTTACCTCCATTGGTTACCTGTTCGGAAGATACCGCTTATTTCACCAATGACGTCCTGCCCATTTTGGTCAGCAGTTGCGCCATAACCGGATGTCACGATGCGGAAACCCATGAAGAGGGTATCGTATTAAGCACATGGAACAGTATAATGGCTTCGGATGTGGTGAAACCGGGCGATCCTGGTGACAGCGAGCTATTTGAAAAATTATTTGACTCTGACCCCGAGGAGCGGATGCCACCGGCACCTTATGCGCCATTGACTGCCCAGGAGATTGCCATTCTCAATACCTGGGTGCTACAGGGAGCGCTGAACAACTCCTGTGATGACTGCGATACATCAGATGTTACCTATTCGGGAATTGTTAGTACCCTAATAAGTGCTTATTGTACCGGTTGTCATGGCGACGTTTCTCCTTCTGCCAGTTTATCTTTGACCAGTTACGAAAATGTAGCATTCAGCGCGAATAATGGCTCGCTAATGTCTTCCCTTTTCGCCACAGATGGTTATTCATTGATGCCCTACGGTAGCAGCCCGTTACCTGACTGTAGGATAGAACAGATTCAACTTTGGGTAGATGCGGGAGCGCCCAATAATTAATTGTATGAAAAGTAAATCCGTTTTTTTAGGATTGGTTGTTCCTGTGTTTGCGCTCCTCGGTGCTTGTACGCATACACCACTGAACTTTGGCGAACTGCAACTTTCGGAAGATTGCAGTCCCGACACCGCTTATTTTGTCAACAATGCTTTTCCCATCATTAACAGCTCCTGCGCCAAAAGCGGCTGTCATGACGCCATCAGCAGTGAAGAGGATGTGGATTTATCCTCCTGGAATGCCATTATGAACAGCGATGTAGTGAAACCGGGCAATCCCGATGGAAGTAAATTATACGAGGTACTTTTCAAGTCTGGGGAAGACCGGATGCCACCACCACCTGAGTTGGCATTAAGCGACGGACAGAAAGCCGTCATTCGCTTATGGATTGAACAAGGAGCATTGAACAATGAATGTATCGGGGCATGTGATACCAGTGTTGTAACATACTCCGGTAGTATTGTACCTTTAATGTCGAATAACTGTATTGGATGTCATTCAGGCGCTTCCCCCTCCGGTGGAATCAGCTTAACTTCCTACAGTGATGTGGCAGTTGTTGCAGGTAATGGAAAGTTATACGGAACGGTAGCAGGACTGAGTGGCTACAGTTCCATGCCTCCGGGTGTTAGCCTCAACGATTGCCTTGTGGAAACGATTAGATTATGGGTTGAAAATGGATATCCTAATGACTAAGAAATATTTGCTGGTTCTGATGATGTCAAGTCTGGCATTACTGACCACTTTTTCATCATGCTATTACGATAATGCTGAAGACCTGCTGGGCTCAACAGTATGTGATACTACTTCGGTGAGCTACGCCAATGATATCGTTCCGATTATTTCAGGCTCCTGTTTTGTATGCCATGGAAGCGGAAGCTACACCTCTGCCGGTGCCGGAATACTGCTGGAAGGTTATGATGCTATGAGCGCCAGCGCTTTGTCAGGTGCTTTGGCCGGTGTCATTGATCACGCCCCCGGATATTCAGCCATGCCTAAATCCTCACCCCAATTACCTGCCTGCGACAGGGCCCTGGTGCGCAACTGGGCTGCTCAAGATGCTTTAAATAACTGATATGAAAAAACTTATTTTGGCGCTCCTGGTGCTTCCATTGTTTACTGCAAAAGCCCAGCAAATAGAATACGCCATTTTTAGCGATACGAGAATAATCAGTTCTCAATCGGTAGAATCCAATTTTAAAGGCGAGGGAACTTTTATCATCTCCCACCGCTTTGGAGACATCTATCAAAACGGACCGGAAAGTATTTTATATAATTTCTTCGGATTCGATGGTGGCGCTAACATGCGTATCGGACTCGATTATGGTATTAATGACTGGATAATGGTGGGCGGTGGCCGCAGTGGATTCAATAAAACCTATGATGCATTTTTCAAGATGAAGATGCTAAGTCAGCAAACCGGTGACCGGAACATTCCGGTTTCAGTTTCTTTTTATACCGACGCTTCCTTTATTTCCGATACTACCAACGCCTTGCTGGATAGTTTCTTTGTCGACAGGTTCAGTTACAGCTACCAATTGCTCATAGCGCGCAAATTCAGCGATATTTTCTCTATGCAATTGATGCCTACGCTGATTCACCGCAATCTCGTTGCTACCCGCGAAGAGAAAAATGATGTATTTGCAATGGGTGTGGCGGCAAAAGTGAATGTCACTCCTACCCTTGCACTTTCAGGCGAATATTTTTATACCTTGCCCAATCAATTACCTGCCGGCTACAATAATTACATGGCCTTCGGTATTGATATAGAAACCAAGGGACACGTGTTTCAAATTCAGCTGACCAATTCTCCTTTCCTTATTCCGGAGTACTACATCGGCGCTACCCAGGGCAGTATCATTGATGAAGCCGCCAACGGGGACTTTGACCTGAACCTGAGGCTCGGTTTCAACATCACCCGCGACTTCCAGTTAGGCGGCAGGGTTTACTAGACCTCAGATACCAGAACTGATAAGGAAGGTTGCTGCGAAAGCGACAATGGCATAGAGTTCAGGGAATACAGCCAGTACCATGGTTTTTCCAAACACATCGTGACCGGAGGCTATTCCTTCAATGCCATGAGCTGTTACCTGTCCTTGCTGGATGGCTGAAATCAATCCTACCAATCCGAGTGCAAGACCGGCAGCCAACACAGATGCTCCCTGAAAAATGGTCATTTCTGTGAGCCCGGAAATCTTTCCGCTAACGATAAAGAATCCCGCAAAACCGTATAGTCCCTGAGAACCGGGTAAGGCACTCAACAACATATAGTTTCCAAAGCCCTCCGGCTTCTTCTTGAGGGCGCCGATGGTGGCTTTTCCTCCTGTTGACACACCGATGGCACTTCCCACTCCGGAGAGTGCAATCATAAGTCCTAGGCCGATATAGGCCAGTGTTACTGCTGTTATCATATATTCGATTTATGTATTTTTTTTCCAAATGGTTGATAGGGACTTCCCCCACCGATAAAGCCTGCATTTTTATAAAACTCTACAAAGGTCAGTCGTATGGAGTGTACAAAAGCACTCAGTGTAGAAATAGCAAAATTGAGCCCATGACCGAAAAGTAATATTATAACAAAGAACAGATAGCCGATTACATTTCCACCCTCTATGGTGCTGAAAGCAATATTATTCACTACCAGTCCGAGTATGCCGGAAGATAAACCCAATGCGAAGAGACGCACATAGGATAAGACATCTCCAAACAGACCGGTTATGCCGTACAAATCCCAGAGTCCTAATCCTACCCTGGTGAAAATCCCTTTGGAAGGATCGCTGAAGAATAAAATAAGGATCAACCCTGCCAGTAGTAAAACGTAGCCGGTGGTGATGCTCCAGCCTGTGAGGTACAACCCTCCTCCCACAATGCCGAATATCCAGCCCAGGCCAGAAAGTCCATACAACCAGCCATACATGCGGCTTCGGTTGACTACGCGCAAGGCCATGCCGAATAAAATCTGGAACAGCCCGATCATGAGCGACAGATTAAACAGTTGGTCTGTATTGAGGAAATGAATCTTCAGGCTTTCGAGCCATGGAATTTCTACTTTACTCAGGTCTGCACCAAAAACGGTTCCTGTCAGCAGACCGAAAATTACTGCGGAGCTTCCGAGGAACTGACCCAGTATCAATAACTTGCTGAGGTCCGGGAACTTTCGGGATACTCTCAGGGCGGTAAGTCCCAGCAATATCAATAATCCGTAACCTACATCTCCCAGACACATCCCGAAAAACAGGGTAAAGAAGGGCGCGAAAAAAGGTGTAAGATCCATCTCGCTGTAGGAAGGCAGAGAGAACAGCTCACCAATGGGATGGAATAAATGTGAGAATTTATTATTCTTTAAAAGAATGGGTACTTCATCCTTATCAGTGGGTGTTTCTTCCAGCCATACTACATCGCTTTCAGCCAGATACCGGCGAAGGTTTTCCGCTTTGTCCTTGGGCACCCATACCTGGAGCATCCGCAAGGCATTGCCGGCTGTTTTTTTGGTCTGATGAAGGGCTGATTCCCATTCCAGCTGACTCTCCAGCACTGCATTCCGATGCTTAAGCATAGGAATCTTAGCTGCCAGTTCGTCGAGTCTTTCTTCGAGTCTTTGCTTTTGAGCACTGTTCTCTATCTGGATTTGCCGCAGTTGTTCCAGAGAATTGGAGGGCAATGGCATATGCGTAGCGCCGGGTAAGGAAGTGATTTCGGAATCGCTAAAGAGGGCAAAATAAATGGTATCGCCTAACCGGTTCAGTTGTTCCAGGATGTTGTTCTCTGACCAATCCGGATTGAATGCGCTTGCCGGACAACTGAAGAGCGTCATATAGGTACCATGCTCCTGCAATTGAAGGATGCGTTGTGCCGGAATCTCCCCCCAGGGTTCCAGCTCCTGCAAAGAGCGCAGCAAATCTCTTTTATTATGCTCCAGCTCCGATAACTGATCGTTAATTTGCTGATAGTCGAAATAAATATCATCTACGGACCGGATGTCTTCTGCATCAAGTGGTTTGGCTGTTCTTTGCTCCAGTGCGGGAAGGATGCGTTTCAGCAGACTCAGCTCATGCATGATGTCTGTCGCCTTTTCGTTCAGTGCTGCATCTACAGTCGCGATATGGGCCACTTGTAGCTCCCGTAGCCTTTGCAAAAAGCCGTCTATATCTTTATGATATACTAAAAACCGGAATTTTAACATCGGTACAATCATGCTTCCTGCCGCTGTTGTTTGTTTTTTACTATTTTCTGGGTGGCTTTTTCCAGATTCTCCTGATCCTCCAGAAAGCGCTTTATTTTTCTAATCGATTCCTCGTATTCGGGTATCTGTACTTTTTCGTAGAGGTTCAATTTTTGAGTAGTTCGCTTGCGCTCTTTTTCCAGCACAGCCACCTCTGCTTCTTTTAATTGAAGGCTTACTTTATGGGCAACGAGTTCCTTCAGTGTATCAATTCCCTTGAGCCACCACATGGGATGCACCGGCAAGTAGAAACCTTCCAGATGAAAATCTATGTAGTCCAGCACTTCAAACTTTACCCCCGCAAAAGATGCTTTCTTCTTGTGAATAGCATTGATGCTGATGATGCCATGCGGAAACTCCTTCCATAGCTTGCCAAAAGTTTTACTATTGGATACTTCCTTTTCGTAATCAGATTTCATTTTATTTAATGCATTGCGTTGTTTTTTAACTTCCATACGCAATGCACTCTCCTTCGAACGGATGGTAGGCAATGCCGCATACCTTATTTTAAGGGCCTTATCGAATTGCTGCAGCGCAATTTTATTATATAACAGTTGAACAGCCATTAATCTTTCCAGTATTTTTCTACCATAGCCTGCTTGATACCTGTCTCTTCCGGCTGGAAGAATTTGCCGACGAGTTCCCAGGCCTTATCCAGCATTTCCTCCATATCCATTTGCACGTCTATAGCCAACAGACTTTCGGTATAGCTTTTGGCAAATGCCAAGGTGCGATTGTTGTATTCAGTGAGTTCGAAACCATTCTCCTTCTTAATCTTCGCCTCACTCGCATCAGCAAACAGGCGTATACAGGCATTCATTATTTGCGGATGGTCTTCGCGGGTTTTCTTGCCAATTACCAGTTGCTTCAACCTCGAAAGACTCCTGAATGGGTCGATGATTACTTTTCCTGTTTCGCTATCCTTGCGGAGGAATAATTGTCCTTCTGTAATATAGCCCGTATTATCGGGAATGGCATGTGTGATATCACCTTGGTTCAACGTAGTCACAGCAATAATGGTGATGGAGCCGTTTCCTTCGAATTGTACGGCTTTTTCGTAAATCCGCGCAAGGTCAGAATAAAGTGAACCCGGCATGCTGTCTTTGGAAGGTATCTGATCCATCCGGTTGCTCACAATACTCAGTGCATCAGCGTACAAGGTCATATCTGTAAGCAACACCAGGACCTGTTCCTGCTTTTCGACAGCAAAATATTCGGCAGTGGTTAGGACCATATCAGGAATCAGTAGTCGCTCTACCGGTGGGTCCTGTGTGGTATTGATAAAAGCGATGATTTTATCCAGCACGCCGGCATTTCTGAAAGTGTCCTTGAAGTAGATGAGGTCATCATTGGAAATCCCCATACCGCCCAGAATAATCTTATCGGCTTTTGCCCTCAATGCCACTGTTGCCATGACCTCATTATAGGGTTGATCCGGATCGGCAAAGAAGGGAATCTTTTGTCCTCCTACCAGCGTGTTGTTCAAATCTATGCCTGCAATACCCGTGAAAATGGGTGTATTGGGTTGTTTCCTGCGCACCGGATTTACGGAGGGGCCGCCAATTTCAGTTAGCGGTCCTTCTACCGCAGGTCGTTCATCAATGGGCTGTCCGTAAGCATTCAGGAATCGTCCTTTCAGCTTATCGCTAAGTGCCAGAGACGGTGCCGTGCCCAGAAATTCAACCCGGGCATTATTGGCGATACCTTCCGTACCTGAAAACACCTGCAGGGTGACCATGGAACCACGGATTTTCACCACCTGCGCCAGGCGACCTTCCACCAGTGCCAGTTCTTCATTCCCGGCATTGTCAGCTCTCAGTGCAACTGTAGCTTTAGTTATATTTTCAATTTCTGTATAGAATATATTGAAAGGCTGCTTCTTCATCCGGTTATATATTAGATACTTCTACATTTAATTCCGATAATTCTTTCGCTTCTTCCAGCAACTTCTCATAGGCATCACTGCCCTCTTCGGCATAGTTGAGTTGTTTCAGCGTATTGATGAGTTTCCTGAAAAAAGGGCGCACTTCTGAAAAATGATTGAAAGTATAGTTGCGCCTTGATATGTCCAGTAGAAATGATGACATGAATGCTTGTCGGTGAATGGGGGTGAACATATCTACATCATCGAAGGCGTCCTGTTGCAGTAGAATGAAATCCAGCATTTCTGATTTCCAGAATTCTACGTGAAAGTCAATGCTTACACCATCATCTCCCAGGATGTTGATCTGATCTGCTGCTTCTTTTCCCCGCAGCATGACATTTTTAATTTCAAGAGCATTGCTGATCCAATCTTTGCCTACCGAGCTGCTGGCATACGACTGAAACTCGGGATACTCCAGGTACTTGGAATAGCTGTCGATAGGATCTACTGCAGGATAGCGTTTGCTGTCCGCCCGCCGTTGTTCCAGCGCGTAGAAACACCTGGCTGCCTTTTTGGTCGCTTCCGTCACCGGTTCTTTGAGGTTACCTCCCGCTGGTGATACGGTACCGATGAAAGTGATGGATCCCTGTTCATCGTTGTTGAGTGTTACATACCCTGCACGGGCATAAAAGGAAGAAATCACAGCGGTTAAGTCCATAGGAAAGGCATCCGGTCCCGGTAACTCTTCCAGTCGATTCGACATTTCCCGCAGTGCCTGTGCCCATCTGGAGGTGGAGTCGACCAGCAGGAGTACACGCAGACCCATGCTGCGATAGTATTCGCCAATGGTCATGGCTGTGTATACGCTAGCCTCGCGCGCAGCCACGGGCATGCTGGAGGTGTTCGCGATGATAATGGTGCGTTCAATCAGTTTTCTTCCGGTGGATGGATCGTCGAGCTCGGGGAATTCCGTGAAGATTTCCACGACCTCATTGGCCCTTTCACCGCAGGCAGCCACGATGACCACATCAGCTTTTGCCTGTTTGGCAATTGCTTGTTGCAGAACGGTCTTGCCACACCCGAACGGACCCGGAATAAACCCGGTGCCGCCTTCCAGCATTGGATGCAAGGTGTCTATAGTGCGGATACCTGTTTCGAGCAATTTAAAGGGGCGTAATTTCTGTTTATAGGCTTTCATAGCCAGCTTAGAGGGCCATTTATTGATCATAGTCAAAGGTTGCCTTTCACCATTTTCCAGTTCAATAGTCGCGATGGTATCCGTTACTTTATAAGTGCCCTGCGCTGCCATTTCCAGCAGCCTGGCGTGGCCCTTCAAATCGAAAGGTGCCATGATGCGATGCGGTAAACCGTTTTCCTCTACCACACCTAACCAGGCACCAGCAACCACTTCTTCGCCGGTCTTCATGAGTGGCTTGAAGTCCCAGTTTCGGTTCATATCCAGGGCATCAGAGCGCTGTCCTCTTTGCAGAAAGGTCCCTTCCAGCTCATCCAGGTCGCTTTGCAGACCATCGTATTTGCGCGACAACATGCCGGGACCAAGTGTAACTTCCAGCATACTACCGGTAAATGTCACCTTGTCGCCGATACGCACGCCGCGGGTAGAGTCATATATTTGAACGTAGATGGTATCACCTTCAATTTTAATTACCTCTCCCATCAGCCAGTCACCGGCAGTTTCCAAGAAGCAAATTTCGTTTTGCCTTACTGCACCCTCGGGTTCAATCATGACCAGGTTGGCGATAAGACCTTTCACTTTTCCTGTTGCGCTCATACGGGTATTATTTCATCTACTAAAATGTGCAAGTCCAGCTTTTCTTCTGATTTGATGCTGGCCCAGCGGGCTGCAATCTGCTGCTGGAAAGCATAGACCAGCAGTCGCTCTATGGTGAAGAGATGTTGAAAAAGTTGTTCATTCAGCCAATTCCAGAAAAGCATATCTGTTTGCCACTCTCTTTCTTCCCAGCTGGATTCCTTATTGATGTTTTCCATGTTCAAATGGATCCAGGCGCTCATGTTGTCTTCCAGCAGCTCGCTGGTTCCCAGGGCTTGAATGATCACTTCCCTGTCCAACAGATGGCTGGAAAGGTCGTCTCCGGTGCTTTCCCTGAAACCTTTTATCCTGTCATTATGGACGGCCACCTGCAGTTGTACGTAGGCCTGCAACAGCCGGTTGGGCGCTTGCAGGCATTGTTGTACCCATGCGATATGAAATCTTTGCTCTGTCTTATGGCGCTGTTGATCGGGTGAAAAGATGCTGTTGAAATCGGGCAATACACGGAGTGATGCTCCATTGGTTATGTAATCGCGGTATTGCTCATCGGTAAAGTTGCAAAACGGTGGTGCGGCTGCTTCCTTGTTGTCCATTAGCTGGAACAGGCGCTTATGATCCTGAGGTACATAGGCTAGCATCAGCAGGTACTTGTCGGAGTCACTTAAAAAATCGGAAAAAGCGTGTGTCAGGTTGCCGAGTTCCGAGACGGCCGGCTTATCCATGGTCAATTCCGGCAAGCCACTTACGATACCATAGAATGTAGCTTTCGGCTCAATCTTCATAGCTCAGCATTTTACTCCACTCTTCATTGAGATAGCGTTCCAGCAGACGGATAAAATCTTCGTTGGTAAATGAGATATAGAATTGATCTCCTTCCCTTTTAATAGCGAATCCTTTAGGAATGGTACCATCAGCCATCAGTTCCGGTTCTTTGGAAAGTACTTCCCGTATGCGCGACTGCAGTTCTGTCCGCATAGCTGTCTCCGCATCCTTAGGCAACCGGATGGTTAAGCCTTTGCCTTTATCATTCATGGCAAGATGCCTGACTATTTCCATGAGCAAGTCTACCTGTGTTTCTTTTTGGTCTAGTGCATGATTTACGGGTTGCACTACTGTCTGCAAGAGCAGTAGTTCCCGTATATTTTTTTTAAGTGCATCTATGGCATTGGAAGTCATCAAACGGATTTCACTTTCCGCTTTTTCTTTGCGTGCGGTACATTCTTTTTCCGCTTCAGCTATTTTTGTTTTGCTGGCGTTCTCGGCAGCTTCGACAATGCTCTCCGCTTTTTTTTGTGCTTCTTCCAGAATGGCGGCTTTTTCTGCTTCCGCCTTTTCTACCCCATCTTTAAAAATCTTATCCGTCAGGGTTTTAAGTTTATCTTCCATATGCTTAGAATGGCCGTTTTTTGAATGCACGTAATATAGCTCAAGATTAGCTGAAGCCAAAGAGAAATGGTATAAATTTTGTCCTTTCCCACAGAGATTTTTATCATCATTTCTCTTTCATCCTTAACTTGTTCCCGTTGGTCGGTTTTAATTTTATGGTAGCTGACCACGGTATTCCTTTGTGGTACAAAATCAAAAGACATGTTCAACAAAGTACTTGCATTCGGAATGACTTACCTGATAACAGGACTGTTGATGGCGCAACAGCCCACACAGGTTATTCGGGGACAAATTGTAGATAAGCAAAGCCAGGCTTCGCTTCCGGGAGTAAACATTATCGTCGAAAATTCCGAGCCGATGATTGGAACAGCCACTGATATAGATGGCTATTTTACATTGGAGGCGGTTCCCGTAGGCAGGGTGACATTGACGGCGACGTATGTTGGCTATGAACCTGTATTTCTCAATAATGTCGAATTGACAAGTGGCAAGGAGCTGGTTTTACGGATAGAAATGACAGAACGCGTTACAGAATTCAAGGAGGTGGTCATTCGCGCTGCTCAGGACAAAACAGGGTCTTTGAATGAGATGGCAACCGTGAGTGCGCGGGAGTTTTCCATTGAAGAAAGCATGCGGTACGCAGGCGCGCGCAACGACGTAAGCCGCATGGCACAGAACTTCGCCGGCGTACGTGGTGGTAATGACGCGGTCAATGATATTGTAATCAGGGGTAATTCACCGGTTGGTTTGCTATGGCGACTGGAGGGTGTTGATATTCCTAATCCCAATCACTTTGGTGATTTTGGCTCTACAGGCGGTCCTGTAAGTATGCTCAACAATAACGTGCTGATGAACAGCGACTTTTTCACGGGAGCTTTTCCTGCTGACTACGGAAATGCCATCAGCGGTGTATTCGATTTGCGCATGCGCAATGGTAATTACAACCAGCATGAATTTATAGGGCAGATTGGATTCAATGGTTTCGAAGCGGGTGCAGAAGGTCCCATCAACAAGGAAAATAAATCTTCCTACCTGGTGAATTATCGCTATTCCACCCTGGGCGTGATGAGCGCTATGGGGATTAATTTTGGTACAGGAGCTGCTATCCCCTATTATCAGGATGTGACAATGAAGCTGAGCTTTCCGCAAACACCCATCGGTAATATTTCAGTTTTTGCTCTGGGAGGAATCAGCAGTATTGACTTGCTGGCCAGTGACGAAACAGACACGCTGGAGAACCTGTACAACAATCGACTGGATATCTATGATCGCAACAGAATGGGAGTCATCGGAATCAATCACACCTATTTGATTAATAATAAATCCTATACGCGCTTTACCCTTGCGGCATCGTCGCTCATCAGCCGGGATAAGGTGGATAGCCTTTCTGCAGAAAATGGCAACCCTGTCGATTTTTACAAGCAGGATTTTGTCCAGAACAAGGTGACAGCTAATTTTTTCTACAAGCTAAAACTCAATAGCAAAAATAACTTCCAGACAGGCGTGCGACTGGAACAGACTATTGCCAATTTATCCGATAGTATCATACAAAACCCAACGGATGCCTTTGCCTCTCTGACGGAGTTTGATGGCAGTACCTATTTATTGCAACCCTATATTTCCTGGCAGCATCGGTTTAATGAGAACATCACGCTCAACACAGGACTACACTGGCAATACCTGGGCCTGAACGGAAGTCAGGCACTGGAACCGCGCGCCGGAATGAAATACCAGTTAAGTGATAAAGATGCGCTGAGCTTCGGTTATGGCTTACATAGCCTTATGCCACCTGTTTCTGTATTCTTTACCACCACTGAAACAAGTCCCGGTGTATGGGAGCAATTGAATACTGAAATTGGATTTATAAAAGCACACCATTTTGTGTTAGGCTACGACAGGCTGCTGAATGAAAACCTTCGGATAAAGGCAGAAGTATATTATCAGTCTTTATTCGATGTACTTGTAGATGCTGATAGCTCCTCTTTTTCTACTGTCAATTACGGTTCGCTATTGTCAGGTTTCCCGGATCGCCTTCAAAACACAGGAACAGGCAGCAACTATGGTGTGGAGCTTACCTTTGAGCAGTTCCTAACCCATGGCTTTTACTTCCTGTTCACCACATCATTGTATCATTCCACCTACGTTGGCAGCGATGGTGTGGAGCGCATGACAGCCTTTGCAGGTGACTATGTGGTAAATGGATTGGTGGGTAAGGAATTCAGGCTGAACAGGAACAATCCCGACAGCAAGCCAAAGTATATCGTGGTAGATACACGGTTAACAGCTGCAGGTGGTCAGCGTTACACACCGATTGACATTACAGCATCTCTGGAGCAACAAAGAACTGTTTACGACTGGGATAATGCCTATTCCGCGCAATTTGATGATTACTTCAGGTGGGATGGCAGAATAGCTTTTAAGATGGAGGGTAGGTCTACTTCACAAGAATGGGCCGTTGATGTTCAAAACATAAGCAACAAGAAAAACCCTTTTAATCAGCAATTGAATCTGGAAACTGGTGAGGTGGAAACTACTTACCAATTGGGTATCTTTCCAGTTATGCAGTATAGGATAACCTTCTGATCATGAAGTTGATCTTTAAAACCTTTTATAACAATACAGTTTGGAAATGGATTATCGGGGTAAGTTTACTTCCCCCGGTATTCTTTTACTCCATTGCTTTCATCAATGGGAATATTACCTCCCTTACAGCAGATGAACTAAGGCAGATGCTGTTGTCATGGGGGGTATCTTTTCTTATTTCATTTTCGTTGTTTGTATACAACGGTTATGTATATACCAGCAGCTTCCGAAAATGGCCCAGTCCCGAGCAGCAGAGCAGGCATCTGTGGAAAGCAATCGTGATTTCACTCCTCGGTTCCAATGGCATATCTATGGTCATTATGTATTTTTTGACCCATTGGACCAAAGGCCCCTACAGCATTTTAGCGAATATTCTGTTGGTATCGGTTATCACCATTGTGGTGGGACTTTGGTTTCTGGGCAGGAACTACATCAGGTTGTGGAAGCAGAGTATCATTGACAGGGAGCAGCTGGAAAAGGAAAATATCAAAAACCAACTGCTGGGTCTACAACACCAACTGAGTCCGCATTTTCTGTTCAATAGTTTCAATGCCCTGCAATCGCTGGTGGATGCCGATGCACAAAAAGCGAAAACTTTTATTCAGGAACTTTCGAGGGTGTACAGGTATACGCTTGAGTCAGGGAAAGAGAATCTGGTTACCCTCGAGGATGAGCTCAACTTTATCAGGCGGTATATTTTTTTACAAAAGGTAAGATTTGGTGATAATCTGCAGGTTGCTGTTGACGTCGATGCATTGTACCTGAAAGACATGTTACCTCCCCTATCCCTACAGTTACTGGTAGAAAATGCTATCAAACACAACGAGGTTTCCAGTTCCTGTCCATTATCCATTTCTATACGGGCAGAAAAGGGCAAGCTACTGGTAACGAATAACTTGCAATTGCGATCAAAAAGTAATGAATCTACCGGTATTGGGCTGGAAAACTTACAATTGCGGTACAAGTTACTGGACAAGGAACTTCCCCGCTTTCACATCCTGCAGGAACAATATATTGCCGAACTTCCATTGATACATATAGCATGAAGACGTATAAGAAAGTCCTGATTGTCGAAGATGAGCAAATTGCTGCCAGTTATCTTGAAAAGCTGATAGTGGAAATTGATCCAGGCCTACAAGTCATCGGCAGAACGGATACTGTTAAGGCAACTGTAGAATGGCTGAACAGCCATGCAGCCGACCTTATTTTTATGGATATTCAGCTGGCGGATGATATCAGTTTCAGCATATTTGACAAAGTTGATGTGACTGCACCTGTCATATTCACTACGGCATTCGATCATTATGCCGTGAAAGCCTTCCGGTTGAAGGGTATTGATTATTTATTGAAACCCATAGATAAAAACGAACTGGCTGATGCACTGCAAAGATTTCGCAGTATGCATGTCGATAAGGTAGATTACTCTGCCCTACTGGAGATACTGCAGCCGGTTTCCCGCTCCTACAGACAAAGATTCCTCGTGCAACAAGGGACGGAGCTGGTAGCAGTACAGGCAGAGGACGTGGCCTACTTCTACGCCGAGGACAAGGTTGTATTTCTCACCTCGCTGGAAGGGAAGTCCTATATCATAGATCAGACCTTAGATGCTCTTGAATCGGATCTGGATCCATCCCG
The DNA here is from genome assembly GCA_002346225.1 of Bacteroidetes bacterium UBA3022. Lineage (GTDB taxonomy): Bacteria > Bacteroidota > Bacteroidia > Chitinophagales > BACL12 > UBA11426. The sequence continues at coordinate 18,744 of DDYY01000060.1, forward strand.
TTTTTATCGCATCAACCGAAAGGTATTGCTGTCCATTAACAGCATTGCACAAATGCACGCCTATTCCAAAAGCAGGGTTAAACTTGAATTGCATCCGCCTGTGAAATTTGACACCATTGTAAGTGTGGATCGGTCGGGTGGATTTAAGAAGTGGCTGGGCAGGTAAAAGAGGAATCCATACCGACATATGTTTGAGTGACCTCAATACAAAAAGATTTGAGCAGCCAGAGAACGCTGTAATCCGGTTCATACACCTGCTTTGCAACAGGCTTATTACGGCACGCCATTGTCCATCCAGACAGGACTCGGATAAATATGAATGTTAGATCACCAAACAATGAACGTCAGTATGGATCCTATATCTTTACTGATGTTTCTAAGGTACTTCATTTCACTATTACCAGCAAATATTTATTCAATTTTGTTGTTGAACGCATATTAACCCCATGATATTGAAGCACATGCTATCATCTCTACTTCTCTTACTGTTGTTTTGCTGCAGCCCTCCGGTGGAAGTTGAACCTGTTAAAGATGGGTCGGCCACCAGGTCAGAACTCTTCAGTGCCATGCGGAATGCCGGCTCTATTCTCATTGTTTATCCAGATGCAGATACTGCCCTGGCCGCATTTATTTCAGCCTATATTGCCCCGTTGCAGCAACAGCAGTCCAGCAACAGAACATACATTTTGGTTTCCGATAAGTATTTAAAGGAAAGCGATTTAAAGGAGCAACCTGCCATTTTAGTAGGTGTATTTCCGAATGGACTTCCCTATCTGGACCAACAGCAACTCCCCTTTCAGATAGACCGCCGAGGCATCCATTTTGATGATCGTGTATATAGGGAGGCATCAGATGTAATGCGCATTTCCTGCTACCCCAACCCTTTGAACCAGCAAATGCCGCTGGGCATTCTTACCGGAAATTCTGAGGAGGCAGTATTGAAATATCTCCAGTCAATTAAAGGGCAGGACTATGGTTTTTTATTGCTGGATAGCTGGGGCTATCAGGTAATTCGGGATAACCAGCGGCTGGTTTTAGGCAACTACGCAACAACCGACAGTATGCGGTGGACCATTGATCACGAACGCCACTGGGAGTTTGATTACAAGGGAAATCAGGTAAAGGAAAATAACCGTTTCCGGTATATCGATCACGCTTCCGGTTTAACCGATATCCAGTTGGATAGTATTGAACAGTACAGCCTCAGAATTTCCAGCCATTTAGAAGATGTTCTCGGTATAAGCTGGAATAAAAAATATGATTATCACTTATATAAAAGTACAGAGATAAAGGGATTGATGCTGAATAATACGGCACCTGCACATGTCAACTTTTCCAACATGAGTGTACATGGTGTGTATGAGCATGAGTTCGGTGAACATTATGCAGGTGCTGAAAGCCAGCTCTTACTGCGCGAGATGCTCGGTATGCCGAAGGTGCTCTCTATGGAAATGGGAGCGGCTGCTTACTTCAACGAAAAATGGGAAGAACAGGGAGCTATTTACTGGGGATTATTGCTCTATCATGCCGGTGCCGCACCTGATCTTGCTACTTTATTGAATAATGAAAAGGCAGAGATTATTTCTCCCCTGCTGCGTACGGCGGCCGCTGCCGTATGGGTGCAATTTTTACTGGAGACCTTGTCAAAAGATGACTTCAAACGCCTGTATACTACCGCCGGTACAAGCTACTGGATGCCCTATGCCAAGGCCTACGAAGCTTATGTAGATAGTCTGTTACAAGATTTTAAACGCTTGCCGACTGCAGCCTCCAACTATGGCTTTTTAAAAGGCTTCAATTTTGCGCATGAGGGTTATGAAGTGTATAACGGATATATTGGGACAGAAGCAGCCCTATCGCTCAAGGAATTGCGCACCACCGGTTGCAACGCCCTTGCCATCATCCCCTACACCTATACCGGTGAATTAAAAAAACCGGCACCTTTCCCATTTGTACAAAGCGCAGGTGCAGAGAATGATGCCAGTGTCATTAAGTCCGCGCACGTGGCCTCGGAGTTGGGTATGAAGGTGTTGCTAAAACCCCAGATATGGAGCTGGAAAGGATGGCCCGGTGATTTTGAAATGAGTAGTCAGGAAGACTGGGGTCTCTTTTTTCAATACTATTCCAACTGGATTTATCATTATGCCTTACTCGCTGAAATGTACCATATGGATATGTTCTGTGCAGGTGTGGAGTTTCAGCAGGCAACGCTACAGCAACCCGAAGCATGGAAGCATATCATTCATGTCATCAAGCAGCTGTATGGCGGGCCGGTCACCTATGCTGCTAACTGGGGCGCCGAATTTGAGCAATCAGATATCTGGGATGAACTGGATTTTATGTCGGTGAATTTTTACTACCCCCTCAGTAAAAAAGAAAATCCGGATGATGCGGAATTGTTGAAAACATTTGAAAAACAACTGGATGTGCTGGAAGGCATTGCAGCGAAAAAAGGGAAACCTCTTTTAATCACGGAAATAGGCTATACAAGTACCAGTCAGCCCTGGTTAAAACCGCATTCCGACAATGATGAATATGACACCAGTGAAGCTGCTCAGAAGAGGTGTTATGAGATAATGTTCCAGGCACTATCGGATGAAGATTGGATTAAAGGAATGTTCTTATGGCAATGGCCCAGCTACCTCGATTATACAGCAAGAAATCCTTCGGGCTTTACACCAGCCGGAAAAGAGGCCGAAGCAGTAGTACGCCAATGGTATGGACAAAAGTGGTCTGACTAAACCTGAAATACCATCAGCGGCACGTCTACTGCATGGGCGAGACCGGCGGCAATATGTCGGTGAAACAGCTCGAATCGATGGTGGTGGTGACCCGCTGCAAGTATTCTGACACCGTTATTTCGGACATAAGCTGCAATGCCTTCGGTGATATCTTCGTTGCTGGAAATGACCAGTGCTACTTTGCCATGTTCCATTTCGGATGCAAAGTTCGTTTGCATATAATCCCTCAACGCATTCGTTTTTTCAGCATCTGATTGGTC
>DDYY01000077.1:0-12096 GCA_002346225.1 Bacteroidetes bacterium UBA3022
GTGGTAGGTCATAGGTTGCAGGTTTTAGGTCGTAGGTAAGTTGCAGGTTTTAGGTCGTAAGTTATCGGTAAAATGTCTGTGGTCAATCTCGATAACCATTGGGGCTACAAGCTAACTGCCAATGCCTAATAGACAAAGCCTCTCAATGTCAAAGTCAAAGTTATTGTCAACCCCGATAGTTATCGGGGCAACATCAACGCCGGCGTTCCTCTAAAATGTAATTGCTTAAAATAATGATGCATCCCTTATCGGTAACACCGGCGGAACGGGATTGGCTATCGGGAGTGAGCAGTGAATTGTCATTTGGGCATAGCATCTTATATACCAACTAAGCGATTGCGTGAGGGATGGTAGCCGACACCCCGGTGACGAAGGAGCTGGAGTAAGGCGTACAGCCCGGTGCCTGTGCAGTAGCATTTACTTTGCACAAAGCATCATCAGGCACACGCCCTGCCCTTTCAAAGACAGTGCTGTGATCCACCTGTTATTATTCCATTGATTCCCTTTTCTAAAATCGCTACCTTCATGCGCATCATTTTATGTATCAAAATCTGATGCTGCGATACGAGAGACAAGTCACTTTACCCGAATGGGGTGCGGAAGGACAAGAGAAGATGCGAACTGCCAAAGTATTAGTGGTGGGTGCCGGAGGGCTGGGGGTGCCGGTTATTCAATACCTGGCTGCTGCGGGTGTGGGACATTTGGGAATAGTAGATGGTGATGTGGTTGACCTTAGCAATATCCATCGACAACCTTTATATGATGCCGATGATTGCGGCAGAAACAAAGCGACCGTTGCTGCGGAAAAAGTGTTTCAACTCAATTCCGATGTCACGACAATAGTGTATACTTTCCAGCTTCAAGCCGATAACGCAGCAGACCTGATGGCACCTTACGATATCATCATTGACGCATCCGATAATTTCCCGACAAGGTATTGTATTAACGATGCTGCGGTGCTGCTCGACAAACCGGTGGTATATGGCGCAGTATCTGCCATGGAAGGACAATTGAGTGTCTTGAATTATCAGGAAGGTCCGACGTATCGCTGCCTCTTTCCCACTCCACCTCCTCCGGGGGGTGCATGGGACTGTGCCACTACCGGCATTATGGGCACCATACCGGGCACCATTGGCATGCTGATGGCCACTGAAGCATTGAAAATCATTACCGGAATAGGCTATCCGCTGCGTCGTCAGCTGCTCACCTGGCGGGCAAGTATGCAGGAATTTATAAAGTTTGAATTTGACAGAAATGCCGACTATTTGAATTTGGTTCCGGAAAATTTGGAGGCCTTATCCAGGATGGACTATCCGGCCTTCTGCGGTGTGCTATCTTCAACTACCATAGCACCTGAAACATGGCTTTCCTCCCCATCCGATTTTAGTGCAATTATCGATGTACGGGAAGAAAATGAACTTCCTCCTTCCATGGAAGGAGCCTTACGTTTGCCACTAAGTCGTTTGCAACAACGCCCGGACCTGCCTGTTTTGGATGGGCGGGTTTTAGTGTACTGCCAGACCGGCAACCGCACTCCGGAGGCTATCCGTATTTTACAACAACAATTTCCTGCCGTACATTTTGTTACTTTGGAGGGTGGCATCAAAGCATGGCAATTGTTTGAGATGAATAGAAAATATGGCAACGCATAATCGCAAAAAAGTATTCGTAGATGGCCCCATCAGTCCGGCATTTATAGCTGACTCCATTGCCAAACACAGCAGCAAGACAGACATCGGAGCGCACAGTATTTTTCTGGGTCAGGTTCGTGCCGATGAAAAGGAAGGGGGCATAGTAGCTGCCATAGAATACACGGCACACACCGAAATGGCAGAAGAACAGTTCCATCAGATTCGCGAAGCCATTTTTGACAAATATGCCCTTACCTGTATGCACATTTACCACAGTTTAGGAAAAGTTGCTGCCGGAGAAATTTCCCTATTTGTCTTCACCTCCTCTGCACACCGGAGAGATGCCATGGATGCCTGTAATGAAATCGTGGAGCGCATTAAACAAGAAGTGCCCATTTGGGGAAAGGAGCTGCTGGAAAATGGGGGGTATGTTTGGAAGGAATCAAGATAGCAGTAAAGCAGTGAGCAGTTGGTATTGAGTAATAAGCAGTAGAGCAGCAACAAGCACGAAAAAAAAGATCCACGAACCATGAATAACGATCTATGAACAACATCACCCATAAATCTCCCTCTTATCGCATGGCAGTGGCACAGGCAATTGTCAGTGCAAGCAGAGAAGATACCATTGCAGCGATCAGGGAAGGAAAGGTTCCGAAAGGAAACGTCTTCGAGATGGCAAAAGCAGCCGGCTTACTGGCCATCAAGAACACCAGCAATGTCATTCCGGATTGCCATCCGCTACCGGTGGAAGGTGCAACGGTTACTTATACCATTCAGGGATTGGAACTGCATATACAGGTCATGGTAGAAACCGTTTACAAGACAGGTGTGGAGGTGGAAGCCATGCACGGTGCGGCTATAGTAGCACTGACCATTTACGATATGCTAAAACCTATCGACAAACAGGTGAGCATTTCGAATATTCGGCTGTTGGAAAAGAAAGGCGGCAAATCCGATTACAAGGATCAACTCAGCAGAAATATCCGGGCAGCAGTTATTGTTTGTTCCGATACCATTGCTGCGGGCAAGAAAGAAGACAAGGCTGGAAAAGCCATCATCGAAAAGCTGGAAGGCCTGCCTGTAGAGATTGCGCACTACACCATCATTCCCGACGAAAAAGATAGCATCCAGGCACAAATAAACAGTCTGATCAGCGGCGGGACAGAACTGTTGTTGATTTGCGGTGGTACCGGACTCTCCAAAAGGGATATCACACCCGAAGCCGTCATGCCCTTATTGGAAAGGGAGATTCCCGGTATGATGGAGGCGGCCCGTGCCTATGGCCAGCAGCGCATGCCCTATGCCATGTTCTCCAGAGGCGTAGCCGGTATGATAGGCGATAGTGTGGTGATAACCCTGCCGGGCAGTACCCGCGGAGCAGAAGAAACCATGGATGCACTCTTTCCCTATGTATTGCATTTATTTAAGGTGAATGCAGGCATGCGGCATAATGGATAGGTGCAGGAAAGAATGCAGCCATTCATGCTATTCTGCAGACTACTTTTATTTTCCATTCCCTCAGGTACATTCCTTCTATGCGCCCGAATTAATGCTTGCGGTTCGCTTAAACTTTTCCCTTCGAACAGTAATTTGATACCTTTTGAGCGCAAAAGGTATGACCAAAACGCTTTCCCCTGCTGAAGGTGCTTTTGCGGCCCTGCAACGCATCCTGCGGCGCCGAGCATTCCTTCATCGCGTGAACAGTTAAGCCTGAATTGGCAGCAGAAAACACCTTGCCTTACAATAGATCAGGTGGGCGATTCGGAACGCAAAGCAAGACCTTGCACTCCGGATGCTTCCACACACGCACTGCCAGCAGGGGAAACTGTTCCTATGTTGCCTTAGCCTTGTTGTCGGGTTAGCCGGCTTCCTCTCATTGCTGAAACCGTCTTTTACAGCAGTGATTATCGCATCCCATTCCTTTAACAATTTCTGAATTCTGCAACAACATGTCTTGCATTTATTACATGCCGGGTAGCCAAATCAATGAAATATTATAGATTTGTCAAAACAACAGAAAAATATGTCCTTTCCAACCGATATCGAGATAGCGCAAAAGGCTGTGATTCGGCCTATTGCTGACATCGCAGCCAAACTGAATATAGCATTTGACGACCTCGAACTATATGGCAAATACAAGGCAAAATTACCCTTGACGCTGATAGATGAGGAGAAGATCAAAAAAGCCAAACTCATTCTGGTCACTGCCATCAACCCCACCCCTGCCGGTGAGGGAAAAACAACGGTATCTATCGGTCTGCATGAAGGACTGAATAAGATTGGAAAGAAATCGGTGGTGGTAATCCGCGAACCCTCTTTAGGTCCGGTATTCGGTATAAAAGGCGGTGCTGCCGGTGGTGGCTACAGCCAGGTGATTCCTATGGAAGACATCAACCTGCATTTCACTGGCGACTTTTCCGCCATTGAAAAAGCGAATAATTTATTGGCCGCACTTATCGACAATGACCTCAACAACAAGGAGAACCTGGGCATTGATCCGCGTACCATTGTTTGGAAACGGGTAATGGACATGAACGACCGGGCGCTGCGTCAAATAGTGATTGGATTAGGTGGCAAAACAAACGGGGTTCCACGGGAAGACGGATTCAACATCACCCCCGCCTCCGAAGTGATGGCCATTCTTTGTATGTCGCAAAGTTTCGCCGACCTCAAAGAACGCCTGGGAAATATTTATATCGGTCAGACTTACGATAAGAAACCCGTTTTTGCACGTGACCTGAAAGCGGAAGCGGCCATGGCCATATTGCTGAAAGACGCCATCAAACCCAATCTGGTGCAGACGCTGGAAGGCAATCCGGCTATCATCCATGGCGGACCATTCGCCAATATTGCACAGGGTACCAATACCATACTTGCCACCAAGATGGGCTTGTCCTTAGGCGATTACGTGGTAACAGAAGCCGGCTTCGGTGCCGACCTGGGTGCGGAGAAATTCATGAACATCAAGTGTGGTTATGCCGGTTTTGGTCCGGATGCCATTGTTATTGTTGCTACCATTCGCGCCCTTCGCCACCACGGTGGTGCCACCAAAGATGAATATAACACACCAAGTGTGGAACGGGTTGCCAAAGGTTTGGAGAACCTGGAAAAACATATTGAAAATTGTGCCAAGTATGGTTTAACACCTGTTGTAGCCATCAACGCCTTCCCGGCCGATACAGCAGAAGAAGTACAATTGGTCATCGACAAGGCAGAACAAATGGGTGCCAAGGCGGTGGTAAGTGAGGGCTTCGCCAAGGGCGGAGAAGGCACCAGGAATCTCGCACAAGCGGTGGTAGATATGATAGACAGCGGTGTCAATAAATTCCATCGTTTGTACGACTGGAACCTACCGGTAGAAGATAAAATCCGCACCATTGCCCAAGAGATTTACGGTGCCGATGATGTGAGTTTTTCATCGAAGGCTTTATTGCAACTGAAGACTATTAATAAATTGGGTTTTGATAAGCTGCCTATTTGTATGGCCAAGACGCAAAAGTCGTTGAGCGACAATGAAAAAGTGGTAGGAAGACCAACTGGTTTCACAGTGAATGTCCGTGAATTTGAATTCGCCTCCGGTGCCGGGTTCGTCATTCCCATTTTAGGCGATATGATGCGCATGCCGGGCCTACCGGTGCATCCTGCCAGTGAGGGTATGGACATTGATGATAACGGAAAGATTACGGGGCTGAGTTGATAACAGGCGCCATTATTTTGAACACATAGGGAGAAATAGGAGCAATTTACCTATTTGCCCTTCACTTACCTTGGTCCTGCCTTTCGCTCCCGACAGCTGTCGGGAGTCCTCCCCCGCACAACGGCTACAAGCTTGTTGCGCTGCATCCGTACAGCGGGGTCCGGGCTGCCGCTGCAGTCAGGGCTAATAAGTTTCGGTAACAGCTTCGTCTATGTATCTATGTAAGCTTGTAGCCGATATTTGTATTAGCACCATTCTGCTATTGACATTCACCCGGGAAAACGGTAAGTTTGATAAATATTCCATACAGCACCTAAAACCGGTAACATGAAAAATAGGTCTACTACTAAGGGTTTGATTTGTTCAAATCAAATCAAATCAAATCTTCTTAACCACCTAATTCTTGTTATGACTACGCTACTTCCAATACCGGCGATGAGTCAGTGTTATGAAGAAGGTAGCGGGAGTTGTACGACCGCACCTACCATCATCAGCGGTACAGTTACTTGGGATGGAGAATACATCTGCATAAATGCCGATTTAACCATTACCGGTACAGGCAGTTTAACTATTACCGGTGGCAGTTATATCGAGATAGCTGCCGACACTGAAATAAAAGTAAATAATGGCGGGGTGCTTACCATAAATGGCGAATCAGTATTGTATGCCGGCGGTGATATGTGGAAACGCATCTTTGTAAAAAGCGGAGGCTCGGTTATAATTGATCAAGCCATCATTGCCGATGCTTTAAAAGGCATATATGCACAAAACGGCAGCGCAGAATCTGTGTTTCAGGTGAGTGACGCCGTATTTTGCAACAATGAAATCGGCATACACATGGATGCTATCACCACCTCTACTTTAAGCAGTTTTGTTGAAGGCACTGAATTTTATGCCCCCTCCTTAAAAGCACCCAAAACTGGTCAAGTGGGCGATTACGGCATATTAATTGAAGATGTTTACCCCACAGACTATTTTGTGATTGGTGATGGCGGTATTTTAGGCACTAATAAAAACATCTTTACCGAATTAAATATCGCCATACGATTATTCAATTCGAAAGTACAGGTTCAAAATAATGAAATTTTTAAAAGCGCGGGTACTATTGCTACCATGCCCGATGTATATACACAAGTGGGGATATGCGCTACCGGTGATGCCGATAACGGATCTGAGGCTGAATTATGGGTCGGCGATGCGGTACTTGGAAGTGGATTAAACAACAGCATCGTTAACTGTGGCACAGCAGTCTTGTCGGTTAACAGAATTAAAACCTATATCTTGAGCAATGAAATAGCCGGAACTTTTGACAGCGGATTGGGAGAATTTACCATGAAGCGGGGCATTGATTTACAGGATAACCTGAAGGATATAGAAATTAACAGCAACCGCATAACCAATTTCAACAACTTTGGTATTGTAATAGAAGATCAAGGTACCATAAACACCCTTATCACCAATAACGAAATAAATACGACCGGATTTTCTAACCCGCTGGCGCCAGTAGGTATACTAGTCAATGAAGTGATCACCAGTTCCACGTATGATTTAACCATAAGCCAAAACCTGATTAGCTCTGTCAAATCAGGTGTCATCGTTCAGCGCATTGAAGCACCGCTGATAGATGAAAATGAAATCAATTTTACCCTACCTTCTCCTGCATCCGGATTTGGCTATGGCATCCGCCTGGAAAACTGCAATGCCGCAGAAATATACACCAATTCGGTAACCGGTTCCTGCAGCAGCGGATGTGGCACCAAAGTGCGTCCGGTATTTATAGAAAGTTGTGAAGACTTCATAGCCGAAGGCAATGCTGTGTTCGATGGCAGCCTGGGATTTTACATCTATCAGCCCAGTATTGGCAGTAACCTGATCTGTAACGAAATACACGATTGTAATATAGGCATGGGGCTGGAAGATTTAGGAACAGGTGGAATAGGGCCCATAGGCAATTCAGGCCTTGCCAGCGATAACAGTTGGTATCCTGCAAGTACAGCTAACAGGGTGTATTGTTTTGGTGATGTAGTTGGTACTGACGGAGACGATTTGGAAGGTGACTGGTACTTTAGAGATTCACCAAGTGAATTTAATATTACGGATGCTTTGACAGATTTTGATATTGGATCCACAGATTTTAATCCTTCACCAACTTCCTATTCAAGTGATCCTTGTTATTCCATTTACAGGCTCGGTGCAGCAACTGTAGAATATGCTTTGGAAGAACTTACATGGTTGTACGCAGATATGATTACCGGTTTTACTGAAATACCAACAGCTACGCCAAATCAATATCACAGGTACATTAATTTTTGGAAGGATGTACACTCTATGGATGGATTGGCCGACATTTTATCGGATGATGTAGCGGAAGTATATTATACAATTGAAACATCCAATATACCCGAATTCTTAACAATTAAAGACAGCATCAGTAACAGGTCATTTGCATGGGCTTTGGAAGAAAATAATTCGATCATAGCTTCAAATACCATTGAGGAATACTGGCAGCAAACCAACGCTATTTATTTAAATAACCTTGACAGTAGCGGTACATTTCAGCTCAATGATGAGGTATATTCGGAATTGTTCGATATTGCAAATCTACCTGGTGGGGAGTATGGAGAAGGTGTGTATAATGCAAGAGGGATGTTGGATTTGACTTTAGATCCAGATTTTGAAATTGAGGTTATAGAGGAACGATTCGCAAAAGATAAAACTATTTATCTCTATCCTAATCCAACACAGAATTATATAGCTGTTATTGGAATTGAACCATATGATATTCAATATCTCAGTATTTTAGATTTAAGCGGAAATAGAATATTTGAGAAATATTTACTATCAGATAATATTTTAGACGTCGGCAATCTTTCTGTAGGATATTATATTGTACATATAATTACCATCACTGGATTGGAGGTGACTAATTCATTTATTATTAGTAAATAATTAAATGCTATGCGAAGAATCATTGCCACAGTGTGGAGTGTGTTATGCACATTCTGTGTCTTTGCTCAATTAGAGAATAGCAATTTTGTATTACCTGACTCAACAGGAATTAACTTTTCATCGGGATCGCCTGAACCATTTATAAGTGGAATGTTCGGATATGAATCAGCTGCCTCTATTAGTGATTCATTAGGAAATTTACTTTTTTATACTAACGGTGAAATTGTTTGGAATAAAAATCATGAAAGTATGCCAAATGGAACTGGACTTGACATAGGATTAAACAGTGGAATAGGCTCTAGTATAACTCAAGGTGTAATTATAATTCCGATGCCCGAAATAAAGAATTATTATTACATTTTTTATATACAGAAACAATATGATCCTGATGTAGAAGGTTTAAAATATTCTATCGTAAATATGTCCTTAGATGGCGGACTTGGTGATGTAACAGAAAAAAATATTGTATTGTTTGATAAACCATTAACAGAGAAAATGCAAGCTGTAAAACACGGCAATGGAAAAGATTGGTGGTTATTGGTTCACGCAAAACCAGATTATGAAGTAAGTGAGGATTCAACCTTTGCATTTGTAAGATTTTTAATTACCAGTGATGGCATTTTAGGCCCATACTTTCAAACATATGGGCCGGTTGATTCTTATTTAGTTCCCTACGACGGATGGGGTGAGATGATCATTAGTGAGCAGGGCGATAAACTAGCCTATACAAGATACAACCGGTTGGATATTTATGATTTTGATCGCTGTACCGGCTTATTAAGCAATTGGAATGAAGTTTCAGGGTTTCCTGAAATTTCCCTTTATGGCTGTTCATTTTCAAAAACAGGCAATAAGATATATGTCTCACAGATAAGTTCTAAAGGAACCCTATTTCAGGTATCAATTAATATATCTGATACCGTAAATTACACATTCAATGAGATTTTTAAAGTTCCAATAAATAATTATAGCATTGGTCAACATCAATTATATGATGACCGTATTTACTTTACAATTGTATATAGCGTTATCTCATCAAATATTACTTCAATATTCAACCAGAGTATTTCATTGATTACAATCGCTGATAGCAGTTTTGAATCTATAATAATTGATACAAATGCAATCTACCTGGAAGATAGCCGAGTTATTGCAGCTTTACCTAATTTACCCAATTACTCACTCGGTGCACACGAAGGTAGCGAGTGCGATACACTAAGTACAGCCATTTCAGATAACCCAAAACCTGCTTTATCATTCAGTATTTATCCCAATCCTGCAAGCAGTGTATTACATATTGAACCGGTGGCACAGGGTAATAACACAGTAATTATCAGCCAAGTAAACGGCAGTATTTGTTATACCGGCAGTTTTACAGGCACACTTCAAATACCGGTTGCGCATTTTGCTGCGGGGGTATATTCCATCAGTATTATGAATACAGAAACCGGTGTTTGGTATACGGAGAAGTGGGTGAAGATGTTGTAATCACTAAACAGGCACCCGCCCACCTTTATCGTTTATGCTTAGCGCACCCTATCAGGGTTTGGAGATTGCCCTATTGAACGAAAACGGGTAACTTCATGGTTTTAATACTATGGAACAAAAACCCGTACGCAGATACAACGCCCACAAGGTGGTGCAGGGAACTGCGCAACCTGTGGAAGACGCCCTTACCGTGGAGGTCATGCTGAGTATTTACGTCAATGGCGAACCGTTTACCATCACCATGCATACGCCGGGTCATGAAGAAGCACTGGCCAGGGGTTTGTTGCTGGGGGAACAAGTGTACACCGCAATCGAAAATCCGGGATTCACTATCACAGAAGTGAACGACGCCGGCTATATCACCGCTGTCAATATTTCGGGCAAGGTAGAAGATTTTCAAACCGAGGGGAAGGTGAACCGTACCCTGGTGTCTGTGGCAAGTTGTGGCATGTGCGGCAAAACAGAAGCAGAACTGCTGCTGACCGGTGTGAAAATACCAGAACATGAAACCCCTTCAGCCGAACGTGTACAGCAGATGTTTCAAACCATGAGGGACCACCAGAACACTTTCGATAGTTCGGGTGGTTCGCACGCTTCTGCCATTTTTGACAAAGACGGAAAACTACTCGTCATCAAGGAAGACATCGGCCGGCACAATGCAGTTGATAAAGCCATTGGCCAATTGATGCTGGAGGGCGATCTCGAACAGGCATATTGCATTATTGTGAGCGGACGTGTCAGCTATGAGATCGTATCCAAAACCTACCGGGCCGGTATTCGGGTGCTGGCAGCGGTGTCTGCTCCCTCGTCCTTAGCCGTGGAGTCCTGCCGAAGTGCCGGTATTACGCTGCTGGCTTTTTGCCGTGAGGATAAGTTTACGGTGTATAGTTGAACGTTGTTTGTACGATGACGCCATATCACCTGTATCAGGACATAGCGTTTAGTAAACGCCGGCGTTCCTATCTGATGTGATTCCATTACTGAATGATTCATGCATACCCGGTAACACCGGTGGGACGGGGAATCAAATAATGTTTACTCTTTTATAAAAAGGTGACTATACAGATGGTCCGCTATATATACGTTAATAACATATACTCCATCCGGATAATCAATTAGGTTGAGTTGATGGAATGGGTGGTGTAAATGCCCTGTTTCTATTATAGCACCCCTTATATCTAAAATGGTATAGGGTGCATCCGGGCCATAGCTTTCAGGTAGTTGAACAGTAAGCGTATGAGTTACAGGGTTAGGGAATAGCTGTATGGGGGAAATTTCCTGTTGCTCCACTCCTACCAAACCTTCATCAGCCTCGTAGTTGCAGTTGTCATCCAAACCATTCAGCACCTCTTCTGCAGCAGGGTTCACCGCCGGATCTGTGTCGTTACAATCGTCGGCATTAGTGGCAAACCCGGGCACTTCAAAAGCACAGAAATAAATGGCTGTTCCGGGCTGCCCGTAGCCATCGTCATCATTATCTACATAGAACAGGTTCAATGTGCCCAGTCCGGGGGTAGTATCATCGCAATCGTCACTATTACTCACATAGTCGAAGGGTGGAATAGCCGAGCAAAAGAAGTCTCCTTCATCTCCACCTAAGCCGTCACCATCCATATCGACATAGTACAATTGTAAATTATGAATAAGTGGATTAGTGTCGTCGCAATCAATTCCATAAAGTACATATCCATCAGGCAGAAAACAGCTTGAATAGGAACTATCAATATTTCCAAAACCATCCCCATCCTGGTCCTGGTAGACTGTAAAAAATGTAATATCATCATCCAATGCACCATTGCAATTATCATCTAAACCATTACATATTTCTGATGCCGAGGGATGTATGTCGGAGTTACTATCGTCGCAGTCGCCTCCAATAAATACATAACCGTCTTGCATATCGCATAAGGTAGTAAGTATGCTATCCGCTCCACCATAACTATCGCCATCACCATCAAAATAAACGGTTATAAGTGGCAGACAGGTAGGAATTTCAAAATACCAATAATCTCCTCCGCCCTGGTTACTAACTGTTTTGTTGCCTGATAATCCCGAGTAAGAGAAGCAGCTTATCCCCCATCTGCCATCATTCATCTCCATACTCACCGGATAATCTGCCATGGAACCGCCAACAGAAATATCGCTGATGACATCATATGCCAAATCAGTAAAAACTATCCATGCATCAAAATTTCCATACGCCGGTGCCGTTTTATCGAAACCGGGAACCGAGGTCGACTGGCAAACAAAAATGTAAGTAGAGTCATCCACTTCCATTTGCTTAATTTCATCGTCATATACCCCTCCTATAACTATATCCTGTAACACATC
>DDYY01000077.1:12402-16525 GCA_002346225.1 Bacteroidetes bacterium UBA3022
AACTATATCCTGTAACACATCTCCATCTTCATTTATCTCCACTATCCAACCATCATAACCACCAATTTTAGCCGCTGTTTTATCGCCTGATATCAGGGATGATGAGCTCCCCACCAATACTATGATCCCATCTTCCTTTTCATACATATCATATAAATAGTCATATGAAGATCCGCCCATTGAGTTTTCCCAAATAAGTTCTCCTGTATCACTCAGCATTATAACCCACCAATCAGGATTAAAAAGAGACGAGTATTCTGACTTTTCTCCCGAAACAGGTGAAAAGGAGTATCCACCGACAATGAAATTCCCATCTGCCAATTGTACAAGACTAGTTAAATTTTCCTCTCCACTCCCACCCAGGGTTTTTTCCCATTCCACTGCTCCTAAGCTATCCAGCTTAACAATCCAATAGTCAGTCAAACCTCTGCACGTATCGGTTTTTGTGCCATAAATACCGGAGTTTGAATTTCCTCCGAGAAGGAAACCGCCATCTGAAGTTTGTATCATACAAGTAAGAACATCATTCTCATCACCACCGTAGGTATTTTGCCAAAGAATATTACCATCCGAATCTGCTTCTACCAGCCAATAGTCCACCCACTTTATCCGCATCGCAGTTTTATTTCCGCTTGGAAGTGATAAGGAGGACGCCCCGAGGACAAAGCTTCCATCTGATCCAAACAAGACATCACCCAGCAATTCATCTTTCTCGCCGCCGTAAGTTTGTTGCCAAGCAATAGCACCTGTTGCATCGGTTCGTATAACCCACACATCCATATCGCCATACAAAGCCGCATCTTTATCGCCCGTGTTACCGGATGCCGAATAACCTGTCAGCAACTGTCCCCCATCCTCAAGTGGATACCCGGAAATTATCCAATCGTGATTGTTACCTCCAAACCCCAGCTGCAGCAGTGGTTCCGGAAGCTGGCTGTAGCCACACAGGCAGTTGATTGCCAACAGGCCAATAAAGATTAAAGCGCGGGAGAACACTATGGTGTACATTTTTCCTTCAGATTAAAGTTAGCGGATTTGCACCAGGCAACCAAGGTTTTGCATTCTGCTATAAAGCCCTTATTTTTATACATTACTCAAAGACTGTATTTCCATGTCGAAAAATTTAAGTGAACTATCGGGCCGCAAAGGTCTTACCGATAACCTGTTTGAAAAAATGGGTACTATGGCCAAAACCAGCGGTACACCGGATGTTAAACAGATGGAAGAACTGGCGGAGGCTTTTCTAATCGGAAAGGCCAATGTCTACGGCTCTGCTACTTTCTACGATTTCACCCGCCCCGAAAACAAAGGAAAGAAAGCCTATGTATGCAATGGATCGGCCTGCATGACCGCCGGCACCCAGCCCGCCGTAGAGCAGAAACTGAAATCGAAAATGGGGGCAGAAGAAATCGGCGTAATGTGCTGTCTCGGACGCTGTCATGAAAACAATGCTTTCCATTATGCCGGTAATAATTACTCCGGTGACGACATTAAAAACCTCGATACTATTCTGGAAAAACCGGAACGGAAAATAGAAACGTATAACGTAGCCGCTGTTGGTACTCCGGTGCTGACAGAACCCTTCCCCGGTATTGATACTTTTTATGCTCCGCTGAAAGCGTGGCTGGACAAGACACCGGAAGCCCTGCTGGAAGAGATTAAAATCGCCAACATACGCGGCAGAGGCGGTGCAGGTTTCCCCATGCATATCAAACTCGAAAGTTGCAAGAACCAGGACTCCGCCATCAAATACATTGTCTGCAATGCCGATGAAGGCGATCCCGGAGCGTATTCCGATCGCTACCTGCTAGAACAGCGTCCGCATAGCGTACTGTTGGGCATGCTGATGGCAGGGTATATAACCGGTGCCGCCTGGGGTGTTGTTTACATCCGTGCCGAATACCCCGAGGCCATCGACATTGTAGAAAAAGAACTGGAAAAATTATATGCTGCCGGATTGCTGGGGAATAACATTCTTGGCTCGGGCTTTCATTTCGATTTCAAGGTCATCCACGCCATGGGTGCCTACATCTGCGGAGAAGAAACAGCTTTGCTAAGCAGCATAGAAGGCCAGCGGCCGGAGGTAAGGGTGCGTCCTCCCTTCCCCGCACAAAAAGGATTGTTCAACAAACCCACCATCGTCAACAACGTGGAAACACTGGCGGCTATTCCCTGGATTCTCCGGGAAGGCGGAGCCAAATATGCAGCACTCGGTACCGAAAAATCGAAAGGGACAAAACTGGTTTGTCTGGATGGACATTTTAACCGACCCGGTATGTATGAAGTGGAAATGGGGACACCCCTTGCAACGGTAACCAATGAGCTGGGTGGCGGATTCCGGCATTCGGTAAAAGCCATGCACATCGGTGGTCCTTTGGGCGGACTGGTTCCGGTGCATAAAATCAACGACCTTACCGTCGACTTCGAAAGCTTTGCACAAAACGGATTTTTATTGGGCCATGCATCAGTAGTATGTATCCCGCATGATTATCCCCTGGTAAAATATATAGAACACTTATTTGAATTTACCGCACATGAAAGCTGTGGTAAATGTTTCCCCTGCAGACTGGGCTCTGTGCGTGGTGCCGAGATGCTGGAAAAAGCACAACACGAAGATTACAAAATTGACCGCACCCTGTTTAACGACCTGGTGGAGACACTGGAAAAAGGCTCGCTTTGTGCATTGGGTGGTGGCTTACCCCTGCCGGTGAAAAACGCATTGCATTATTTCGACGAAGAATTATCCCCTTACTTTAAATAATATATGTATGAAAAAGGCATTTCAACATAAAGGCAACCAGACAGGTATAGGTGGAAACGGCATTGCCGTAGATGCCAAGGTAGCTTACATTGACGGGCAACCTTTTGCCATTCAGGACAATGAAACCGTACTGTCATTTGTGCGCCGCAACATGGGCAAGCAATTAGTACCGACGCTTTGCGATGCACCGAATCTGGAGCCTTTTGGTTCCTGCCGGGTGTGCAGTGTGGATGTAGCGCTCAAGGAAGGAGGACCTGTAAAAACAGTTGCATCCTGCCATACACCCATTATGCCGGGTGCATACGTTTACCCAAGCTCCGACAACGTGCAGAAGCTCCGCAAGAATATTATAGAACTGGTGCTCACCGATCACCCTTTGGATTGCCTTACTTGCGAAGTGAACGGCAACTGTGAGCTGCAGGATGTAGCCGCACAAGTGGGCATCCGCAAGGTGCGTTATCCGGAAGGAAAAACCCACCTCGACCGGCAGAAGGATTTATCGCATCCCTATATGACCTCCGATCTCAGCAAGTGCATCAACTGCTATCGCTGTGTACGTGCCTGCGATGAAATCCAGGGGCAGTTTGTACTGAGTATGGCGGGACGAGGATTCGACAATCGTATCATAAAGGGCTCGGATGTATCCTTCTTTGAAAGTGATTGTGTAAGCTGCGGAGCTTGTGCACAGGCTTGTCCTACCAGCGCCATCAGCGATGTATTCGAAAGTAAGAGTGTGGTGGGAACCGACATCACCCGAACGGTGTGTACCTACTGCGGTGTTGGTTGCAACCTCGAAGTATCCACAGTGAATGGAGTCATCAAAAGCATACAGGCACCATTGGATGCCGAAGTGAACGGCGGACATACCTGTCTGAAGGGACGCTATGCCTTCGGATTTTATAACCATGAAGATCGTATACGTACGCCGCTCATCCGTAAAGACGGTGAGCTGGTGGAAGCTACATGGGATGAAGCCTTTGAATTTGTAGCTACCAAGCTCCATGATATAAAAGCCAAACACGGTCCGGACAGCATAGCGGGAATTTCTTCTGCCCGCTGTACGAATGAGGAGAATTACCTCATGCAGAAATTCATTCGTGCGGTCATCGGTACCAACAACATCGACTGCTGCGCACGGGTGTGCCACTCGCCTACCGCTTTGGGTATGCAGCGTACTTTCGGAACAGGTGCGGCCACCAACAGCATCGACGATCTGAAAGATGCTACCTGTATTCTGGTTATCGGTGCCAACCCGACAGACGGGCATCCTGTAACCGGTGCCAAGCTGAAACAGTTTGCCATGAGTGGTAAGACTACTATTGTCATCGATCCGCGAAGAACCGAACTGGCCAAATACGCCAC
>DDYY01000036.1 GCA_002346225.1 Bacteroidetes bacterium UBA3022
ATGGTGCGGTAGCTCAGTTGGTAGAGCAATGGACTGAAAATCCATGTGTCGGCGGTTCGACCCCGCCCCACACCACATCAAATCCCGAACTTCAGCAGGTACGGGATTTTTTTTTGATGCAATTAGTGAGGAGACGATTGGTTCATTTTTTCGTCCGCGGTTGATGTCCCTACCAACCGCTTTCCTACTTTTGGACTTTAAGTAAATAAAACTACTATTTTTTGTACAGCTGTTCTCTTAAATGCAACAGTCCCCGGCCGCTCAATGCCCAAATTTAAATTGCAGGTCTTCCACCGTGAGGTTCAACTGACTGCCGTTGCGGCGAAAGGAGAACGTAGTGGGAAAAAATTTTAGTTGTCCTTTTTCATCACTGTAGTCGGCCTGACGGCTGCCGAAAACTTCGTCTTTGCCTATGCGGTCTTTCTCAAAGAGCTGTCCGCCAATAATGAGCTCTTTGAAGTAAACAAT
Organism: Bacteroidetes bacterium UBA3022; assembly: GCA_002346225.1. Classification (GTDB taxonomy): domain Bacteria; phylum Bacteroidota; class Bacteroidia; order Chitinophagales; family BACL12; genus UBA11426. The sequence goes on from DDYY01000036.1 coordinate 469, forward strand.
ATCTTCCGCATTCCGGAAAGGCATATCGGTGAGCACTACCATGGGTGCGAAGTAAATGGTATCACCTGCTGCAATGGAAATGGCATCTGCACGGGGTATAGCTAGTAAAGCATGCGATGTACCGTTCACCCGCAGATAGAAGTCTCCATAAATCTCCTCCCTGCTGCCCACTTCATCCTGCGCACTATTGCAGGTCATGAATAGGGAAATGGTAAAGCTTACGGCTCCGGGAACAGGGTTGGCAGGTGTTGTCAGATCAGCTTGTCCGCAGATACCGGCCATAGCCACTATATAATAAAATAATTTATGCATAGTTGTGTTATTAGCTAATATAGCCAATAATCATCGCACTGCTTACTTATCCCGTGCTCTTCATGGCTCCTGCAATGGCATTGATGGTGAGCATGATTTCCAATTGTGTCTGCTCAGCTGCAGCGGATCCTTCGGCTTTTTCCCGGCGCCACTTTTGTAACAGTTGAATCTGTTTCAGATGTAAAGGTCGCATCAGCGCAGCCCTAAGTTGTGTAGAGTGGTAGTGGTTTTTTCTGCGCTCCTGCAAGGGCTTGCCAATTAAATCGGCCATATGGTTTTTGGCCAGATTCCATTCGTTTAAAAATATCTGCAGAAACTTATTTCTGATAACCACATCCTCTACCAAAGCTGCATATGCATGCATCAGCTCTTCATCTACCGTACTTAAACTGGTGTCTACATTCGTCATCACATAGCGCAAAAACGGATCGGTTTTCAATGCTTCCCTGACGCGCTGGTAAGCTTCGGGATCGCGGATAAGCAAAGCCTCAAACGAGCTGCCTATGCCAAACCAGCTGGTCATATTGTACCGCGCCTGGCTCCAGGAAAATACCCAGGGAATGGCACGTAAGTCTGAGATGGAGTTAGCACCGGTGCGCTTGGCAGGGCGGGAGCCAATCTTACTGGTTTCTATCGCATCAATAGGCGTTGCCTGGCGGAAGAACTGAATGAAGCCTTCTTCGCGCATCATGGCTTCATAATAATGCTTGGAGTCTGTTGCCAGTTGTTCAATGATGGGGGCGATGGGATGAAAGGTTCTCTCCCTCCCTTTGTCCATAGTGATTTTCCGCAATGTACCGGCAGCCAGCAACTCAATATTGTAGGCAGCATTCATTTTATTCGCATATTTCTGGGCAATGGTTTCTCCCTGCTCTGTCAGTCGGATGGAACTGCGCACTGCACCATAAGGTAAAGCATCCATGAAGTAATGGGTAGGCCCTGAACCCCGGCTAATGGAGCCGCCCTTCCCATGAAAAAAAGTGATATTTATACCCATTTCTTCTCCCACCTGACTTAGGTTGTACTGCGCTTTGTACAGGTTCCACTGGCTTGCCATGATGCCGCCGTCTTTATTGCTGTCACTGCAGCCTACCATGATTTGCTGTTGCAGCTTGGGTTGCTGATTTTCTGTTTTCAGGTAGTTGAGCGTGCGACGGGTGTACGGATGGGAAAGGAATGCACGCAATATGTCGGGGCCGGCTGCGAGGTCGTCTATGGTTTCCAACAACGGAACTACCGGAATCCTAGCTGCGGGTCCTTCGGCAGTAAATGCTACCAGCCCGGCTTCCCTTAACAAAACATATACAAGCAGCAGGTCGGATAACGAACGGGTCATACTTACAATGTAAGATCCCATGCAATTGGTGCCGTATTGAGCGGTGTGGTTTTCTACGGTGCGCAGACATTCCATCACCTGACGGGCATGATTGTTCAACTGTGCTTTTGGAGTGGTAAAGGGTCGCCCGGATTGCAGTTCTTTATTTAGGAATTCCAGGCGTTTATCTTCGTCCCATTCAGAGAAGCGCGTATCGTCTGCCTGTGCCGCCTCCAGCAATTCTTCCATGGCTTTGTCGTGGAAAGCGCTGTTCTGACGGATGTCTAGTGCTGCAAGGTGAAAACCAAAGGTATCTACAATGGCAATGGCATTCACTACACCATCGTAGGCCGTTGTTTTGGCTCCGTATTGCAGTAGTGCTTTTTGCAGTAATCGCAAGTCTTCAATCAGGTGGGACGAGTGAATGTAGGCGCCCTGTACATCTGAAAGTTGGGTGGCATGTCCGCGCTTTAAGTCGACCGGCAATTTGCCAATCATCAGGTTCACGAACTGCCGGAACGCCTCACCGTCATTGCGCTGCAGGTATTCGGGTCCCCGCTCGCCCATCTCCACCACCATCTCTTCCATGCGCAGGCGGGCCGCCGGCAGTATATCCTCCATGCTGCAGGCAAAACTCAGGCGCTGTACCAAAAGGTTCATCTTGCGTTTAATGACCACAAAGGCATTCAGGCGCAACTGCAACAAGGTGTTGTGCGTCACTTCAGCTGTTACCAGCGGATGGCCATCGCGGTCGCCACCCACCCAATCGCCAAAGGAGATGCGGGGGAATGCATTTCTCACATTCATTTTTTCCACATCCAATCCGTTGCTGTCAGCAGCCTGTAGCAGACGACGGTGCACCACGGCTATGACATCGGGAAAAACATTTACTAAATAGTATAATATGTTTCGCAGCTCGTCTTCCACTTCGGGTTTTTCCAGGTAAATCTCTCCTGTCTTCCAGAGCCTGTACAATGTTTGCTGAATATTGAACCGGATATTTTCCATTTCATACCGGTTGTACATGTTGTTTTCCCTTTGCACCAGCAACAGGTACAATTCGCGGTAATGCTCCAGCACGGTGGCGCGCTTGGCTTCCGTGGGATGCGCTGTAAGCACTGGTTCCATATGCACCTCGGGTAAGGCATTCAGAATTTCATCCGCCGATTTTCCGGCCGCCAGGAGCTTGGCAATAGTGTCGGCCCAGAGTCCTGTGGCGTCCGTTAGCCGGGCTTCCTCAATCTTTCTGCGATGCTGCACCGCCCAGTTGATTTCACACAGGTTAATCAGTTGAAACAACAGCGAATAGAGTTGCAGATGCTGGGGTGTAATATTATCGGGGGACAAATTTACGGCTTCATTCACCAGCGGAATCTGGCTGGCGATATAGGCTTCTCCGTTGTCTTCCAGCGTGACCTTGAGGGCCTGTAAAAGGTATTCAAAATCTATATAGGGCTTACCTAAGTTGGATTTGGTGGTCGCAAAAGTGTTCAATAATTGCATCTGACTATTTTTCAGGGGGTATTTCAATGGCCTTTAAGCAAGGCGTGCTAAGCTAATGACCAACAATTACAAAACAAACTGTCGTATGTAAAGTTGAGATAGCTTTAATATAACGATTAATGCTGAGGAATAGGGTATCCGTTAAACCAAAGCACATCGTTTTCTGCTCCGTAGAAGACATGCTCGCGGGTATCGCGCAGCAATAGGTTGTTAATCAGCGTTTGAGGATGCTCCAGCAAGGTAACGCGAATGGCACGGCAGTCGGGAATAACTTCATAATAGCCGGAGGCACGCACCCAGCGTCCAATGATATCGGCTGAGGCTTTAGAGGAAAGATCTTCGCGCTTAAAAACCGTTCCATCTGCTTTTAGCCATTCAATTTTTACAGGCGGATAAGCAGTGGTCGCATTGAATGTATAACTCCAGAAAGATACCTCCATCCAAAAGCTGGAGTCCAGCGGTGGTATAGTAATTTCTATTAATTGTTCTATGCCTCCTTCGCGGTATAAACCATAGGAAGTTAAATCGGCAGTATCCGATAATTCTGCCTGAAAGTCAATATCCCTGTCCAGCAGGTGTGCCATCAAATGCAATTCCTCCCGGGCATAATGGCCATCCCAATGCCTGTAGACACTGTCGCGCAAGGCATGGAAATCTGCTAACAATGCGGCTTGAGTATCATGGAAGGCTGCGGTGTCCAGACGGTAATAGGAATAGCCGTCTTTTTGACCCAGCAGCTGACCTTGCTGTGCCAGGTAGTTTTCAGGAATATTAAGCATTGCCTCGGCGGTTACCAGCAATAATGGTCTGGCATCCATTGCCGCAGGAAGGTATTTGGCAATCAACGGATGACCTGCCAGGGCGCTCACTTCGAGGCTCTGACTGATGGAAGTGCGGCTCATCATGGTGTTCAGCATGGGTAAACCGGTAGCATAGGCATCCGACATACTTCTGTACATGTGCCCTGCACCTTTGTCTATGTAGAGCTTTTCGGAACCCATGTGGTAGAACGGTAGGAACAATATGGCCTGGAAATCTTCAGTGGTATAACCTGCATGGGTCAGCATGTCCACGACAGGTGATTGCTCATCGGCTTGCAGAAAAGAGTTGGCACCGGCATTGGCGCGGATATTTTTTCCGGTGTGGGTCCAGTAGCCCAGGCTATCATAGGCCAGCAGTGCTACTACCACTGCAACTATCCAGCGCCCATTCTTGAAAGCTGTTTTTTCTTTGAAATGCCAGAGTGCGATGGTACAGCCTACCATGAAAACATAGTAAAATGCCCAGCTGAATCTTCCGGGCGAACGGAATTGCTGCAGAAAGGGAATGACATCGAGCAGTCCTTCCATACCCAGACTGAAAGGCAGCGCCATACTGAACGCCAGCAGGAGCAAGGCAGCATAGCTATACGATAGGAAGGTAGATGGAAAGAGCGTAAATACGGTTTTTTTACTAATATATTTAAGCACTGCCCATGTAAGTATCCCAGCCAGCATCAGCAGACCGAAATGTCCTACCCAGGCATAACCTTCCATATTGGTCCGGCCCCAGTGCAGCTGCTCATGCCATAGCTTCGACAGCGGACCATAAGGAGGAATAAACACACTTTGAAAACTGGCTTTGTAGAAAAAAAATCCATAAGGGCGTTCGGGTCTGTCGGTAATGGTGTCGGTCAGATGGGTGTACAGCAACAATAGTATAAATGGTAGTACAGCAGCCATCAGTACCTGCCCTGCTTTACGCCATGTAATTTCTTTGCGAATGGTCTGAATCAGGAGCAGTGCCAGCGAAAATGCCAGGGCAATTAACAGGTAGTATAGATGCAGGAAGGCAAATGCGGTCATGCTCAGTGCCAGCCATAGCAGCGATGAGAAACGATATGCCTGCTCTTTCGCGCGAATGTGCAGCCACCAGATAAGGGGGAAGAAAATCGGGTAGGCCAGAGAAAAATGTGCGTACATGCGCTCCGTCTGCGGACTCATACAAGTAATAAGCACAGCAAAAGCTACTACCCAGCTGCGCGATGGCAACCACCTCGATAGCAGCGCGGCCAACAGCATGGCACATCCAGCAAACGACAACAACATTAAAAGGTGCATGGCAAAGGGAACATAGCCGGCATCTATGTGGAAGGTGTTGAAGACCCATTGCAATGTCCAAGACACCAGGGGCTGGTTATCGCTGTACACTACATTATCGCCATAGGGATAGTGCATACCGCTGAAATGCGTACCACTGTCGTAGGCCACATACCAGGCAGGTGTATAATAGTTTTTAATGCCGTCGCCACCGGTAGTAATAAGCTGTTCTCCCATGGGGAAGAACAAAGGGTTGAAATTCCATACGAAGAGGATGGCTACAATAGCGCCCGCTAAAAGGGGGGTAGGGGAGAATGGCTGAAGCTTATGTTGCAAAACGCCGAATAATGATTCGTACGAAGTTAAGGCTCTCCTGCAACAATATGCCGGCATTCATTCGTGTGAAGCGGGTGCTTTCCTTTAAGCGGATGGCATGGGGGCGCAATTGCAGGTCGCGCGTATGCGAAGCCAGGTAAATGAATTCGAGGTCGAAGAGGTAACGGTCAATGGTGGTTTGCAAAAAGACAGCACGGCCTTTAGCGTTCATGCCTTTGAGTCCGCATTGTGTATCGGTAATCCGAATGCCCAGAAAAATGGCGGTCATGCCACGCAATAAACGCGATATAATGCGCCTCCCCAGGGGTACACCATTGTAGTATCCCGCATCTTTCACACCCGCCACTACATCTGCTTTTCCATGTCGCAGCAGCTCGAATATTTCCACCAAACTGGCTTCCTGATAGGGAAAGTCGATATCGGTGTAAATGGTAATATCTGCATCCGAATGCCGCATGCCCTCTCGCAAAGCAGCTCCTTTTCCCTTGTTGGGATAATAGCTGATCCATTGAAAAAAGGGTATGGCACGGCTAATGGCTTCAGGGGCTTCTTTTCCTGCATATAGCACTGAACCGTCGTTGACAATCAGGAGCCGGATTGCTACGTCCTGCAGGGCATTGCAGATGGCTTTGAAAGAATGGATTACTGCTTTTTCCCAATCCGGATCGGGATTGTAGCAAGGCAGGACAATATCGAGGGAGGCAGCGTTCAACACATTAAAACAATCCGTATCTGATAATGCAGTAGATAGCGCGCAGACCATCCTGCCAGTTTATTTTTTTTCCTTCAGCGTACGTTCTGCCGTAATAGGATATGCCCACTTCGTAAATGCGTATACCTTCAATCCGCGATAGCTTCTGGGTTACTTCAGGTTCAAAGCCAAAGCGTTTTTCCTTCAGGCGGAGGCTTTTCAGATAATCGGCACGCACTAGTTTGTAGCAGGTTTCCATATCCGTAAGGTTCAGGTTGCTGAACATGTTGCTGAGGAAGGTCAGGAATTTATTGCCTATGGAATGCCAGAAGAACAGGATGCGGTGGGGCTTCCCGCCCATGAATCGCGAGCCGTATACCACATCGGCATAGCCATCCAGAATGGGTTGCAGCAAAACATTGAACTC
>DDYY01000019.1 GCA_002346225.1 Bacteroidetes bacterium UBA3022
GGGAGACACAAGATGCCTGGATTATGAAGTTAGACGGTAATGGCCTGTGTGATACGGCCAGTTGTTTTCCGGACCTGGTGGGCATTACCCCACAGGTACTAACAGGCATGCCCACACCACGCATCTTCCCCAACCCGGCCAGCGATTACCTCACCATACAAAACAGCGTAGGTGATGCCCTGACATGGACGTTTTATAACCAGCTGGGTCAGGTTGTTTTGCAAACTTCATCAAACGGACAAATTTCAATAATTGATATTAATCAACTGCAGGGAGGTGGCTATATTGTCCGCGCAACAGATTCAAAAGGAATAAGGTTTGCAGGATATTTGCTGATTGAATAAACGAAAGCCCGTTTCATATTGTCCGCGGTTGCTGTCATCACCAACGGGTTTTTTCTACTAACCCGGTATCCCCTTTAGTCAATGCCAAACCCATTAACTAGCAAGTCAATGTCAATGTCAATGTCAACGTCAAAGTCAACATCATCGTCAATGTCATGTTAATTTTCCCACCCGCCTTGCCCTTCCCGGCTTTTTGCGGTAAATTCGGTGTACAACAACTCCCTATGAAAAAGCAACAATCCCGTAGTACCCCCCATTTTTGTTATTAACTTGTTGATAATTAGCATGTTATTACTGAATATTACCGCCAACGCCCAATGTGATTGCGATCCTGTTTCCTCAGGCACCACCACTTCAGGAGGTGATCTTCAAGATGATGATCAGATTAGTATCTGGACATTATTTGGTGCCCAGGTGCTCTCCATATCTGTGCCGGTTGATACAGACCTGCAAAGTGTCAATATTCAGGAAATAGAAGCAGGGTCCTTTGTGGTAAAAGTAAGTCGAGAAGGACTTACTCTATTTTCCACTCTGTTCATTAAGCTATAATTCTCCTCCTCCTATGAAGTCATATGTAGCTATATCAATAGTGCTTCTTTGCGTTTGCATAAGGCTTGAAGCGCAGAATCAAATGAGCAACTGGTTCTTTTCTGATTCAATTCACATTAAATTTTCTGAGGATACGATTGAAGTGGGGTCATTACCGGTTTATCTATCGGATTTAACGGAATCAACAAACCGAAACTATACTATCCTTTCGGACACTTCAGGTGAAATTATTTTGTATAAAGATTCTTATTTTATTTATAATAATATCGGTAATGTCTTAAACGAAGATTTATTTTTATTTTCTTCACCACTATCCAATGCATCGGTTATTATTCCTGTGCATGGTTCTTCAATTGTATTATTACTAAATTGGGATCATTTAACCGGTCGAATAAGTTATTGGCAGGCAGAATTGAATGAGAGCGAGGGTGTTTATAATGTAAATTATGATAGCTGTAATACTTATCTGGATTTAGATTCTACAAAAGCGTATAGGTTAAATCTAATGACAGTAAAACATGGTAACGGAGAAGACTGGTGGGTTATTAGTAGAATTCATGCACTAATAGATTCACTTCAACCGTTTTCAGTTAGAATGCTTAATGGGTTGGAGTTTGAGAATCCTGTTTACTACTATACTGATTCTACATTAGACTCAAAATACTTTCAAGGCAATCAGTTAGTTTTCAATGAAGAAGGAACCCAGTTTGCAGTACAAAATAGTAAGAAGGTACGTATATATAATTTTGATCGCTGCACAGGAGTGATAATTCCGGAGTGCTTGATTGATACGTTAGAGGGATTTGCCATCACAAGCATAGCCTACAGTAAAAGTGGAGATTATTTATACGTTGCTACAGACGGGCATCATGCAGAGAATCTGGATTATGTAAGCAGAATATGGCAGTTTGACATTGCCTCTTCAGGTAGTTGCGAGGAATGGGAAGAAAGTATGCAATTAGTTTATGAAGAATCAGCACCATACGATTACTGGAGTATTAACAGCATGTTGCTGGAGCGTATATCTGGTAGAATTTATTTCAGTGTTGTAAGGAGATACATGGTTTTAGGAGATGATACTATTACGGGGCCTCAAAACTTACATTTACATGCAATTATGGAACCCAACCTACCAGGTGAATTATGCAATGTGCAAGAGAATATACTCTATTTGGATGGAATGTTTGTATCAAAGGAAGGCCTCCCCAACATGCCTAACTACGCCTTGGGTCCATTAGAAGGCAGCCCCTGTGATACCTTGAATGAAACTAATTCTGTTGCAGAAGTAACAACCCTTCCCTTCAAAGCCTACCCCAACCCGGTGCAGGATTATTTGTACATAGACAACCCGCTGCAAACCGAATGTCAGGCTGTAGTGTACAATGCCATGGGGGAGGAGGTGGAGCGGCTTATAGTGCAGCCTGGCGGGCAAACGGTCAGTACCACCAACTGGCCAACGGGTATTTACCAATTGATTGTACAACAAGAAAATAGTAATATATGGAAACAGTCGGTGGTGAAAATGGAGTAGGTAATGTTTGGCAATGAGTCACTCAAACGATCCGCCCCAACTACCACATCACCCACTTTAACCCAGTCTAAAACACATTCAGTTAATACCAATCTTCATATGAAGAAGTCCCCCCGGACGGGGGGCGAAGGGGGGTGAGTTGATGTTCCATTCTTCCTCACAATGGATACGCTTGTTCGATGACCTATCCCCTCCAACCAAACCCTTAACCCAACCCAAAACAAATTAATTTAAAACAAATGTTTGTTAGAAGGCGTCCCCCCTTGACGGGGGGATGAAGGGGGGTGACTCGGTGCTTCCAATCTGCTCCCACCCATGCTAATTGTTTGTTATCACCTTGACATTCTCCTCTTCAATCAGTAAATTTGGTTAAAATACTTCCCTATGAAAAAGCAACAATCACGTAGTACCCCCCCCCATTTTTGTTATTAACTTGTTGGTAACCAGCATGTTATTACTGAATTATACTGCCAACGCACAATGTAGCATTATAACCTGCAGCACACCAACTTATTCATTTTCTATGGCTACTACTTTAGGCACCAGTACTTTTACCGGCGATTGCATTGTAGTTAGTGCAGGTGTTGTGCTGACCATAGCAGGCAATGTGAACTTCAGCGGTACGCAGGTGCAAATGGGTACAGGCTCTGAGATTAGGATAGTTGCCGGAGGTTCTCTGACTATAACGGCAAGCGACCTGTATGCACCGGGCGATATGTGGAAGGGCATAGAAGTAGAAGAAGATGGCGCAGTTACAGTAAGCAACAGCCGCATCAATGGAGCCTATGTGGTCATAGAATGCCATGCAACTGTGAGCTCCACGAGTACCGCTGTTACTTTAACCAATAACAGTTGTTTATTGAATAATGAAATTGGCGTTTTATTAGAAGCTCCCAATGCGGGATATATTAGTTTTTTGATGGAGGATACTGAAATTGGTGCGGCGTCCTTGAAGAACCCTTTGAGCGGAGAGCCGGGCGATTACGGCGTATTACTAATAGGCTCTAATGTTATTTCCGGCTTAGCCAGTTTTCAAATAGGCAATACAAGTCCTTATACCGGATCCACTACTTCCAACTACATTCATGATGTAGCGATTGGTATCCGCTGTTATTATGCCAATGCACGGGTACAGAACTGCAGGATCAGTAATACATTGAACAGTATCTATTTGCCAACCGCTACTCCGATTATAGAAACCTTTACAAGCGGCAACATAGGCATACTGGCCACATCCGACAATAGCTCGCCCAACCTGGAAAGGAACCTACAGGTAGGCTTGAGTGTAACAGGTGCAGGTGTTTACAATAACCTGATTGATAACGTAGTGACCGACGATTTTGATGGTATTATAGCAGCGAGCCAGGTGAACACAATAATATTGAGCAACAACATCAATGGAGGCATATTAAGTGGAGGGAACTATATACTGCGCCGTGGTATACAGCTACTATTCCCAAAATCAAGTCATACCGTCAGCAATAATTGGATAAGCGATTTTGATGCTTTTGGCATACGTATGGTAGACATAACCACCGGCACAACAGAAATAGAAAACAACATGATCACACGCAGCAACTTTCCGTCAGGCGGAGAATCACCCTACGGTATATCGGTGAATAATGCGACGCCCACGAGTTCGCATGCAGTAACTATTGAAGGTAATACCATAGAAAAAGTACAAACGGGTATTTTTCTTCGCAACCATTCGAATGCGGATATACAAGCCAACAATATGACGTACAGCAAGGGAGGTCCCGGAGGCACAGGGCATGGTGCACTGGCAGAGAACAACAGCGGCTTGTACATAGGAGATAACTATTTGGAAAGCGATTGCAGCACCTGCAGTGTAAACCGCATAGGCATGCAGGTAACAGACTGTCCGGGTGTGGATATCCACGGCAACTACCTGTACAACACTACGGTAGGCACCATGATCAGTGCCAGTGCGGTGAATGGCAACATGAACTGCAACGAGTTCCATGACTGCAGAGTGGGTGTCGGGTTGGATGATATTGATGTAAGCGTGTTTGGTGGTTTTGACTTTGGTGTATTGGAAGGAGGGTCAACTTATTATATCAACAATGGAACGGGCATCGCATCAGACAACAGTTGGTATCCCACGACAACCGCCAACCGTGAGAGGCATTTTGGGTCAACTGATGTACCGGATCTGAACTGGAGGTACCGCGATCTGTTGTCAGATTTATCCACTTCGGCACCGGAGTATGATATACCAACCGGTTTGACCGTCCCCCCTTTGACTGACCCGGCCCAGTTCTCAGCAGTATTGACCAATACTACAGATCCGGAGTGTGGCTACCTGTTTCGAATGAGTGATCTGCTTCCAATAGAAGATGCACTGGAGTATATGGAACAAGCCTATGCCAATGCGGGTAGTATGGTTGATGCACCGATAACTGCTTCTGAATACTACCGGCGTTGGCAGTTCTGGCAGGAAGTAAATAGCTGGGAGGGTTTGGATGCGCTGCTGTCTGATGACCTCACTGCATATCTGAACAGCATTGCAGCTTCTAATATTCCCATATTTCAGGAAATACAGGATAGTATCGCTCGGTCAAACTATGTATACGCCAATGCGCTAAACAGTTCAATTACCGCAGAGTCTCCGGTAGAAGAATTCTTGCAAACTGCCTATTCAATTTACCTGAATCAGGTGAATGAGAGCGGACGATTTAAGTTAACAGCTGAAGATAAATCCACATTGCTCGCCATGGCACAATCAGACCCGAATGAATATGGTATGGGTGTGCATGTGGCTGCGGCTATGCTGGATACTATATTTTACAATGACTATGTGCTGGAGGAAGATATTGAGTTTGAAACTCGAAAATTCGCAGCATCAGGTATAAGCATGTTTCCAAATCCGGTTACATCGAATTTGCAAGTTGACTTAGCAGGGACTAACAATGGTATATTGACTCTATATAATATATCAGGTGGAGTCATGTATACGTCATCTTTGGAATCAGGTGTAAACAACATTGACTTTACATGGCTTTCAGAGGGCATGTATCTTATCAAAGTTAGATTGGACAGCGGGAGGGATAAACAGCAATTGATAATTAAGAACTAATCAGTCATGTTAGTAAGGATATTACTGGCGGTAGTTTGCCTGAGCGGTTCTATGGCCAAAGGACAGAAAGAGGGGAATAACTGGGTGTTAAGTTCTGGAGTCGGTTTAGATTTCAATACCATTCCGACAGAATTATTCTATATAGCAAGTCAGGATACCGGTATGTTTTCTGCAGTTTCAGATTCAGAAGGCGCTCTTTTGGCATATTCAAATGGATTTAATATATGGAATGGGGATGGAGAGCTGGTTACACCAGAAGGATTCGTTGAAGATATAATTAACCTTAGCTGGAATACAAGTAATTATCAATCAATACTGATTGTTAAATTGGAAAGTAGCATAAGTATTTTATATGCGAAGTATAATGTTTTTGAAAACGATTTATATCTTGCTGAATTAGAGGAAAGTGGGCTTAATATTATCTTCCAGGATAGTTTAATAGTAGGAGATGAGGAAGGTTATTGGCAACAGAATAGGTTAATAGCAATCAAACATGGTAATGGTAGAGATTGGTGGATTGTTAATCAGGCATATTTAACTACTGACTGGCCTACGAGCGATGGCGATGCAATATATTTTTATTCTTATCTACTAGCAGAAAATTCGAGTGGCCATTTAGTCATAAATGAAGGTGATTATCTATCCAATGGATATGGATTTGAGGTTATGGGTGAAATGATTTCATCAAATAATGGAGATTACATAGTAAAAGCCCATGGAAAGGAATTACTGCTCTATTCGTTTGACCGATGTGCCGGCCAATTGAGTTTAATGGAGGTAATTAGTGATGTTGATATGATTTCAGGATTTGGAGTTGCTTTTTCACCTGATGATAGTAAGCTGTACGTGACTACTTATTCTAGCTTTAACGGGTTAGGTTTGCCTTATTCACCATCGTCTATATTGCAGTATTGTTTAGATTGTGGTATGGATATCGCATCTACCAAAGATACCATCTACCAATTTCCAACAAAGAACTTCCAATTCTATGGTATGAAATTAGGTCCTGATGGTAAAATATATTTGACAGCGGGCAAAATTGATTTAGGTGTGGATGATCCCCTATCAGACTACCAAACACACTTTTGGGTCATCAACCATCCGGACAGTCTGGGTGCTGCCTGTGACCTGGATACCGCCAGTATTTCAAGTGGCGGGCGAGACCTGTCATCTTCTTTTCCCAACATACCTAACTATCAGTTAGGCTCATGGCGGGGCAGCCCCTGTGATACCTTAGACGATACCAACCCTGTTGCTGAATTAACATCCCTTCCCTTCAAAGCCTACCCCAACCCGGTGCAGGATTATTTGTACATAGACAACCCGCTGCAAACAACCTGTCAGGCAGTGGTGTACAATGCGATGGGGCAGGAAGTGGAGCGTTTTGACCTGGAACAGGCCGGGCAAACAGTCAGTACCACTTCCTGGCCAACGGGTTTTTACCAATTGATCATACAACAGCACAATCATATAGTATGGAGACAGTCGGTGGTGAAGATGGAGTAGCCTAAAGCATGCCTGATGGGTAAAAGGAGGCCCATAACAGGTTGCTAATTTTTGTAAGATATACACTCAGGTGAATACCGACTACTTGCAACTTGTTGAAATTATTTTCGATAGTCATCATCTTCTTACCTTTAGCAGGTGGAGACTTTATTGATTATTCTGGCCATCCTATTTATCCTGCCGATTCTGGCAGGTTGGTTCTTCCGACGAAAGATTGTAGTGGTGGAAAGCAAGACGATCAACTCACCACCCGATGTGTTGTACAAAAAAGTGCAGGATTTAACCTCCTGGCAGGAATGGAGTGCCTGGAGCACCCACAATGATCCTGCTCTGGCTGTTAATTTTGGCGATAGGCAACAGGGGAGAGGCGCCGTGCTGGAATGGAAGGGAAGCAAAATGGGAAAGGGAAAGCTGGAAATTACCGGAGCAAAGCCTAACAAGGAATTGGTCATTGATAGCGGGTTTCACACCAATCGTTTTAAGGTACAGCATCAGTTGTTGTTCAGCCCCAACGATACCGGATGCCACCTCATCTGGAAGGCTACCGTTACCACTAAGTACAGCTCGGTGGCGCGCTTGCTGGGCAGGCTTTTTATGCGCAACCTGCGCAGAGATATTCAGATAGGTCTGCAATTGCTGGCACAAATAGCCTAGCTATCAGGCGGTACTGCCGCTAAAGCGACTTCTGACCTCCTGCCCAATTTGTCTGAATGATTGAAAATTTAGCGGAAACTCCAGCACCACATGCAGAAAGCTTAAGAAATACAGGGCCATCAGTCCGGTGCGATAGCTCGTGGCATACAACACCACAGCAATAATCCATAGGGCAAAAATGGCAATTAGCTGCGGACGTGCCACCTCATGCCATTTTATAATAGAAGTTTTGCTGAACCAGTTCAGGTAGTGGTAGGTGTAGGCATAGGCGATGAATCGGGTAATGAGTATGCCCACGCTGCTGTAGTAGATGGTAGCTTCACCCGGCTCATTTTCATGAAGAAAAGAACGGAATATTTGTTCGTTTAAACTTCTGAATGACACCTCATAACTGCGCTTGGCGTATTCCGAAATCTGATAGCCTGCTCCATCGGGTAGTATAAAAAAGAAGCTTACGGCGCAGCCGATAAATACAAGAATGGACAACAAGCCGGAGGTGCTGTTGCTTTTGAGGGCACCCACCAGAATAAATGCACCTGTAAATAGGAAAACGTGCACCAGTGTGGGCAGGAAAATGGTGAAAATAATGATGGAAAAATCCTGGGTACGAATAAGCCAACCCACAAGGAAAAGCAAAATAAAACTCACCAACCGGTAGCGCGTATCTTTTACCAGTATCATGATCAGGGAGGCAGAAAACGCCAGGAACATCACTGCCGGATTGATATCAGTGAAGAAGCGCATCAGGTCGGCAATGGCAGGTGTAATAATAGTGCGGCCATCGATGCCTTTGGGACCGGCCTGCATATAAGCATACCCGAATATGCCGGGGAAAACGATAATTACAGTAAGGATGCTCAGTAGTATCCAGTCATTCTTTTTGGGTGAAAAATACTGGCGCTTGTGCAGCCACGAAATTTCGGTCAGATAATGCAACGGACCTAGTACCGCATAAGAGAACAGGAATAGTTCAAACGGAATGATAAAAGCCACCACGCAGGAAATCAGCATGAGACCGATATTGATGTAATTGACACGGGCAACATTCATACTGATAAAGGTACAGCGTATTGCGCATTTCCACACCCGTGGAAGGTTCCGGCCAATGTATGTTTCTCGCAGGTATTACCTGAAAGTGACACTTTGAGCCTTCAACCAAAGTTTAATAAAAGCGGCAGGTGCATTTCCTGCTCCTTGTTGAACTGCGAACAGTCCAGGCGAAATGGAGGAGGTTGTAAGCAACTTATACGCAAGAGGTTTTAATTATTTCAAGCAATACTACCCTCCATACAACCATGTCGATTGGCCTTTTTGATTCAATGGTTCACTGCATGGTCACCACCCTCGCTATAGGTAAGTAACAGCATGCCGGTATTGCCCCCAACATGCTGTTACTGTGTTGCTTTGGATGATTACGCATCCGGGAAGCACTATTTCCGTCAAAAGTGCAGTATCCGCTACTTAGGCTTCTGTAGCAGCTCCTTCAGAAGGCATGCTACCCAGCTCCTTGTCAATGTAGTAATTGGCTTTGGGATCGTTGCCGAGCAACTTAATCTTATCGATTACACCTCTGAACAAGGTTTCTTCTTCGTGTTGCTCCATAACAAACCATTGCAGAAACTGGTTGGTGCCGTAATCTTTTTCCTGCAGACTAATGTCTACCAGGTTATTAATGGCTGCAGTTACCTTTTGCTCATGTGCCAGTATGGCTTCGAATAATTCCAGAACCGAACCGAATGTCAAAGGTGGTTGCTGCAGTGCCGGAGCCTGAGCATGTCCGCCACAATCGTTTACATAATGAAACATCTTCATCATATGCATGCGTTCTTCGTCGGCATGTGCATATAAGAATCGGGCTATGCCCGGCAGACCTTTATGGTCGCTGAATGAGGCTGCTGATAAATAATAATTGGAAGCATAACCTTCCATCACAATCTGGGCATTGAATGCCGCTTCCATCGTTTTTGATAACATATTTTTGAAGTGGTTTTGTACATGAAACAACTGCCGTAAGGTATCGTTCAAAATGCCTTACCATTACCGGTAATTTATAACGAATCTAAGGTAGGGCAGTAACGGGCTCTTCCTGCTGGCTGTTGGCACCAAATTTCGGACAGTCACAATTGCTGCCCCGGGATAAGTTGCAACTGCCCATTGCTAGCGACAGGGAAATAACAATAGCGTAAAACAGTGAGCGGTGAATTTTCATAGCTTTGCTGTGTAGTTAGGAAACGAAAGATACTACAAAAAAGTTGCCACGCCATCCATGGGGAAGGAAAAAAAAGTAGTGATTGTTGCCCCGCTCGATTGGGGACTGGGGCATGCTACCCGCTGCATCCCTATCATCCGAGCGCTGTATACACTCGACTGCAAGGTGGTGATCGTAACCAGCGGACGCCCGCTGCTATTGTTACGCAAAGAGTTTCCCGACGCGGTTTTTTATGACCTGCCCTCCTATAATATCTATTACCAGAAACGCGGTAGCTTTCTCATCAAGTTAACGGTACAACTGCAGAAGATACTTGCCGGCATTGCCCGGGAGCACCGGCTGTTGCGCTCCATTATTCAAAAAGAACATCCTGATTTGATCATATCCGATAACCGCTATGGGGTGCGCAGCAAGAAGGTTTACTCTGTTTTTATTTCCCACCAGATGATGATCAAGTTTCCGGGCTCGCGCTTCATCGAATGGATAGTACAAAAATGGCTGGAATGGCGCCACCGCAAGTTCGATGCCGTCTGGATTCCGGATGCGGAGGGCGAGCCCAATCTCTCCGGCGATCTTTCCCACGCACCACCCATGCTACCCCATGCGAAATTTATCGGTCTGCTCAATCGATTTGAAGCCAACCAGCCGGAATCGGAGCAGTCGAACGATATCTTGTGCATTCTGTCGGGACCCGAGCCACAGCGCTCCATACTGGAAGCCCAGTTGCTGCAACAGGCTAAAGGCATGGGTCGCAAAATGGTCATGGTACAGGGTATCTCAGAGCAGAAAAAAGATGTCTGGGTGAATGAGCATATCAGGATGGTGAGCCATGCCCACGCGCAAAAATTGCATCAGCTGATTCTCTCCTCTCGAATCATTATCAGCAGGGGAGGTTATACCACCCTCATGGATCTGGCGCCCCTGGGTAAACGCTGTATTTTCATCCCCACGCCCGGTCAAACCGAACAGGAATACCTCGTGCAGGAGCTGGCAGCTAAAGGATTTTGCGTATACCGCAAGCAGAAACAATTTGAACTGGCGAGTGCGCTGCTGCAGGTGGAACAAACACAACCTTTTTACCTTCCTATACCGGCCAATACTTTTGTGGAAGAATTGCAGGCAGTCTTGCAGAAAGCCTCAGAGACTAAAGTGGTGGGAGCGCACTGATTCACCGTAAAATGTAGTGGCATGCCGGTCGAAAGTGGCGGGGTCATCGGTGGTCAGAAACGTCCGTTTTCCGGTGCGGCTGCACTGCTGTGCCAGGTCGGGGTGGCGCTGCAGGTAATCGTCTAATCTATCGGCAACAACAGGACCCTGAGCAATGGTTTTGGTGCCTGCAGGCAGATAACCGTCGATAAGCGGCTGCAACAAAGGGTAATGTGTACAGCCTAAAATGACAGCATCAATTCGGGGGTCCTGGGCGAGCAAGGCGCTGCAATATTTTTCTACAAACCAGGCGGTTCCCGCATTATCCAGTTCTCCGTTTTCTATGAGGGGTACCCACAGCGGACAAGCTTGCTGGTGTACTTCCACATGCGGGAAGAAGCGGCCTACCTCCATGATGTACGACATGGAGGCCACTGTTCCGGAGGTAGCAAATACCCCCACGTGTCCGGTGCGGGAAATGCTGCCAATCATTTCAGTGGTGGGACGAATGACACCCAGCACCCTTCTATCGGGCGCGCGCAAGGGTAAATCGTGCTGCTGTATGGTGCGGAGCGCTTTAGCCGAAGCGGTATTGCACGCTAAAATGACCAGTCGGCATCCCTGGTCAAAAAGGTGAAAAACACATTCGCGGGTAAACTGATATACCGTTTCAAACGATCGGTTGCCGTAGGGTGTGCGGGCATTGTCGCCAAAGTAGAGGTAATCGTATTGCGGCAGGCGGTCGGCAATGGCGCGCATGACTGTCAGGCCGCCATAACCCGAATCGAAAATGCCTATGGGAGCCGCGCCGGAATCCATATGTTCCCCGCCGGGTTTAGTTGAGATTCAGCGCGGTCTTGGCAAGTGGCAGAATATCTACCATGTCTTCGCCGATGTAGATAACACTGCCTGCGCTTGTATCCATGATGCAGGTGAGCTTTTTCTCCTTGCCTATTTTTTCAATCGCAGCATTGGCCTTATCCAGGATGGGCTCCAGGAGCTCCTGTCTGCGTGTTTCAATTTTCTGCTGGCTGCTGCTCTCAAAATTAGTGATGCGTTTTTGCAGGGTATTGATATCTTCTTCTGCTGCTTCGCGTTTCACTTCGCTCCAGGATTCAGCACCGCTGTTGTATTCATTTACTTTGGTCTGGTATTCAGCGAGGTAGGAATTGTATTGTTTCTGCAGTTCACTGCGCAATACCTGTATTACAGAATCAGCAGCCTTTACCTCGGGCATAAGTGTAAGCAACTCGGCAGAGTTGATATAACCGATTTTGTTTTGGGCCTGTACGGTGGCAGAGCTGATGATAATAAGGGCTAAAAGTAGATTTCTCATTATTGGATTTTAATTAATTACTGGTTCCTGTTGATTGACCCGGTGTGATGCCCAGCATGCGCAGAATGTCATCGCTCCGGTCGTTTTTGGGGTCTGCAAACAGCACCGTGGTAGAGTTTGATTTATCGAAAATGAAATCATAGCCACGTTCCTTCGCCAGTCGTTCTATGGCTGCAAACACATCGTCCTGAATGGGTTTTATAAGTTCCTGCCTTTGCTGAAAAAGCTCGCCTTCATAGCCGAACTTTTCTTTCTGGTAATCTTTCAATCCCCGCTCCTTACTCTCAATTTCCTGGATGCGCTGCTTCTTCACTTCTTCTGTAAGCAGGTATTGTTCGTTCTGGAACTTGCGGTATAAGTCTTCAATCTCCTTTTGTTTCTTGGCGATTTCTGCTCCCCAGGTTTCCGACATTTTATCGATTTTTTGCTGTGCTTCATCGAAGGCCGGTATATTGGCTAAAATGTAATCGGTGTTGACATAAGCAAACCGCTGAGCTGATACGCCCGAGATGCTTCCGAGCAGAACGGCAAAAACTAGTAGGTACTTTTTCATGGCAATGCGTTTTAATTAATCTGGTTCAAACCCGAGGATGATGGTAAACTTACCGTTATTCAATATATAATCGAACACACCGTCGGAGGGAACTAACTCACCCGGTAATTTCTCGTCAAATCTTATGCCATAATCCAAACCGAGTAGACCAAACATGGGCAGCCAAGCCCGCAAACCCAGTCCCACCGCGCGATTCACGTCGAACGGATTAAATGTATCGAAGCTTGGCCAGAGGTTACCTGCTTCAGCAAAAGCATGTGCAGAAATGGTAGCCGATGGGTTGAGCGATATCGGATAGCGCAATTCAAGTGTGTACTTGGTAAAGATGGGTTCGTTCCGCGGTGTACTGAAACCGGAGGCTACGTTGAAGATATCGTAACCGCGCAGCGCAATGATATCTGTTCCGTAAAAGTTGAAGTTGGTGATACCATCGCCACCCAACTGGAAGCGTTCGAAAGGCGACACACCAATGTCTGCATTGTAGAAGCCCATCAAACCGAATTTGACCGCACTGCGCAACACGAACTTACCTACTACCGGTGTATACCAGTCGGCAGTGAAACGCCATTTATGGTATTCAATAAACCTATATTTCTCTTCGTTCTCCAGGTTGGTATAGTCTTTCTGATTCAGCAGGGAGAAGGGAGGTGTGATTTGCAGACTCAGTGAAATACTGGAACCGGAGCTCGGGAATTGCGGGTTGTTGATAGAAATGCGCGACAGTGTTTCCTTGATACTGATGTTATGGGAAAATCCATTTTCAATCAGGAAGTTCTCATAATCCACCAGCTCGTACAATTGGTAGCTCAGGGTGCTGGTCAGGGTGAAGTAGTCATCCGGGAACTTCAGACGGATACCATATCCCAGCGACAGACCGGTGGTAGAAAAGCGCCCTTCTAAAGTGGATAGGTCGAAATCATCGTTATCACCAAAATTGCTTCGATAGGCGCTTACAGATAAAGAGTTTGGCTTTTTGCCCCCCAGCCAGGGTTCTACGAAAGCGAAATTGTAGCTCTGGAAGCGTTTTCCGTTGGTATTCACGCGGATGGAAAGGGTTTGTCCGTCGCCTGCAGGCACCGGTTTCCAGGAGCCCTTCTTAAACATCTGCGAAGTACTCCAGTTATTGAAAACAATACCGGCCTGCAGTACCACCCCACCAAAGGGACCACCGGCGTAACCGGCGCTCAGCTCGAGCTGGTCAGAGGGTTTTTCCACTACCGTATATTCAATGTCAACCGTTCCGTCGGCAGGGTTGGGTACCGGATTGATACCTATCTGCTCCGGGTCGAAATACCCGAGTCGGGCAATTTCACTTTGAGAGCGAATCAGGGCAGAGCGGCTGAATTTCTGTCCGGGCAGCGTACGCAGTTCCCGGCGCACCACGTGCTCATTGGTCTTGGTATTGCCTTTAATAATGATCTGGTTGATGGTAGCCTGTGCGCCTTCCTGTATCCGCACTTCGATGTCAATGGAGTCGCCTACTACGGCGATTTCTACCGGTATCAGCTGGAAGAAGAGGTAACCATCGTCCATGTACAGCGACGTAACATCGCCATTGACAGGGTCGTATTCGAGTTTCTGTTGCAGCAATTGCTGGTTGTAGATATCGCCGGGACGTATGCCCAGGATGGAGTCGAGGCGGGCATCTGTATATTTCGAATTACCCCGCCAGGTGATATTGCGGAAATAGTACTGGTTGCCTTCGTCCACCTGCAGATCGATGCGCAGGTTGCTGTCATCTACATAATACACTTTCTGGCCTACTATCCTTGCATCGCGGTAGCCTTTGGAGTTGTACAAGGCAATAACCGCTCGTTTATCGGTCTCCAGGTTGTCTTCCATGTACCGGCTGGAGTTGAATATGCGCACCTGCACGCGGTCGCTGATGTAGCTGCGGATATTGGCTATGGAAAGGGAGGACAGCACCTCCACAGGGTTGATGCCTTCGCGCGGATTTTCAGGGTCTTCGTGCAGTGGCCGGAAGGATGATTTGATTTTGGTTTCCTTCATGGCGGCGCGCAACTTGCTGTCGCTGATGTTTTCGTTGCCATAAAAGAAGATATCGGCAATTTTGGTTTTGGCGCCTTTGTTCACATCGAAGTAGAGCACTACCCAGTTGGCCTTGGTGGTATCGGGTTTGACGAAAATATTGATGCTGGGGTTCAGAAAGCCCTTATCGGCAAAGTAGTCCCTGATTTTGGTATCGATATCCTTTTTCACAAAGTCGGTATACGGGGTACCCCGAACGATATCGATTTTTTCAATAATGTCTTCTTCTTCTGCTTTGGTCATGCCGCCCGGACTGTATTTACTGATGCGCGGCAGTTCATCGAGTTGAATAACCAGGAATACCGTGTTGCCCGTTACGCGTTCGGCCTGAATGGCTACATTGCTGAAGAGGCGCAGTTTCCAGAGGTTTTGTATGGCTTTGGAAATTTCATCGCCCGGGATGGTGATGGTGGCACCAACCAGCAGACCGGAGCGGGCTATGAGGCTGTTGGCATCGAGGGAGACAATGCCTTCCACGCGGATACCACCTACTTCCAGTTCGCGGGGCTGGCTAAAATTTACGGCTGAAGTATCCACGCCCAGCTGGGCAAAGCCCTGGGTGGCACTGAATAGCAATGCGAGGTATAAAAGGTGCCTGCGTAGTTGTTTCATTTTGTTTGAATTTGTTCACTGGTCATGCCGAAGCGGCGTTCCCGGTTGGCGAAGCTGTCGATGGCTTTTCTCAGTTCTCCTTTGTCAAAATCGGGCCACAGGGTTTCAGTGAAATAGAATTCGGCGTAGGCACTTTGCCACAGCAGGTAATTGCTGATGCGGTACTCGCCGCTGGTGCGTATCACCAGTTCCGGATCCGGTAATTCATGGGTATAGAGGTGCTTACTGATAAGCTGTTCGTCTATTGCGTCGATATCGATGGTGCCTTGCTGCACGGCGCCGGCAATGCGCTGCATGGCATGTGTCAGCTCCGAGCGGCCGCTGTAGCTCAATGCGAGCACTAAAGTAAGGCCGGTGTTGTTTTCGGTAAGTTGTATGGCTTCCTGCAATTCGAGGAGGCAGTCTTGCGGAAGTGCGCCGGCATCGCCAATGGTGCGTATGCGCACGTTCTGCTTATTCAATTCAGGGGTTTCCTTGCGGATGGTATGCACCAGCAGTTCCATGAGTGCATTGACCTCCTGAGGGGGTCTTTTCCAGTTTTCGGTGCTGAAAGCGTAGAGGGTAAGGTAACGGATGCCCCATTCGGTGCAGGCTTCTACCACTTGCCTGACGGATTCCACACCCTGATGGTGACCGTAAACCCTTGCTTTGTTGTGGCGTTGTGCCCATCTGCCATTGCCGTCCATAATAATGGCAATGTGTTGGGGAACGATAGCAGGCATATCAGCAATAGGTTCAGACATAAGCTACAAAGGTATCATTTTCCCTGTTCCTCAGAAGCCTTTACCGCCTCCCGGCATAGGACATTTCATATTGACAATGGAGTAGGAAAGAAATACGCCCGCAAACACGAAAGAATCGTTGCGGTAGCGGTCGCCGCGTTGTTGTCCGGCGCGCCCCAGCGGTATGATATCGATTCCCTCTGCAGAGCGGTCGGCGAGGGCTACGGCCAGGTCGCCATTATCGCCCAAAGCCAGTATGGCAGGATCGATGTAAACAGCGCTTACATCATCGAGGTAATCGGTAAACAGCTTGTGCCAGTTCACCTCCAGCCCCATGGTTATGTTCTTGCTCACGGCAAATTTTACACCACCACCCAGCGGTATAGCCACCTGGTAGCGGTAATAGGGGTCAATGCCGCTGATCTCTTCTACATTCTGCCCTTCTGTGCCCAGCGGTTGTAAATCGACCCAGTTGCCGTCGTACAGCGCCTGGGGATTAAAATGGTAGAGGCTAAGACCGGCAAAAAGGAAGGGACTGAACCATTCATCTTTCTTGGTGCGGCTAAGGGGGAAGAAATTCAGTTCAAAACGCGTAGCAACTTCCCACAGGCCGGTTCGGTAGGAGAGGTTGCGTGTTTGCTGGTAGATATCGTCGCTGATGGCATCTTCACCGTAGGTAGAGCCGAATGCGGCACCCAGGTACCAGGCAGCGCGGGTGTTGAAGTTATACCGGTAAAACATGCCAAAAGCCGGTTCCGCAAACTGCAGGCTTTCGCGCGAATTATTAATGTCGCCAAAAGAGTGCCCCATGCCGCCCCATGCACCGATTTCGTGCTGCTGGGCCAATGCGGCGTGCTGACCTGCCAGCAGGCAGCCGCATATAGCAATAGGTATAAGTCTATTCCGTTTCAAAAGGAAGTGTAAAGTTAGTAAAATAGGCAGTTGGAACGATGGGAAGGGCAGGATATTGCAGAGGAATGATGCAGAAGGCACTCATTTGATAAATCATGGACATGACCCACTCATTACTTCCCCCCGGGGGTCTGACAAAGCCGGTACTGGCTGGCGGCATCCACTTTGTCCGTTAGGCTTGCTGATTAGCGGCTTTGTCTGTCCTTAGAAGGAAAAAACATAACACCGTGGTGCATAGACGGTTAGTCGGGCGGGACAACTGTGGCGGGCATGAGACGCTGTATAGTTCTCACAACTTCACCCATTTTTCTCTCCATATGCCTTGTTGGGTTTGTACGGTGGTGAGGTAGATGCCGGGGGGTAGGTGGGCAATATTGGCTTGGCCGTTTTCAAACACGACTTCCACCAGCTGGCCGCTGAGGGAAATGCTGCTCATAGTAGCGTTGGGGTAGGCGGACAGACCTTCTATGACTAATGAAGTTGTGGCGGGGTTGGGGTGGAGGGTGAGGGACAAGGTCTGCTGACCTGTAACACTCAGTGGTTCTCCTCTGCCACCACCGTTGAAGGTGCGAAAAATCTTACCCATAGAACGGTAATAACATGTATCTGCATTCATACAAGTGATATCATACGCTCCACCATATCCATCGGGGACATCCGTGATATACCAAGACATCCCTCCGTCAATAGTTCTCAAAACTCCTAAACTTTCAACATCACTGGATTGACCAATTGGATAACGACCTGCAGTGACATATCCAATTTCTTCGCTTACAAATTCAGGCGTGGCATATAGGTACACGTGTTCATTATCATCAAATGGATTTGGCAATTTAAACCAGGTCTCTCCTTGGTCTGTGGTCTTATACATATCGGTCAATCCATTTCCATAACCTACAGAATCTGTAGGCCAGTCCATTCCAAAATAGGGCACTTCAAACCCTTCGCCACTTACCTGCCAGTTGTTACCGTTGTCCACTGATTTGATCGTAGTGCTAAAGGCAAAAGGATCTGGGGGATCTATAGCACCACACATAAACATTACCGAGTCATTGAGTACATCCAGATCATACACTTCACCCATGGTGGCCAGAGAGTCCTGCCAAATAGTTGATTGACAGTAGGCCCCAACAGTTACCCAGGTAGGAAAGAACCTGGTCGCTGCCACAACAACCTCATCCGGTAGATATTCAATATCATTTATTCCCAGACTGATATCATTGCCACAAGGAGCCCAGGTAAGCCCCCCATCAATCGTCATCAGATGGTTTTCCTCGTACTCATCTGATAATCCACAACACACATAACCTGTGTCTACCGACACAAACTGAACCTTACTACCGCCATTTCCCCACGAGGCATCATAGCTCCAGGTATCTCCATAATCAGCAGAACGGTGTATTGTATCTTTATCTACAACAAATACCTTTCCATCGCTCGTGATTTCAATATCCCTAAAAGTACCTGTACTATTTGAATAAGTATAAACCTCATACCATTGTGTATAACCAAGCGATGTCATAAGAAATAAAGCTCCAATTAAAATTTGCATTTTATTTTTATGCATCACCGAATAATTTGAATGGTGTAATTGAAAGGAACCTCCTCTACAAATGCTTGCATGACATATAAACCAGATGCCAAGAAACTAAGATCTAATACATCCTGAGCTATTACTTGTTCTTCAAATACCACCTTGCCATTGAGATCAATTACACGTAAATAAGATTCACCCATCAAACCTTTGATTCTAATCTGACCGGTTGATGGGTTGGGGTATACAAGCATTTGTTGATAGTCTTCCAAGTCCAAAACAGAAACAGGTGGATCTTCCGGAAAACCATCAATATCAAAACCTATTACGAATCCATCTGCATTCTTATAACCCTCTATAGGATTAGTGTAGAAGTCTGCAAGCGGTTCACTCTGGTAATATCCCCCAAAGCCCGGATCACACAATGGTTCAAAAGTTAAATACTCAAGCTCATTATAAGCGATAGATCCTCCCATAAACAATCTTCTTTGTACATCAGTTGCCGGATCAAAACCGACACCATGGCCGGCAGAAGAAGCTTTATCACCTAAAAAAGTGGACCAGATCAATTCCGTATTGCGGTCAAAGACAGCGATATATGAGGAAGCCTCATTTTCCTCATTGCTAACATCTATTACATCATCAAAATAGGTTCCTGAATAATCAACCAATGGATACACATCATTATCATCTCTGACGGCACCAGTAATAGCAATTAGTCTTCCATCAGTAGCAATATCATAAATCCAATCCTGACCATCTCCACCAAAATAGGTAGACCATAACAAATCACCATCTTCGTCCAGCTTGATGATAAAGCCCTCATTATAGTGAGATTCGGAGGCACTATAGGAGTTATCAAAATATTCGCCTGCAGATTGAAGAGGGAAATCAGGGGTATTGACTTCAAGATGATAAACACCTACGACATACACATCGTTGTTGTTGTCAACGGTTATTGAATAAGCGTCTTCAAGCCCATTTGCACCGCCAAAATAGGTACACCATTCTATCTCCTTGGTTATATGATCAATTTTTACAATGAAGGCATCCTGGTATCCTGCATATGAAGTTTGAAATGCCCCGGCTGTAGTTGGGAGACCACTACTTGCAGTTATTCCGGTAATGACAAAGTCATCATTTTCATCAAGAAATATCGCTCTTGCCCGTTCATAACCTGCATCAAAGTCTTCCCATGTACTTCCAAACTTGGTACCCCAAACAATATTCAAATGCTGGTCAATTTCCAATATATACCCATTTCTGGTTCCAGAGTAATAAACATCAGCAGTTGAACCTGTATTGAAGTCTTTCAACTCCAGTGCGCCACCTGTGCTACTGGAATACCCCACTATGATCAATCCGTTATCGCTCGTCTCTTTCACATCTTCCATATCATCGTTACCAGTGCCTCCTATATAGGTGGAAAAATACAAATCGCCATATGGATCAAATATCGCCAAGGCACCATCACTGCCTCCTGAGTTTGTCGATTTATAAATATCCGACCCAGAAACAGTATTTAATGTCGGCAGATCTGTTGATCGTGCCTGATATGCAACCGGAGTAAAACCTGTTCCATCAGGTGAATTCCAGGTATCAATTTTTGCGTATGGGAAAACACTCCCTTCTACAGAGCTACCGCCGATTACTACACCCCATTGTGGGACATAAGTGGAACTGAATTTCTGAACAAATATATCTCCCACATCACCTGATAATTCAGTATCCATAAAAATCTCTTCTGGAAAATTTATACTTCTCGTAAACCCCGCGATGGTAATGGTTGAAGTTCCAGGGGTCAAAGCTGCAGGTATATAGTCAAACTTTATATCTTCTATAGACTCATTTTGATCGCCACCCCAATAGGTGCCCCAGATCACATTATCTTCACAGCTTGCCAGTGACACGAGCTCCTTTTCCACCCCAAACTCCAACACCAACACCTTGCTGCCTGTATAACTACCCAATGATAATCCCACTACCCCGCTTCCTTCATCAGTGTATTCAGGGTGCCAGGTCAGGTCGGTGCGGCTGCCGTCTGTTTCTATCTGGTAGGCTTCGGGTTTTCTGAGGTCTATCCTGCCTATGTCTGTTTCCAGGGTCAGGGTGGTATCTGTGTTAAATGTGATGGTCGCTCCGTTGAACACCATTTCTATCGGGTCATTCTGCTGGCTGTAGCCAGGCTGGATGATGAGGTAGAATTTCACTCCCGCCTGGTCAAAATAGTGCATCAGGTCCACCTTGGGGTAGAGGTCTTTTGTGTATAACCTGTCGGTTTTCTGTACGTTGGTTACCCCATCTGATCCTGTGTGTGCCAAAAAGAAGTTCCTGTACTCGCCCCCCTGGCTGGTGGCCTTCATTACTTCCTTAGTACTGCTGCTACCCACAAAACCCATGTCTATCCTGGCCAGCGTATCATCTGTGGTGGTACTGGTGTCTATACGGCTGAAGACCATGAACAAACTATCATCTGTGGCATACAAGGCCGGGTAATGCCGGTCTGTGTAGTATTTGATATCTGTTCTGCTGTTGTTATCCGTATCAATGAGCTGCCCCTTATTTTCCCACCAGCCGGCATAAGCCGGTTTGTCGGGGTCGTCATCGGGTGGGGTGATGTAGTCGCTCAGTTTGTATTTGATGAAGGTGCTCTCATCAGCTGTGCCATTCCAGGCCTTGCCGCCCAAAAAGATCTCGTTGTCGCTGTCCGTGCTCACAAAGTAGACTGCATCGTCTCCCTGTCCGCTGCCATCCCATACCTCTTTCCATAATACTGTTCCTGCCGTATCGTACAGGTGGAGCACCATATCGGTGTTGGAGCCATTATCGCTATTGCCTGCGACAGCTATGGTTTGTTCGTCATCGGTCATACTGATAGCCGAATAGCTGATATGGAGTAATTCGCCATTGTTGGCCTGCGTCACCTTCGTCCAGTCTACCGTACCATCTGCCTCATAGCGGATGAGGATAGCATGGGTAGCACCATCAGCAGAGGTCACCTCTCCACACACATACACATAGCCTTCCGTATCCACCCAGATACCGGTACCGGCATCATCGCCTTCTGCCAGGTCGTGGGTCTTCACCCATACAGACCCCAGCAGGCTGTCCAGTTTCACGGTACGGATATTATACCCTTCTGCGGTCACCGAAGCCCTTCCCGTCAGGTAGATATTGTCTTCTGCATCTATTGCCAATGCATTCACGCGGTCTATACCCAGGCCACTGGCCGTGCTCCGCTGAAGGGCCAGCTGTGCACCGGTAGTCTTGTGGTACTTCACCGTGGCAAAGTCCCAGTTGTCAACCGCCTGGGCACTGGCACCGCTCACTACTACCTGGCCTGAGCCATTGAGGGCCAGTCCGCTGGCCGCATCGTCATTATCATTATAGTTGTACCGGCTCACCCATTGCTGGGTGCCGGATGGGTTGTACTTGATGGTGGCATAGTCATAACCTGTGCCGCTGCCCTGGCTGCCTCCTGTGACATACACATTACCGGAAGTGTCAACCAATACATCGGAAGGAATATCGAAAAGGCTGCCCGGACCATTGTAAGTGGTAGTCCATAGTTCAGTGCCTGTACTATCGTATTTGATGACCAGGTAATCGTAATAGTTCGTGGCAGAAGTAAAGGAAGTTGCCGCTACGTAGACATTCTTATCATTATCTATGGAGATAGCCGTTCCGTAGTCATTATGGTCATAGCTGCTGTTGTACTCCGCCTGCCATTTTACCGTACCAAAGCGGTCATATACCGTAGTGAGGACATTGGCCAGTTCAGAACCTGCTATTGTGTTGCCGGTGACATACAAATTACCGGAGGCGTCTTTTACATGGGCACTCCAGTCGACAGTGTCGGGCATGCCGGTGGTTTGTTCCCAGACCTTATATAGGAGTTGCTGGGCTTTCATGGAATTATTCAGGAAGAGCAGTAGTAAAGTAATAAGTAGTGGGTAGTGGGTAGTGGGTAGTTTTCATATCAGGAATTTGTACGATAATACGCTATTTTTCCTGCATAAGCAAGGAAAACGATGTCATTTTTATGTTAAATGCCCGATACCACGCCGTTGTGCAATTGCGAACGATTAATTTATGGAATAAACCAGATGAAAAAAAACGTATAGAATAAAATTAATTCCTTCGATCGTAACCCAGCCCTAACTTGTTGCGGAGCGTATCGAGGAAGTTGCTTTCGTGCAGGCGCAAAAGGGTGACAGTGAAGTGTTCTTTGCGAACGGCCAGTTGTACCTTGCTATCTATGGTTTCATGACGGCTGTCTAAGGAAGCCAGAAATTTTTCACTGCGGCCCTCTATTTCAAAGCTGATGACAGAGTCGTCGCTCACAACAATAGGCCGGATATTGAGATTGTGGGGTGCTACGGGCGTAATAACAAAGTTGGCAGATGATGGAAAGATGATAGGGCCACCGCAACTTAGCGAATAACCCGTGCTGCCAGTGGGGGTGCTGATGATGAGGCCATCGCACCAGTAACTCATCATGAACTCACCGTTAATATAGGTGTGAATGGTAATCATGGCAGAGGAGTCTTTCTTGTGGATGGTAAACTCATTTAAGCCATAAGGGTGCCCGTCGAAAAGTCCGATATTCGAATCGACATGGATGAGGGTGCGCGGGTCAGGTGAATACGACCGGCTTTCCAGCGCATCGATACAGGCTTTTATTTCATCCTTGGAAATGCCTGCCAGAAAGCCCAGCCGACCGATGTTGATGCCCAGTATCGGAATATTGCTATCCTGCACCAGGGTTATGGTGTCGAGCAGGGTGCCATCACCACCCAAACTCAGCATGTAGTCGGTTTCGTGCAACCCCTGTGCATCTATGGAGGAGAATGTCTTTGGGGTGGAGCCGAAGCGGATGTTCTTGATGAGGTGGGCATAGTATTTTTCATAGATATAAAAATCTATATTTCTTGCCGCCAACAAATCGAACAATTCCTGGATATAAGGAATGGCCTCCTTGTGGATCAACCTACCATAAACTGCAATTCTCATAAGTATTGAGGTCTAAACCGATATGTAAATATAAGCCGAATTCTCCC
Source organism: Bacteroidetes bacterium UBA3022 (assembly GCA_002346225.1). Classification (GTDB taxonomy): domain Bacteria; phylum Bacteroidota; class Bacteroidia; order Chitinophagales; family BACL12; genus UBA11426. Next base: position 23,815 of record DDYY01000019.1, read on the forward strand.
AGTGCATTTACTGCTCCCTCGAAGCGGAACACCCAGTCGTAATAGCTGGTAACATCCAAGCCGAGGCCGGCAGAGTACAGGAAGGTATTGTTCAGGTCGTTGGTGGCTGTAAAGGTATCATCGGCCACGTAACCGGCATCTGCAAATACTCTCAGGTAAGCCTGAATAGGTACCGTACTGAAAGAAGTGTTGCGGAATAAGGGGCTTTCCGCTACAAAATCGAGTGCCTTGAATCGTAGGTTGGAACGCATCAATCCCACAGCCTGTCCGTCCATGACGTAGTACTCGTATCCGCGCACGAAATTTTCACAATAGCCCAGGTTTTCGGCGAGGAAGTAGGGGTATTCTTTGGCGATGTTCAGGCGGCCATTCAGCATCCACGCGCCGTACCATTTTGCATTGAAGGCGTGGTAGCGGTTGAATTGTGCTCCCACATAATACTGGTCTACATCATCGAAAATGCCCAGTCCTCTTTTCTGCAGGTCTACGCGCAGGAAATGACCATCGAGCGGATAAGACCGGTTGTCCACCTTATCATCGATAAAGGAATAGAATACGCTGAAAAACTGTTGCCGGGTTTTGCCCGAGCCCAGGTACTGGGGATTAAGCACGGCCACCGTATCGCTGATGGTTGTTTCATTGTAGCGCAACTGGCCAATATGCAAACGATAAGGTCCCTGGCGATGCCGCACGAACACACCTGCTTTGATGCGGTCGCGCAAAAAGGGACCGGTTTCAAAAAACAACTGTTCGTTGTTGATGGTATTGATAAATGTTTGCCTGTTGCGGGCATACATGGCGTAGAAGCCACCACCCGTTTCAGATGTTGGGGAAAGGAAGGGGCGTTCGTACAGCACTTCCAGCTTTTGTGTAAACCCCAGCACGGTGCGAAAATTCAGGCGGTCGCCATGGCCGGTGAGATTGTAATGAATAAGATCGAGGCCGTATTCCAGCCTGTTTAAGCTATGGTTTTGCTCGAACCACCAGTAGTTGATGTTGCGGTCGGCCAGGTCTATCCAGGGCTTGGGGAACAGGAACCATCTTTCATCGACCGTTACAATAACCTGCGCCGTGCCCTGGGTGTTGATGAAGTAATTGGTGGTTACCGACAGGAATAATCCGGTATTGAAAATATTGTTCCTGCTGCGCAACATCAGGCTATCTGCTTCCGACAGCAACAGGGTGTCGCCGGTATGCACCACCATTTGCTTTTCAATGACATAGCTTTTGGTTTTTTCATTGCCCACCATGATGATGGTGTCAATCACCGTGTAGGCTGCAGTATCTGTCTGAGCAGTCAGGCCGGCTGCTGTCAGCATACAGAGAAAAAAAAGTAATATTCGACCGGACACGGGTCAGATATTCAGGTAGTTCATGAAGGAATCGAAGCGGTCTTTGTAGATATCGCCCAGGTCGGATTCTTCAAAATATGCCTTTATTTGATATTCATATCTTTCGAATGTGGCAGCGATATGGCGAATGTCGGTAGTGTCGACTTTAATAGTAAGGGTATGCTCACCCTGGATATGATTGTCCATAAAGAGGCTGAGAATATGCGCTCCGTTGCTTTCAACTATTCGGGCGATGTCGCTCAGTACATAATCTGATTTGCTGATCAGGTCCAGCACAATCACCCCACCGGTACCTTTGATGGAGGTCATCGAAGCGAAATGGTACAGCAGGCTTTGCAGCGTAATCATACCCATGTAGTTCATATCGGCATCCACCACGGGTATCACCGGCGAGTTAAGTGTAGCACTCACCCGAAGCACCTCGAAGATGTGCTCATCTGCCAGTACATAAGGTTTATATAAATTTTTGAGATAGTTGCCCAGTTTTTCTGCCGTATCGTTGAAATCGAGAATGTCTTCTTCCGATACCAGTCCGAGGTATTTCTTGTTGTCTACCAGCGGCAGGTGCGACAGTTTGAATTCTATCATCCAGTCGATGGCGCGCTCACCGGTATCGCTGCTTTTCAGCGGCGGAATATTTTCTGTTATGATATCGCGTGCGAGCAAATTATTGTATTTCTTCCAGGAACTCCCGCAAGTGCTGATTGAACAATTCGGGCTGTTCCATCATGGGGGCGTGTCCGCATTTATCGATGAACACCAGCCTGGAATGGGGTATCAGCTTATGGAATTCCTCTCCTACAAACGGTGGTGTGATGGTATCATTGTTCCCCCAAATTAAAAGTGTCGGGGCAGTGATGTTGTGGAGCTCTTCTCCCAGGTTCTGACGGATGGCACTCTTGGCGGTTGCCAGCACGCGAATCACCTTGTTGCGGTCGTTGACAATATCGAACAGCTCATCTACCAGTTCTTTGCTGGCATGTTCGGGATTGTAGAAGGTCAGTTCGGCCTTTTGTTTGATGTAGTCGTAATCGCCGCGCTTGGGGTAGCTGTCGCCCATGGCGCTTTCAAATAATCCGGAGCTGCCGGTGAGCACCACGCCTTTGATTTTATCGATGTTCTGTAAGGCATAAATCAGGGCAATATGGCCGCCCAGTGAATTGCCCAGCACGATAACCTTGTCGTATCCTTTGTGGGCCACAAATTTCTCCACGTATTGCACAAAGCCCAGCACTGTGGTTTCATCAATGGGCAAATCGTACAATGGCAGAATGGGTATCACCACCTTGTGGGTGTCCTTGAATGTTTCCAGAATATCGTAGAAATTACTCAGGGCTCCGAACAGTCCGTGCAATAACATCAGCACTTCCCCTTCCCCTTCTTCTACATATTTAAATCCTTGCTCCTCTATTATGTTTTGCTCCATAGCCATCAGGGTATGTTACAAATATACACGTTTTAACAAGTTTGGTAATACTAAGAGACCGGGTGCAATGTTGCTACCCAATTGCGCAGCATGGCAAGTCCGTAAGGGGTGAGGATGCTTTCGGGATGATACTGCACACCTGTGAGTGGCAAAGTACGGTGGCGCAATGCCATGGGCTCATCGGTTTCGGTAACGGCGGTGCACTCGAGGCAGTCGGGCCAGGAGCGAATGTTCAGGGAGTGGTAGCGCATTACCGAGGTGGGATTGGGGATATCCTGAAACAATCCGGTGCCTTGGTGTCGGATGGTACTTGTTTTGCCATGCACCGGCACGGGACTATGCACCAGCGCTGCTCCAAAGTACATGCCCAGGGCCTGGTAGCCGAGGCAAATGCCCAGCAGGGGAAGCTGCCGGTGGAATTGCGCAATCACCTCCATGGTGATGCCGGCGTCGGGTGGGCTGCCGGGACCGGGCGATAGTACGATGGCCTCCGGTTGCAGGGCGGCAATCTGCGGAATGGTTATAGCGTCATTGCGCACCACCTGCACGGTTTTTCCCACCTGGCTGAGGTAGTCAAACAGGTTCCATGTAAAAGAATCGTAGTTGTCTATCAGGAGTATCATACGGCTCTTAAGTCGGAGGTAGGCAATTGTCCGGCGCTATCGAACCATTCCTGCAGCCTGTCGAAAATACTGCCCGCACTCGGCAGCAAACTGCCGATGATATCCATGGTAAACGGAGCAAAGGCGATCAGGGGTGAAAATACTTTGGAGTCGGCGATAAGTTCAGGCTTGAACACCGACATATTGTTGGCATACCACAACACCGTGCTGAACAGCAAGGAGGCAATGACGCCCCATACCAGTGCGCCCGCCAGTTTGTTCAGGGTGCTCAGTTGCAATACCTTGAAGAGTCCGTCCATCAATTTGCCGAGCATCCGCACCACCATTACCACCAGCACCATCGTGAGGAGGAAGGCCAGTAAGGGCAGAAAAGCCGGAGCTATGTGGAACCATCGCTCGAGGTAGCTGGCAGTAATATGGCTGAGGGAAACTGCAGCCAGTATGCCCGCAACTATACTGATGAGCCAGAAAATGGAGAATACCAGTCCGAACCGGAAACCCCGGAAAACAGCAATGGCGATAATGCCCCCGTAAACGAGGTCGATAATCATGGTTGTAATAGGGTACGCACCATGGCAGAGATGGTTTTGCCATCTGCTTTTCCTGCCAGTTGTTGGGTAGCGGCGCCCATGACCTTGCCCATATCGGCAGGGCCGGAAGCACCGGTGGTGGCAATGATTTCGGTAAGTGCTGCCCGCAATTCCGCCTCACTCATGGGTGCCGGCAGGTAGCGTTCGATGACGGCAATCTCCTCTGCTTCTGCATCTGCAAGATCTTTTCTGCCTTGCTGCACATAAATATCCAGACTTTCCTTGCGTTGCTTCACCAGCTTCTGCAAAATTTGCAGCTCTTTCTCTCCGGAAATACTGTCGCCGGCACCTTTTTCCGTTTTAGCAAGTAACAATGCCGACTTGATGCCCCGCAAGGCGCGCAATGCAGCCTCGTCCTTGCTTTTCATGGCCGTCTTTATGTCGTTATTGATGGTATCTGTAAGTGACATCTTGAAAGTTTATACGACAAATGTAAGGAATTGTGCCTGCGTTCAGGGCTTTTCCTTGCGTCCTATCTTTCGGATGTATTTCACAATCGCAAGGTCTTCGTCATCCGACATGTCGCTGAGTTCCAGCTCCAGGGCGCGGGTGCTGCGCAGGATTTCGATAAGCGACAGTATCAGGCTACCGGAGAAGAGCACCATGGATGCCGCAAAGCAAATATTCGCCCAAGGAAATTCTTCTATATAAATTAAATACATACTTAGAAGGGCGATGATGAAACTGAGTACGCCCAGAAACTGCATCCGCCGCACCAGTTTTAGTCGGTAACGCAGATTGCTGATTTGTTCTTTCAGAAAAGGGCTGGCTTCGTTCTTGCGGTATTTATCGTGGAGGTTGCGGATAACACCCGACAAGGCCAGAAAGCGGTTGGTATATGCCAGCATGATCAGACTGATGGCCGGAAACAGCAATGCCGGTGTATTGATGCTGATGCTCATGGTCACGAAATGGGGGTGGTGGATGTGGTGCGTACTTTTTCGTAGTAGGCTTCGTACATCGGAACAATCTTTTCTATCGAGAAGCGCTGTGCCTGTTCGTAGGCATTTTGCTTGAACTGCTTCAGCCGGCTTTCATCCTGCAACAGATCGATCGCTAAAGTGGCCATCTTAGCCGTATCGCCTACATCGGCCATAAAGCCTGTCTCGTTGTGGATATTGATTTCAGGCAAGCCACCGGTATTCGTGCTGATGACGGGTACCTGGCAGGCCATAGCTTCCAGTGCAGCCAGTCCGAAACTTTCTGAAGCAGATGGCAGGATGAATAAATCGGAAATCGCCAGCAGTTCCTCTACCGCCTCCTGTTTTCCGAGGAAATGGACATCCTCATGCCTGCACAGCTGGCGGCTGAGTTTTTCTATGTGCTGCCGCTCAGGGCCGTCACCCACCAGCAACAATTTGGCGTCTATCTGATCGCGGATTTTGCAGAACACGTGAATCACATCATCCACTCTTTTCACCTTGCGGAAGTTCGAAGTGTGCATGATGATTTTCTCGCCATTGCGGGCAATTACTTTGCGGAAGTGCTCCTTGTTCAATTTCTTGAAACGAGAAAAATCGATAAAGTTGGGAATGACCTCAATATCGGAATGGATATCAAAGTGCTCGTAGGTTTCGTTCTTCAGGCTTTCGGAAACTGCGGTGATACCATCGCTCTTATTAATGGAAAAAGTAACCACGGGAACGAATGTTTCGTCCTTGCCTACCAGGGTAATGTCGGTACCGTGCAGGGTTGTTATGAAGGGCAAATGAAATCCCTTTTCCTTGAGAATTTGCTTGGCAATATAGGCTGCACTGGCATGCGGAATTGCATAGTGCACGTGCAGCAACTCCAGCTTTTCATAGAGTGCCACATCCACAATCTTGCTGGCTAATGCGGTTTCATAAGGGGGGAATTCAAACAAGGGATAATTGTTGAAATTCACCTCGTGGTAGAAAATGTTTTCATGGAAAGAATCGAGGCGGAAGGGTTGCTTGTAGGTGATGAAATGCACCTGATGCCCTTTGTCGGCGAGGGCTTTCCCCAGTTCCGTAGCCACAACACCGCTTCCACCATAAGTGGGATAACAAACAATTCCGATTTTCATAGTTGTTGCTTAGGTAATGCTATTTGTGCCTGAAAGGTTCTTCAATCGCTGATATTCTAAAAAAGCCACCTGATTTTGACAGGTGGCTTTGCAGGGGTTTTATTCTTTTACTTCTTCTTCTTGCGGACTTTCTACTTCCGGTGCGGCAGGGTCTGTGTCCTCGCTTTTGTCCGAAGCAGGCTCCATGGTCGACAGCGGAGCGGTCAGGTCTTCATGCATCTTATGCTCTTCAAATGGGCGATTGCCAATCAACCGTTCCATATCTGCCTTGAAGATGATTTCCTTGCTCAACAGCTCCTGTGCAACTGCTTCCAGCTGTCCCCGCTTATCACTCAGCAATTGCTTGGTGCGGATGTAGGCGTCTTCAATAATTTTATGCACCTCTTCATCAATGGCCTTGGCCAGTTCTTCGGAGTAAGGTTTCGCAAACCGGTAATCCTGTTGCGGATCATTGAAGGAAAGGTTACCGATGCGCTTGTTCATACCGTAAAGGGTTACCATGGCGTAAGCCATCTTGGTTATCCGCTCCAGGTCATTTTGGGCACCTGTGCTGATGCGACCAAACACAATCTCTTCGGCTGCGCGACCACCCAGGGTCATGGCCATCATATCGTTCAATTGCTCAGTGGTGTAGAGGAACTGCTCTTTCGGCATGTATTGGGCATAGCCTAATGCGGCTACTCCGCGCGGAACAATACTCACCTTCACCAGTGGGTCGGCGTGTTCCAGGAACCATCCGCAGATAGCGTGTCCGGCCTCGTGGTAAGCGATGATGTTTTTCTCGTCGGGGCTAATGAGCTTGTTCTTTTTCTCGAGTCCGCCAATCACACGGTCAATCGCGTCGTTGAAGTCCTGCATCTCTACAAACTTTTTACCGCGACGGGCTGCTATCAGCGCTGCTTCATTACAAACGTTGGCGATTTCCGCTCCGGCAAAACCGGGTGTCTGCAATGCGAGCTTATAGGCATCCATATCTTTCGATACTTTCACCGGTTTCAGGTGTACTTTGAATATCTGCTCGCGACCATTCAGGTCGGGTTTGTCAATACTGATTTGCCTATCGAAACGACCCGGACGCAATAGGGCGGGATCCAGTACATCGGGACGGTTGGTGGCCGCCAGAATGATCACACCCTTATCGGTACCGAAACCATCCATTTCTACCAGCAACTGGTTCAGCGTGTTTTCGCGCTCGTCGTTGCTTTGCATCATGTTCTTGCCGCGGGCACGACCGATGGCGTCAATCTCGTCAATGAAAATCACACAAGGTGCTTTTTCGCGGGCTTGTTTGAACAGGTCGCGCACCCGGGAGGCACCCACACCCACGAACATCTCCACAAAGTCAGAACCCGATATGCTGAAGAATGGCACCTGTGCTTCACCGGCCATGGCCTTGGCGAGCAGGGTCTTACCGGTTCCGGGCGAGCCTACCAGCAACACCCCTTTGGGTATCTTACCACCCAGGGAAGTATATTTCTTAGGATTTTTCAGGAAGTCTACCACCTCCATCACTTCTTCTTTGGCTTCATCCAGACCTGCCACATCGTTGAAGGTCACGTTGACCTTGGTGTCCTTATCGTACAGGTTGGCTTTGCTTTTGCCGATATTGAATATCTGGCCGCCGCCGCCCATGCCACCACCACCGGTGATGCGGCGCATGATGAACAGCCATACTGCTACCAGCAGGAATAAAGGCAACAACCAGCTCAAAATAGTCGGCAGCCAGTCGCGGCGCGTGGTATAGGATGGCGTTATTTTATTGTCTACATCAGCCTGGGCTTTATCCAGCCGGTCTTCAAAATTGCTGTTCAGGCTGATTTCCATAGCATACTGCGGTCCCGTTTCCGGCACCTTGTCTTTCTGGTAAACATCCTTTTTCAGGCGGTCTTCCCGAATCCAAACTTCCACCAGTGTACCGTTCACAATGACAATGCTGTCCACGTCACCATCGGCTAGCATCTGATTGTAGAGCTTGGATTCTTTGATGTTCTTGCTGGGGGTACCGCTGAACTGGTAAAACTGCAGGGCAATAAGAAACACGGCAATAGCGCCGTATATCCAATAGAAATTGAATTTTTTATTGGGAGTTTTAGGGGTCTTTTTCTGATTTGTACTCATGTTCTGTTAATTAATGTTCGGGATCGCTTCCATCACCGCATCATGCCAGAGGTCTTCCAGCTGGTAAAAGTTTCTTTTTTCTTTCGTAAAAATGTGAATCACAGTGTCAATATAATCGACCAGCACCCATTCACACCTGTCCAGCCCTTCCTTGCTGTAAGGCACCTCATTCATCTCATCGTCCAAACGGTCAATGATATTATTAGCGATAGCCCGCACCTGCGTGGTGGAGTCGGCCTGACAAATGATGAACTGATTGCTTGCCGTATCCGGGATATGTTCCAGGTTCAGGACAACGATGTCCTCCCCTTTTTTATCCTGAATACTATCTATGACGAGGCCGGTTTTAGAATATTGCAACGAAGAAGTGCTGCGGTCTTTTTTTCTCACTCAGTTTTACTAATGTTACACAAAATTAAGTATTCTTTGTCCAGCATCCATAACACCTTATTTACCGGAAAGGTTTTAATCCGTTACAATACCCTCCCATCCACCAATGCCACGCTGCGCAGCATGCTCCAACAGGGCCCGGTAGCCGATGGTACCGTTGTGTGGGCGCTGCACCAGACACAGGGAAAAGGGCAGGGCAATAAGACATGGGTGACGGAGCCGGAGCAAAATCTTACTTTTTCCCTGCTGTATCGGCCTGTTTTTCTGGCGCCATCCGATGTATTCCTGCTGAACAAGGTTGTGGCACTCGCCCTGTACGATGCCATTGAGTCCCTGCTTCCCGGTAAATCGCTTCATATCAAGTGGCCCAACGACCTACTCATCGAAGGCCGCAAAGCTGCAGGTATACTCATTGAGATAGGAATGCGCAGCAATATTGAGACCGCCATCATCGGCATAGGGCTTAATGTCCATCAAACGGCATTCCCCGATTTACCCGCTGCCACCAGTCTGACACGCGAAACCGGACAAACATTCGATCTGGAGCAATTGCTGCAAAAATTGTTGCAACACCTCGAGGCCGGTTACCTCCTGCTGCGCAGCCAGCCCAACGCGGGCACTGTCCGGCAATTGCACGAGCGCTACGAACAAAACCTCTGGGGTAAGGGCCGCACCCTGCAGTTCCGTCGGGGCGATCATACATTTCTGGCGGTGGTAAAGGAGGTGGATGAACAGGGGCAGCTCGTTGTACTGGAAAACGGTGAGGAGACCCGTTACCAGCTGGGAGCCATCAGCTGGAAATAAGAGCAAGCAGCAGGGCAGCCACCACTGGCGGCAGTCCCGTGGTCCGTTTGTAGTCCTCGCCCTTTCCTGCGGTCGGGCTGCGGGCTACCACTACCCCCGGGGCTAAAAAGCCGGTGGGTCAGCTTCGCCGGGGCGGTACCGGGTTCAGAAAACTTCCTGCATAATGGAACGCATCACATCAATCTTGCCCATGGTGTAATAGTGCAGACAAGGTACGCCGGCAGCCTTCAGTTCGCGGCTTTGCTCGACGCACCAATCCGTGCCTACCTTTTGCACCGCTTCTGCACTGCCGGCCTTTTCAACAGCATCTGCCAGCGCTTCCGGTATATCTACGTGAAAAATGCGTGGAATGGTATTGATTTGTGCAGCGGCAGTCAGGGGCTTGAGTCCGGGAATAATCGGGACATGGATACCTGCTTCGCGGCACTTCTTCTCAAAAGCAAAAAATTTCTGGTTGTCGAAGAACATCTGGGTCACGATGTAGTGGGCACCTGCATCCACCTTCTCTTTCAGCACCTTGAGGTCGGTACTCATATTAGGGCTTTCGAAATGCTTTTCGGGATATCCGGCGATACCGATATTGAAATCGGTCTTTCCACCCTGGTGTTCTTCTTCCAGGTAGAGGCCCTTGTTCATATTCACTACCTGCTTCACCAGGTCAATGGCATGGGCATGGCCTCCCGGTTCCGGTTCAAATACCCTTTCATTGCGGGCGGCATCACCGCGCAGCAACAACACGTTTTCTATATCCAGGAACCAGAGGTCTACCAGCGCGTCTTCGGTATCTTCTTTGGTGAAACCACCGCATATCAGGTGGGCCACAGCATCTACCTTGTACTTGAATTGAATGGCAGCACAAATCCCTACTGTACCCGGCCGCTTGCGGGTGTATATTTTTTCGAATATTCCCTCGCTTCTCTTCTTATACATATATTCACTTCTGTGATACGTTACATTCACAAAAGCGGGGTTAAATGTCATCAGGGGGTCGAGTATATCGTAAATGCTTTGCACACTTTTTCCCTTCAGCGGAGGCAATACCTCAAAGCTGAGCAGGGTAGAGGTGGCCTGATGGATGCGTTCTGTAACTTTCATTGGTGCGGCAAAGATAGTAGCTGACTGTCGGATGCAACACAATACCGGGCCGGGTGGTTCAAAAGTATAGGGAGGTCATCAGCAATGCGGCGCTCGCACAGGCAGTCCGCTGCGGGTCAGCGTTCCATTATCTACCTTTGCAGCAAAGTAGTTATATGAATATTCTGTTGTTGGGTTCAGGTGGCAGAGAGCATGCCCTCGCGTGGAAGATAGCTGCCTCCCCCTTGTGCACTCAATTGTATATCGCTCCCGGCAATCCGGGTACTTCGGCGCTGGGTACCAATGTTGCCATGGAAGTCAATGACTTTGCAGCTATTGCCGACTTTTGTCGCAGAGAAAAAATAAATATGTTAGTGGTGGGTCCGGAAGACCCGCTGGTACATGGCATTGTAGATTTCTGCCACCGGGAACTTCCCGATGTGGCCGTCATAGGACCACAGGCCATCGGAGCGCAGCTGGAAGGCAGTAAGGATTTTGCCAAGCAGTTTCTGCTGCGCCACCGTATTCCCACTGCCAGCTACCAAACCTTCGATGGTACCCAGCTGGAAGCAGGCATCGCCTATTTGCAGCAGCACAGTATGCCTGTCGTTTTAAAGGCCGATGGACTGGCTGCGGGAAAGGGCGTGCTGATCTGTCAGGATGTGGCTGAAGCGACAGCCGCCTTCAGCGATATGCTGGGAGGTAAGTTTGGTACTGCGGGCAGCAAGGTAGTCGTAGAACAATTCCTGAAGGGAACAGAATTGACGGTCATCATTCTTACCGATGGCCGGAGCTGGAAAATTTTACCACCTTCCAAAGACTACAAACGCATCGGTGAGGGCGATACCGGATTAAACACAGGCGGCATGGGTGCGGTAAGTCCTCCG
>DDYY01000018.1:0-23607 GCA_002346225.1 Bacteroidetes bacterium UBA3022
TCCTCTTTGAGTAAGTCTTCTAGATACATATTTGAATTATTTTGAGGCAAAAATAGAACGCTCTGCAGGTTCCGTTGGTGATGAAGGTTACCGTGGCTATTTTTTCAGCAGAATTCTGTTTCTGCCCAGTTCCAGCTTGCCCTCTTTCTCCATTTGTTTGAGTAATCTGGAAACTACTTCCCGGGCGGTGCCCAGTTCATCTGCCAGTTGTTTGTGCGTTACGTTCAGCTCGGGGCTGCCGGCATGCCGCGACTTGCTTTTCAGGAGTTCTTCGAGGCGGTGATCGACTTTAGTGAAGGCAATGGAATTCACCATTTTGAGGAGTTCTTCGAAACGCTTGTGGTATAATCGGAAAATAAATGCAGACCAGCTGGGGTAGCGGGTCACGAGGTACTGCGTCTTCTCCACCGGAATCATCATGATTTCCGCTGTTTCATCTACCACAGCCCTCACTTTGCTTCTTTCATCGTTGAGCGCTCCCAGTACTGACATGATGCAGGTTTCGCCGGGATAGATATAATACAACAGTATTTCGTTGCCGTTATCATCTTCGCCAATCACCTTTACCGTTCCGGACAAGAGAAAAGGAAGGTAGCGGATATAATCTCTGTTTTCAAGGATAGAATGTTCTGAAGGGAAGACATTGGTGGGGGAGAATGTCTTGAGGTCTTCAATCAGTTTGCTATCCTCTAATACTTTAAGTGCATTTTCACGAAGGTCCATAACAACTGTTTATTTAGTCAACGAGGATTTCTTCGTCGTTTTTATCGAAGAAGTGGTACTCCATGTATTGATAGTTGTCGTTTCCCTGCACTGTAACCCACTGTTTCAGTGTTCTGTACCATTTCCATTGAAGGCTGCCAAACAGGCGACCCCGCTTGATATAGGCTTCCAGGAAGGGGTGCACCACCAATCGCAATTTTTTCTGATTCTGCTTTTCTATCAGATGGGTGAGTTTTCTTTCAATATCTACCAGAATGAGAATGCTGGCTTCAATCTTTCCTGTACCGTTACAACTGGGGCACATTTCAGAGGTGGTGATATTGACCTCCGGACGCACGCGTTGCCGGGTTATTTGTGCTACGCCAAATTTACTGATAGGGAGTACGGAATGCTTGGCGCGGTCGTTGCTCATGGCATTGCGCAATTCCTGATAGACCATTTTACGGTTATCGGGTTTCCGCATATCTATGAAGTCGACGATGATGATACCGCCAATATCGCGCAGGCGAAGTTGACGGGCAATTTCCCGTGCCGACTCCAGGTTGACAGCCACTGCATTCGATTCCTGGTCGCCTTTTACGGCAGATTTATTCCCACTGTTCACATCAATGACGTGCAGCGCTTCTGTGTGCTCAATAATGAGGTAGGCGCCACTCGACATGTTAACCGTTCTGCCGAATAAGGATTTTATCTGTCGGGTTACACCGAATGTATCGAACACAGGCCTGTTGCCATTGTGCTGCGAAACGATTTTTTCCGAGCCGGGAGATATTTGTTTGATATAGCTCCTGATGTCGTTCACAATGCCCGTATCGTTGGATACTACGGAGTGGAAGGAATCATTGAGTATATCGCGCAGCAGGGTATTGGTCTTGCTGGATTCTGAAAAAAGTATGTGTGGCGGTTGCGCGTCCTTCAGCCGGGCTGTGATGTCATCCCATTTCTGCACCAGGCTAAGGAGGTCATTGTGGAGCACCTGCACGCTCTGTCCTTCGGCTACGGTGCGGACGATTACGCCGAATCCTTTCGGGCGGATAGATTCAATTATTTTCTGCAGGCGTTTGCGCTCATCTGCGGATTCTATTTTTCGGGAGACACCTACTACTTCATTAAAGGGCGTCAGCACGAGGTACCTGCCGGGAAGCGATAATTCGCAACTCAGCCGGGGGCCTTTGGTTTGAATGGGTTCTTTAATCACCTGCACCATGACCTGCAGGTTTTTGCTAACTACATTGTTGATTTTCCCCGTCTTGATGATCTCCTCTTCCTTGCGGAAAGCCTGCATGCTGACGGGCTTACCTCCCAGGGCCAGCTGGGTGTATTTCACAATCGATTTGAAATGGGGGTTGAGGTCAGTGTAGTGCAGGAAGGCATCGCGCTCAAATCCTACGTCTACGAATACGGCATTCAGTCCGGGGCTCACTTTCCGCACGCGACCCAGATAGATATCGCCTACGCGAAATCCTCCGGATTCACCTTCACGGTGCAGTTCTACCAGTTGACTATCTTCTAATAAAGCCATCTCAACCCCTTTCGAGGTTGAGTTGATGATGAGGTCTTTTTCCACAAGCTTCTTTGTTGTGCCATGCTATGCATGACCAGCATTAAAAAATTAAGGCTCTGTTCAGGGAAGAAGAAGCAGGAAACCGAAATCGGAAGAAATACTATTTCTTCTTGTGACGGTTCTTTCTAAGCCTTTTTTTACGCTTGTGGGTAGCTATCTTATGTCTTTTTCTTTTCTTACCGCAAGGCATTGGAAATAATTTAATTCGTTAACGACTCTATATATTGTCTGACTTGATTATCCAAAACAGGATCACCCGTCAGTCCTTGTGTCCTTCTCAGTACTTCTACCGACTGTAGTGTATCGCCAACGGCCATATAACTTTCTGCCAGCAAAAAATGAGCCTGCAAATTTAAGGAATCTTTCTGTAATACCACTATAAATCGCTCAATAGCTTTATCATATTGCCCGCTCATTACGGAAAAACGACCTAATTCCATGTTAATCAATGGGTTACCCGGAACCTCCACATCGAGTTCCCGCAACATCAGAATGCCTTTCATGGGGTCGTTGGTACCCTGCACAAATACACTAGCCAGGCCAATCCTCGCATCCAGGTTGGTGCTGTCGATGTCAAGGGCCTTTTCGTAGCAGTAGCGGGAGCCGTACACCAGGTTGACTTGCATGTTCTGGCTCGTATCGGAAGGGAAGGCGTCGAAGAATGATTTTCCTGCTCGGAGGTAATGCTCGACACTGGGGTTCAGATCTGCAATTTGCCGGTCGTAATCGGCGGCGATGGCCGGAAATCCCGCATGAAACCACAGGTGAGAGAGGCTATCCAGCAGCTGCAGATTCTCAGGATCCTTCTTCAGGGCAGCCTGGAGTGCTACAATGGTAGTTTCAGACGGCACATCCAGGCTGTCTATCAGCTCAGCTCTCTTTTCATCGAAAGCGCTGACTTTCGGCGGTTTGTTGGTGAACCCAAAATAAAGTGCGCATGCCAGTAGAACTGCACCTCCTGCGACAAGTACCTGTTTTTTCAAAATGAATTAGCCCTTTTTCTTTTTGCCTTCCTTCACCTCATTGACAAAAACTTTCGCCGGCTTGAACGCGGGAATTTTTTGTTCGGGAATCTGGATGGCCACGTTTTTCTTGATGTTCCTTCCAATCTTTGCTTTTCGGGTCTTGACAATAAAGCTGCCGAATCCGCGGATGTAAACGTTTTCTTCTTCTGAAAGCGAATCTTTTATTTCTTTGCAGAATGCTTCAATACTCACCAGTACATCTACTTTGGGAATACCGGTCTTTTCTGAAATCTTGTTAACGAGTTCTGATTTTCTCATGGATTAGATTTTGTTGGTATCTGATTATGAGTCATAAACAAACCAACTGCTGCAAAGTTCGTTAATTAGTTGAATTTCATGGCATTTAGAAAAACAGGGCCTTACATTCCTTCCGCCTTTCGCAACATCCTCACAGACTGGTATACCCGGAATGCGCGCAGCCTGCCCTGGGTGGGTGAAAAGGACCCTTATAAAATCTGGCTCAGCGAAATTCTGCTACAGCAAACTAGGGTGGAGCAGGGGCTGCCCTACTACCTCCGCTTTATCGAGCAGTATCCTGATGTACAAGTACTTGCAGCAGCGCCTGACGGAGAAGTGATGAAATTGTGGGAAGGTCTGGGTTATTACAACCGTGCCCGCAACATGCTGGCGGCAGCTCGCATAGTAGCAAATGATAGAGATGGGGTTTTCCCCGATACGCTGGAAGGCCTGCTGGCATTGCCGGGCATAGGCCCTTACACCGGTCGCGCCATCGCAGCCTTCGCCTATGGGATTCCTGTGGCGGTGAACGATGGGAATGTGATGCGGGTGCTGGCGCGCATGGCAGGGTACCATGAGGCAGTTGACCAACCGGAAGGCAAAGCACAGATTCAGGCATGGGCTGACCAATTAGTTGCCGGGGCAGATCCAGCGTTGTTCAATCAGGCTATGATGGATTTTGGCAGCCAGGTATGCAAACCGGCGGCTCCCCTTTGTTCCGACTGTCCTGCCAGCGATATCTGTCGGGCTTATCAGGAGCAGGAGGTTTCATTGTTGCCGGTGAAGTCCAAGCGCATTGCCAAAAAAGAGCGCATTATGCAGTTTCTTGTCTTACAGACGCCCGATGCTGTGCTCATCCGCCACCGCGCTGAAAAAGATATCTGGCAGAACCTGCACGATTTTCCAGCCGTTGAACCCATCAAGCCTCTTTCGTGGAGGCAGTTGCGGTCGCGGTTACCGCAGGAGCTGACCGTTCTTTCCGGCCAAAGTCCTTCCTTTACCTCCTCCATGTATACCCAGCAATTGACGCACCGAACTATCCAGGGCCAGTTTCTGGTTTTTGATTTGGAGGATATTTCAGACATTTGTCCGCCCGATTGTCAGTGGGTGCCCAAAGCTGAATTGTCGAAGTTCGCTTACCCTGTGATGATCAAAAAGTTTCTCTTAGAATTTAGCTATTTTTAAAGTTTATTTGACCAATTATTTAAATCAAGATGTATGAGTGGAGTTAACAAAGTGATTCTCGTAGGTAATCTGGGTAAAGACCCTGAATTAAGAAGTTTTGAAGGTGGAAATGTAGTTGCCAATTTTAGTCTGGCCACTACGGAAGTGTACCGCGATAAGGCGGGTAACAGGGTAGATCATACCGAATGGCATAACATAGCAATGTGGGGCAAACTGGCTGATATTGCTGGCAAGTTATTGCATAAGGGCAGTAAGATTTATCTGGAAGGGAAAATCAAAAGCCGTTCCTGGGATGACAAGGAAGGTAATAAGCGGTATACCACTGAAATCATTGCCGACAACTTTACACTCCTGGACCGCAAGGCAGATGGCGGTGGCGATTATCAGAATGATGCTGCTGATACTGCTTCGGGATCAAGGGGAGGTGCAATGGACAGCCAGGCTGATGACGATCTCCCTTTCTAAGTAAAACCATTAAAAGCCGGGTTTCCATCCGGCTTTTTTATTTCCTATGCATACGAGACTACCATACGTATTTTTATTGTTGCTGTTAACAGTTGTGGGTTGCACCTACGATAGGGTGCCCAAACCCAAAGCCTATCCGCGCATTCATTTTCCGGTGAATGAAGGAAACATTCACTACCATACCGATAACTGTCCTTACAGTTTCGATTTACCCGGTTACTACAGGGTTGAAAGAAAGACTACTTTTTTTGATGAAGAGATTACAGATGCATGCTGGCTGAATATTGTTTGCGACAGCCTCAACGCCACCCTCTATCTCAGCTATAAGGAGTTAGGCCCTGATGTCACGCTGATGCGGCTGATGGAGGAAGCTTATGAGCTCACCTACAAGCATACCAACAAAGCCGATTACATCCAGCCCAGAGAGTTTGATAACGGGCATGGTTCGGTGGGACTCATCTACTATGTGGGAGGTGATGCCGCCAGTAATATCCAGTTTTTTTTAACAGATACAACCACCCACTTTGTGCGGGGTGCACTTTATTTCTATGCCCGCCCCAATGTGGATTCTCTCCGGCCTGTGGTCGACTTTATGATTCACGATCTGGAAACACTCACCGATTCATGGCGGTGGGAATAGTCAGTCTGCAATCAGCAGGGTAGCGCTGCTTTGTTCCTGTTCGCCTACCCAGATTACCTTATACATACCGGCACTCCAGTGGGCAGTGGAAATAGTCTGCCAGTTGCCGGCATGGTTGCCCTCCCAGATTGTTTTGCCATCTATGCCTGTTACCATCACATAGCCGGCTTCCGGTGCCAGCAGTTGAAAAGCGTCCCTTGCCGGATTGGGGTAAATTTCCAGCGACTCCTCATCAGATTCATCGGCAGGCAGGCGCAATGGACAATCCTGCACATAAGTGATGCCCTCCGTGGAAAGTAACAGGTCGTTGAAGCTGTCGTAGGCGGCAGTGCTGTTTTTCAGAAAGCGCTGTAGCCAGGGGACCATAAATGTATTTACCAGATTGTGCTGTGTGTTGCGGGAAATATCGGAAGCGCAGAATAATTCTCCCAGGCTGCAGGTGAAGTTATAATCGGCAAACTGGCAATGGGTGCCACCGGCAATTTCAATGTAGGTATTACACGGACCGCCCAATGCTTCAAACATGGGTATCTGATGCACCGCCGGAGGTGTAACGCAATCATCATCTGTGGCAAATACCAGCGAAGGGGCTGTCATAGAAGGGCAGGCAGCAATAGCAGAGGGGCTGGTTTCGGCAGCGGCGAAGGTAATGGTGGTGGTTATTTTATTGGGATAACTGGCAGCCAGTAAGGTGGCACCACCTCCCATACTATGGCCCATGGCAGCACATTTATTGCGGATGCGGTTGTAGAACAGTGAACCGGCAAACTTCGACAGCTTGCTGAAATTATTGCTCAGGAAGGCGATGTCTCTCGCGTATTGTTCGTGATCGGGCAACAGTTCTCCGGCAGTTGTGGGCAGCACCACAATGTAGCCGAGTGGAACCAGTTCTTCCCAGATATTGGCGTAGGCATCGAATGTCATCAGGAAACCATGCGACATAATGACAAATGGAAATTTAGGCCCCGAAGCAACAGGCACCTCGTCGCCGTTGCTCAGCGCAGGGTAATAAATTTCTGTGGTGATTAACCTCCCCGGGCGTGATGGATCATTGAAAGTAATAGTGCTGTGACCTATTCCCGGAAATTGTGCTTTAGCAGCAATAGTGCTGAATAATAGCACCCAAAGCCATATACTTTTATTTTTCATGGATGTGATTTCAAACATAAATATAGTGGTATGGCGGTGACATCTGATAATCCCTCCTTGTACTTTCATTATTTTTGACCGAATAGCATGAGTAGTGTACTTGATACTCCGTTGATGTTCCTGAAAGGGGTGGGGGAAGTTAGGGCGGGTCTGCTGGCTGAAGGAATGCAGTTACACACCTTCCGCGACCTCCTCTATTATTATCCCTACCGGCACAACGACAGAACTTCCTTTACCGCTATCCAGGCTATTGATCCGGAGGCCAGTGCTGTTCAGCTGAAGGGGATTATCCGCCATATTGAGGTTGTCGGGCATGCCCGAGCCAAACGACTTACGGCCACCTTATCGGATGCAAGCGGAACCATCGAATTGGTATGGTTCAACGGTATCACCTGGCTCAAGCGCTATCTCAAAGAGGACACCTTGTATATTGTATATGGCAAGCCTAATCTTTATCAGCGGAAACTGAATATCATGCACCCGGAAATTGAGCTGGCAGGAAATGCGGCTACCACTTCCGCAGGCAAGCTCGATCCCATGTATTCGGTACCCGATAAGTTGAAGAACCGGGGCATCAGCAGCAAGGTCATAGCGCGCATGACAGAGGAGCTATTGAAGCGCCTGACGGCGACCGATATTCCCGAGTGTATTCCAGATACAATCAGGAATGCCTACCGCTTGACACCGCGTTACCTGGCCATGCAGCATATTCACCATCCTGCCAGTGAACGTGAAAAACAGCAGGCCATACGCAGGTTGAAATTTGAAGAGTTGTTTTTAGACCAGGTGCGTATCCTGCGCATACGCGGAGAACGTCACCGGATGTATAAAGGAATTGTATTTAAAAATATAGATAATATTTTTATGCAATTCTACAACGAAGGTTTGCCCTTTCCGTTGACTGGTGCACAGAAGCGAGTTTTAAAAGACATCCGCAGTGATGTGGTAAGTGGAAATCAGATGAATCGCTTATTGCAGGGAGACGTAGGAAGCGGTAAAACGATTGTAGCGCTATTGGCCATGCTAATGGCTATTGACAATGGCTACCAGACTTGTCTGATGGCTCCCACAGAGATTCTGGCAAGACAACACTTTGCGGGGTTTGTACCCCTGCTCGAAGCCATCGGGGTGCGGGTAGATTTGCTTACCGGAAATATAAAAGGTAAAGAACGGAAGGCCGTGTTGCAGCGACTGGTAGCCGGTGAAACACATATATTAATTGGCACCCATGCACTCATTGAAGCAACGGTTCAATTCCATCAATTGGGTATGGTGGTAATCGATGAGCAGCATCGTTTTGGCGTGGAACAAAGGGCGAAGCTTTGGACCAAGAACGACCATCCGCCGCATATACTGGTGATGACAGCCACTCCTATTCCGCGCACCCTTTCCATGACTTTGTATGGTGACCTTGATGTTTCCGTAATAGATGAATTGCCTCCGGGCCGTAAGGAGATCAGAACACTGCATTACCATGAAAGCAAAAGACTCATGCTTTTCGGTTTTCTGAAAGAACAGATTGCATTGGGAAGGCAGGTGTATATCGTATATCCCTTGATAGAAGAATCGGAGAAGCTCGACCTGAATAATCTCATGGAAGGTTATCGTGGCCTTGAACGCGATTTTCCCCGACCTACTTACAGTATTGGCATGGTGCACGGACGTATGACGCAGCAGGAAAAGGATTTTGAAATGCAGCGGTTTGTTGTAGGGAAGTCGCACATACTGGTTTCCACTACAGTAATAGAAGTTGGTGTGAATGTGCCCAACGCAACGGTAATGGTTATTGAAAATGCCGAGCGATTCGGACTGGCACAGTTGCATCAGTTAAGAGGTCGGGTGGGGAGAGGAGCGCATCAGTCGTTCTGCATTTTGATGACAAGTGATAAGCTATCAAATGATGGAAGGACGCGCATCAGAACCATGGTGGAAACTACCGACGGATTCAGGATATCGGAAGTGGATATGGCCTTGCGCGGACCCGGAGAAATGGAAGGTACCCGGCAAAGCGGACACATCGGATATTTACTGGCAGATTTAAAGCAGGACCTTAAAGTCCTGGAGGCAGCGCGGGCCTCTGCAGAAGAGCTGCTGGATAATGATCCATTGCTGGAAAAACCTTCCAATTATCAGTTGGCAGCGCACCTGCAGGAGTATATTGACAAGGCTAAATTTTGGGGAAAGGTGTCGTGAACTGTTTATTTTAGGCCTGTTGATTCGCTGAAATCCCTACTATTCCTGCATTATAGGACATCTGCATCCTTTAATTTAAAGATTACTATCTTCATAAGTAATTGTTAATAAGCGTAATAAATACAAAAATAAATGTTAATGTGAATAAGGTGTTAATTGTGGTATTATTACTTCAACACATTGTTTTGAAATGATGGGAGAGTCCATAAATTTGAGCCATAAAGTTTTCATAACATTTAAACAGAAACAAAATGAACAAAGGCGAATTGATTGACGCTATGGCAGCTGATGCCGGTATTACTAAAGTACAAGCCACTGCTGCCCTTGACAGCCTGATGACCAGTGTACGTAAGACCCTGAAAAAAGGAAACAAGGTAACTTTGGTAGGCTTTGGTACTTTCTCAGTAACTAAAAGAGCTGCACGCACAGGACGTAACCCGCAAACCGGAGCAGCCATTAAAATCGCTGCTAAAAAAGTTGTACGCTTTAAGGCAGGAAAAGATCTTTCAGCTTCTGTTTAATTCAACCAAAACAGGTTTGCAAAAGGCAGGATAATTCCTGCCTTTTTTTATTCCTCTTCTGCTTCCTTGAATTGCATTTCATGCAGCTTGCGGTAAGCACCGTCAGCTGCCAGCAGTTCATAATGATTGCCCGCTTCCACTACTTTACCTTTTTCCAAAACCATGATAGTATCGGCATGCTGAATAGTACTCAGTCTGTGTGCTATGACAATGGAGGTGCGGTTATTAATCAGGTTTTCTACTGCCGATTGAATGACTTGTTCTGTTTCAATATCTACTGATGATGTCGCTTCATCTAAAATGAGAATGGCCGGGTTGTAAACCAGTGCCCGCACAAAAGAAATCAATTGGCGCTGTCCCAGCGAGAGGGTGGCACCTCTTTCCATCACGTTATACCCGTAGTTGTTCGGCAGTCGCATGATGAAATCATGTGCACCCAGCATGCGCGCAGCTGCATGTACTTCTTCTTCGGTAATACTGTCGTTATGCAGCGTGATGTTCTCCATGATGGTGCCGGAGAAAAGAAAGACATCCTGCATGACCATTCCAATCTTCTGCCGCAGGCTGCCCAACTCAAATTCACGGATATCTGTGTCGTCGATTTTTATAGTTCCTTGCTGGATATCATAGAACCTGTTCAGGATATTGATGATGGAAGATTTGCCCGCGCCGGTAGCTCCTACAATGGCCAGCGTTTGTCCGGGCATCAGTGTGAAGTTCAAATCCTTGATAACCCATTCCTCGCCATTATAGGCAAACCAGACATTTTCAAAATCTATTTTTCCCTGGAAGTTAGTGGCTTCTTTGGTGCCATTGTTGCTGATGAATTCTTTGTTGTCGAGTACAGCAAAAACCCTTTCGGCAGCTACGAAACCCATTTGCAATGTGTTGAATTTATCGGCCAGCATTCGCAGTGGTCTGAACAACATATTGAGGTAGAGAATGAATGCCGTAATCTGTCCGACGGTAGCCGTTCCATTGATGACATTTTGTGCACCATACCAAACCATCAATGCCAGTGCAAGTGCGGTGATGATTTCCACGACCGGGAAGAAAATGGAGTAATACCAAACCGAGCGGATATTAGCCTTCCGATGTTCATCGTTGATCTGTCGGAATTTTTCGTATTCCCTGTCCTCGGCTGTAAAAGCCTGCACGATGCGCATACCTGTTATGCGTTCCTGCAGAAAGGCATTCAATCGTGCTACTTGTGTCCGAACACTTTGGAAGGTGCTTTTGATACCTTCCTTGAAAATATATGTTGCATACAGGATTAAGGGAAAGCTTACCATGCTGATCAATGCCATGCGCCAGTTGCTGATCATCATGAATACAATTACAAAGATGATGGTCAGCAGGTCGGCGATAATCTGAATGATGCCTTCTGTAAATACGCTGTTGATGGTTTCCAGGTCGTTGATGGTTCGGGTGGTGGAGGTGCCAACAGCGGTGCGGTCGAAATACGACAACCTGAGATGGATGGTATGTCCGAAAACCTTCATTCTCACGTTTTTAACCACATGTTGCCCCAGCCAATTGGTAATATATATAAAATGAAAGCGCGCTGCCGATTCTACCAGCAGCACACCCAGCGATATCAGTGAAATGATGACCAGCCCCTTGAAGTTGTTTTCAAAAATGTAGCGGTCAACGGTCAATTCCACCAGGTAGGGTCGCAGTGGGCCCAGTACAGCCAGCCCTATCGCCAGCAACGCAGCCATCAGGAATTGCCTGCGAAATGCACCGGCATACCTCAGCAGCCTTTTCAACTGCGCCATGTCGCTGCTGCTGATCCATTTCTTTTTATTGCCTGAAGCTTCCAACGGGGTTTATTTGCGTATACACCTGAACCGCAAAAATATGGATTAAAATGCGGCTGTCATTTCTTTCTAAACATTGTAGATTTACATCGTATTGGCAACTACAAGAAAGACACAACTTACTTTTAGCCGGGATGCAGATATGCTGATTACCGGACTGGTATCCCCATTACCTGCCTATAGGATCGCCTGGCGTCTGAATAAGACCCTGTCGATCAGGCTGGTGAGAAAGGACGATATCCAGCTGCAGGACAAAGAGGCTGTAGCCAGTTTCCCCATGTTCAGCTGTCGGCAGCCCATCACACATACGGTCTATTATTTAATCGGTAACCGCTCAGAGGGCAGTATCTATTGTACTTCCCTGAAAATGGTAGACTATATATTCCTGCTCAAAGGGACCTATTATAACGACAGACCTGAAGACCATCGCAACATTTTCAGAAGCCTGGAGGAAATACAAGCAGTTATTCCTGTAGCAGCCAGTAGCATTAAACAAAAAGATTTATTTCAATTCTAATTATGCTTACAAGAAGAGACAATCGAACCAAGATTATCGCAACACTCGGACCTGCTTCCACCAATGAAGAAATGATCAGGAAGCTGGTACTTTCAGGAGTGGACGTCTTCCGACTCAATATGTCGCATGGCAGTCATTCGCTGCACAAGAAGACCATTCAGCTGATTCGCAAAGTCAATAAGGAACTGGATACGTTTGTAGCTATACTGGTCGACCTGCAAGGTCCCAAAATCAGATTGGGTATGGTGGAAGAAAATCTTCCCCCCTTAAAAAGAAACGATGAGCTGGAAATTACCACCAATGAAATGGTGGGCAACAACAGCAGGGTTTATATCACCTATCAGGAGTTTGCCAGGGATGTGGAAGCCGGTGATTCTATTCTGATTGATGATGGTAAGATTGAAGCGAAGGTGCTTACCTCCAACAAGAAAGATCTGGTCAAGGTGCGCATCATCCATCCGGGAAAGCTGAGCAGCAGAAAAGGGGTCAATCTGCCCGATACGAATGTTTCAGTGCCCAGCTTGACAGAAAAAGACCATGAAGACCTGATTTTCGCGCTGAACAATGGTGCCAACTGGGTAGCCCTGAGTTTTGTGCGCAAGGCCGAAGATATTCTTGAATTAAAGAAGATTATCAAAGAAATGGGCAAGCTTACCAAGGTGATTGCCAAGATAGAAAAACCGGAAGGCTACAGAAATATCGACGGTATCATTGAAGCTACCGATGCGGTGATGGTGGCCCGTGGTGACCTGGGTGTGGAAGTGCCTGTAGAAAATGTGCCGTTTATTCAGAAAGACATTGTACGCAAGTGCATGGAAAAAGCCCGTCCTGTGATTATCGCAACACAGATGATGGAGTCGATGATTGAGAGCGCAAGACCTACCCGCGCAGAGGTGACCGATGTTGCCAACGCAGTTATGGATGGAGCCGATGCCGTGATGCTCAGTGGTGAGACCGCAACGGGTATTCATCCGGAACTGGTGGTGAAGACCATGTCTAAAATCATTCTGAAGGCGGAGAAAGAAGATTCCGTGTACAACCGGAAACATGCCCCTAATAAATCGAGTAGAACCTTCCTATCGGATGCCATTTGCTATAATGCCTGTAAGATTGCCGATGATGCGAAAGCCGCAGCTATTATGGGTATGACCAAAACGGGTTACACGGCATTCATGCTGTCGAGTTCACGACCCAAGGCCCGCATATTCGTATTTACCAATAATAAGGAAATTGTAAATACCTTGAACCTGCTTTGGGGTGTACGCGCTTTCTATTACACCAAATTAAAGGGAACATATGAAACCTTCATGGATGTGCAAAAGCACCTGAAGGAAGATAACCTGGTACATAAAGGGGATATCGTGCTGAACCTCGGCACCATGCCGGTTACGCAACCCTCGCGCACCAACGTATTGCGAATTAGTATAATTGACTAAATTCAAATTTTATGTGGATTGAAGATAACAATCAATTAAAACGCACCTTTGTTTTCAATGACTTTACAGAAGCGTTTGCTTTTATGACCCGCGTGGCATTTCTGGCAGAAAAACACCAGCACCATCCCAACTGGTGTAATGTGTGGAACAAGGTAGAAATTCATCTTTGTACACACGATGCCGGCGACATCATCACAGAAAAAGACAGGGCCCTGGCAAAAGAAATAGATTTGCTGCACAAAGCATAAGGCGAATAGATGAAGTTTTCGAAGGAAGAACAGCTCAGGATACAAGAACTGACTGCTACCTTGTTGCAGCAGGTTAATCAGCCTGCGCTGCAACCGGCTGAACTGGTTGAACAATTGCGCACCGTCATCCGATTTCACGACTGGAAGTACTACGTTTTATCGGAAAACAGCATTACCGACTTCGAATATGATACGCTGTTCCGGTGGCTGAAGGACCTGGAAGCCGCACATCCGGAGCTGCATACACCCGATTCTCCAACACAGCGCGTAGCGGTCGGGTTAACAGAAGATTTTTCTACTGTGGAGCACAATGTGCCTATGTTGTCATTGGACAACAGCTACAACATCGATGATTTACGCGAATGGGACAAGCGGGTACAAGGTCTTACCGGGTTGAGCAGTATAGCTTATTGCGTAGAGCCCAAGTTCGACGGCAGCAGTATTGCACTGGTGTTTGAAGATGATATGCTGGTGCGCGCAGCAACCAGAGGCGACGGTACCGCAGGAGATGAAATAACCAACAATGCAAAGCGCATGCGTTCCATACCCTTGCATGCAGCCTTTTCCCGGATGGGTGCGCGTAAAGTAGAACTGAGAGGTGAGGTGGTGATCAACAAGTTGCGCTTTGCGGAAATCAATGCCAGCAGGGAAGAAGCAGGTCTCGCACTGCTGCAGAATCCCCGGAATGCAGCTTCCGGTGCCCTGCGGGTCAAGGATGCACAGGAAGTGAGCAGACGCGGTCTGGAGGCATTTATCTATGCCATAGGCTACGCGGTGGATGCTTCCGGAAACGACATGCTGGGAAGTGGATGGGATAAGCATTTTGATAATATGAATATGTTGGGCAGGCTGGGATTTAAAATTCCCGATAAGGAAAAACAGCTTTGCCTGGGCATCGATGCAGTTATGGCTTTCATCAATCAATGGGAGCAACAGCGCGACGACTATCCCTATGAAATAGATGGTATGGTGATTAAGGTAGACGATATTGCATTGCAGCAGCGATGCGGATATACGGCGCACCATCCACGCTGGGCGATAGCCTATAAATTTAAAGCGAGAGAGGCCACTACCCGATTACTGGATGTGGAATACCAGGTCGGTCGCACGGGAGCGATAACACCGGTTGCAAAAGTGGAACCTGTTTTTGTGGGAGGGGTGACGGTGAGCAGTGTTTCACTTCACAACAGCGATAATATTCGCGATAAGGATATTCGCATAGGAGATACCGTGCTTGTGCAAAGGGCTGGTGATGTGATACCTTACATTGACCGTGTCTTACCCGAAAAAAGAGATGGAACAGAGGTGCCAATTGACTTCCCCGTCCTCTGTCCCAGTTGTCAAACTAACATCAGCAGACCGGAAGGAGAGGTGGTGTATCGTTGCAGCAATACCGAGTGTCCTGCACAGGCAGAAGAGCGACTCATTCATTTTGTTTCGAAAGATGCCATGGATATCGATGGAATGGGAAGAGAAACTGTGCTGGATTTTTACCGGCGTGGATGGCTGACGACCATCCCCGATATCTATCGCCTGCCTTACGATGCCATACTGGAGCTGGATGGATGGAAGGAAAAAAGCGTAGAGAAGCTGAAGACCGGAATAGATAATAGCCGACAGCAGCCCTTATGGCGATTATTGAATGGATTTGGCATTCGGCATGTAGGAGCGCAAACCGCGAAAGACCTCGTCAAAAGCGTACAACACCTTACCGATCTTTTTCATTGCACCACCGAGCAGTTAACAGATATTGAAGGAATAGGCCACAAAGTAGCGGCATCCATTACCGATTTCTTTCATAATGAAGGGAACCGGCATATGATACGAACGCTGGAGGAGTTAGGCGTGGCTATGCATCAGGAAGCCCCTGCTACTTCCGGAAAGCTCGATGGACTGACTTTCCTGTTTACCGGAAGTCTTACAGCCTTCACCCGCGATCAGGCTAAAGAGATGGTGGAACGCAACGGTGGCCGGTTATTGAGCAGCATCAGTCCCAAGTTGCATTACCTCGTGGCCGGGGAAAAGGCGGGAAGCAAGTTGAAAAAGGCGCAGGATATACCTTCTATTCAAGTGCTTTCAGAGGATGAATTTTTAAATATGATTTCCTGATACTGTAATACTTTGTATTTTTAAAGTATGGAAATTGTAAAGCAACGCATGGCCAATCCGGCAAGAACTATCCTTGGGATACTTTCTGTCGTTCCGATAATAAGCATCATATGGTTGCTGGTCTACATCTTCACCCGACTGGTTCCTTATTTTATAGAACTGGAAAACTCCGGAATGGACCCCAGTCCGGGAGAAATCTTCTCTATGCTCAGCGGCCTGATTGTCACCGTAGTAATTATGGGTTTCCTGCATTTCGGCTTGCTGGTATTCTTTATCATCCATCTTATGCAGGACCATGCAGCCAAGGACGGCGACCGACTTGTCTGGTTGTTACTGTTGTTGTTTTTTAATCCATTTTCCTACCCTTTCTACTGGTACTTCAGGATTTACAACGACAGGCATATGTCTACCCGGTAAACTGCTTATCCTTTGTTTTTGGTTCGGACAAACAAGGCTACAATAGCAGTCGTTACAATGCCCATTGCAGGCGTAAAGATGACACTTTGGATGATGTAGTTTTTCATATTGAAATAGGCCTCCGCTTCTGCCTGGGTTGATTTACCATGGTCCACACTATAGGCAATCATATTATCAAAATAGTTAGGTGTAATGATGGCACTCGTAATATATTGGGTGATGGGTACGAACAGTGTTATCACCGCAGTCATTATTAAACCAGCCATAAAAGCTTGTCGATACGATATGGCTCCGTTGTAGAAGTTCTTCTTTTTGTCGCGCAGGGCCAGTACATAGAGCAGGATGGCAGGGATAGCAATCAGATTGGTGACAATCGGATGTTGTTCAATATGTTCATCATGCAGTCCCGATAGTTTTTCGAGCAGCATTCATAGCAGGGTCATTCCTATGAACAGGAAAGCCCACTTCAATTCAATCGCGTAGTTTTTCATAGTTAGGTTGGTTGTAGTGATATCTAATATACAAACTATCCGTATTATGCCGGAGTTTGATGTAGAAATGACAAAACACTATGGGGCTGCAAAGGGTGCTTGAGCTGGATTATGTATTTTAGAGCCAATCTTTTGATACATGAAAACATTTATTTTATTGACCGGATTACTGCTGTTTACTGTGGTCGGGCAGGCGCAGGAACTGCAGGGTATAAGCGTGCTTTCGGTCGCTGAGGAGCGGGGCTTCGCCACTATTCAAATAGCCTCAGAAGCACCATTTATTGCCGGTGGCAACAGGTATGTATTGCATATAGGTGATGCTGTCTTTACCAGGTCATTGCATCCTGAAGGCGATTTGCATCTCTTAACCATTTATGTACCCATTGAAGAATGGACGGAAGTACCGGCAGGTGCGCAGGCTTTGCTGGTATATGGTTTATACCGGGAGAATACTTTTCTTCAATCGCGTTTGCAACACGGTGTAAGTGGCTTGTACGCACAACTGGGTAATTTGAAATAGACCGAGATGAAAAAAACATTTATAGTATATATACTTTTCATAAGTGCATTGGTGACAGCTCAAACGCCTGATCCGGGCATATCCGGACCACTGGCGGTAGCTTCCCAGAGTTATGATTTTGGCCCGGAAGCATTTGATCCACCGTCTTTCCCGGATGCAGTGGAGGTTACCGGTAATGTCCATTATCCGGTTGATTTGTCCGGAGGCCCTTATCCTGTTTTATTGTTCCTGCACGGTCGTCATTCCAGCTGTTATAATCCGGCAACGTCTTCTACCAATATCAGCTGGCCCTGCACAGGAAGTTTTGTGCCTATTCCCAGCTATGAAGGCTATGATTATCTGGCTGAGCATTTTGCCAGTCTGGGTTATATCGTAATCAGCGTTTCTGCCAATAGCATTAGTTCTACCGACAACTTTGTTTCCGACTATGGTATGCAGGCCAGGGGGGAGTTGCTGCAGCACCATCTGGATCTGTGGAGCGAATGGAACACCACCGGCGGAGATCCGTTCGGGGATACCTTTGTCGGGAAACTGGATCTTTCGAACATAGGTACTATGGGTCACTCCCGCGGTGGGGAAGGTGTGATTTTTCATGCGCTTTACAATCGATCCCTGGGAAGTCCTTACGGCATTAACGCAGTCATTACGCTGGCACCCGTCGATTTTAACAGGCAAATCTTAACTGGTACACCCATCCTGAATATTGCTCCCTATTGTGATGGCGACGTTTCTGATTTACAGGGGGTGCATTTTTATGACGATTCCCGCTATGCTGAAGTGGATGATGAAGCACCGAAGCACGGGCTACTCCTGTTGGGGGGTAATCACAACTTCTTCAATACCGTTTGGACGCCAGGTTTGTTTCCCGCAGGCACTGCCGATGACTGGGTATTTGTAGACTGGACACAGAGCGATGATCACTGCGGGGCTTCGGCAGCTGATAACGGTAGAATGAATCCTGCTACGCAGCGGAATGCGCTGCTGGCGTACTCCAGTGCTTTCTTTCGGATGTATATTGGCAACGAAACTGAATATGCGCCCATTCTGGAAACCGATGATGTGGTTCCACCAGCTTCGGCTACCCTCGAAGCAGATGAAGTGTTTGTTTCCTATCATCCTTCAAATAGAAAAAAAGTAAATTTAAATAGCCTTACCAGCGAAGCTTCCGAGACAATCAATGACCTGGGTGGTGCAGCGGGTGCTTCAGGATTGGTGACATTCGATATTTGTGGAGATGATCTGGGAGAGCAGTATTGTCTGGATGTAGGCAGTTCACAGGAACCCCATTGTAAATCTGGGGGCATTACCATGCCGGGTTTATCTCAATTGCGCATTGAATGGAACAGCGCAGGAGATTATTTTGAAAACCTGTTGCCTGAAAGTTTTCACGATCTTTCGCCCTTTGATGCTATTCAGTTCAGAGCTGCCAATGACTTTTCAACGAACAGCACTACAACAGATTTCTTCGTTCAGCTGGAAGATGCAACGGGCAATCTGGCTTCACTGCCAGTTAGTGATTACAGCAATGTTTTGTTTTATCCACCGGGAGACATAGGCACTACGCTTCCGCGTATCATGCACAACACGGTGAAAATACCCCTCGAAAATTTTTTAGGAATAGACCTTACTAATGTGATAGCGGTGCGACTGATTTACGATGGAAGCAGCTCTGATGGCATTTTAGTTTCTGATATATTATTAAGTGCTGATGAGATAATATATCTCCCGCCATTGGCCAATTTTAGCGCGAACATAACCTCTACCTGCGATGGCGTTATTCAATTCACAGATAACTCCTCCTTCTTTCCTGAAAGCTGGCTATGGGACTTTGGAGACGGAAGTACATCGACAGAAGAAGACCCATTACATACCTATACTGACAACGGGATTTATACGGTTACCCTTACAGTAGAGAATCCTGCAGGAAGTAATGTTTTGTCCATACCTGCTTTCATAGAAGTAAACAGGCCGGATGCTCCGCTTGTCGTAGCTGAAAATATTTGTCTGGGAGATACCGCACTGGTGGAAGCAACTCCCTTATCTGGGGGAACAATCTTCTGGACAGCCGCCGATGGTGCTGATCTGGGTTCCGGGAGCAGTTTAATATTCCCGACATTGACTTCTACTACCGTCTTTGCCCAGGAATGGGTGGAGAGTCCCCTGCTTTCGCTAGGACCTGAGGACAATACCTTTGGCGGTGGCGGTTATTTCGACGGGAACGATTTAAGAGGGATATTTTTTGACGTATTCTCTCCCTTCACGCTGGAATCTGTAAAAGTATATGCCGACAGTCCCGGTGAGCGAACCATTCAGGTGCTGATCGGTGAAGGGGGCTCGGTGGTGCATTCGCTTACTCTTTTTCTCACCACAGGGGAACAGGTTATCGACCTCGGCTTTTCAATGGAACCCGGGCTGCAATACTATATAAAGGTTACAGGCGATTTGGTGGATCTTTTCCGCATCAATGATGGATCACCTGACTACCCTTATGAGCTGCCCGGAATAGCCGCACTCACCGGTTCGAATGTAAGCGGCTCGGAACAAGACTATTACTATTTCTTTTTCGACTGGATAATCAGGGAGCCGGCTTGCGTCAGCGAGTTGGTGGAAGTGCCGGTTACCGTTAATCCGCTTCCTGTAGTTTCTGTAAGTAACGATACCACTATTCTGGAAGGAAGTTCCATCACACTGACAGCAGCAGGTGGCATAGCCTATAGCTGGGAGCCTCCCACCGGACTGAGTGATCCCACAAATGCAACACCGCTTGCCACTCCTTTGGCAACAACTACTTACACTGTAACAGTAACAGATGCCAACGGTTGCCAGGCAATAGATAACGTGACAGTCACGGTAAGTCCTCAGACAGCTATAGAAGATCAACTTTGGGGACAGGTGCAACTCTATCCGAATCCTGCCAGCGAAGTATTGGTAATTGCTGGGCTGCCCGGTGGACAGGTGGATGTGGAGGTTTTCAATTTGCTGGGAACATGGGTTGGAACCTACAGCATCTCAGGCACCGTCGGGGAGTTAGCGGTGCAGGATTTACCGGCAGGCAGTTATGGCATCAGGATGGTTTTCGGAGGGTCCAGCTACCATGATATGTTTGTCATTCAGCGCTAATCACAAGCCGGAGGTAGTCGTTTCAATTCCTGTCGCCAGTAGGAGGAACATATCTTTTCAAGATAGCCTTGGCAATAGCTTTCTCTGAATAGCTGTACAGATAGTAGGTTACTCTGATTTTGTTCTTGCCCAGCTTTTTAATAAAAACATCTACACCGTTATCGCATTTCAAAAAACCATCGGTAATGGTTTCTTTATAATGAATTTTACTTTTGCCGGGTTGCTCCATCGACCAGTAACCGCTGCAGCCCAGTGACGGGTAAGCAATCATGGGTCGGGCGATATCTAGAACTGTCAGCTGCACTTCCCACTGCTGTTTGTCAATTTGCAGCCCTGTACCTTCCCAGTAGCCTTCCAGCCATACCGCTGATTCCGGTTCCTGCGCCAGCAATACATGGTTGCTCCCAAGTGCTCCTGTTAAGCCTACAAGTAAAAATAGTCGGAGGTGGATATTCATTGATTTCATACTGTTTTGCTGGTTTGGTTCACATGCTTAAAGTTAAGTAATTGAACGATTGTGGAGCTTCATTTGGTATGCAGGAACAGCTAATCCAACTGCGTACCTGCTGAATTGGTTGAGAAGGCTGTGTGAATCGCCGGCTTTGCAGGCCCCTACGGGTCTTTTAGGGTGTAAGTGTCAGTGAAAGTTGACATTGGTCACCTTATCCCCCTGTGAAGCTGCGTAATATTACCCTCGTAAACACCTGTTTAGGTGCACCCTTTTATTAAATCGAATGTGATGCACAACAAATACATGTTGTTCATCTTCTTGTTCTTCATTCCGTTGGGAATGATGGCCCAGCCGGTCAACGACAATTGTAGTGATGCCATTTCCATTCCGGTCGAATCCGGAACCTGCACCACCCCCGTTTACACCACAACAGACGCTACATTGGAGGCGACTGATCCGGCACCCACCTGTTGGTTTCCCGACGGGCCTGACGAAAATGTGTGGTTTACTTTTACTGCAACAACGGCGGCCGTTGAGATTTCGACCTTCTTTGATGGAACGATTGCCAATACACAGGTGGCAGTATTTAGCGGTACCTGCGGGTCTTTTACGCAGATTGCCTGTCAGGAAGACCTGGACCCTGGTCTTGGTATAACAGATGTTATGATCTATGTCGATGGGTTAACTCCCGGAGTGACCTATTACATCATGGTAGATGGCAACTTTGGTCAAAGTGGCACTTTTGGCATATGTGTACAGGAGATGACACCCTGGCCGGAGCCTTCCGGTGATGATTGCCCTGAAGCTGTATTTCTGTGCTCCAAAGATGATCTCTTTGTTCCCGATGGAACGGGTAGTGACGGTGCTCTGGAAGAGGTTCCTTCTTGTTTTGGCAGTGGTGAAATTGCCTCCGACTGGTACACCTTTACAGCGGCGAATAGCGGCACCCTTACTTTCAATATTACACCTTCCGGTGCGGTGAATTTCGACTGGGCTGTTTATGATATCAGCATGTCACCCGGAGCATTGTGTAATCTGAGTGATGAGCTGGCTTGTAACAGTGCTGTTTCCACCGGTATTACAGGTGCCGGTTGCGGAGGTGCAGCCTGTTCCCCCGCGTTGTCGCTCATAGCAGGACATACTTATGCGCTTTTGATCAATCGTGAAACAGCTGCTTTTTCAAGTGGCTATACACTTTCATTTGGAGGGACTGCCGGTTTTGATGCGCCAGCAACAGGTTTCGAGTATGATGCTTTCGTATGTGTTGGGGAGAGCGATCCCTTTGAGGTGGAAGTACCCGGTGATGGCATGTATTTCTGGAGTTTTGGCGATGGAGGAACTGCTGTTGGGGAAGAGCCTAATCACACCTACACATCAGCAGGAACCTATGAGGTGGTCTTATTATCCTTTTCCCCCGGAGGATGTCCCGCTGTTGCACTGGGTTCGGTATCGGTATCAGATGGTCCTGACTTGAGCATTGTACCGGAAGATCCTGTTATTTGTCTGGGTGATGGCGTTACGCTTGACCTCACCTACGTGCTGACAGAGGACTGCGAACCTTTTACATTTATCATGGACGAAGGGTTTGAAATTCCGGATGACGAAATTTTAAGCATTCCTATTCCGGTAACAGGTGTTGTGCCTGCTGTGATTTCGCCGGGAATTATCGCATCTGTTTGTATAGATATTGAACATACCAATGATGCTGATCTCGATATCTGGCTGCAATGTCCGGATGGTACGTTGATAGAATTATCGACTGACAATGGTGGCACCGGCAACGACTATAGTGGTACCTGCTTTGTGCCCACAGGAGCAAGCTCTGTAACCACCGGTACTGCCCCCTTTGCCGGAAGCTATCTGCCGGAACAACCTTTCACCGATTTGACGGGTTGCAATACCAACGGGGTTTGGCATATTGTCGTCACTGACGATTCACCGGGTGGCGAATTAGGTTCCATAGAATTTGCATCTATAACCTTTGCCTGCGATGTTGTTCCGGCCAGTATTGTCTGGTCGCCTGCCACCGGACTTTCATCCACCACCGTAGAAGACCCCTATGCCAGTCCGACTGTCACTACCACCTACACGGTGACAGTAACAGATGTAGGCGGGTGCTCGTCAGATACTACCGTTACTGTTACCGTAGTCGATGGTGCTTCGGCCGGGTTCTCTTACCCTGGGACTCCCTATTGTACCGGAGATGCAGACCCCCTGCCCGTTTTAGATGCCGGCGCGAGTGCTGGTTCATGGTCGGCAAGCCCTGCCGGTTTGGTTATCGATGCTATGACCGGCGAAGTAGATCTCTCACTTTCAGCCGCAGGAACCTATACCATCACTAATTATGTAAGTGCTGTTGGTTCTTGTCCCGATGCAGTGGCTACTTATGATATCGTTATTGATACATCTGCAACGTTTTTTATAGCAGCTGCCATTTGCAGCGGAGAGACCTATATATTGCCCGACGGCTCTACCACCAATACAGCAGGAACTTATACGGTTGTGTTAGCAACAGCTACTGGGTGTGATAGTGTTGTGACAGCGACCTTGACCTTGACACCGACTTATGCGTTGACAGAAGATGTCGAAATCTGCGAAGGTGGTTCCTATACTTTGCCCGATGGAACTGTGGTGAGTACGGAAGGAACTTTTGTTTCCAACTTGACAACCGTCGATGGTTGCGACAGTGTTATAACAACGACGTTAACCTTGACGCCGACGTTGACCACCACCCTGGATGCTTCTATTTGCGCGGGAGATAGTTATATCCTTCCCG
>DDYY01000018.1:23950-24265 GCA_002346225.1 Bacteroidetes bacterium UBA3022
CCGATGGAAGTGCGACATCAACTGCCGGATCTTATTCCTTCACCTTTACCTCAGCCTCAGGTTGCGATAGTGTTGTTACGGCGACGTTAACCTTGACGCCGACTTATGCTGCGACAGAGGATGTGGAGATATGCGAAGGCGGTTCTTATACTTTACCCGATGGAACAGTGGTGAGTACCGAAGGAACTTTTGTTTCCAACTTGACAACTGTTGATGGTTGCGATAGTGTTATTACAACGACGTTGACTTTGACGCCGACGTTGACCACCACCCTGGATGCTTCTATTTGCGCAGGAGATAGTTATATCCTTCCCG
>DDYY01000018.1:24561-43036 GCA_002346225.1 Bacteroidetes bacterium UBA3022
CCGATGGAAGTGCGACATCAACAGCTGGATCTTATTCCTTCACCTTTACCTCAGCCTCAGGTTGCGATAGTGTTGTGACGGCGACATTGACCTTGACACCGACTTATGCGTTGACGGAAGATGTCGAAATCTGCGAAGGTGGTTCCTATACTTTGCCCGATGGAACTGTGGTGAGTACGGGAGGAACTTTTGTATTTAACTTGACAACCGTCGATGGCTGCGATAGCGTTGTTACAATACATCTGGAATTATCACCACTTCCCGTTGCGGTAGTCAACTTCGATGTTGCCGGTATTTGTTTTGATGGTGGGTGGCAGGAAGCCACAGTCAGTCCCGCAGGTGGGGTATTAAGTGGTACGGGCATTACAGCAACACATTTCGATCCTGCCCTGGCTGGTCCGGGTGGACCTTATATTATTCAATACATTTATACATCAGCATTAGGCTGTGCCGATACGGCTTAT
This sequence comes from Bacteroidetes bacterium UBA3022, assembly GCA_002346225.1. Lineage (GTDB taxonomy): Bacteria > Bacteroidota > Bacteroidia > Chitinophagales > BACL12 > UBA11426. The sequence goes on from DDYY01000018.1 coordinate 25,026, forward strand.
ACTGAAATAGAGGTATTCCCCCTTCCTGCAGTCGATCTGTTCGCACCTTCCATTGCCTGTATAGAAGCCGATCCTATACTTCTGACGGGTAATCCGATTGGTGGGGTTTTCACTGGAGAGGGTGTCGTTGACAGCTTCTTTATGCCTTCCTTGGCAGGAACTGGTGCTGCAGCAGTCACCTATTCCTATACCGATGGAAACGGATGCGCGGCGAGCAGCATTGTCTACATAGATGTAGTTCAAAATATGGTTGATGCAGGCCCCGATGTTACCATCAACATAGGTGATTCTGCTCTGTTGTATGTTGTCAGTGATGGCAGTTTAATCTGGTCGCCTGCAACAGGACTGAGCTGTGAAGACTGTGCGGACCCCATCGCTTCACCCTTACAGACAACCACTTATCTGCTTACTGAAACGGATGGCAACGGCTGTCTGGCAACAGATTTAATTACCGTTACCGTAGAGGCATCTGAAGAGTACACCATCTTCATCCCGAACTCCTTTACCCCTAATGGCGATTTGGCCAATGACTATTTCCTTCCGATGGGATTTAATATTCAAAGAATTCTAACCTTACGCATTTACGATAGATGGGGAATGTTGATGTATGAAAACGGCGATATTCTGCCGGGCGACTACATTGGTGGATGGGATGGCACATTTAAAGGGAAGCCTGTCAATCCTGGTGTCTATGCATATGTAGTGGAATTTCTCCTGCCCGACGGCAGTGTGCTGCAACGCGGTGGAAATGTAACCCTGTTGCGTTAGCTGCTACTCTATCACTATGGTACCATTATGCTGTCTTCCATCGTACTGAACATAGTAGACATAATTCCCTGAGGGCAAGTCACCGAGTTCAATGGTGTATTGCGGACTTTCGGTGGGAATATACACCTGCATCATTTGTTTCCCTTCCAGATTAAACAACATAAATGCAGCATCGTCACCTGAGGGGTTTAAGCCATGGATGGTAACTGTCCCACCTGTCGGATTGGGATACACAGTAACGGGATCATTCAATGGATTAACAATGTTGGTGCCCGTTAGACAGCTGTGCGCTGCATTGAAGAGCACTTGTAAAGAATCAATAGGCTCTATGCCCTGAGCGCCGGTGGTCTTTACTGCCACAAGCAGGGAGGGGTTGCCGGGTAAATCATCGGTTTGCGCAACCTTGAGAAAGGCAAATAGGGAGGATGTGCCAAATCCGGCACATCGGGTATCAGCGCCAATAATATTGGCACCCTGCATGGCAGCCATCAGCTTGCAGGCGAGGTCACCCTCTTCTGCCAGAAACCGCGCTTCCATGCTGTCGAGTATTTCAGGACCTAATAAAATATTACCCTGAATAGAATAGGTTGCTCCTGTGCGATGTCCCTTATAATCGTCGGTACTGGCACCGGTATGCGCAGCGCTTTGCGGTCCGTCCCCTACAAATGCTACTACGCCATATTGCCGAATGGTAGGATTGCCTTCTACGTCATTGGCCACCAGCCAGTCAATGATCTCTTCCGGAGTGTCGCCTGCCTCCATTCTTTCTGCAGCATTCTGCTGGTTGGCTGCGAGGTAATATGCCTGTGTATTGATAGCCCCTAAACCCGGAAAAAGTTCTCCTAAAAAATCGATGGGATAGCCCGGAAAAAACGAAAGGTTGACACAGGATGCACCTGCACTGCCCACTTCCCCGGTAACACTGTCGACAGCTACAATCGAAAAGGTATCCTGTGCATGGATGCTGCCAAAAGCTGCCATACAGAATAAGGTAAGTAACGTGTTTTTCATTACCCTAAGGTAGCGGAACTGCGCCAATTGAGGCAACCCTGATGCTATTATTGAATTTTCCGGAGGATCAGGAGTTTATTTAGCAAGGCGCAATGCTGCAGCATAGGCATCGGGCAGGGGAGACGCTTCTATTGCACGGGCAGCAGGTTCTACATCATAATCTACACGTGGAAAGTTCACAGCAAGCTCGCCGTTATCATGCAGCTCCAGTATTGCATAACAGGCACGGGGGTCCCCATCTTTGGGCTTGCCCACCGAACCAATATTAATGGCATGGTAGCGAAGGCCCTCTGCATCTTCCAGGGTACGATGGTAAGGTTGATGGGTATGGCCGAAGCAGAGGATGCGCGCATTAGCAGATTGCATGATGCGCATCAGACTGTCCGCATCCCGGTCCTCAAAAAGGTATTCGTTGATGCGGCGCGGACTTCCGTGCACCAGTAATATATCAAAATTATCTACATCTAATTGAAAGCTTAGTCGAAGGTGACGCGGCAACATTTTTAGATAGTGCCTTGTAGTATCGCTCACCATGCTGTTGGTATAAGCTATCGACACCGCCCCATTGGCTTTGTCGGCATCTGTTTTGTAGGCACAACCGCAGCTGTCGCTGTTCAAGCCTATGCCTTCATCGTAGTTACCTGCAATGGTGGGGATGCCACGCCGCCGGATAAGGTCGGTGACTTCATTGGGCCAGATATTATAGCCAACCAGATCGCCCAGGCAATAGACTGCATCCGGCTGTTGTTGGTCGATGTCTGCAAGTACTGCTTCCAACGCAGGCAGATTTGCATGGATGTCGGAGAAAAGAGCGATTTTCATATCAGGTATATTTCCATTTATTAGCCAGTCGCACCAGTGATAGCATAACGGGTACTTCAATGAGTACGCCCACCACCGTTGCCAGGGCCGCACCTGATTGCAGACCGAAAAGTGAAATCGCCACGGCAACTGCCAGTTCGAAAAAATTGCTGGCACCAATCATGGATGCCGGAGCGCAGATAGCATGTGGCAGCCGAAGGTATCTTCCGGCGAACCAGGTAGCAAAGAATATGAAGTAAGTCTGCAAGGTCAACGGAATAGCAATCAACAGAATGTGGAAGGGTCGTTGTGTGATTGTATCTCCCTGGAAGGCAAACAATAGAATTAAGGTAGTCAGCAATGCGATGATTGACACCGGTTTCAGGCGATGCAGAAATACCGTCTTGAACCATTCCTCTCCACGCTGTCGCAACAGCAGGCGGTTACTGATATATCCTGCTGCCAGGGGAATGACCACAAATATGATGACCGATGCACTGAGCACTTCATAGGGAATACGGATATCTGTAATGCCGAGTAACAGGCGTACAATGGGAATAAACAGTACCAATAGAATGAGGTCATTCACAGAAACCTGTACCAGCGTGTAATTCGCATCCCCTTTAGTGAGATACGACCATACAAATACCATCGCTGTGCAGGGGGCCGCTCCCAGCAGAATGGCACCGGCAAGGTATTGGTCAGCTTCTTCGGGACTCAGATAAGCTTTGAATACATAGTCGAAAAAAATCCATGCGAAGAAAGCCATGGTAAAAGGCTTGATGAGCCAGTTCACTACTACCGTTAAGCCCAGCCCTTTCCAGTTTTTTCCCGCCTTGCCCAGCGATGAAAAATCGATTTGCACCATCATGGGATAAATCATCAGCCATACCAACACTGCCACAGGGATATTCACCCCATTCCATACCATATTGCTCAGCAATTGAATAGTATCGCCGGCCAGCTTGCCCAGCACAATACCCGCTGCGATGCAGGCTGCTACCCAGAGGGAAAGGTATTTTTCAAAGGTTCCCATCTTCGACAGGCGTTTAACAGCAACCCGAACCGGGACTGCAGTGGGTGTTCACTTGAATCATATCGCTGATATCTACCATGGATGCATGTTGCGCGTCCTTAGGTTTTTCGGCGTACACCGTAATGCTAAAGATGCCTGTCTGTTCTTGTTGAAACTTTTGCAGGGCATCAGCATCCAAATACTTATTCAGAATGTCTTCAGGCAGGGTAATGGTCTTGCGTTTTTGCAAGGTAGTATTTTCGAATCCGGCGGCCTTGATATGACCCAGGTACTCGTCTTCCTGAATGGCACCAGCAACACAACCCGCATACATCTCCGCGTCTTTGCGCAATGCTTCCGGTAGCTCACCTACCAGAACGATATCGGAGATGCTGAAGTGACCTCCTGGTTTGAGCACGCGGAAAATCTCGCGAATCACTTTTGGCTTTTCAGGCACCAGGTTCAGGACACAGTTGCTCACCACCACATCTGCCAGATTATCGGAAACCGGCATATTGTCTATATCACCTTCGCGGAACTCCACATTATTGTACCCCAGCTGTTCCGCATTAAAGCGTGCTTTCTGTATCATCGCCGGGGTGAAATCGATGCCGATAACCTTACCCGTTGCACCTGTTTCATGACGTGCAACAAAGCAATCATTTCCGGCACCGGAACCCAGGTCAATCACCGTGTCACCTTCCTGTATGTGGGCAAATGCCGTTGGCAGACCGCAGCCCAGTCCGAGATCCGCTTCGGGAGTATAGCCCTCCACGTCCGTGTAGTCGTCCATCATAATATTGTAGATCTTATTGGAGGTGGACGTCGCTCCACAGCAGGAAGCGGCATTGGTGTCCTTGTCCTGCAGCGCAATGGCACTGTATTTCTCGCGGACAATTACTTTCAATTCTTCATTGGCAGTCATAGTAGTAGTTTTTTATGATAGTTATGAGTGGAGGGTTCTTTCAGCAGCACGCATCGGTTGGCGCACCCAGTTTTCCGAATAGTCCGTTGAATAGCCCTTCCATTTCCTTCCATTTTTGGGGGTGTATGCAATAGCAAACCGACACACCTTCCACTGTACCCTGAATGATGCCCAGGTCCTTAAGTTCCCGCAGGTGCTGACTGATGGTTGCCTGTGCCAGTCCCAGCTCTTCTACCAGGTCGCTGTTGATGCAGGCATTCGCTTCCAGCAGAAATTCCAGTATGGCAATACGGGCGGGATGACCGAGTGCTTTGGCCAGTCGCGCCAGCTCATTCTGCTTGTCGGTAAACAGGTGTGTATGTGTAACTCCCATTGATAATTAATTACATTGCAATATTACGATGAATAAACAAAAAAACAAAAAATAACTTAGAAATAGGTGTCTCCCGCAGTATGACACAAGAGGAAATCAATTTCACCAGAGAAGAGCTGAAAAAAGAGGAAGCAGCTGCACAGGGCTGGACCTATTTAGGTGACGATGGACTTTGGGAATATTGGGAAAATAAGGGTGTGATATTTTGGTTCTCCGCCAGCGACATCGGTGCCGGGTCTGAAACGAATATGTATACCAGAAAGCAGATCAGAATGGATGGATAGAAAACGCTTGCAGGTTCAAAGTCGTCTGATATATTACTTTTTGCATTAAATTTAAGGAACGAATAGACGGCAGTGTAGATGAAGTGAGCGACTCAACAATATGCATGAAGCATCCAAAAGTTGCGAAATTTGGAGTAGCGAAATGCGAATGGGGTGCACACTGTTTCATATATGCGTCATGATATCATCGACCCAATACAAAGTACAAGCATGAAAATATTGCGAAAGATTGGAAAGGTCCTGCTCATTCTGTTGGGCAGCATTCTGGGTTTATTGCTGATTTTGCTGCTCATCATCAGAATCAATAGTACGGGCGTAGAGGAACCGTTTAAAGATGAAAATGGCAAAGTGCTGGAGAACAGCATTGCCATGCATGAAGACATCATGATTAACGGTGTTCCACAACGCATTACCATTCGCGGTAAAGACAGGAATAATCCTGTTCTCCTGAAGGTGCACGGTGGACCTGGCGGTGCAGGACCACCCATATTGTACAGATTGATTGGGGTGGATCTGGAAGACATTTTCACGGTATGCTACTGGGAACAAAGAGGAGGGGGTAGTGCCTACATTCATTACGGTGATGCAATTCCGGATGAAACGATTACACTCGAACAAATTGTAGATGATGGACTGGAAGTGGTGCAATACCTGCGACAACAATTTAAAAAGGATAAGATCTATATAGAGGGCATATCATGGGGAACCACGGTAAGCGCGTTTATGGTGCAGAAAAATCCTGATTTATTTGAAGCTTATATTGGCATCGGACAAATGGCCAATCAGCCGCTATCGGAACAAATGTCTTATGACTTTGTCATGGAACAGGCTGTACAGAATAGCGATAGCATATCCATCAATAAGCTGAAGGAAATAGGCAGACCGCCTTACCCTGACAAATCGGCTGAGGAAATGGCAGCAGCATGTGATGTGGAGCGTTCCATTGTGAATATATATGCTCCTCCAAAGGAAGTCATCTTTAATCCCTGGATGATTAAAGATATCTTATTGGATAAAGGAATGACCTTCAAGGAAAAATTTGACCCATTTATAAAACCTATAAATGCAAATGCCTATATAATTCTATGGCCTACCTGCTTCCACGTCAATCTGATGCGCGATGTTCCCGAGTGGAAAATTCCGGTGTACATCATTCAGGGTGAAAATGACCATTATACCGAAACAGTACTCGCCAGGGAATATTTCGATTCCATAGTAGCTCCTGAAAAGAAATGGTTTCTGATGGAAGGGAATGCACATGCTGCCAACTACGAAGATCCTGACAGGTACAGATCTATTTACATCAACGAAATTCTCCGGAATTGAAAAATATATTGCTCTGCAAGCTTCCTGCTTGCTACCTTGCTTGTGCCTTGTAGACAACATGGAATGCAAAAAAAGCACATAACCATTATTGGAGGAGGGCCGGCTGCGCTCATGCTGGCTGCAGAACTCGATACAGAAAAGTATGAGGTCACCTTATGTGAAAAGAAAAAAACCGTAGGTAGAAAGTTCTTAGTAGCCGGAGAAGGCGGCCTCAATCTGACCTACCATGCACCCCTGGAAGAACTCATTCAGCAATATTTCCCTGGTGCCTTCATGGATCCCATTATTCGTCGGTTTACCAATGAAGATTGGATAAGCTGGTTGCATGCTCTGGGAATTACCACCTTCAGCGGTTCCAGCAACAGGGTTTTTCCTGAAAAGGAATGGAAACCTATAGATGTCTTGAATGCCATTGTGACGCGCATCAGGAAGAGGGGAGTACATATCCGAACGGACACCCAATGGCTGGGTTGGAAAGAACAGGGGCAGCTGCTTTTTGAAGGATGGGAAGAGACGGAAACGGACATAGTAGTTTTTGCCCTCGGTGGAGCCAGCTGGAAGGTGACAGGAACAGATGGTGGGTGGCGCAAAGAATTCCTCGAACGAGGCATAGATGTACGACCATTCCAGGCAGCTAATTGCGGATTTGCTGTAGCCTGGACCCAAGAATTTTTAAGTGCACATGAAGGAAAGCCGCTAAAGAATATCGCACTGCGATACAGGGGACAGGTGGCAAAAGGGGAGTTGGTTATTTCCAAACTGGGGCTGGAAGGCAATGCCATCTACGCCTTGAGTCGGCTGCTTCAGGAAGGGTTGCAAAGCGAATCGCAGGTTGTTATTCATCTGGACCTCAAACCCACCATGTCGCATGAGCAGGTGCAACAGAAGTTAAGAAACTCCTTGCTGACTAAAGTGACCGACATATTAAAAAAAGACTTAAACCTTGACAGCACCGCTATTGCCATTGTAAAACAGTGTACGGACAAGGATACCTTCCTGAATCCCACTCTGCTTGCTGCGGCGATAAAGTCTGTACCGATAGTTATTCACGGGGCCGATGAACTGGACAAAGCCATATCCACCCTGGGTGGCATTGCCCTCGATGAAATAGATGCGCATTTTCAATTGAAAAAAATACCCGGCACTTACGCCATTGGAGAGATGCTGGACTGGTATGCACCCACCGGAGGCTATTTGTTGCAGGGCTGTTTTAGTATGGGATGGGCATTGGCTCAGCACCTGAATACGCAATAAAACTTTAACTTGTGAAAATATGATACTGTCAAGCGAATTGCTGAAACAAAACTGAATTCATCATCCATGCGCATGTTGCAACCCATACAACTTTTCCTGCTGTGCTGCCTTATCGCTCCATAATTGAAGACCCCCGATTCCTGGAATTACTGGAAAGTGCTTCCTTCAGGGGTAACTGGACACAAAAAATATTCGAAGAGTATCTATCCTATCTCAATCCCCTGAGAGACCATTTAGAAAAGGAGCTCCATCAATAAACCGCAAGCGGAACAAGTGTGGTATGAGTCAGCCCTCTGGGGCATAGTTGAATCAGTTGGTAAATGCAGGCCGTTGGGAAGGAATGCCGTTCAATAAAAAAGGTTTTTGAAAGCGATGTAAGTACTACAATTTTGCAACGCGATTTTCGTTTGCAGAAATCGTTAAACCCTAATCACATGCAATTACTATCCAAACGCTCCTTATCAGCCATTTTCCTGCTGACTATCTGTTTTACAGCAATGGGTCAGGTACAGCCCTCAGCCGAAATAAAGAGGGCCATTATAGGCGACTTTTATATCCAGACAGGCATGTACCTGGAGCGAAATGCGAATGGTACGCTGGCGGATTTTCAGGCACTGGCACCACAGTCCGTTTTGTTGGCCAATGACTTCACAGATTATTCCACATCCAATGGATTCAGCATTACAGGAAACACCTTGTTTTCTGTGATGGTCGGACTTCAATTCTGCGATAAACAAAGGACTTATTACAAAGAGAATCCTGTGGTAAGACTGGGGTTTAGCTATTTTACCGGAAACACACTGACAAGCGGGGTTTTCAGAGAAACGCAGGTGCCCTTCGATACCCTGACATCAGCCAGCACAGGGCAAACACTGTACGTCGATTCTGTTACCATTGAGAATTACAATATGAATTATTCGTCGGAGCAGCTGCGTTTCGATGGTTCTTTCATTTATCGAACCAACCCTGCTGCGCGCTGGTCCATGTTTACGGGTGCAGGTATTACCGCCGGATTAGCAATTACCACCTATACCGATATTTACTACAGCAAGTACGGAAGAACAGATACGCGCTATGCCAATGAAACCCAATCCTCCTCCTTCAGCTATTCCAATTTTATTAGTAGCAAATCCGAAAGCTTTCAGAATAGAACCACCTTTGGTGCTTCCGCTTATGTGCCTTTAGGTATCGATTTTAGAATTGGAAAGGATAAGGAATTCTGGAAGCGGACGCACCTATTCTATGAGATAAGACCGGGCATCAACTTTACGGCAATTCCCGAGTTGCATACAGTTGCCAACGTAAGCCTGCAAAGCGGATTCGGACTACGGGTGTCCTGGGATTAATACCCAAGGACAAGTGGAGTGGAAAGCAATCAAGATCCCGAAGCTAAGTAGCAGGAGCTATGCTGATGCTTGGCTTATTAATCCAGTCGAAAGGAGTCGAAAAAGAGGCTATTGGGTTCACTGGTAGTTTCACCCTCTACGCTAACGGCAGAAAGTTGGTACATCAGTGTGCCCACGGCAAGCCCCTTGTAGGCAATCTTATAGTCGGCGAAAAAATCCCAGGCCTTTAAATCTGCGCTAATACCTATATGATCCTTGACCTTCCAGTCTTCACGGGAAACGAGAACCATCGCAACGGACTCCCAGTCATTTTCATCCAATTCGGATGGGCCCATGTAATTCACCAGTTCTTCTTCGGCATTGGGCAGGGTATACTGCACGGTGTCAGTTTGCAGATAGACCATAATATTGTACTGAATGCCATCCGCTTCTCCACTGGCGATGTAAAAGCTACCTACTTCATTGACTACAGAATCTTCCTGCAGGGGAGTGGGCATGGAAATGCTGAATCCGAATTCTTTTTTGGAAAACGATTTCCATTCGTTGGTTTGCGCCTGTAAAGGAATGGCCAGTTGGAGCATCCATCCCAGCAGCAATAGGGCTGTTGTTTTCATAGGAATAGAAAGGAGTTTTATCGACGGTGAAAGTACTATTTTTGCAAAACATGGATGCCAATTTTGAAAATTATTCTATAAAAAATATTTTGTTGCTTCTGGTGTTGGGAGTATCCCTGGTAGCTTGTCAAAAGGATTCCAACCTGCCGCCCAACAATGCATTGGTAGGAACGTGGCGCCTGATAGAAGTGTTACAGGATCCGGGCGATGGCAGTGGCACCTTCCAGCCCGTAGAAAGTGAAAAAACCCTCACCTTCCGCGCCGATAGCACTGTCATCTCCAACGGTATCATTTGCGATATGTCCATAAATGCTGATACTCCTAGCTCTGGGACCTACACCTTGTCCGATTCTACCATTAGCTCCGCATCCTGCACAGGTCAACAGCGTATTCGCTTCCAACTGGATGGTCCGGAGTTGACCTTGCATTATCCCTGTTTCGAGGCATGCATAGCAAAATTTATAAGGGAATAGCATAGGAATTCGAATTGTTTCCCTTGATGCCGGAAGTTGAATACAGGATACGCTGTCTGCAGACATACTCAGGGGTAATACACTGGATTTGGTTAGGTTTGTAGAGGGCTGTTCGATGGAAGACGGTCATAAAAAAAATACAAGTTAATATGAAAAAGGAATTTGAAGAGTGGGTAGACAACCATGTAGGTAACCAGGACAGTAAAACGGCAATCGTAACCGGAGCTAACACGGGAATCGGCTTTTATACGGCATTGGGACTCGCCAAAAAGGGAGCCAATGTTATACTGGCAGGACGGAGTGAAGAAAAGCTGCAACATGCCATTAGCAGCATTCTAGAGGATCTTCCTGCAGCGAGGGTCAGCATGGCTATTGTCGATTTGGCCAGTCTGCAATCTGTTAGAGACTTTGCAGGGCAATTCCTGAAAGATCACCGGCAACTCGATTTGCTGGTCCTGAACGCAGGTGTCATGATGCCTCCGGCTGCTACCACTGAAGAGGGGTTTGAACTGCAATTCGGCGTGAACTACCTGGCGCATTTTCTCCTTACGCAACTGCTCTTACCTGTAATGCGTAGTACACCCAATGCGCGGGTGGTAACAGTCAGCAGCATTGCACATCGTGCAGGTGTGATAGATTTCGATAACCTCCGACTGGAAAAACCTTTCGATACCCGCAAGCTCTACTACCAGAGTAAACTGGCTAATATAATCTTCGCCCTGGAACTGGCGCGCAGGGAGGTCGGTCAGGAGCAGCCTGTTATGTCTGTAGCCTGTCATCCCGGAATTACAGCTTCCGACCTTCAGCGTCATCTGGATCCGGAAATCATCAGGAAAATGAATTTCATGGAAACCTGGCAGGGAAGCCTTCCCACACTACTGGCGGCTACTAAAACGGATGTGCAGCCTGGCGATTACTACGGTCCGGACGGGGAAGGGGAATTCATGGGCTGGCCTGCACCTGGTGTGATAGAAGAGAGAGCTCTTGACACAGAGCTGGGAAAGCTTTTGTGGGAAAAGAGTATGGTATACAGCGGATTGCAGGGTAACGTGCAATATTAATTATACTGTACACATTCATGTTGACTTTGCCCAAAAGGATGCAGTTGGCTAAACAGGAAAAGATGGCTGCTTAAGAAGAATAAATACTTCAGATCTACTTCCAGAATTGTTCATAGCTTTTATCTTTAAGCATGAATAAATGGTGGATTGTTTTGTTGTTGGCAGTTTACTCAGACTGTTTTTCGCAAAATACTCAGTTTGTGAATGTGTTTATTGGAACCGATGGAACAGGGCATACATTTCCGGGTCCATCCATGCCTTTTGGAATGGTACAGCCCGGTCCTGATAACTACGACAGAGGGTGGAACCACACCAGCGGCTACCAGTTTCAGGACAGCATCTTAATGGGTTTTTCCCAAACGCGATTCAGCGGAACCGGTATTAATGAAATGGGGGATGTGCTATTGCTGCCTTTTGCAGAGCAGACAGATGAAACCTTAAAAAACCGATACTTTAAAGATTCAGAAAGCGCTTCGGTGGGGTACTATTCAGTACTCAAAAAAGACCAGGTCAAAGTAGAGCTTACCTGCACTGAACGGGTGGCTATGCATCGTTATACCTATCCGAACAATGAAGCAAAAGTGCTGGTGGACTTGCGCCATGGTCTGCGCTTTATTTTTGATGAGAACCCCCGGCAACTGGTATTGGACAGTGAAGTGGAGCTGGTAGACGACCATACGATTGCCGGTTATGGCCATACATCCAACTGGGTAGAACGAAAGTATTTTTTTACAATAAGCTTCGATCACCCTTTTCATGAGCTAAATACCGTATCCAGCGACTCGGATAATGCATCGGCATTTGTCTTGTACTTTGACCTCGATGCATCGAAATCGCTACAGGCAAAAATCGCCTTGTCCACTGTAAGTGTGGATGGAGCCACAGGGAATATGGATAAAGAACTTCCCGGCTGGGATTTTGATGCGGTGAGAAAATTTAATGAAGCTACCTGGAATACGTATCTGGAAAAAATAGATATAGAAGCAGATAGCCGAAAACAAGAAATCTTTTATACTTCCCTATATCATATGCTATTGCAGCCATCTAATATCACGGATGTGGATGGGCAATACAGGGGGGCTGATGATCTGATAGCAGTAGCGCCCAACAACGAATATTATGCCACATTGTCCATTTGGGATATCTATCGGGGTGCATGGCCATTATTGCAATTGTTGGTGCCTGAAAGGATAGACGGCATTGTACAAACCTTGCTCCTGCACCATAAGGCTGCAGGGTTTCTTCCTATATGGACTGCCTGGGGACAAGACAATTATTGCATGATAGGCAATCATGCCATACCGATGATATTATCGGCCAGCACGAATGGCTTCCGTGGTTTCGATAAAAAGGAAGCACTCAACGCCATGGTAATTACATCCACCGAAAGCCATATCAATTCAGACTGGGAGTTATACAACCATTACGGTTATTATCCTTTCGATAAGCTGGACAACGAAGCTGTTTCGCGCACTCTCGAAAGTGGTTACGACGACTGGTGTGTGGCGAGCATGGCCGAAATGCTGGGAGATACAACAACAGCGGCCACATTCTATCGTCGAGCTGCTTATTATACAAACTTGTTTGATGGAGAAACGAAGTTGCTCCGCGGCAAAGATACACGTGGCCAATGGCGAGAGCCCTTCGATCCGCTAACAGCCACATCTCCTTTAAATAATCCGGGCGATTACACCGAGGCCAATGCCTGGCAGTATTTCTGGACACCGGCTCAGTACGACGTAGAGGGAATGAAGCAACTACTGGGCGGCGATAAGGCGTTTACGGAACAGCTCAATACGTTCTTCACTATGGAAGCTGAAAACCCGAATAAGTTTCTCGGGCAGGAAGCTATGATTGGTCAGTATGCACATGGCAATGAACCCAGCCACCATATTTTGTATTTATATGCTTTTTCTAACGAACCCAAAACAGGCCAGCAATACATCCATCGGGTAATCAATGAATTTCACAACAACACCCCTGATGGTATGATTGGCAATGACGATTGTGGTCAGATGTCGGCCTGGTATATACTTTCCAGCCTGGGCTTTTATCCTGTAAATCCCGCCAATGGTGAATTCGTTTTAGGTGCACCGCAAATAAGCAAAGCGACCCTGCATTTGAACAATGGAAAAACGTTCATCATGGAAGCCCATCAGTTGTCTGATAAAAATATTTATACAAGTAAAGTCTTTTTGAATGGCACACCTGTAGAGCAGCCCAGCATAACCTTTCAGCAAATTGTGGATGGTGGCACCTTACTTTTTAAAATGACAGACCAATGAAATTAATCTTTTCTCTATTCTTATTATGTACAGTACATATGCAGGCACAAACCTATTCTGAAGCATTTGAACGATTACCTTTTGGAAGCATCAAACCTTCCGGGTGGATCAAAACGCAGATTGAAAATGATGTAAATGGGTTTGTCGGCAAGCTCGATCAACTGGTACCCGATCTGTTGAACGACCCCATTTACAGCACTGACCGCTTGCACAAGAACAGCATAGCGAAGGAACTGGGAAATCTTAAAGAAGGTGATGCCGAAGGGGACGAACAGTATAAATGGTGGAACTCCGAAACACAGTCTAACTGGTGGGATGGCTACATTCGAAATGTATTATTGCTGGACAATCAAAAGGACATAGAAAAAGTTAAACGCTACATTATCGCAGTGCTGGCCACCCAGGATGAAGACGGGTATCTGGGGATTTATGATGCGGAGTTGAGGTATCAGTTTGAATCGGAGAATGGTGAATTATGGTCGAAAGCTACCTTATACAGAGGTTTGCTGGCTTACTACGAATATTCCGGCGATCAGCAGGTAGTGGATGCACTGGTACGGGCTGTTGAAAACGTTATGGAAAATTATCCGATAAATGCTTCCAGTCCTTTCAGTTCAGGAACAGGTTTTAACGGAGGTGTTTCACACGGACTCACTTTTACTGATGTGCTCGATAGACTGTATCAGCTCACCGGTGAAAAGAAGTACCAGCAATATGCACTCTTTTTATATAATGACTTCTCTAATACCTATCAAACGGAAGCGGATGTGCAGCTGGCCAATATTCTTAATCCTGATTATCGGTTAAAAGCGCACGGAGTGCATACATTCGAACACATCCGCCCATTGATTGTCGCCACTTTTGCAGCGCAAAGTATGGACATGGACAATGCGCTGCAAGTCTATCTGGACCGAATCCGGCAAGTTACTACCATTACCGGTGGCGCTATCGGCGATGAATGGATAGCAGAGCGGATGGCTGATGCTACACATACTGGATACGAGTATTGTTCCTTGCACGAATTACTTGATAGCTATACGGTTTTGATGCAGAAAACAGGACAAGCTATGGTCGGAGACCAAATAGAAAATCTGTTTTACAATGCAGCACAAGGGTCGAGGAATCCGGCTCACTCCTGCATTGCCTATTTGAAAACGGACAATTCCTATGAAATGCTGGGTACCAAAAATGGAGAAATAGAACCCGATAGAAAACAGACACGGTATAAGTATTCACCCGCCCACCAGGATGTCGCTGTTTGCTGCAGTCCGAACGCAGGCAGAATAACACCTTATTTTCTGCAGTCGTCATGGATGAAGGAAGGCGACAATACCCTGGTGGCCACCTTGTTGATGCCCAATGTATTGGAAACCGAAATAGGAGCATCTCGTTTGGTTATTGAAAACAAAACGGAATACCCCTATGGTAACCAATGCTTCTTTGCAATACATCAGGAGAAAGCCAGCCGGTTTAGTGTTAAAATTCGCATACCTGAATGGGTGAGCCGAATTGAAACAGAAGAAACCTATACTATAGATCAGCGTTACCTTATTATAAATCGGATGTTTGAGGCCAAGGATAGTATTAGCCTCACCTTTCATACTGAAGTGCAAGTAGCTACCGACGCCGGTGGAGCGCATTACTTCAAATATGGGGCACTGGTTTTTGCACTGCCTATAGCAGCAACAGAGATTATCGGAAAAACATATGCAGCCGGGTTTTCTGATTATACCTATACGCCACTTGATAACACGAGATATAGCTATACCGAAACGCCCCGCACATTCTACAAAGAGGGAAAGATTTATACTGAGTTAGTCAACGAAGCCACCCAAATTAAGGAACAAGTGGAGTTGGTACCTATAGGAGAAACTATTCTTCGGCAAACTACTTTTCATTAATTTCATTTTTTGTTACTGGGCGTTACCTATACCTGAAACGAAAACGACTGGTATCGAGCATTTTTCAAATGATTGTTCTACATTTATGAAGCTATTATACCTCCGTTATGAAACAACATCAGCTTCTGTTTTTCACCCTGCTGCTTGCCTTTTCGGCTACAAAAGCCCAATTCACCATCAACGATACCTTCGGTGACCTTTCAGCATGTGATACCATGACAAGAGGTATCTATATCGTTTGGTGGGATAAAGATTTCGATGCTGCAGACCAGGTGGATGTGCTGCTCGATACCATGATCAGCTACCGCAACAAATGCCTGACAGAAATGGGCATGCAGGATCCGCCGAATCCCCTCGATGGATATTACTATAATGTCTACCTCCACAGCAGCGGATACTTCGAAAGCTACGGCTGGGGCAATGGTCAGGGAACAGATGTGAATGGATATCCTTTCCTCACACTGCCTTTGTGGCTGGTCAATGACTGGCCCAATACCGCTCATGAAACATTTCATATTTTTCAATACAATGCCACCGCTCCCGGCTTTTCCTATTCAGGAGATAGCCAGTGGTATATAGAAGCATCTGCCAACTGGTTCTCCGCCAGAGAAAATCCCGATGAGCCGAGGCGCTTTGTAGAAGCTGAAAGTCTTGTGCGCATGCCGCATGTGCCTTTCTGGCTGAGCTACGATAACTTTCCTGCCGATTATCCCCCGAACTGGCAACGCTATGTACACCAGTATGCTTTGGCACTGCATCTGTATTATCTCACCGATGTAGTAGGTATCGATGAAGATATCATCACCTCTGGTTTGTACAGCACTACTACCGAGACACCCCAGGAATATATGTTCAATCTTCTGGGCGGCGAGGAGTTTCGCCAGTATTTCATGGATTGGGCAGCCCACATGACCAATGATTTCGATTTTATTCCGGCTTATCAGGCAGCTACCAATCTGAATGAATGGAATACCTATGCCGATCCGGACGACGACAATGAATACATTGTAGTGTATGAGAATGAAGGCACAGACGGCTGGTACCGTCCCGACTATGAACGCATCACCAATGCCTGGTCCTTCAATACCTATAAAATCACGAACAGTTTGAGCGAAACCTACACGTTCGAACTGAAAGGAGACAATGAAGGCAGCTACGGCGATGCCGCGTATTTCCAGGCACAGGTGCTGGTGCAGAACAGCAGCAGCGGTGCCAGTTTCCATAATCTGGCCATGACCAGCGACACTGAGGGCAGTTTAAGTTTGGCACTAACCCCGGAAGACACGGCTGTCTATTTTATCATCGCCGCCATGCCATCGGTTTTTGAAGATGAAAATCCTGACTTTCAGCTTTTCCCTTATGAGATGCAGATCAGCCTGGGGGTGGTGAATGTAGTGGAAGACCTGCAGCCATCGACTGTTATTCGTGCCCGGTACAATCTGCAAGGTCAGGAGGTGGAGGAAAATACACCCGGACTGCAGTTCCTGCTGTACGTTGATGGACGGGTGGAGAAGGTGGTAGTGCAATCCAACAGGTAATTGCACAAATGGCTGTATCCTGCAGGTAGTAGAATTAATCAAATTGCAGCTGGTGTAAAATGTAAGAAGCAGCATATGGTATATCCTCACATAGATATAACTTTACCCTAACTGACTAATTTGCATGATTAGAATATTTCGCACTGCAAGACAACGCCTGCTGCGTGAAAACCGCTTCACCCGTTATGCACTATATGCAGTTGGTGAAATCCTTCTGGTCATGATTGGTATTCTCCTGGCATTGAAAGTGAATGACTGGAGAGATTATCGCAACCTGCGTCAAAAAGAAAGGAAAACCCTGGAGCTCTTGATACGCGATTTGCGGGAAGACAGAAATAAACTGGAGGTATTTGACCGGAAGCTCCGCGAACAGGAACAAGCCGTAATTATGTTCATGAACTGTATTGAAAATGAGTGCAATCCTGATTCGGTTTTAACCTACGCAGCACAAGCGATTCGGGGTTGGAATTACAGGCCGACCTATCCAACCTATGAGGGACTGAAACTGAGCGGGGCACTGGATATTATTTCATCGCCTGATATACGTGACCAAATAATCGAATACCATGATGAGACTATTCCGTATCTGGAAGACCTCAGAGCGGCGTACCAGCTTCAGGGACACAAACTAAGGGATGCGCTGGAGCCTTACATTGGACATGTATATACTGATGACGACTGGAAGATTACAGGTGATTTTTCGACGCCTACTTTCCAATCAGATAGGCAGGCAATTCATGTATTATCTAATTTGGGAAATCGCTGTGACTGGATGGTACAGCGCATAGATCAATTATTTTACCCGGAGAATCAAGAGGTCACTGATTCTCTGACATTGTATCTTCAGGAACTTCATTGACCGCTTTTATGCACCGGCTTTTGCATTATAGTCTTCAAAAGCTAAGCGAATATTGGGTAGGGCGTTCGAACCTTATTTTATATGCAGCAATATATTCAAATTAAAAGTGGAGCGCTTTTCATTTTGAATATTTATTTCAGGGCATTACCAGCATTATTATTTAATAAAGATCGGAAG
>DDYY01000065.1 GCA_002346225.1 Bacteroidetes bacterium UBA3022
AGTGCCATTGCAGATGCACCGGGCGCATCAATGCTGTACCTGGCAGGCGCCAATCCCGAAGAATACCTCGACAATAAATACATCCGTTCCTATGGCTGGGTTCCAAACGACTGGTTCGCCTATGGTGGTGAAGTCAACCACTTTCAATTTGGAGGAGGCCTCAACCTCCGCGGCTATGCGGGTTACACTATAGCACAGGAAGGTCGCGATGGAAATATCTATGTAATAGAACGCGGTACATCAGGCGGTAGCTTTAATGCGGAGCTGGCCTTCAACAGGCTATTCAGCAAGCAACCTATTAATGGAGTGAAGTTAGTCCCCTACCTCTTTGCTGATGCGGGCACCCTGGTGTACACGGAAGAAAACGGCGACCAGTTCCTGACCGACCTTCGAGCAGATGCGGGCCTGGGAATGGCCGTTAGTATCAACAAATGGGGAGTACTGGATAATATCAAACCACTAACCATTCGGGCAGATTTTCCTGTTTGGGTGAACCGCCCATCGTTTGTGGAAGAGGACTATTTTAAGTTCAGATGGGTCATTGGTCTGGAGCGGGCTTTCTAAGCATCGCAACGCTGCAATAATATTGAAACCGGCAAGCAATTTACTTGTCGGTTTCTTTTTGCCCTAAAATATGTTAAAGGCATACAGCCCGGAATGCAACGTCCGTTTGAAAAGCAATTCATTATTCAATAATTGCGCATGATGTTATGGCATTCCTTAGCTCCCCGTCGAAGATTGTACCTCGCCTTATTGCTAATGCTGCTCCTCAATGGGGCACTTATCGGAACACGCATGGTTTTCACACAAAGTACGAGCTATGCCTTTCTCCTCTGGAATCTATTCCTGGCTACCATTCCATTCGCCGTCATCGTGTTCGCCAGGAAACTATTATTGTTTGAGCAGACCATCCCCGCCTTTGTGCTTGCTGCGGCCGGCATATTATTCCTGCCTAATGCACCCTATCTCATCACCGATTTATTCCATTTACGGACCACAGCAGCAGCACCACTATGGTATGATACCATTATGATTGCATCCTGCGCTGCAACTGGTTTATTGCTGTTCTATGCTACCATGAAAAAGCTGGAGGTGATGTTGCTGTACATGTTGCCATCAGGCTGGCGCACATCTGCAATGGGCGGCGTTGCACTTCTGTGTGGGTACGGAATTCACCTGGGCAGGCACGAGCGTTTCAATAGCTGGGATATCATTACCAACCCCGGAAGTTTACTGCAACATGTTCTGGCTTCCGTTAGGCATCCATTATTGCATATGGATGTGTGGGGTTTAACCATCATCTACAGTGCATTCCTCCTGGTCACCTATCTGGTATACAGGTTGCTTCAAAGCCCAGGATATACCATGCCTGACCGGCACTAAATAAATGGTATTTCCTGCTTTGTTAAAGGTCCTCCTGCATCGCCTGTATTGAGCGTACTGATGGGTTCAAATAATAAAATGCTCACTGCCTCCTGAGCTACCGGCTTATGTTCTACACCTTTAGGTACTACAATGCAATCACCTTCCTCAAGGTGCACTATAGCGTCTCTGAAATGCATATCAAAGGCGCCTTCCAGTACCATAAAAAATTCATCCTCATGTTCATGTTGATGCCAAACAAATTCTCCCTGGAGCTTGGCCAGCTTAACCAAATGGTCATTGACAATCCCGATAGCCCCCGGACTCCAGAAAGCATCAATTTTCTGTAGCTTTTCGTATAAGTTTATTTTATTCATTCGTGACAAGTTGCCGCAACTCCATTTACATAATGCTCGATGATGTGCAAGGATTCGGCCAGTTCAGCTCCTGAAAACCCGGTAATGTCCTGATAGGTAATGCCCGCATTATAAATCTGCAGATATTGCTCTGAGAGGGGCATATAGCTCCAGTGCCATTTTTCAGTATTGCAGCCATTTCTGCCACTAGCAACTTTATCATCGTATACCTGACAAAACCCGAAATCAGCAGCGTTCTCCTGCAACCATGCGTATACCTTTAATCCGTACCCCTTCTCAAAATAAGAATTATTTATATTATTTAAATCTATTTCAGTGCCCCAGTGATGGCGACTGGTGCCGGGCATCAGGCTGAATCTCAGAATATAAGTGGCTATTTCAAGATCACTGTTAAATTGCTTTTTTTCCGCTTCTCCCCATTTCCATTCCCAGATACGGCGTTGCTCCTCAAAGCTGCGGGCGCCACTCACAATTTTAAGCTCTATACCATCCTGCTTTGCCGCCTCATGCATGCGCAGGAAAGCTGCATAGGTGGTTCGCTGCAGATAAAAAGGCTTAAGTGCATAATCTGTAGAAACCTGCAGAAACAGGCTGTCATGCGCATAGTCCATCTGACCTGTAACAATAGCTAGATTTATAGATCCGGCTAAACCGCTACTGGCATCTGCCGATTGTTGCTCTGTTGGAACAATAGCCCCCTCAGTGGCAGCCATCTGTATAAAGAGGGCAAGAATAAATGTATGTAACAAAATCACAGCCTTAAGATAAGTGTATTTAATAATTTTTTGCAGTTAGTGCACCAAGAGCTTCTCCTTCATTTCATATGCATTACCATTTCAAGCTACCGACTTTATAAACAACAGGTTTTCTTGCTACCTTTATGTACATGAAATACCGGTTTCTGCTTCTGCATATTTTACTTCTTGTTTCTTTTGGAGCTTCCGCCCAACTGACAGTAGTCATTAACAGTTATCCAGAAGATACACCCTTCGCAGATGATATCTATATCGCCGGTAACTTCAATGCTTGGAATCCCGGCAACCCGGACTACATTCTGGATCCGCAGCCCGATGGAACAAGACTGCTCACATTTTCCCCTGCCGCAGGTACCCTGGCATTTAAATTTACCCGTGGTGATTGGGGAACCGTGGAAGGAAATGAATTTGGTGGCTTTTTGCCGGACCGCAACTATACTTATGCCGGTGGAATAGATACTGTTTATTTTGATATATTAACATGGGAAGATACAGGCGGACCTACATCTACTGCCGCATGGAATGTGAACATCATGTCCGAATCATTTTACATGCCCCAGCTGGATGCCAATCGACGGATATGGATTTACCTTCCTCCCGACTATGCTACCTCCATAAAAAACTACAAGGTGCTGTATATGCACGATGGGCAAAATGTCTTTGATCAAAGCACCAGTTTTGCCGGGGAATGGAAGGTAGATGAAACACTCAACGATTTGTTTGATGAAGGTGATGAAGGTTGTATTGTGGTGGCCATCGACAATGGTGGCGTAGACAGGTTGGAAGAATATTCTCCATGGGCTATGCCGGATTACGGTGTTACCGGTCACGGTGAAGATTACATGGCGTTTATTGTTTCCACACTGAAACCCTATGTGGATGCCAATTACCGAACCCGCGCCGACAGGGCTTCTACCGGATTGATGGGCAGCAGTATGGGCGGACTGATTTCACATTATGGAGGCATTACCTACAATGAAGTTTTTAGCAGAATCGGTATTTTTTCTCCCTCTTATTGGGTAAGCGATTCCTGCTTTCAAATAACCACCGCTACGCCCCATGATGCAACCATGCGCATCTACACCATTGCCGGTAATTTGGAAGGTGGCAGCATGGTTGGCAATGTGATGGCCATGGAAGATACCTATGCGGCAGCGGGATACGATGCAACGGAGCACCAGGCTAACATCTTCGCAGACGGACAACACAGTGAATGGTTTTGGGCAAGAGAATTTGAAGCCGCCTACGAATGGTTATGGCAGGAAACCCCTGTAGGTATTACAACAGACAATGCCGCTGCAACGGGTTTAAAAGTTTTCCCCAACCCTGCCAATGGTACTTTCTATCTGCAGGATATAAACAGCCATGATATTCAATCTATTGGCATCTATGATATGACAGGCAGCCGCATTGTGCAGTTTAGCGGCTATCAGGAATCAATAACCCTTGATCTGCCCATGCAGCAAATCATGCTGGTGGTGGAGTACGAACACCATGGACGAGTTGCAGTTCCGGTTATGTTGAATGGATCTTATTCCATGGGGAGATAGACCACATACTTATCTACAAACCAGACTTCGTTGATCATATCTCTTATCTGGAATTTGTAGATAAGGTCTTTAAATGGCGCCAGCTCCATATCGAGGTTACCGCCTTTCAGACAAATCAATCCGTTGGGTACATCATTAAAACTCGTTCCGCGTTTGATATTATTGATGACCCAGCCATAGATAATCATCATATCGGCAACAGCCCTGCTGACTACAAAATCATATTGCTGCTGGTGCGCCTCAGCCCGAGCGCATTCTACCGTTACATTCTTGAGTCCCATGGCTTTAGCCACTGCTTCCGCAACTGCCACTTTTTTACCGATAGAATCTACCAAATGAAAATGCACATCGGGAAACAGAATGGCCAAAGGGATACCAGGAAAACCTCCACCTGTTCCCAGGTCCATCACTTTGGTACCCGGCTGGAAGTCGATGAACTTACCAATGGCGAGTGAGTGCAGTACATGGTGCTCATACAGGTTAACAATATCCTGCCGGGAGATGACATTGACCTTATTGTTCCAGAAGTTGTACAATGGCCCCAATTGTCGGACCTGCGAAATCTGACGATTGTCTAAATCAGGGAAATGTTGAAGAATCCGGTCCACCTAACAATTTTACGAAAAAATTATAAAAAAAGAGATTTTATAAAAAGTTGATTTTACCGAAATCGCCTCCCAGCACCTGCCTGGCATCTGCCTCCAACCAGCCTTCCAATAATGTGGCATATACCGTCCGGAAATCGGTGGTATATTTTAAATCACCATTATCCAGATCATCCAATCGGGGTATATCGTTGTACAAGCCTGCTCTTTTCAGCCCGCCTCCAAAGACATACACATTGCTGGCCGTGCCATGGTCTGTTCCGCCTCCGGCATTCTCCTCTACCCTCCTTCCAAACTCAGAAAACGTCATGATTAAGGTGTCTTTAAAACGGTCGTGCTCCTTTAGCTCCGATATAAAAACTGCTAATGCATCATTCCACTGTTGCAACTGGCGGTTGTGCGCTCCTTTTTGTCCTGCATGGGTGTCGAATCCGCTCAGGCTAACGTAATAGATGCGCGTATTACTGCCATTCACAATGAGTTCTGATACCGTTTTTAATTGATTGCCAAATGCTCCTCCCGGATATATAACCGGTGATCGCCTGATGTCCAGCACTTCCTGGAGATAGCGTGTGCTTTCAAAGGAAGTGGTCATTACCTTATGGAGAAAGGCAGCCTGCGGGTGCTCGGTGACCGGTGCATGTGCTGCCAGCGCATCCAGTAATTCCGAATCCCTTTTTTTTCGCACTATCCTCGGGTCGCGCAAAGCAAAGCCACTCACTTCATTTCCCTTCATGGCAAGACTCAAATTTTCTGCAATCTCCACTGCATGATGAGGCGGTGCACATCCGTCGTTGCAGGAACTGTCCAATACCCTGCCCAGCCAACCGGTACTCCAGTAGCTTTGTGCGTCAGAACCGGATTGCCAGATATCCATACTCCTGAAATGCGAGCGATTAGGATTGGGATAACCTATGCCATTCAATATTACCGCCTCTCCATTGTGGTATAAATCCGCAACACCTGTCATAGCAGGGTGCAATCCTATTTCATCTGAAAGGAGCAGTAATTCTTCTTTTTTCAATCCTAATTTCGGCCTGGCTGCATAGTACAAATCATTGCGAAAAGGCACAACGCAATTCAAGCCATCATTTCCACCGGAGAGCTGAATGATGACCAGGTTTCTGGGGCGCACATCTTCCGGAATAAACATCCCGCCTGCCGCCTTGAGAAATCCGGGCACCAAAGCTGCTGCAGATGCCAAACCAGTGTGTTGAAGAAATTGTCTCCTTTCCATAAGCATTTTATCAATGTAATTGGAATTCGGGCAAGGACATAACCGCTGCACAAGTAGTAATGATTTGCCGGTCTTTAGTACTTTTTTCGATAAATGGCTCTACGAGCTTCCATACCTCCCCGGCAGGCTGCACAGTTAGCAGTGCCGATGCAATAGCTGTTGTCAACTGGTCTTGCGGGGTGGCTGAGAAGAATTGCACGAGGGTATTCCAGTCGCTCTTCACAGCTGCATTTTTCTCCGACCGACGTTGATCATTGCCAAGTGGATCGTCTTCATTGCCTGGACGCAGTTCCACTTCGATATGACCATCCTTTAAAATGCTCCACGGCATTTGTTGTCGAATCGTCAGCGAACTGGCATCTATCCATGCGCGCCCACCCGGCCAGCCAGCAACATTGGGCGGGAACATCAATACCTGTCCGAGGTACTTCTGGAGTCGAAGCATCTCTCTTTCGCTTTTGGTTGTAAGACTGATGAGTTTATGGTAGCGCACCAGCAACTCCACAGGTGATGCAATATGGGCTCCGATATTTTCCGCAGCGTAGAACCAATCCTGCAAGAACATGTACTCCAGGGTGGCGCCGATATTCCAGCCGGATGAATAGAAGACATGCGACAACTCGGCTATATGTAATGGATGGGGCTCCACGTTGACCATTTCCCGGTAGAGCTTTCCGGCAATAAAATCGGCAACTTCTTTGTGCTCCAAAATGATATCTATGATGTCTGTTCCATCCCAGTTACCTGTTTTGCCTAAAAATGTTTTTTCTCCATCATCGTGCTCCTCCGCCACAATTTCAAACTGTCCCTTTCTATTGACCTGCCAGCCGGTAAAGGCTCTGGCGGCTTCCTTGATATCCTGTTCGGTATATAAGGTATCTCTCCCCAGCGTAAACAGCTCCAATACTTCGCGTGCAAAGTTCTCATTGGGCTGTTCCTTTTTATTTTGTTGATTATTGAGGTAGATGATCATGGCGGGATCACGGGCTATCTCATGCAACAGTGTTTTGAAATTACCCAAAGCATGCATCCGCAGCTTGTTGTTCTGGAGTTGCATCAACCAGGCCAGGGGCGTTGACGTCGCAAAATGATTATGCCAGAAGAAGGTCATTTTTTCACGCAACTGCGCTTTCGTAGTAGACATCTTTCGCAGCCACTCCAGATTAAGCTGGTTCATTTGTTCTGTGGAACGCAGTATCATGAAAAGCAAGGCAATGTTGCCTACCTGCTTTCCGCGCACAGGATCCTTTACCGTTTTTAAACCGCTAAACTGCCGGCTGTTTTCCATTAACTCCTCCACGAGGGCCTCTCTGGACAGCTGCATCCTTGACTGAATCTGAGACGGGGTTCCACCAAATCCGGCACGCAACCACAAATGGTGTACATGTAAATAGGATAAAGACATTTATATAGTTTAGTATATAGAGATGCTATCCCTGCTACAAAATTGACTATCTGGGTGTCCAGACGATATAGCCATATGCATTGCCGGGTAGCTCACCGGTAAAGGGACATTCTCTGACACAACTCACTTCATAGCTTCGGGTGCTGCCCTTCTCCATAAACCCTGTATATCCGGCACCCGAGTACAGATGATTACCCCCTACGTAATGCACAGTAACTGAACGGAACTGGTCGGGATTAAATTGTACTTCAGCCGGATAAGCGGCATCCATATTGGAGAACCAGTAAACAGACTCGCGGCCTGAGGGTATCTGAATCTGCTTGCCCCGTTCCAGGGGTTGGGCATTTTTTGTGGCCAGTGCCAGTTGCATTGACCAATAGCCCATCCTTCTGACCAATGCAGTCTTTTCACTGTCGAATTTGCTGTTGGAACGGCTGATCATACCGTATTTGTCCGGACTGATTCCATTATGCATCAGGAAATATTCAATGCGATTTCCATAGCGCATCATCTGCTCAAACTGCCAGCCCCCATTCAAAATCGTATTATTGAGCTTATCGGAAGGTTTGGTATTCCATTCTGTAATCCATATTTTTTTTCCGGGAAATTGTTGCTCGGCATAGGCAAGACCTTTGCCTATCAAATCTTCTTCCTGCATTAATTCGCTGGCCTTTTCAAATGCCTTATCCAGTTGCTTGAAATTTTGCTCTGGGTCGTACTTCACTTTTTCTATCATTTTATAGGCTGCTCCAAGTTCTCTGGATGTATAGTAATAATG
The DNA here is from genome assembly GCA_002346225.1 of Bacteroidetes bacterium UBA3022. Classification (GTDB taxonomy): domain Bacteria; phylum Bacteroidota; class Bacteroidia; order Chitinophagales; family BACL12; genus UBA11426. The sequence continues at coordinate 8,070 of DDYY01000065.1, forward strand.
CAGAATCACGGCATCATAATCTCCCTTGTAAGCAGCGAGGTCATTGTTCCATTTTACCAGTTCCTTGCGGCTTAGATTAGCTCCGGCAACCAATCCTTTGCTGATTTCAGGAAACTCTGCATCCAGCATGTTGAAAATCGGTTCAAAATCTTTGATGTAATCTTCAAACCGCGCGTACTTGCCATAGATTTCATTCCCCGCTTCTACTCCGGTTACCTGAACACCATGCTCCTTCAGGTAACGAATCGCCTGCATGTTGGCTTCAGGCGTGCTGTTGAGTACGTTCAATACATAGAGCACGCGCATGGCAGGAAACTGCTGTTGCATGGTTACCAGTTGCTCCAGATAGGAAATGTTGGGTTGTTCTTTCACCTTGCGCAACCACTTGTCTGCACCCTGACCATCTTCGTCAAATCCGTCCCTGCTGAACCAGTTGCTTACACTTTCCTCACTCATACCCCAGCCGTTCCGATTGTTGTAGGGATCGTGAAATTTGGAAATTGCACCACCCGGAACACGCAGTGTGAAAGAACCATTAAGATCCTGCATCCACTGGGCTGCATTGTCATCGTAATTCTCAAAAAAACCTGCACCGTTGAATCCGAGATGTTGTCCCATCAGTAAACCGGGCACGAAGCATATTGTCCAAAGTAATTTTTTCATAAACGATTTTTTCTTAACTATGCAGTAAACAGAACAAATAGCATGCCGACTACCACACTCTGTAATCGAGCCTTAAAATACATATTCCTCTTATTATGTTCAGTAGCTGGCGTTGTGCAATCTCAAAACACCTTGCCTGCTGATACTGTCCATGCAGCATTCATTGAACCGCCCGCTACCACCCAGGCTGCCCCTGCCGCCAACTCCAATATTCCAACCGGCGGCTATACCGACTACCTGATGGAAAGATATAGCATTGTGCGCCCCGACAGCAGCTTTCATTCGGCCGTAAAACCGTATACCAGAAGAGATGTTTACGACTACACCCAACAGGCGTTTTGGAGGGAACTGCGTCCGGAAACCATTTATTTAGGTGCTGGACCAGTCGATGGTTACAACATCAATTACCTGCTGGATGAGACTACTGAGTTTAGAGCAGAACAAGTTCCTATCTGGAAGGATAAACCTATACTGGGCCTCTTTTATAAAGAAAGAGGAGATTTATACACTGCAGAAGGCGAGCACTTTTTTGTTTCTGTAGACCCTGTACTATACAATACCTTCGGAAGCAGCTCCAATGCGGAGCAGTTGCTGTTTGAAAACACACGCGGACTGGAGGTAAGGGCTTCCGTAGACGACCGGGTCAGTTTTTATGTTTGGGCTACAGATAACCAGGCTGTATACCCGGATTTTACCACTTCTGTTGTGAGGGGTATTCCAACACGAGTTGCCCCTGGGGTGGGCCCATCCAAAGGCTTCAAAGAATCGGGGTATGATTTCCCTTATACCCGAGGGCTCATCAATGTAGATGCCAGTAAATCCATCAACCTGCAACTGGGTCATGACAAATTCTTTATTGGCGATGGTATGCGTTCCCTGATATGGAGTGACAACAGTGCGCCTTTCTTTTTCTTCCGCGTCAACACACAATTCTGGAAAGTCAACTACCAGAATAACTTCATGGAATTGACCAACTACAACCAACCTAAACTTTCTGGTGTGGGCGGTAATAGGTTCCGCAGGAAATATGCTGTTTTTCATCATCTGAGTGTAAACGTTACCAAAAACTTCAATTTTGGCCTGTTTGAATCCATCATCTTTGATCGCAATGATACACTGGGTTATACCGAGGGATTCGATCTCCAATACCTCAATCCGATCATCTTCTACCGTGCTATAGAGTATGGGCTGGGAAGTCCTGATAATGCTATGTTGGGCTTCAACTGGAAATGGAACTTCCTGCAACATTTTTCCTTCTATGGTCAGTTTGTGCTGGATGAACTCAAATTCTTTGAACTTACCGGTAATACCGAATGGTGGGGTAATAAATTCGGAATTCAATCGGGGTTAAAGTACATCGATGCGTTCGGTATACCGAATCTTGATTTGCATTACGAGTGGAATACCGTGCGCCCTTATATGTACAGCTACTATGATGATAACGGCTCCAGCTACACCCATGCGGGGCAGTCCTTGGCGCATCCTCTGGGAGCTAATTTCATGGAAAACATTGCCGGTGTCCGCTACCAGGTTACACCCAAAATTGTCCTAAGCAATAATCTATTCATCACCGCTCTTGGCCTCGATACCGGTGGTGTCAACTTTGGCCAGGATATATTCCAAAACAACGATACACGGCCATTCGAATACGGCGTAGAACTCCTGCAAGGCTCTAAAGCCAGTTACCTCATGAATGAGTTAATTGTCTCCTGGCAGTTTTGGCATAATACGTTTATCGATGGAAGGCTCATCTATCGGACATTGGATGATCCTGCAAATGGCAATGAGCAGGAGCTTTTCTACAGTATTGGCGTGCGGATGAATGCCGTCAGGCCCAACTGGCGATGGTAGGCAACATTATAGCTGTTCTCTGATTTGCACCAAAAACTCCCTGATACGCTTAAGGGAAGATATCGTTTCGAACCGCGCCTCCGCACTGCTTCGGTCGCTCATTAAATGTTGCTTTGCGCCCTTCAGCGTGTATCCCTGTTCTTTTACCAGATGGTATATCAGCTTGAGTAACTCTATGTCCTTGCGGGAATAATACCGGTCGCCCTTGCGGTTCTTGCGTGGTTGTACCAGCCCTATTTCAGCTTCCCAGAATCGTAACAGAGAGGAAGATACCTGCAGCATTTCGGCCACCTCGCCAATGGTCCAGTAAACCTTTTCTATTTCTTTATCCTTGTAGGGCACCTTCTAAATTATCTGCTAAAATAGGTAATGCTTCCGAAATTATACATGGAGGTAATATGCTTAAAATTGATCAGGGACATAGATAGGTACAACGCCGTAATCATATGGAAGAAATACGAATAAATTAATCCAGCTCCTGCAGCAATAGCAAACGCCTTGCTTCCTTGGTCGGCGCTCTGTGCTGTTGCGACCATGTTGTATGGTAGACGTGTCGTTGTAAAAAATCAATCTGCATGTGCAGCCATTCCCTCCTGTCAGATACACGTCCCTGATGGTGCAGTTCCCGGTAGAGCGAGTCGGCAATCTCCGGATAATCATCCCTGCCAAGATAGTCCAGATCAGCATCTGCTATAATCATTTCGAGCATTGATTGAGGTTGCTGGGGCAACTCTGTGGCCATAATCATTCCGCATATGGTAGCGATATCTGATGGACTGTAGCCATAATCTGGCAGCAAGGTCCCTGCTACGGAACAACTCCTCTCTTCATGTTGATGAGGAGATTCTATAAAACCATAATCATGGAAAATAGCTGCCGTTCTTAATAACAGTAATTCCCTGTCCGTCAGAGATAATGATGCTGCAATGCGCATCACCGATGCTTCGACATCCAACACATGGTGTACACCGTGGTAATACAGCTTATCGGAAAGTTCCGCTGCGTAGCGTTCGAGCATATACTTTCGCATAGCTTCAAATTGTATTTCCTGATTAGCAGTCATGGTGATACAGCATTCTGTCAAACTGAGGGAATGGTCCGTTATAATACGCCTTATTCAATTCTCAAATATAGGTAATTGACCAAGGAAAAAATACCTTGCATCTCCATCCACAACAAGTAACGGTGTCCGGTAGTTCGGGGTATTTAATCGTAAGACTGGTTGCTCTGATTGGCCAGCTCGATTACCCTGAGGTATTCCTCAGGAGCAAGATCATTGTAAAAGAAGTTGATGGGATTAACCTTTAAACCATCTTTCTCCACCTCATAGTGCAAATGCGGTGCGGTAGAAAGCCCCGTATTGCCGACATATCCGATCAACTCACCCCGCTTGACCTGTTGGCCTCTGCGGACTTTGAAGCTCGTGAGATGCGCATACCTGGTTTTATAGCCATATCCATGATTGATGACAATTTCATTGCCGTAACCCCTAGCAGAAACGTTGGCTTCTTCCACTACTCCATCAGCAGTAGCGTAAACGTCTGTGCCGCGCGGAGCGGTGAAATCAATTCCCTCATGCAATTTTGGAACCTTATAAACCGGATGTATCCGGTAACCAAATCCGGACGAAATGCGATCGAGCTGCTTGTTCGAAACAGGCTGAATGGCAGGTGTGTGGGCAAGCAGTTTTTCCTTATCCTTTACCAGTTCACTCACCTCATCATATGATTTGGACTGCACTACCATCTTTCTTTTCACCAGCTCGAGCTTCATCGCCGTATTCTTGACCAACTCAGCATTGTCCAGCTGGTTCAGTCGCTTGAACCGCTCGCTACCGCCTATTCCCGCCAGTCGCTCATTCCGGCTTACAGGCTCGGCCTCGAATATGGTGCGGTAAATGTTATCATCCCGGTATTGCAATTCGCTCAGGATTACACCCATGGTATCCAGCTTATCGCTCATGCGCTCGTATTCAAACTCCATTTCAGCAATCTGGCGTTTCAGATAGCGCTCCTTGGGACTATCGAACCAGGTAAAAGCAACCCATACAATCAGTGATGCAAAGACAAGCGCTGTACACACCCATCCAAAGACCTGCAGGGCAATGCGCCAGCGGGAAACTTCCAGTTTCTCGAAACGGAGATTGGTGGGGTTATAATAGTATTTTGTCTTCTTCATCTACCACACTAAAATGGCTACCTTTGTAATCCGTCTTTACAGCCGTTATACCTGCTGTAGCGGCCCGAAAATAAGCATTATTAACGTCACCCAGAACTGAATATTGAGCAGACCTATGTTAAAGGCAGCTGAAATAAGGAATAAGTTCCTTGAATTCTTTGAAAGCAAAGGCCACACCATAGTGCCTTCAGCACCTATCGTGGTAAAAAACGACCCTACCCTGATGTTTACCAATGCGGGGATGAACCAGTTTAAGGATTACTTCCTGGGCACCAGCACTCCCCGCCAAACCAGAATGGCAGATACCCAGAAGTGTCTGCGCGTTTCCGGTAAACATAACGACTTAGAAGAAGTGGGTGTCGATACCTATCACCACACCATGTTTGAGATGCTCGGTAACTGGAGTTTTGGTGATTATTTCAAGGCAGAATCTATTGCCTGGGCTTGGGAATTTCTTACTGAAGTTTTGAAAATCGACAAAGACAGGATTTATGTAACTGTATTTGAAGGAGATGAATCAGAGGGCCTTGCATTTGACCAGGAAGCATGGACAGAATGGGAAAAACATATCGCCGGCAATCGCATCCTGAAAGGCAATAAGAAAGACAACTTCTGGGAGATGGGCGATACAGGCCCTTGTGGCCCCTGCTCGGAAATCCACGTAGATATGCGCAGCAACAGCGAAAGAGCGCAGATAGATGGCAGCACACTCGTTAACCACGACCATCCTCAGGTCATCGAGGTATGGAACATGGTGTTCATTCAGTTTAACCGCAAAGCCAATCAGTCGCTGGAAACCCTCCCTCAGCAGCATGTTGACACCGGTATGGGTTTTGAAAGGCTTGTGCGGGCTATTCAAGGCGTTACATCCAATTACGATACAGACATTTTCCAGCCACTGATTAGTGCAACAGCCGAACTCAGCGGTTACACCTATGGAAAGGATGAAAAAACAGATATTGCCTTCCGGGTAATCGCTGACCATATTCGTGCTGTATCCTTCTGTATTGCAGACGGCCAGCTGCCCTCTAATACCGGCGCCGGCTATGTGGTGAGACGGATTTTGAGAAGAGCTATTCGCTATGGATATTCTTTCCTGCAATTGCGACAGCCTTTCATGAGCAGCCTGGTGGATACCCTCGCCAGAGAAACGGCTGCTATTTTCCCGGAACTACAGCAACAGAAGGTTCTAGTACAGAAAGTCATTCATGAAGAAGAACTCACCTTCTTGAGAACACTTGAAAATGGTTTGAAAAGATTGCAACAGGTAACTGCTGAGATGCAGGAAAAAAAACAATCCGTTATTCCCGGTGAGATTGCCTTTGAATTATACGATACATATGGCTTCCCGCACGACCTTACAGCCCTCGTGGCAAGGGAAGAGGGTTTAACAGTTGATGAAAAAGGGTATCTGGCTGCGCTGGAAGAACAAAAAAGCAGGTCGCGAAAAGCAGGTACATCAGAAACCGGTGACTGGAACATATGGCAGGAAGGTAAATCTGTAACATTTGTTGGGTATGATACCACAGAAGCTGAAGCGCGCGTACTCAGAACACGGGAAGTCAAGCAGAAAAATAAAACACTTTTTCAGCTGGTACTCGACAGGACACCCTTCTATGCGGAGAGCGGAGGACAAATTGGCGATACAGGCGTCATTGCTATCAATGGTACAGAAATAAAAGTGCTGGATACGAAAAAGGAAAACGACCTCATTGTACATTTCACCGATAAGCTTCCGGATGCTTCTACAGGACTTGCAACCGCGAAAGTCCATACGGAAAGGCGCATGGATATCAGCCGCAATCACTCAGCAACGCACCTTCTGCACGCTGCGCTGCGCAAGGTGCTTGGCGAACACATTCAGCAAAAGGGAAGCTATGTAGGTCCTGACCGCCTGCGATTCGACTTCTCGCACTTCAGCAAAATGACAGAGGCAGAAATAGAGGAAGTACAGACCATTGTCAATGAAAAGATTCGGGAAAACATCGACCTAGATGAACAACGCAATGTACCTATTGCAGTAGCAGAAAAGATGGGAGCCATGATGCTGTTCGGCGAAAAATATGGTGAGTCGGTGCGGGTTATCACCTTCGATGAGCACTTCAGCCGAGAATTGTGCGGCGGTATTCATGTACCGGCGACTGGCAGCATAGGCTACTTCCACATCGTTTCGGAAGGTGCAGTGGCTGCCGGAGTGAGGAGGATTGAAGCCATAACGGGTAAAGCATCGGAAGCTTTTCTGGAAGAGCAGATTGCAACGGTAAAAGCAATTGTCGGAATCACCGGAAATAAAGATGCTGTTAAAAGCGTGCAACAGCTGGCCGAAGAAAACGCATCACTCAAAAAAGAACTGGAGCAGTTTCAGTTACAAGGCCTGCAATCTTTAAAGGAGCGATTGCTCCGGGAACAGGAAACCATCAACGGCCTGCCTGTTATCCGTCAAAAGGTAGAGGTGGCCAATGCCGATATGCTGAAAAAACTCGCTTACGACATTCGCCAGGACACTACATCTATCATTGCTATCCTGGGAACTGAAGTAGATGGGAAAGCCCTGATAGCAGTGATAATAAGCGACGATCTGGTAGCCGGCAATAATCTGCATGCAGGAAAAATGGTAAAAGAACTGGGAAGGCACATTCAGGGCGGAGGGGGCGGACAACCGCATTTCGCAACTGCAGGAGGGGCTAATCCCCAGGGTTTGAAAGCCGCCCTGGAAGCCGCAGAAGGAATGTTATCCTGATTAAATTGCAAAGTATTTTGAAATATGAGTATTTACGATAAATATGAAGCGGTAATAGGGCTGGAAGTACACGCCCAATTGCTTACTCATACAAAAGCTTATTCTTCCGATATCGCAGAATACGGAGGAGCACCCAATACGCATGTGAGTGCCGTAACACTGGGACACCCCGGCACGCTGCCTGTCTTGAATGCGAAATCGACAGAGCTGGCAATTGCCATGGGACTGGCTATGCACTGCACCATTAACAGAGATAACCTCTTTGCGCGTAAAAATTATTTTTACGCCGACCTGCCCAAAGGTTATCAGATCACACAGGACACCACACCGATATGCACCAACGGCTATCTGAACATCGGAGACTACGGTAAAGAAAAAAAGATTCGTATTCACAGAATTCATATGGAAGAGGATGCCGGAAAGAGCATTCACGACCTGGATCCTTTTTATACCCTGGTAGATTTAAACCGCGCCGGAACTCCGCTGATTGAAATTGTTACAGAACCAGACCTATCCAGTGGTGACGAGGCATATGCCTATCTGACTGAAGTGCGGAAACTGGTGCGCTACCTCAATATCTGTGATGGCAATATGGAAGAAGGAAGTCTGCGTTGTGACGCGAACGTCAGTGTACGGTTAAAAGGAGCCAATGAACTCGGTACCAAGGTAGAGGTGAAAAACATGAACAGTATCCGAAATGTCAAACGTGCTATCGATCATGAAATCACCCGCCAGATAGATATACTGGAAGCAGGTGGTCAACTATTTCAGGAAACCAGAAGCTTCGATGCCACCAATGGCACAACCTTTTCCATGCGCAGCAAGGAAGCAGCGCATGATTATCGCTATTTCCCCGAACCGGATCTCCCGCCACTCATCGTAAGTGACAGCATGCTGGATGAGGTAGCCGCGAATATGCCTGCCCTGCCCAGAGACCTGATAGGAAAGTATATCACCGAACTGGGTCTCACGCAGTACGATGCCGAATTGCTTACTGCTGAAAAAAACAGTGTAACCTACTTCGAGGAGCTGCGCAGCCATACCCAAAACTATAAGGCTGCAGCCAACTGGATGCTGGGGCCTGTAAAAGAATGGCTGAATGCAGAAGCCAAAGAATTAGAAGACTTCCCGGTGCCTCCTGTGCATTTGGCTGAAATTATTCGAATGATTGATGAAGGAAAAATCAATTTCAGTATTGCAGCTCAGCAACTCCTACCCGCCTGTATGCGCGCTCCTGAAACTGCTCCCGCTACACTGGCCGCAGAACTGGAACTCTTACAGGAGAACGATGATACCTTTATTGCCGGAATCGTAGAAGAAGCCCTGGCTGCATTCCCGGATAAGGTTACAGCCTACCGCAATGGCAAAACGGGACTCCTCGGTATGTTCATGGGTGAAGTCATGAAACGAAGCGGAGGAAAGGTCGACCCCAAGACAGCTACCAGATTACTGAAAGAAAAACTTGATAATATTTAATATATAAAAATGCGTATCTACAATAAAATTATTTTTCTGTCCCTCGTATTCCTCTTCCCTGCATGCAATGAAGGTGGAAACCGCAAGTTCAAAGTTTCCGGTGTCATAGAGGGTGCAGCAAATCAGCCCATCCTTATTGAAACAATGAGCTTCCCTAATATGAATGGCCAGCCATTGTTCACCACGATTGATACCACTACCGCAGATGCGGATGGAGCATTCGAGCTTACCGGCAATTTAAAAGAAAGAAGTATCAGCAGGGTAAAACTCGTCAACCGACCCGATATCTATTTCTTGCTCAACCTGAAACATGAATCTGTGGAGGTAAGTGGATCCATGATTGACCCGGAAAAACAATCCATCAGTGGGTCCGCAGCTACCGATGTCCTGAATAGCTTCATTAAAGAATTGCGCTACAGGAACATTGAAATCGTGGAATTCGATAACCAGGTGTTGTCGCAGTCGCAGGCATTGGGCGATTCTTTAACAGCCATTATGGAACAACGACTCGATGGTATGATAGATGGCTACTATGATTTTGTGGTGCAATTTGCAGATACCACTCAGATCCTGACCAACAAGATTGTCGCCATGGAGAACCTGCTGTATGAGGTGCACTTCGATCTTATCCTGCAGCAGGCCGACAAAATATTACCTACTGCAGATACTACCAGTGTTTATGTGCAGGAGCTTGCTGCTAAGGTGAATCGCTATAAGGCCGTTCAGGAACAGCAAGCCGCTGCTTCATTTATAGGCAAACACTACACAGATATCAATCTTCCCAATCAGCAGGGTAGCATTTTAAAATTGAGTGATGTTCAGGGGAAAGTGATACTGCTGGACTTCTGGGCCAGCTGGTGCCGTCCATGCAGGCAGGAAAACCCTAACCTGGTGCGTACCTACAATACCTACAAATCGAAGGGATTTGAGATTTTCAGTGTATCGCTGGACGAGAATGCTGAGGACTGGAAAAAAGCAGTTGTGGACGATGGCTTAGTATGGCCATGGCATGTTATGCAACAGAAAGAGGGCACCAACCACCCTTCGGACATCTACAATGTAAATGCGATTCCCGCCTCCTTCCTCATCAACAGTCAAGGTATTATCGTAGCAGAAAACCTGCGTGGTGAAGAGCTGGAAAAAGCTGTTGCCGGACTATTAGCAGGCGACAATTAGAAATAGCGGAAATTCATGTCCGGCTTGAGTTGCAGCAACACCTCATAGATTAACCGGATCACATTTTCCACATCATCGCGGTGTGCACTTTCAACAGTAGTATGCATATACCTTAAGGGCAAACTGATCAGACAACTGGGAACACCGCCATTGCTGTAGGCAAAAGCGTCGGTATCGGTACCTGTAGATCGGGATACCACATCCCGCTGAAAAGGTAACTTATTCTTTGTGGCAGTATCCATTACCAATTTCAATAATGTATTGTGTACCGCAGGCCCCTTAGTGAGGCTGGGGCCTCTGCCTACCCGGATATCCCCTTCCAGGTTTTTATTAATCATGGGCGTGCTGCTGTCATGACATACGTCCGTAATAATTGCCACATGAGGCTGAATGGTATGTGCCATCATCTCTGCTCCTCGAAGGCCTATCTCCTCCTGAACGGAATTGACAATATATAAGGAAAAAGGTAATTTCTTTTTATTTTCTTTCAGCAGTCTTGCCACCTGAGCAATCATGAAACCACCAATCCGGTTGTCGAGTGCTCTACCCACCAGCATATTCTTATTGAGCTCCATGAAATCATCATCGAAGGTGATGAGGTCACCAACCTGCACTCCGAGATCCAGCACCTCTTGCTTGCTCGAGCAGCCACAATCGATAAAAATGTTCTTCAACTCCGGAGTATCCTCTTTCCCGTAATGACGGGTATGAATGGCGGGCCAGCCAAAAACCCCCTTCACTATGCCGGAGTCCGTATGAATATTCACGCGTTTAGATGGAGCGATGATATGATCACTACCTCCTATTCTTTCTACGTATATAATTCCATCTTCTGTGATAAAATGAACTGCCCAGGCTATCTCGTCGGCATGTGCCTCAATTACAACTCTAAATGGCTTTCCCGGATTAATAATGGCTGCTACAGAACCATAATTGTCGACAAAGTAATCATCGATATAAGGTTTCAGGTACTCCAGCCATATCTTCTGTCCCCCTGATTCGTTTCCGGTGGGTGAAGGGTTGTTGATATAGGTCCTCAGGAACGCAATCTCATCTTTACCTCCGAGTTTCTTTTTGGTAGCCATATGTTAATTTTAGAGAGGAATATTTCCGTGTTTCTTTCTCGGCAGTTTAGCCACTTTATTCTCCAGCATTTCGAATGAACGGATAAGTCTAATACGCGTATCTTCAGGATAAATCACCTCATCTACAAATCCCCGGAACGCAGCCCTGTAGGGATCGGCAAATTTGCGGGTGTACTCATCTATCTTCTCCTGCAATTTGGCCTCTTTGTCATCGGCCTCGTCAATCTCCTTTTTGAAGATGATTTCGGCAGCGCCCTTAGCTCCCATAACAGCAATTTCAGCCGTTGGCCAGGCAAAATTCATATCTGCACCAATGTGCTTGGAATTCATTACATCATAAGCTCCTCCATAGGCCTTTCTGGTAATGACCGTAACACGCGGAACGGTGGCCTCACAAAAAGCATAGAGCAGCTTGGCGCCGTTAGTGATAATGCCATTCCATTCCTGATCTGTGCCCGGTAAAAAACCAGGAACATCTTCAAATACCAATAGCGGAACATTGAATGCATCGCAGAAGCGGACAAAGCGACCTGCCTTGCGGGAGGCTTCAATATCCAGCACGCCTGCCAGGACTGCTGGTTGATTAGCTACAATACCGATGGACCTCCCCGCCAGCCGGGCAAATCCGACCACAATATTACCGGCATAATCCTGATGCACCTCAAAGAAAGAGTCCGTGTCTGCAACCTGTTCTATAACATCGCGGATATCGTAGGACTGATTGGGGTTATCAGGCATGATAGTAGCCAATGCAGGACGACTCTCATCGCCGGGATTATAGGGATACACAGGTGCCGTCTCCTCGCAATTCTGAGGTATATAACTCAACAGCTTTTTAATCTTCTGAATGCAGTCCACACCGTTAGAGGCTGTAAAATGGGAAACACCGCTCTTCGTAGCATGGGTAGAAGCCCCACCTAGCTCTTCAAAAGTTACATCCTCGTGGGTAACAGTTTTTACCACGTTCGGACCGGTAACAAACATATAGGAGTTGCCTTCCACCATCATGATGAAATCGGTAATGGCGGGAGAATAAACCGCACCACCGGCGCAAGGTCCTGTAATCGCTGAAATCTGAGGTATAACCCCGCTTGCCAGCGTATTTCTGTAAAACAGATCGGCATAACCACCCAGGGAATTAACCCCTTCCTGAATGCGGGCTCCTCCTGAGTCATTCAAGCCAATAACCGGTGCGCCATTCTGCATGGCCAAATCCATAATGCGGCAAATCTTTTCGGCATGGGTTTCGCTCAAAGAGCCACCGAAAACTGTAAAATCCTGTGCAAATACATAGGTAAGACGGCCATTTACCTTTCCATAGCCTGTCACCACACCATCTCCATAGTACTTCTGATCGGCCATGCCAAAATCAGTGCAACGATGAAGCTTTAGCATACCGATTTCCTCGAAGGTGCCCTCATCCATGAGCAATGCAATGCGCTCCCGGGCAGTAAGTTTACCTTTCTTATGTTGCGATTCTATTCTTTTCTGACCTCCACCTTCCAGTGCCTGGTCTATGAACTTTTGTAATTTCTGTCTTTTCGCTTCCACTTTCTATCCTTTTTAAGATGTGCGCAAAGTAATAAAGTTCAGTCTAATTATCTGTGATTCAGGCACCTTTTCTGACCAATTTTCGTTAAACAATCACGCAGGTCAAACGTTTAGTAACATTGTGCCCTTCTTAAGTAATTGTATATGAAGCTCCTCCAAATCCTCCTAACAGGGTTTATCTGTATTTTAACTTCTACCAGTGCCCTTGGCCAGCAGCCGGGCTATGTGGGCGAAGCACAAGGTGGAACCATTGTGGGTCTGGTAAAAGATAAGGCTTCAGGGGAAGCCATTGAATTTGCCGCTGCATCGGTACTGCGCACAGACGATTCTGTGCTGGTCGGAGGCACCATTACAGATATGGACGGGAAATTCCGGGTTAGTGACCTGGCACCCGGAGATTATATACTGAAGGTTGACTTCCTGGGGTATATGCCGCAGTTTATGGATTTCACCATTAGTGCAGCCAATCCATTCTTCCGCGCTGGATTGATCGAACTGGAAGTGGAGGCAAACCTTCTGGATGGTGTGGAAATTACCGCAGAAAGGAGTTATTTCCAGCAAAGCATAGATAAAAAGGTGTATAATATTGAGAAGGATATTGTCGCCTCGGCCGGGACAGCTTCGGAAGCGCTCCAGAATATTCCCAGTATCACGGTAGACCTGGACGGTAACGTCAGCCTTCGTGGCAACAGCAATGTGCGCATTTTCATAGATGGGAAACCTTCCGGATTGATGGGAAGCAGCATGGTGGCCATTTTGGAACAGATACCTGCCAATACCATTGAAAGCATAGAGGTAGTAACCAACCCATCTGCACGCTACGAGGCGGAAGGTGGCGGTGGTATTATCAATATCGTTCTCAAGAAAAACAAAATCCTGGGGTTAAATGGTGTAGCTACCGTTGGCGGCAGTACCTTTCCCGGCTATGATGGCTCTTTGAATCTCAATTACCGAGGAAAGAAATGGAACCTGTTTAGCACCTATTCCTATGATAACAGGGAACGGGATGGGTTTAGCACCGTTTACCGTAAAATCACTTATCCACTGGAAGATTCCATATCCTGGTATACTTCTGAAGGTAATTCTACCCAGGGAGGATTCAATCATAATTTCAGGGGTGGCGCCGACTATACCATCAACAGCAAAAGCACAGTGGGTGTATATGGATTTTTCGGAACCGGCGAGAATAGAAATGAAGATTACAACTCTTATCTGTTTCTCAATAATGACAGTCTGATTAACAATGCCAACTACCGGACAGGCCTTGCTAACAGTGAAAGTTACTCCTACAATGCGGGAATGAACTACCGTAAAACCTTCTCTTCTGTCAAGCATACCCTGACAGCAGATGCATTTTTCTCTAGAGGATACGGTGATGGTTTAACCAATTTCGAGGAAAGAAGCTATGATGGCAGCGGGGCTGAAATTGCCTTCCCTATTTTCCAACATATCACCACCATCGACAATCAGCAGGATGTCAACGTGCAGGCCGATTACGTTCAGCCGTTTGAAAACGGAGATCAGTTGGAAGCCGGACTCCGATTTACGCAGGAGTTCAGGGACAATGATCTCTTTTCAGAAAGTTTCGACGAGACAGAAGGTGTTTTCCTCAACGATGATTCCATTTCTAACAGATTCCGGTTTGATCAGAAAATTGTGGCTGCCTACCTAATCTGGAATTCCGGATTCAAAAAGCTCGGCTATCAATTGGGACTGCGCGCCGAACAGACTTACATGAACTCAGAACTCGTGACTACAGGGGAAGATTTTCAAAACAATTACTTCAGGTTGTTCCCCAGTGCCCACTTATCCTATAAACTGTCTGATGCATCGGAGATTTTCACTTCGTACAGCCGAAGAATCAATCGACCTAGAATGTGGTTCCTCAACCCTTTCCCCGATTACTCAGACCCTTATACCTATCGCCAGGGGAATCCGTTTTTGCTGCCTGAAAATGAAAACTCCTTCGAATTAGGCATGAACAACTCCTGGGAAAAGCACACCCTCTCATCCTCTGTGTACTACAAGTATACTACCAATGAATTTTCAGCCTATACGGTGGTAGACAGCAATGGCTACAGCCGTACTTCCTTCGAAAACTTTGCTTCAGAAGAAGAATACGGATTTGAATTCGTGGTGCGCAACCAGTTCACCAAGTGGTGGTCTGCCACCAGTAGCTTGAATGTGAACAGGACAAACCTGAATGGTGAGAATATTGAACAAGGACTTGCTAACGCGCTTACCAACTACAATGCGCGCATGATGATGTTCTTTAAAATAACCGAACAGACTTCACTCCAATTAACCTACAGCTACTGGCGTCCATGGGTGATGGCCCAGGGTATTCCACAACCATTCACCTACCTGGATGCAGGAATAAGAAGCGACTTCTTCAACAACAAGTTGTCTGTCAACCTCACTTTCTCCGACATTTTCGATACACGTGACTTTGAAACTACCGGAGAGGGATTGAACTTCTATCAGGAATTCAGAAGAAAAAGAGAAACACGAGCAGCTGCGATTCGACTGACCTATAAATTCGGTTCTCAGGACAGCCGCAACAAGCAGCGCGGTAACGGGAACTACGACGGTGGCGGTGGAATGGAAATGTTCTGATACGCTTTTTACAGCCCGCTTCTTACGCCTCATTCTCAAATCAATGTCAACAAACTGAGTTATGTCATTCTTTACCGTGATAGCTATCATGGTACCCCCCTGTAGTTTCGGCTACATTTGATAAAGCATCAGGATTGTAAAAGTAAAAAACGAAAAACTGCAGGACTAAGATGCGAGTACCTGCGTAATGTACAAGATATACATTCCGTTCAACTGAATAGTTGTCTGTTAATATTTGACCGACAACCGGATGTTAAACAATGGATGTATCATTAGTTTGGTTGGTTTTTAGCTGCCCTTCATCCATGGAGGGCAGTTTTAGTTGGGAGATGACTCATCTGTAAACTTATAACCAACGCCTCTTATGGAGTGAAAATATTTGGGATTCTTGGGATCTTCTTCAAAGTACTTTCTAAAGGCCAGAATAAAATTATCGATGGTCCTTGTAGAAGGAAAAACATCGTAGCCCCAGACCGCCTGCAAAATATGCTGCCTGGAAACCACTTCATCTTTCCGGTCAATCAACAACTTCAGTAACTTCAGTTCTTTATTGGTAAGCTTTTGCTTACCGTTGGCTCCCTGCGCTTCATAGGTGACAAAATTGATGGAGTTGGAGCCAAACTTATACTCTTTGAAATTGTCGTCCTTGGCTGCACCTTTATTACTTCTTTTAATCAGGTTTTTCACCCTCAGCAATAACTCCTCCAGATTGAAGGGCTTGGTCATGTAGTCATCCCCTCCTGTCTTAAGTCCTTGAATTTTATCGTTGGAAGCATCCTTGGCAGTGAGAAACAAGATAGGCGTATCCATGTCTTCGAGACGTATCTGCTCACATACGTCAAAGCCGTCCATTTCGGGCAACATGACGTCCAGTACAACCAGATTAAATCGCTGTTCCTTGAAATCTTTAATGGCCTTGGCCCCATTGTCCACGGCAACCACTTCATAACCTTCCAGCTCAAAATTCAACTTCAAATTTTCTCTGATGTGATCTTCATCTTCAACAACAAGGATTCTGTACAGCATAGTTTTATTTTTGGTTTACGAACAAGGAAAACAGCCACCACATGAGCTGCTTCGAGCTGATATGCACGTGTGCCTGATTAATCAAAAGTACGTTGAAGCAATGGAAAAAGTTTTGTCATGGTTGTCATCAGATTGACATAAATCAAGATGACAAGGGCAATTTTATACTGAAAACCGACCCGGAAGCCCCGTTGTTCTTCAACTGAATAGTCCCTCCGTGGAAGTGCACCACCTGCTTGACTATATATAAACCCAGACCGGTACCCTTGGTAGTGCGGGTATCTTCATTGCCCACCCGGTAGAACCTGTCAAATACTTTGCTTTTCTCCGCATCAGGAATACCGATGCCTGTATCCTTCACCTGAATGATAACTTCGGCCTTTTGCGGAATGACCTCCAATGCAATGGAATCACCTGATCGCGAATACTTCACTGCATTTTCCAGCAGGTTATAAATGGCGGAAGAAAATATGAGCTTATCACCCAAAATATAAATATCACCCGGAATGCTGCTGCTAAATGTCCTGTCCTTGCCGAATTTATCTGCCACTTTTCCAAATATATCACTGCACAAAGCCGAAAGATTGATAGGCTCCTTGCTGATAGCATAGTCGCTTCCATCCATCTTGGAAGCAAGAAGGATATTCTCTACCAGCGCCTCCAGCCTGTTGATATCATCGAGGGAGATTTCAGTCAGCCGTTTTATCCGGGAGGGCTCGAGCTGGGCCCGCTCCATGGTCTGCATCGATAGTTTGAGCGAAGCGAGTGGAGATTTTAGTTCATGCGTTATAGATAACAGAAAGTTATTCTGTTGCCTGGTAAGTGCTATTTCTTCCCTGAAGGTATTGCGGATGCGGATAAAACTAATCACCAGCAGGGTTACAAATATCAGCCCTTCCAGCGCCAGCATACTTGTTTTCCTTCTGTAGTCGGCATTCAACTGCTGGTAGTAATCACTTGCATAATATTCGTCCAGCGTTCTACCATTGTATTGATAAACCAGCATCTCCCTTTGTACCAGGGTTTCAAAATTGGTGCGGTTATTATTGTGGAGCAACCACCACCACCAAATGAAAGAACCAAAGATGTATACGAATACAACTGTGAAAAATATCCCATACCTGGTTTTCGAAAATATCCGCATACTATTCTGACCAAATTAAAAAAAATACCTGTACAACCTCTAAGGCTGATCTTCTGAAGACGCCGGAAAGGCAACATAAAAAGTAGTGCCTTCGCCCTCCTGCGACTCAAACCAAATACTGCCGCCTGCACTTTCGATGATGCTTTTGGAAAGTGCGAGACCAATACCCATCCCTGAGCTCTTTGTGGTAAAGTTGGGAACAAACACCTGATCTTTGAATGAATCGGCTATGCCCTTTCCATTGTCCTGCACATAACACAGTATGCGTTCACCTTCCTTTCTGGCTCCTATAATAATAGCTCCTTCCTGTTCTTCGGGAATAGCCTGAATGGCATTCTTCACCAGATTATTGAAGACGCGTAGTACCTGATTTCTGTCTGCATAAATTATGAGCTCTTGCCCTTCCAGTTGCAGTGTTATCTGCACGCCGTCCTGCTCATGAAACAGCTCTCCAACATTGCGCAGTAAAGCTGCCATTTCAATAGTCTCATTCTGGGCTTTCGGCATCACAGCAAAATTGCTGAACTCTGAAGCTATGAAGGAAAGATTATCAATCTGCTCCATCATGGTCCTGGCCACCCGCGCTGTAAGCAAGTCTATATCCGGTCGTTTGTCAGAAATAGCCCGTTGCAAATGTTGAATGGAAAGCCGCATGGGCGTGAGCGGATTCTTAATCTCATGTGCTACTTGTTTGGCCATATCGCGCCACGCAGACTCCCGCTCGGTATTAGCCAGCAATTTGGCACTGGTTTCCAGTTGCAGCAACATATCGTTGTAGGCATCTACCAGCAATCCAATTTCATCCTGATGCGGCCAGGCAATCGGCTCATTTTTCCTGCCCAGTTGAATGCTTTTAAAAGTACCTGCAATGGTGGTCAACGGACCTGTGATATTCCGGCTTACAATCAATGCGATGATGGCAGCTATAAGCAATAAAAGAACATATACGTTAATCAGTGCTATAAGGAAACTCGAAATTTCCGCTTGCAAATCCTTTTCTGTGGCGAAATAAGGCAGGTTCAAATAGAAGAGTACTTCACCTGCATCATCCATTACAGGCACATAGGCTGAAAGAAATTCCAGCTTCCCGATAGATTCGTTGTGGATATACCAGGTTTCTTTATCGCAGGTCATTTTAAAGTAGGCCAGCGGGTTCATCTTGGCTGATATCAAACCCTTGTCGAATATGTCAGGTTGCGATGCTGCGATTAGTATTCCATTGCGGTTGTACAGATTGATATCCATATCATGCACTTCCGACAACTCACTGATGCGCGATGTTATCTTGCGAATATTGGAAGTGGTAAGATTGCGCTGTTCCCCTCCCCTCCTGTTATCGGCGTATAAATAATCAATATTTGTCTGAACAGCCTCAATCTTCTCGAGGAGTTGCTTGCGGTTCGTTTGATTGTACTGACGCGTAATATAAACAACAGTCGCTGCTCCCAGTGCAAGAAAGGTACTCATTACAAGGCTGACAATCGCCAGTTGAATCTTGTTTTTCATGGATGTTTCAAGCAATGAAAGCAATCCCTTCAGTTCTCTTTGTGTTAGCAGCAGGTGGACGGCAACAAGTACTACATAGAACAGCAGATAAAAGAAAAACAAAAACGAAAAATAGGCCCCTACTCTCGAAACATCCTCAGCAGAATCAGAAACAACAACCTTTTTAGTATCATTCACCACATAAACGAAGTGGTCATAACCGTTGATTTCCACATCTACCCAGTCTTTCCCCTTCGGCACATAGAACACATCCATCACCGGATAAGAGTACTCCCCTTTGCGCTCCACCAGGTTGTTATTATAGTAGATAGCATAGTTGAAACCCTCAAAGCCTTTCGGCAGGCGCAGCTCATCGTCTACCAGCAATTCCGGATACAAACTTTCACTGTTGAATTTTCGGGGAAGCAGTAATATGTATAATGAAATCTCATCTTCATTAATAGGCAATTGCAAATCAGCCAGGTAATAGTAATTGCCGGTGTAGTCATTAATGAAATAAAGATTAGGCGCTGCTGTATACGCACCGTTGTACTCGATGGCATCTACAAATCCGGCGATGGTAGGCTGTTCCTGCCGGCCACTGCCCACCACAAATTCGCTATTTTTAAATAGGTAGATTTCAGCATCATACTTCTTAAAGTAGTTAGCCTGCAGTTGCTGCCGCAATTGGTTTATTAAACCCTGGCGGATTACCCCTTCGTTATTGCCTGATTGTGTCAGCTGGACATTGATAAGTCGCAATATTTCTTCCTGCTGTTCCTGGAAAAGAAATTCTGCAAGGGCATCTTTCTCAACCGATTTCTTAAAGGCAAAAAGCTGCTTATTCTCTTCCGTCTTATTATTAACCGCTGAACTAATGACAATGGCAGTTATAAAAGAGAAAACGAGCAACCATACCAGATGGATAATGAGGGAAGCAGGGCGAATCTGAATCCAGTTTAATAAAAAGAGAACCAGCACAATACCGCAGGCGAAATAAAGAAAGCGCATGGGATATGCTCCTGTCGACAACTTGAAAAAGAAGAAAAACAGAATTATCAATATACTGAATACAAGGGCATTGTTGAGATGTCGACTACCCATGGTGGTGATGAGTCGGTTACCAACTAACCCTGCCGAGAGGCACAGCATAGCAATGCATATAAAGGCTATCAGACTGTACCTGTCCAGTGAGAACAGTTCATTCACATCGAAAATAATGGCGCTGTCCTGAACAAGGCTGTTCCCCACAAACAACAGCGCAGCCAGAATAGCCAGCAACAAAGCAAACAACAAGTACTTGCGGTTATTATCGAAAAAGCTGCGTTCTACCTTTCTTACTATGTGGTAAACCAGCAATAGAATAATGCTGCACCGTACAAAGAGGTCCCCCAATGATGATGCAAAAACACCTGAGGCATATACCCCTGGATCAAAGACTGCCAGCGATGCTAAAAAGCTCCTAGCACCATAATGCATGATAGCATAGCCCGCCGACAACATGAACAGCAACAGTATGCCTCGTTGAATATGCCCAAGTGCCTTCCCAACCGAAAGAAACAGCTCATATATAAGTAGCAGGGATAACACCAGCAACAAGAGTACAGGCCATATCATGTATTCCGGGAACTGTACACCCAACGTTGCGTTGGCATCCGGTACGAGATAAAAAACCGTTTGAAGGTCCTTGTTAATAATTGGAAAAGCACCTTGTTGTTCGTTGGACTGAAGGGTGAAAAAAGCAGGGATGTGTATCCCATCTGATTGGATATCGTTCAGATAAATATTATTGATTCCAAACTCTGTCTGCAAAGGCAGAAACGCCATGATCCTGATGTCTTTTCCGTGTAGATGCTGGTACAAGACATAAGAACCATTCTGCTCGGAAATAAACAACGCCTGATCATCTTTCCCCATGTTGGCATTTACAGGAATGATGGCATTACTTGTCCACATGGCTGCCGAATCACCCTGATAGACCGCCAGTCCGAAGGGCAATGCACAGAGCTGCTGAAATTCATCGAAAGTATAGGCGTCTGTGATTAGTTTTTCAGTTACCTGTGGTTCGCTGATATAAGCCAGAATCTGCTCCTCCAGCTCCAGATAGGCCGTATTGATTTTCTCCGCCTCAGCATTCAGGTCATAATAGCCCTTGTTCACGACAACTATCTGACCTACCCAAACCAGTAAGGCCAACCATACCATGGCGAGGAAAAAAGCGCGGAGTGATGGGGTCGATAGCTTCAAACGGATTCAACTATATTAACAGAATATTAGGAATTCAAAATTAATCTTTATTATTGGCATCAAAATTCAAACCAAGCTATGAAGTCACACCTTACAATTATCATGCTTTTATTGCTGTCAGCGGGCTCAGCCATGGCGCAGCGAACGATTTCAGGTACCGTCACTGACAAAGGCAGCGGTGAAGCACTGATTGGAGCTACCATTTTGGAAGTGAGCGACCAGGTGAATGGTACGGTCACAGATATGAATGGCAATTTCACGCTTACTATTGGAGAAGGTGTTACAGCCATAATCGTAAAGTATACTGGCTACACGGCACAGGAAATTGATCTGGGTAGCAGCAACACTGTCAATATTGCGCTGGAAGTCTCTACCCTGGGATTGGATGCAGTGGTTATCAGTGCTTCGAGAAGACAAGAAAAAATTCTCGATGCGCCGGCCTCCATCAGCCTCATAACAGCCAAGCAGCTGAGCAATACCGTAGCCATCAGCCCCAGCGATAACCTAAAAGGAATGCCGGGTGTGGATGTGATGAATACCGGCCTCGTGCAGACCAACGTGGTAACACGCGGATTCAATAATATTTTTTCCGGCGCACTGCTGACAATGGTCGACAACCGCTATGCCGCTGTACCTTCTTTGAGGGTCAACGTCAACATGTTCATCCCTACGGATAATTCAGATTTGGAACGCATTGAAGTACTCCGCGGTCCGGCATCTGCATTATACGGTCCCAACTGCGCCAATGGTGTGTTGCATTTGATTACCAAATCACCGCTGGATCAGGAAAAGAAATACAGCACCACAGTGAGTGTCGGAGCAGGTTTCCGGAGCTTTATCGATGACACTATCGCCATTGCCAACCCACGCGATGTTATAGGAAGTATCGACTCGAACTACGTGCCTTTATTCGATGATGAAGCCTTTGGCGACAGGGCTATGTATTCCGCATCTGTTAGGCATTCCGGTAAAATAAATGATAAGCTGGGGTATAAAATACTGGGTACTTACTTTGCCGGTAATGACTGGTTGTACGACGATCCGTTCGAACCTACTACCATAGTAAAAGGATACCAGACCAATGGAGGAAGGGTTGCGGTAAGCGATACAGCCCAAATGAATACGCGTAATAACGATATTTCTAAAATGGGTATCGATATCAGACTGGACTATCGTCCCAACAGCGGTTCTGAACTGATCATTGCCGGTGGTATTACCGAAAATGATGGTATTGAGATGACCGGTATTGGTGCAGGTCAGGCAATTGACTGGCGCTATTATTATGGTCAGGTTCGCTACCGAAACAACCGTTTCTTCGCACAGGCATTCCTGAATGGCAGCGATGCCGGTGAAACCTACCTCTTCAGGACAGGTGATCTTATCCGGGATAAATCCAAACAATTTGCCGCTCAGGTGCAGTACTACTCCGATCTTTTCGACGGAAGTAACAGGAATATCAATCTGGTATATGGTATTGACTTTATCCAAACCATGCCGCAAACGGAGGAGACCATTAACGGACAATATGAAGATGAAGATAACATCACAGAAGTAGGCGCTTACATTCAGGGAACCTATGAACTCAGCAGCAAACTGGAGCTCATCGCTGCCCTGAGAGGCGATTACCACAACTTCGTAGAAGATCCGTTTATCTCACCAAGAGCTGCTGTTGTTTACAAACCCAACTCCAGGCACACGTTGCGCGCCACCTATAACAGGGCCTTTAGTGCTCCGAGCAGTAATAACCTGAACCTGGATATTCTTCAATTGGCCGATTTGGGTGATCTGGGTGCTTTCGGACAGAGCCTGTTTGGTCTGAATTACATTCCGGGTATAGGCGTTAGGGCGACAGGAAACCGGGGTGGCTTTACCTACTCCTATGATGATAACGGACTGCCTCAGTTCATCTCTCCTTATGACAATTCCGGAACCTATTATTCCCTGTCCGGAAATAATGACTTGAATAATATCACATGGGATATGTCAACTGCACTGCTCTTCCAGGGCTTTTCTGAAGCAACAGGATTGCCTGTGGCACAAGTGGAAATCCTATTCGGACCACTACTGCCTGATGATATCAATGGTGTAGGCAACGTGTTGCGATTGCTGAACCTCACCACTTCTGAGTTCGACCTTGTAGACCCCAATAACATCAATGACTTTGGAGGCATCCTGAACTCAGCAACCAATACATTTGAAGTAGGCTGGAAAGGCGGTATGTTAAGTGATAAACTGTTTGTAACGCTGGATGTATATCAAACCACAATTACAGATTTTGTGGGTCCACTTACCAATATCACACCGAATGTATTCCTGGATCCCACAGCGCTAAGTGGTACTATTTTCTCTGATATGCAGGCTGCATGGGAAGACCCAAGCAACTCCCTTGCAGTCAACCTCCTTACAGGTGCACTGGATGCCAACGGCGATGGTAATGCTTTCCCTGAATGGATAGAAACCGTTATTGGCGCAGCTGCCGGTATACCGATGGGAACTGTTGTACCCACTGAGCTGGGAACATCTTCCATTTATGTAACCTATGTGAACCTGGGCGATGTTACTATCTATGGATCTGATTTTGGTGCCACCTACTATGTAAACGATGATTTCCGGGTAACATTCGGTTACTCCTGGGTGGACAAAGACAGCATTGCACTGGAAGGCGCTCAGTTGGGATATGTAGCATTGAATGCACCGCGCAACAAAGTGGGTGTGAAGCTGAGCTACGATATCAATAAAATCGATTTGAACGTAGGAGCCACTTTCCGCTGGCAGCAGGCATTCCCTGCCAATTCAGGAGCCTTTGTCGGTACTGTTGAATCTATCAATGATCTCGACCTTACCTTCAATTACACGCCCCGCTATCTGGACCAGACCATGTTCTCCTTCCTGGTATCCAACGTTTATAACAGAGAACAACAATACTTTGTGGGAGCACCGGTTATGGGTAGAACCATGCTCTTCAAGGCAACTAAAACATTCTAAATACCCTATCTAAAAGATAAAAGCCGGTCATTCGTGACCGGCTTTTTTTATGTACTTGCAGGAATAATACGCGAGTAAAAAATCGCTTTGCTTCCATTCATAGCGAGCAAATCCAATAACTCCGATACAATCTATTGCATATTATTACTCACGCCGCTTAGCTTCATCCCACAATGCATCCATTTCCTCCAGACTCATATCGTGCAACGACTTCCCTGACGCGGCTGCATTTTCTTCTATGAAGCTGAAACGCCTGATAAATTTTTTATTGGTCCGCTCCAGCGCCATTTCCGGATCGACATGTATGTACCTCGACAGATTGACAAGTGCAAAAAGCAGGTCTCCGAACTCATCTTCAATTTTGGTAGGGGAATCAGCCAACTGCAGTTGCTCCTTAAGTTCGCCCAGTTCTTCTTCTACCTTAGCCCATACCTGTTCGGTGGTATCCCACTGAAAGTTGACCTGACCGGCCTTATCCTGAATGCGATATGCTTTGATAAGTGCCGGCAGTGATGCGGGAACACCCTGCAATACAGAGTGCTTACCCTCTTTTAGTTTCAGCTGCTCCCAATTGCGCTTCACTTCCTCCTCATCTGTCACCTGAACATCCCCGTAAATATGGGGATGGCGGTGAATCAATTTCCGACACTGAGCGTCAAGGACATCTGCTACATCAAAAGCCTGCTTTTCTTCGCCTATTTTGCTGTAAAAAATCATGTGCAGCATCAAATCCCCCAACTCCTCCTTTACGCCATTTAAGTCCTGCTCGGCAATAGCATCAGCCAGTTCATAAGTTTCCTCTATGGTGAGATTCCGCAATGTTTCCATTGTCTGCTTCCGGTCCCAGGGACATTGCTCCCGCAATTCGTCCATAATATCCAGCAGACGACCAAACGCCTCCATTTTTTCTTGTCGGCTATTCATTGAACTTTAAATTTTTCAAACTGTTTGAATAATATAATTGACGTAAATTTGTAAAAATATTTTCGATGGACACGATGATATATGCCATTCTCCTGATCGGTGCTGCTTTCACGCTTTTCGCAGTCCGTATCATCTTTGTAAAAGACGGTGAATTCAAAGGCACCTGTGCTACCAATAATCCGATGCTGAAAAACGAAATCGGAGAATGCACCATGTGTGGTAAAAAAGCCGGAGAACCATGTGGCGACAACGCCGCCTGATCTTATTATTCTTTTCCTGCTTCGTTTAAATAAGGTTTCAATCCTTCAGAATACCAGCTCTTCAGCTGGTTGTTCTCATCGGCATACAAGAGGTAAGCCTCCAATCCTTCTGTTGCATTTACGAGCTCTTTAGCTTTTTCCAGTCCTAGAGCGAGACAAGCAGTAGCATAGGCATCTGCATAAATACCAAGGTCCGTTACAGTCGTGGTGCTTAGCAAGCTGTTCACAGCAGGAACTCCGTTGACAGCATCAATGGTATGCCCCAGTTTCCTTCCATCTACCACAATATATTTATTGTAGTTCCCACTGGTTGCCAGTGAACGATTGGCAAGCCGAATGGTGGAAGCAAGCTCATCCGATAACTCCTCCGGTATTCGAATACCAACTGACCAGGGCTTACCACTGCCATTAGCCCCTCTTGCCCTGATTTCTCCTCCTATTTCAACAATATAATTTTCCACCCCCTGTGCTTCCAGATAGTTTCCCAGGATATCGCAGGCAAAACCAGGTGCTATAGCATTGACATCCAGTCTGGACTGGGGTACTGACTTAAGA
Source organism: Bacteroidetes bacterium UBA3022 (assembly GCA_002346225.1). Lineage (GTDB taxonomy): Bacteria > Bacteroidota > Bacteroidia > Chitinophagales > BACL12 > UBA11426. The sequence goes on from DDYY01000065.1 coordinate 34,032, forward strand.
AGAAATTGCTGTTGCAGCGTGATGTTTTCATACCGCGAAATTTTCAGCAGTGAATCCAGCTCGGCAGAATCAGGTAATATTTGAAGGGACTGTGCTTTATCGTAAAAACCCCAGAAACTGATTAGCGGACCAAGGGCAGGATTAAACGCTCCTGAAGATGCCTGGTATACGGAATCCGTGGCCTGCATCAATTCCCTGAACCATTGCAGGCTCTCACCAATAAGGGCAATGCCGGTGTCACTCTGATTAAAGTAGCTGATAACAGAGCTGGAATCATAGGTACTGAAAACTTCGTTGAACACAAGCAATAAACTGTCTATTTGGGGTCCGAAGTTGCGCGCTTCCCGGTCTAGGTAAGTAATATTATAAGAGCTTCCCATGGTGGGACCACTCAACCGCACTTCGGCCGTCTGGTTGGAAGTGCAGGATACCAGAACTCCCAAAACTATGGCAAACAATAAACCGTTTTTCATGCTATTACCTTTCAAAAAAAACCCTCCGGTGCATCCGGAGGGTGATAATTCAATTATTTCCTGTCAGCTTCCAAAGTCATCGAAAGCAATATTTTCATTCGGTACACCCAGGTTATCTAGCATCTTCATGACTGCTGCCAGCATCTGAGGAGGACCACACAAATAGTATTCTATTTCTTCCGGCTCAGGGTGGCTCTTAAGATAGTTGTCCAATACTACCTGATGGATAAATCCGGTAGGTCCATCCCAGTTGTCTTCAGGCTGAGGATCAGATAAGGCAATATGATAACTGAAATTAGGAAAGTCCTTTTCAATTTTTCTGAAGTCCTCTGTATAGAATAATTCTCTGGATGAACGACCACCGTACCAGTAAGATACCTTCCTGTTGGTTTTCATCGTATGGAAGAGATGAAATACATGCGAACGCAATGGTGCCATACCCGCACCACCACCGATGTACACCATTTCCTTTTCGGTAGGTTTAATGAAGAACTCACCATAAGGACCTGAAATGGTTACCTTATCGCCTGGTTTTCGGGAGAATACATAAGAGGAACAAATTCCGGGATTAACATCCATGAACTGATTCTTAACCCTGTCCCATGGCGGTGAGGCAATACGAATATTCAGCATGACGATATTCCCTTCTGCAGGGTGGTTGGCCATCGAATATGCACGGAATATGGGCTCATCATTCTTCATCTTCAGGCTCCACATATTGTACTGATCCCACTCAGGCTTGAATTGCTCTTCCACATCAATATCCTTGAAGTCCACTTCAATAGCCGGTACATCAATCTGAATATAACCACCACTTTCAAAATGCAGCGTTTCACCGGGAGGCAATTTGACTACAAACTCCTTAATATAAGTGGCCACGTTATGGTTGGAAACCACTTCGCATTCCCATTTTTTAATGCCGAAAATTTCTTCAGGCACTTTAATTTGCATGTCGTTGCGCACTTTCACCTGACAAGCCAGTCGCCAGTTTTCCTGCACTTGCTTGCGGGTAAAATATCCTTCTTCTGTTGGAAGGATATCACCACCGCCCTCTACAATCTGACATTTACACATGGCGCAGGTTCCACCACCACCGCATGCGGAAGGAAGGTAGATGTTTTGCTGGCTCAAGGTTGTCAGCAGTGTGCCACCCGGTTTGATAACCACGGGATTCTGCTCATCACCGTTGATAACGATTTTCACATCACCGGCAGGAGTGAGTTTATTCTTCACGAACAGCAGCGATACTGTCAACAAAAGAATAACACCAGCGAAGACGCCAATGCTGTAGATAATTACATTCGTATCGAGCAATAGAATCATATTGTTCATATTGGGGAAGATTACAATTTAATACCAATGAAACTCATAAAAGCCAGTCCCATCAAGCCGGTAATGATAAAGGCGATACCTAACCCGCGCAGTGGAGCAGGGATGTCAGCATACCTCAACTTTTCACGGATGGCCGCAATGGCAACAATGGCAAGGAAAAACCCGAAACCCGATCCTAAACCAAAAACAGAAGCTTCACCTAATTCGTATTCACGGGAATCCATGAACAGGCTACCTCCGAGAATGGCACAGTTCACTGTAATAAGCGGTAGGAAAATACCCAGGGCACTGTAGAGGGATGGAGAGAATTTCTCTACTACCATTTCCACCAGCTGCACCATTGCCGCAATTACCGATATATAAATAATGAGTTTCAGAAATGTTAAATCAGTTTGAAAGATTCCATTGGCGCTCAGCAACTTATTACTGATGATCCAGTTGATAGGCACAGTTATACCCAGCACGAATACAACAGCAGCGCCAAGGCCTACAGCAGTTTTTACTTTCTTGGAAATAGCCAGAAAAGAGCACATTCCCAGGAAGAAACTAAGCACCATATTCTCTATGAAAGATGCTTTGATAAATATGTTTACGTATTCCATTGTAGTTCTTTTGCAGTGGTTTGTCAGGAAATGTCTACAAGTTTCTTATTCATCGCTCTTTGGACCCAGATGATGATTCCAATAAGGAAAATGGCTGCTGCGGGAATCAGCATCAGACCATTGGGTTCATACCAGGATGGCAGCACCTTGTAGCCCATGATAGTTCCTTTACCAAATACTTCGCGGAACAATGCCACCGTAACCAGAATGGCACCATAGCCTACTCCGTTTCCTATACCATCTAAAAGGGACTGCCAGGGTTTGTTAGCCATGGCGAAAGCTTCCAGGCGACCCATGATGATACAGTTGGTGATGATCAGACCGATGTACACGGACATTTGCTTGTACACATCGTACTGAAACGCGTGCAATATCATTTCCACTATAGAAACCAGCGAGGCGATAACTACCAGCTGAACAATCATACGCACCCTGTTGGGTATGGTGTTGCGCAGCAGTGAAATAATGAGGTTGGCAAAGCCTGTAACCACCATCACCGCAATAGACATTACCAAAGCATTTTTCACGGCGACCGTTACTGCCAGTGCCGAGCAAATACCCAGGACCTGAACGGTAATAGGGTTGTTATCGTTGAAGGGGTCAGTCAACAACCTACGTTCCTTCTTGCCCAGAAGTTGTGTTGGCTGTTTTGCTGCTGTTTGTACTTCGCTCATTGCTGATTATTTAGAAGAAGTTTGAGTTTGTTGAGATTTGAAATAAGGCAGATAGTAACCTACGCCTCTGTACATCATTTCGTTAACACCGTCGCTTGTAATCGTAGCACCTGAAATGGCATCCACCTGATGTTCCTTATCCTTAACACCACCCTTCACCATAGAAACCGCTACGTATTCACCTTGTTCATTGTACAATTTAGTGCCTATATAAGGATCGTTGTATTGTTTGGGATTATCCTTGATCTCAGCACCAAGGCCCGGTGTTTCACCTTTGTGGTCCATAGCAATACCGGCAATGGTATTCATATCTGATTCGACTGCTACGTAACCCCAGATTTTATCCCAAAGACCGTTTCCGAAGATGGGGAGGATATATTTATTCGTGCCATCCTCGCCTGAATAAATAAACAACGGATGCAACTGCTCAGCTTCCGGCTTCTTGAACTCTGCTGCCATAGAAATAGAAGTAGCATCTATTCCTTCAACAGTATTGCCTTTGGCGTCAATTACAAGTCCCTTGATGGTTTTCTCATAAACCGCAGCAGCATCAGGTAGGTCAACAAGGCCCACAGAGCGAAGGATGTCTTTCTGTGTAGCCAGCTTTTCGTTGGCAGCCATTTTTGATTCCAGACTGCTGTGCACGAATGCCAGCACTACAGCCACCACTACTGTAAGTATGGCTGCATATACTATGGTATAAACGTTACTATTCCTATCCACGGGCTAAACGTCTTTTAATGTTAGATTGAATAATGTAATGATCGATAAGCGGTGCAAATACATTCATAAACAATATGGCCAGCATCACTCCTTCCGGATATGCAGGGTTCAACACCCTGATAACGATGGAGAGCACACCTACCAGAAAGCCATAGATGTATTTACCGGTAGTGGTTTGCGCTGCCGTAACAGGGTCCGTAGCCATGAAGACTGCTCCAAACGCCAGACCACCAGCAATTAGATGATAATATGCCGGAACGGAGAGGTGCGGATTGTTAAAGTCAAATGCAAGATCCATGGCATTTAAAAGAAGACCCATGACAAATGCACCAACGAAAACAGAAAGCATGATCCGCCAGCTGCCGACACCTGTCCATATTAATATGAGTGCTCCTATAAGTACTGCCAGTTTGGAGGTCTCTCCGATAGAACCGGGAATGAACCCAAGGAACATATCTATTGGTGCATATCCTACAGATTGATTAATAGTGGAGAAGCCCACCTGCTTCACTGCATCGAAACCTTGCTTGGCCCAGACACCCAGAACTGTGGCTCCGGAGTAAGCGTCGGGATTATCGGACATTCCCGCAATCCAAACCTGATCACCACTTATATAGGTAGGATAGGCGAAGAAGATGAATACCCTTGCGGTCAATGCCACATTCAGCACGTTCATACCTGTTCCACCAAAAGCTTCCTTCACAATTACAACTGAGAAAACAGTCGCCAATGCAACCATCCACAGAGGAATATCCGGGGGCATGATCAATGGAATCAACATCGCGCTGACCAGGAAACCCTCATTTACAGGATGACCACGGTATTGCGCAAATGCGAACTCGACACCGAGACCTACACCATAGGATACTACTACAATAGGCAGCACTTTTGATAAGCCGTAAAGAATTTTAGGTCCGAAGCCTTCCCAGAAGCCTGGATACATGCCATTGGCTACATAATGAAGGTGGCCTACATTGAAGATACCATTCAACAGACACGGTATCATGGCAATAACCACGATAAACATGGTGCGCTTCAAATCAATTGCATCCTTGATATGCGTACCCCGCTGAGTAGTTATTGGCGGCACAAATAAAAAGGTCTTAAAGGCATCGAATGTGGAGTGTAAACTCTGCAGCATTCCACCTTTCTTAAAGTTGGGTTCCAGCTCTTCCACCTGCTTCCAGAGGTTCTTCCCAACCGTGTCCCGTATAGGTTTAATAGGATCCATTCAAGCTAATTCTTTAATTGAGCGTTTAGGTATTATCCGTTTTGTTCATGCATATAATCGAGTCCTTCCCTGATAATGTCCATGACATTGATCTTGGAAGTACAAACAAATTCACAAAGAGCGAAGTCTTCTTCTGACACCTCATAGATGCCAAGCCCTTCCATCAGGTCGAAATCTTTCGCCATAATGGCTTTTATCAGGTGAACAGGGTAGATATCCATGGGCAACACTTGCTCGTATTGTCCGGAGACAACAAATGCACGTTCCTCTCCATGCGTACTGGTGGTTACACGATAACCTGCCGGAGCTTCATTGGCGTAAGCCCAATAAGCCATGGATTTGGTTGGTCTCGGGTAAGAAGGGAACAACCATCCAAGTAATTCAGGCTCATCACCTTCCAGGATAACGGTCACCTGCCTGTCGTAAAAACCAATGTGGCCTTTCTGCCCAATCGTTTTACCGGTCAGTACATTACCTGCAATAAACCGCACGTGGTTATCCTGCAGATTGTTTACTACCATCTGCTCTATGGAAGCACCCTGAAGGGTTTTATAATATTGTGGCTTAATCACTTCCGGACCTGTAAGCGCAACTGTTCTCACCGGACTGTAGATACCTTCCGTGAAAAGCACTGCCAGATTGGCTACATCTTCAGGATTAATGGTCCACACCACCTCTCCTTTATTAATAGGATCAATGTGGTGAATCTGAATACCTACATTTCCTGCAGGATGCGGACCCTGGAACCAGTGAACTTCTACTCCCTGTACCGTATTGAAAGCTGCAGCCGGTTTGCTTTTGGCATTCAGACTCAGGTGAATCTTACCTGAAGTGAGCTTACTCAATACCTGTATGCCAGCCTGAAAGTCGCTTTCTCTTCCCTGCATGATAAAATTGTAGTCCGGTCCTAATGGCGAGGAATCCCAACCTGTTATAAAGATAGCTTTGGGCGTATCATCAGGGTTGGCGGCAATATCGTAGGGACGCTGGCGCAGGAACAACCATGCACCGGATTCCAGCATTCTTTGCACAATTTCATCTCTCTGTAAACTGGCAACATCTTTCTTCTCCCAGCTTCTGCTGCGTATTTCGCTATCCGCTAGTATGATTACCTCCTCCACTGCGCGTTTGTCGCCCCGGCGAATTTCCACGACTTCTCCTGATACAGGTGAGCAGTAATGAATCCGCTCATCAGATTTGTCATAGAAAAGGGGATCTCCGGCTTTTACCTCGGTTTGCTCACTCACCATCAATTTGGGGATAGGCGATAACCCATTGAAATCTATGGGTTTAACGGAATAAGTTCTCGACGTAAAGCCTTCACTTAACTTACTGGCAGGGGCTCCTTGAATTTTAATATCGTACCCTTTATTCAGCCGGATTAATTTGCTCATCTGGGAAGCTGTTTTATAAACCGCACAAAGTTAAACTTTTCTATATGGAATTTGGTAGCCAAATCATTCTTAAATACACATCACTGTTAACAGCGCAATTTTGCTATTGTTTAATCGTATCAGAAGGAAAAAAGCAAGAGATATCAGCTGTTTCCATGAGATTGCTTTATTTTATGCTATGGCATCAAAAACGATGATTGAAAAAGGTTTTAGGGAATTCTTCCTTTTACTGATGTGCACGCTGCTGGGCTTACAGGGAGTAAATGGACAGAATTATAAAGATGAGCTATTCAGGATTACTCCTCCCTATCTGCAAACAGTGCAGCTCTTGCGGACTGATCTTGAGTTGTCTATTCCCATCATAAAACTTGGCAGCAGCGACCAGTTAATTCTGCGGTTCGATGATTTGAGAGGTGGCGTAAAGAATTACTCCTATACTTTTGAGTTATGCACCTATGACTGGAAACCCAGCGGCCTGATGGTGATGGAGTACATCGATGGCTTTGAAAGAAACTACATCGATAATTATGCATTCTCGTTTGGAACGACCCAGCGATATACCCACTACCATGTGAACTTTCCCAACAGCGATATTGATTTCAAGGTGTCCGGCAACTACCTGCTGCGTGTTTGGGAGGAAGGAAACGATACAGCTGCAGTAATCATGATACCCTTCTATATATGGGAAGACATAGCAGGTGTGCAGGAATCGGTAACCCGTTCCAACCTCTCTCAATTCAGAGATGCCTATCAAAGAGTCAACTTCACATGGGACGTTACCGATGCCAATACCACGAACCCGTACGATGAAATTAAAGTGGTGGCGATGCAAAATTACCGGTATGATAATGCCCGGTATGATCTGAAGCCAAGGATTATTTCGGGCAATAAACTGATTTACGATCAGACAGATTTATTGTTTGAGGCCGGAAAAGAATACAGGAGATTCGATACGCGCAGCTTAAGGGTACAGACAGATAGAATTATTAATATCGACCGAAACCAGGATGGTTATATGGTGTACATCAATGTGGATGAAAACAGAAGCTATAAACGGTATTTTTTCGAAAACGATATCAATGGCAGGTACCTTATTGCCGCAGAATTAACCAACGATGTAAACCTTCAGGCAGACTATGCGATGGTCCGTTTTTCCCTCGAGAGTCCCTACTGGATGAATAACGGAAACTACTATGTTTTAGGTACATTTAATAACTACACAACTTCGACTGCCAATCAAATGACCTATGATTTTGATCTCCAAATGTATACCTGTGATATCTACCTGAAACAAGGTTTCTACAATTATTTGTACGGATTTGTTGAAAACGGCACCGATTTGATAGATTTTGAACAGGCAGAAGGAAATTATTTTGAAGCCGTAAACGACTATTCCTTGTTCTGTTACCTGAGGGATAACATGCGTTTCAGTGACAGACTTATTGGATATAAAACTTTCTCATCTTTTCAAAGATAATTATATGATTAAAGATTATTTAATTTCACTTTCCAGGTATAATTTATGGGCTAATACAGCTATTGTAAATATGGTTAACAGTCAATCGTTTGATGCCGTTAATACACCTGTCACCAACAGTTTTGATACCATTGGAAAAACACTTTTTCATATCTGGGATGCGCAGGTAATCTGGTTAGAAAGATTGAAAGGAAGCCATCCTACCGATTGGCCAAGCAAGCAATATAATGCAGCATTGGCGGGCTTTGAGACGTATTTCATTCAACAATCTTCGGCAATGGTGGAACAGGTCATTGCATGGGAAAACACGTTCTACCAACAATCCACTTCCTATAAAAATTTAAAAGGCGAAACCTTTGAAACCAACAATGCAGATATACTGTTACACTGCTTCAATCATTCTACCTACCACCGAGGTCAAATTGTAACCTGCATGAGACAACTTGGAGCTGTAAATATCACCTCAACTGATTACATCACCTTCAAAAGAAATGATAATATTCCATATTAGTTTTACCAATACTTACATGTATAACGCTCATGCCCTTCCCAACCGTTGTATAGATAAATATCCAAGAGCGGATACATATCAACAAAAAAAAGTTCACATTGCTTTGGTTAATTGATTTTGTACTTAATTTTGCAATAACCAAAACAATATCAAATGGCAAAAACAACAAAAAAAGCTGCTCCTAAAAAAGCTGCTGCCAAGAAGGCCGCTCCTAAGAAAGCTGCCGCCAAAAAAGCTGCTCCTAAGAAAGCCGCTGCTAAGAAAGCTGCTCCTA
>DDYY01000096.1:0-4993 GCA_002346225.1 Bacteroidetes bacterium UBA3022
CACCAGTCTTGCGACTAATAATCCTGTCAGCATACCACCCAGAATGTCCAGGGGATAATGCACGCCCACGTATACCTGCGCATAGCCAATAGAAAATGCCCAAAAGAAAGCGAGGGCTATCCACCATCTCCTACCCTTCAGGAAGAGCAGTGTCATGCTCATGGCAATGGCCGTATGGTTAGCGGCATGAGAAGAAGTAAAACTCTTGTTGTTGCCGCAATATACCATTACATTCAGCTCGTCTTGAAGCTCCTCCACCTTACAGGGTCGGTCGCGGCCAAAAGCTGGTTTGAGCAGTGCACTGCTGACCTGGTCAGTCAGACCTACCGTTGCGCCGATGATTGCCACCATCAGCAGACCTTTCCAGCGAAATCTGTATCCCAGCCAGATGGCTAAAAGAACATAAAAAGGAATCCAGGTATCCCTGTTCCGCAAAACAGGAAGCAACTTATCCAGCAATGGAGATGTCCATTCTGTATTAACCAGCAGCAACCCTGCGGTATCCAGATGTTCGAGCCAATCAGGAAACATGACTTTTTTGTGCTACTAGAATCATACGTTCAGCGGTATGCGGATCAAAAGGTTCTAACTGATAATTGCCATAAATGGTGCGCAAACTTAAACCTGTCTGCGAAAAATAACGCAAAAAATCTTCGGGCTCCAGCAGTTGCACGCTTTCCTTAAAAGTAAACGTTTGGATTCCATCCTCCACTACAATCACCTTCTCAATACTATTGTCTGTTAATTCCCTGGTTATACGAAAGACAATATTATCGATGGTTTGCACTTCAAAATCGTTCAGGTTTTTTCGAACCTGATACGGATTTAAGAAATCGATGACCAGCCTGCCCCCCGGCTTTAGTGCCAGCGCCGCAGACTTCACAACGTTCAGGTTATCCTGCTCCGAATGCGTATACCCCATGCTGGTGTACAGATTGAGGACCCAGTCGTAATAGCGCACTCTAAAAGGTGTGCGGATGTCGTGAATGTAAAATTCCGCCTGCTCCAGCTGGCGATTCAGTGCCTCCCTGACTCTTGCTCCTGAGAGATCAATTCCCGTCACCCAATGCCCCATTTCCGATAAGGCAGCAGCATGCCGCCCATTACCACAGGCCATATCCAGGATATCAGCCGATTCTCTACAATCCCATGCATCCAGCAAACCGGAGAGAAAGGCTCCGGCTTCCATATCGTCTCTGTGCGCATACAAAAGATTGTAATACGGGGCATTAAACCATTTTCTGTACCAGCCTGTGCTCATGCTGCTGCGAAAATAAGATGAATATGTTGATACTTGTTGCCTAGGGCATGTGCGCAGGCATGCAGGCGTTTTGTACTTTTGCAGCAAATTAGAACAGTTGACACTTATAAGTAGTATTTCAGGAATAAGAGGCACCATAGGGGGTGCGCAAGGCAATAACCTAACACCCAATGACATCATCCGCTTTACTGTAGGTTATGGAACCTGGGTGAAGACAACCACGGGGAACCCCCGGGTGGTGGTAGGAAGAGACGCCAGGATATCCGGAGACATGGTCAATAAACTGGTTTGCGGGACCTTGCAAGCCATCGGAATTGAAGTCATCGACCTCGGGCTTAGCACCACGCCAACTGTGGAGATAGCCGTTCCGATGGAAAATGCAGGAGGTGGCATCATTCTCACTGCCAGTCACAACCCCAAGCACTGGAATGCCCTGAAGCTGTTGAATAATAAAGGTGAATTTGTAAGTGCCGAAGAAGTTGCTGCTATCATGGAATTTGCCAATGATACCCAAATGGAATATGCCGATATCGATAGTATAGGAACCTATATGGAGAAAAACTTCTACATCGGCACCCATATTGAAAAAATACTGGCGCTGCCCTATGTGAATGTGGAAGCCATCAGGGAGCGGAATTTCAAAGTCGTCATCGACTGTGTGAATTCTACCGGAGGCATCAGTGTACCGCAGTTGCTGGAGAGTCTGGGTGTAACAGACCGTGTGGAATTATTCTGCGCACCGAATGGTCGGTTTCCCCATGACCCTGAGCCCCTGCCCCGCAATCTCAGCATCATCGCGCAAGAGGTAAAAATGCAAAATGCAGATTTGGGCATCGTGGTAGATCCTGATGTGGACAGGCTGGCTTTCATTACCCAGGATGGTGAGATGTTCGGTGAAGAATATACCCTGGTGAGCATTGCCGATTATATACTCGGCTTCAAGAAAGGACCTACTGTTTCCAATCTTTCTTCTACCCGCGCGCTGACAGACGTATCTGAGCAGCACGGCGTAGAACATCATCAGAGTGCCGTTGGCGAGGTGAATGTGGTGCAACGCATGAAAGCCACCAATGCCATTATTGGCGGTGAAGGCAACGGTGGTATTATCCTTCCCGACCTGCATTACGGCAGGGATGCATTGGTAGGGATTGCATTGTTCCTTTCTCAACTTGCTGTCTCCGGCAAGACGGCTTCCATGTTGCGTGCACAATACCCCAACTATTATATGGCCAAGAAGAAAATTGAGCTGGTGCCCAATATGGATGTTCAGGAGCTGTTAAACCAAGTGGCGGTGAAATACAAGCAATACGAACAATCCAGAGAAGATGGCCTCAAGATTTTCATGGATAAGGAATGGGTGCACCTGCGTTCATCCAATACAGAGCCTATTATGCGGGTCTATGCAGAAAGCAATTCCCAGACAACTGCCGACAATATTGCCATCAAGCTGATGCAGGACATGAGTGAAATCATGAAAAATATTTAATTTAGGAATACTAAACACGCCTGAGAATGAGACGGATATACCTGGATAATGCTGCAACTACCGCCCTGGACCCTCAAGTTCTGGACGCCATGTTACCCTACATGACGGAGCATTTCGGCAATCCCAGTTCCATTCATTCCTATGGCAGAGCAACCCGTTCAGCCATTGAAAAAGCGCGCAAGAAAGTATCCGGGATGTTCGGAGTTTCTCCCGGAGAAATTTTCTTCACTTCCGGCGGCACCGAAGCCAACAACTTCGCGCTGCAATGCAGTGTGCGGGACTTAGGAGTCCGTCGTATTATTTCCTCTCCCATAGAACACCATGCCGTTACGCATACCGTTGAAGCGCTGGGTAAAGAAGGCAAGGTAGAGGTGGTTTGGGTGAAGCTGCTGGCAGATGGCAATATTGACCTGGAAGACCTGGAGCGCCTGCTTTCCATGGAAGGGCCTACCACCCTGGTGAGTCTCATGCATGCCAATAATGAAATCGGTGTGCTGCTGGACATTAAAACTGTGAGTGCGTTGTGCGCAGCGCATGAAGCTTACTTCCATTGCGATACCGTTCAAACCGTAGCTCACTACCATATTGACCTCCAGGAAACGCCCATTCATTTTATTTCTGCTGCTGCCCATAAATTTCACGGACCCAAGGGGGTTGGTTTTGTATATGTGAACGGAGACGTGCATCTGCAGCCTTTGATTTATGGCGGAGCGCAGGAAAGGAATATGCGTGCAGGCACCGAAAACCTGTATGGCATTATTGGTATGGCGAAAGCACTGGAAATTGCCTACGATGAGCTGGAAGAGACCAGCGCGTATATTCGGTCTTTAAATAAAACCATGCGGCAACGACTGATAGCGGAATTTCCAGGCATTCAGTTCAACAGTCCGGAGGAAGGATTGTATACCGTGCTGAATGTACTGTTCCCCGCCCATCCCAAGAACGATCTGTTGTTAATCAATCTCGATATTCAGGGCATTGCCTGCAGTGGCGGAAGTGCCTGTAGCAGTGGCAGCAGCACCGGAAGCCACGTTATTGCGGCGTTGAATGCACCTGAAGGAACAGCAGCAGTCCGTTTTTCCTTCTCTAAATTCAATACCCCGGAGGATGTCGAAGAAGCGATAACCCGCCTCCAGCAGGTATTCGGGGTTACCACCGCGACAGCAGGTTGATTAATCGGCTCCCAGCACCAGCGGTCGAACCACTTGACCCGCTTCCCCTTCAGCCACTAACAGGTAATAACCGGCAGGCAGACTTTCCACGGCATAAGATGTCCATCCTGCAGGGATATTCCCCCATGTTAGCCGGACTTTCCCATCCAAAGAATAGATGGTCAATTTATCCCAATTGTATGCAGTTTGTAACTGGAAAGTATGGAAGGCCGGTTGTGGAAATACATGTAGCGTTACCCTATCTGTGGCATTGCCTATACTGCTGATAGTGGTATCGTTGATAACGGTATCTGCAGCAAAGAACATCACCACCTCGGCTACCAGTGGCAGATGGTCGGATGCTTTGTGGAGGGCATCTGCAATGGCAGCGCTTACAGCAGTTACCGGAGGACTGTTGATGGAATCGTTATAGTGGTTACCGTCGTTGCCATAAGCAAATGTGGAGCCATCGATATATTTCATTTTTTCTCCATCGTAGGCTGCCGGAGAAAACAGTATCATATCGAACCGGTCGTCGAGACCACCTGTAGACCCCCCTCCGAATGACCTAGTGCGGGTCGATTGGGTGTGGAAGCGGGCATTGCCGGCATTGTTCCAGAAGGTAGACAGGCTGTCCTGCAGGGGGTCGATAAAATACCCCGGCTGACTGGCATCCAGCAGGTTGTTGTAGGCGGGCTCGTTTTCATCATAGATATTAAAATCACCCCCTACAATAAAAGGTATGGAATCAGGCAACATGCTGGTGACTTTCAGCAGGCTATCCACTTCTCTTGCCCTTTGCGCGTCATCACCGCTGGTAGCTTTCAGGTGCAGTGTGAAGACATAAAATTCGGTGGCACTTTCCAGATGCCTAATCCTGTATTGTTGAATATCTCTCAATTCTGTGTCGATGCGGTTGGTTTCCAGCACCTCCAGTTTGTCTTTTCTGAAAAAGATATTCCGGTCCGTATCGAAGCTTGACAGAAAGGGAGCCATGGCATAGTTGGTATCCAAAGCCACCATAACGCTATCGCGAAAAAGCGCAGCTCCGGAGCCATCAATGAGCTCCTGCACCATAAGGATATCCGGTTCCAA
>DDYY01000096.1:5314-10659 GCA_002346225.1 Bacteroidetes bacterium UBA3022
TTGTAGGAAACCAGTTTTAAAGTATCTGTTACCTGGGTTTGCGCGGTGGTTGTCACAGCGGCGCACATAGTGCAGGCGTATATCCAGCACGTGAAGAGTGTGTGTTTCATGCACTGCGAAGGTAAGCACTCCTCCGTTACCGACAGCGCCAGCCTTGTTAATAAAATGTAAGAAATCCATCTGTAAATCACTTTCACACAGGCAACAACTATCACTCATAGCGCAGTTCTTCATCACCATTAAATCGCTGTATACAGGCTATCCTTATAAGTATCCAAAAGGAGGTCAAATGAAAAGATATCTATGCATGATGATAGGGCTGACATTACCTGTTTTGTTGTTTTCACAGGATATGCAGCTGCCTAAATGGGAGGCTAATATCAATGAGATGGTAAAAACAACGCAGTTATTCAAGACCAATACCATACAGGAACGGCTGTCTTCTATTGCTATTGATCATTACTCGGGTACTAACTGGATTTTTGGTGATTCCGTTAAATACACTTACTCTGGCACGCATGACGATGCCGGTCTGTCACCGGTGGATATTGAGAAATTTTTCACGCTCCCCGATTTCGATAATATGCTCTGGCTGCATTTTGACGGTGTTATCTGGGCCAATTATTTGCAATGCACTCAAACATTCGATGCCAACGGATACAAGATGGAAAATGTGTTGGCAGGGTGGTCAGGCACGGATTGGATAAACAGTATGCGGTATCTCTATTCATTCGATAGCGAGGGAAGAATGGAGACTCAGACTATACAATTGTGGTCGGGTGTGGTATTTGAAAACGCCACTACCATTGAATTCAGCTATAATACCTACGGTCTGGAAGAAGTGAATTATTTCAACTGGACAGGAATCAACTGGGAACCGGGCAATCGTAAGGTATATGCCTATAACGGCAATGGTCAATTGGAATACTTCACCCAGTATTCCTGGACCGGTACCGATTGGGAATACCAATCGAGAACCGTGTACTATTATACCACCGAAGGCTTGCTGGAAGAATACCTGTACCAATTCTGGAATATTTCAGTCTGGACCAATAGCTCCAAATCCACTTTCAGTTATAATGCAGATGGCTTTGTGGTGGAAAATATCCGGCTTCTCTGGAATGGCAGCAGCTGGGAAAATTCAGAACGCATAACTGTTCAGCTGGATGCGAATAATGTACCAGAATATTCTATTCAGGAATCATGGGATGGTTTTATCTGGGTAAAATATTACCGTTTTAGGTATACTTATGAGGATTATGACGACGGTACTGTAGCAGTCCCGGAAAGCGATATCTCTTATGCGATTAAAATTTTCCCCAACCCTGCTCACCGTAATGTTAACGTATTGATAAAAAGCCGCGGTGATGCTTTGGGTCAACTTGAGATCAGGGATGTATACAGACAATTGGTTAGCAGCATGCAGGTTGCACTGCATCTGGGAGAAAACCTGTTCCAGATTGATCTGCAGAGTATGGGTGTAGCAACAGGAGCGTATACGCTTTCCATTCGCACCGGCAGCAAAACCTTTGTTGGTAAACTGCTGGTCCAATAATGAATGATGCGTCCTGCATCAGGGGTACTTCCAGGGGAAGTACCCTTTTTTTGTAGAGAAATCCAATATTCCAAGAATAACTTAGCCAAGATTGTTTTATGAATATTTGATTAAATTTGAATGGGGTTGTAGCATTTACATAAAAGCATATTTTAGTCTATGTATATATGAACTGGAGACAAACAATATTGTCAATTTGCATTTTGGTATTCTCACTGGAAAGCAAGCCTTTAATGGCTCAGGAAACTTTTAGCTTTCCGGAGTTAAATAATAGCATTAGACTTCCGTCCCAAGTATTTAAGACAACAATATCGAATTACAGACTTACATCTATTCAAACAGACTATTTCAACTCAGGAAGCTGGCAATTGGAAAAAGCTTATATGTACCGCTATTCCGGCACAAGAAATCACAATAATATAGATTTCGTGCATCTTATGGATTATGGTGAAAACCCCAATTTTGATACGCTTGAGGTCTATGGCGGAGGAAATGACAACTGGATGTTGGCTGAGACTTGCTACAAAACTTATGATGAGCAAGGCAACCCCGTTCAATATGAGCAAATCTCAAATTACCCGGCTTTTACAGCAAAACAATTGTACACTTATACTTTGAACGATGAAAGCACTTTGAAAGAATCCGTCTATCATTGGTGGTCCGACGATGAATTAGTTTATATTCCAGCATCTAAAACTTCCTATAGTTACACCCAGAGTAGCTTAACTAAAATGGAAACATATACCTGGAGGGAATCTAATGCTGATTGGCAATTAAACCGTGAAACTGCCTTCAACTACAATGATGGGGGTTTAATTGAAATGGCCACTTTTTCCAATTTTATCCCTATCAATCCAGATGTTTCCAGAGAAATGTATCGCTACAATAAGAATGGACAGTTAGAAGAAGTGCTATATCAAAAACTTCAAGAGGAAGCAACTTCTCCGGTATGGCATAACCTAGACATGACCATCTATACTTATAATGAAGATGATCTTTTGGCCGAGATATTGTTGCAAGGATTCTTTCTGGATAGCTGGAGAATCAAAGAGAGAATAATTTATAGTTATAATGGCACAGGTTTGCTGTCCTCTGAAATCCACGAGCGATACGCTGCAGGACAACTTTTAAATACTTTTCAATATAGCATATCCTACAATGAGCATATCCTTCCTGATATGGTTGTCGTAAGTACGCTGGAGGACAATGATTGGCAAGATATCTGCAGGCATCGCTATTCCTATGAAAATTACGAAGACGCCTACTTTTTAGACGATGAATATGCAGTTTACAACATTGATATTCAACCCAATCCTGCCAACCAGCATGCTGATTTAATTGTAATCAATGATACTTCAGAAGAAGCAGAACTACTCGTGCATGACGCAAAAGGACAACTCATTTACAAAAAGAGTATTGCACTATACAATGGCCCAACAACTATAAGGTTGTACTTAGGAGCTATGACTATTTCAAATGGCGAATATTTTATTTCTATTCTAGCTTCCCGTAAAACTTATACCGGAAAGCTATTAGTCATTTAAATATAGTACTTATTGATATTTTGTAACAAGAACCAGCAATAGCATCATGAATAGCCGTAGAAAATTTATCCGGAATCTGGTAGGGAGTGGTGTTGCAGGCTGGACCCTTTTTGCAGACCAGTCCGTTTTGGCAGCTATCGATGAACAACTGCAGGCTCACGCCACTTTGCCAGTAAGTGTTACCGCCGAAGATGAAACTTTTTGGGCTACCGTTCAGCAGGCTTATACTGCTTCCACAAACATCATCAATCTTAACAACGGCGGTGTTTCCCCCGCTCCAAAAGTGGTACAGGATGCCGTAGAGCGCTACAATCAACTCAGCAATGAAGCTCCCTCCTACTATATGTGGCGGGTGTTGGATAAGGGACGCGAAGGACTGCGGAAAAAGCTCGCAGGTCTCGCCGGTTGTGATGCAGAAGAGATTGCTATCAACCGCAATACAACCGAGGCACTGGACAATGTGATATTCGGATTAGATTTCGCACCGGGTGATGAAATCGTTTTAACAAAACAGGATTATCCCAATATGATCAATGCCTGGAAGCAGCGTGCACTACGTGACGGCATTGTGCTGAAATGGGTTAACCTCGACTTGCCTGTGGAGGATGACGACTACCTGGTAGCACAATACAGTGCGCAATTCACAGAGAAGACCCGACTGGTGCAGGTCAACCATGTCATCAATTGGACGGGACATATCAATCCCGTCAAAAAAATAGCCGATGCTGCACATGCCCGGGGTATAGAAGTATTGATAGATGGTGCGCATTCATTCGGGCATTTTGAATTTGATATCCCTGCGCTGGGTGGCGACTATTTTGGCACGAGCTTACACAAATGGCTGAGTGCTCCTATTGGTAGTGGCATGCTGTGGGTGAAAAAGGAAAAAATAGCCAAAGTATGGCCTTTGTTTCCGGGTGAATCTCCCCAAAGTGACGATATCCGCAAGTTCGAAAATATGGGAACACGGTCCTTCCCCATTGAGCAAGCCATAGGACAAGCTATTGATTTTCATAATATGATAGGCCCTGCCCGCAAGGAGGCCCGATTGCGGTATTTGAAAAATTATTGGGTGAACCAGGTGAAGGATTTACCCGGTGTGCGTATGAATACCACAACCCACCCTGCATACAGTTGCGGCATTGCCAATATTGGCATAGAAGGCAAAGAACCGGGAGCACTCGACAGTTTTCTTTTTCAACATTATAATATTCACTGTGTTGCCATCAATTGGGAGAACATTCACGGCGTGCGCATCGCCCCGCATGTGTACACTTCTCTGCAGAATCTCGACCAACTGGTGGCCGGCATACAATCTTTTACATCATGAAAAGTATAATATTACTGATGGCGATGCCATTGCTGACACTTGCGCAAGATCCTGCTATTATGTGGCAGTTTGATATGAGTGATATGGCCTTCGGTCAGGCGGCTGCTGCCGATGTGGACAACGACGGCTTGCTGGAAGTAACTTTTAGCACCTATCGCAATGACGGCGTACTCTATATGCTGAATGGTGAGGACGGCTCCACTCTTTGGGAAGCTGATGCAGGAGGATGTGCAGATGCAGCACCGCTCATTTATGATGTTGATCAGGATGGCGACCTGGAAGTAGTGCTGGCCGGTTCCTGCAATCCCACAACGTATTGTTTCGATGCAGACAGTGGGTTCATTCAGTGGCAAACGCCCATGAGGGGCAGTGATTCACCCATAGTAACAGGCGACATCGACAACGATGGGAAACCTGAAATCCTGCACGGTGAGTTTGGCGGCTATGTGCTTTGTCTGAATGGTGAAGATGGCAGTGTGGTCTGGGAACTGGAGGTGGATGTCGACTCCTGGATACAAACAGCGCCCACTTTTTTGGATATCGACCGGGACGGACAGCTCGATTTCATCATCGCCACCTGGAGTTTTTATGACAACCATATCATCGCTGCATACCGCGGCAACGACGCCGGCGAGTTATGGGTTAGCGAAGTACCCGATGATGTTATCTATCATGGTGTTTCCTATGGCGATATGGATAATGATGGCACGGTGGAACTCGTGTTGGGCGATTATTCAGGGCAGGTGCATTGTCTGAATGCTGCTGACGGAACAGAAAAGTGGAGTTACGAGCTCCCCTCTTCCCCGCTGTACGTTGGCGCCCCGACCTCTATGGGTGATATCAACAACGATGGTTTTCTGGAGGTGGTCTTCAACGACTGGTATCGTCTGGGCGCGCTGGACCACAACGGAGACTT
>DDYY01000007.1 GCA_002346225.1 Bacteroidetes bacterium UBA3022
CTGCTATCATGGAGCCCATGACTGTTTATGGTTTGCACGGGAATAACCAGCAACGCAGAGAAAAAGTAATGGAATTGCTGGAAAAGGTCAACCTTCATCCTGATCACTTCCGTCGGTATCCCCATGAATTCAGTGGCGGTCAAAGACAGCGCATAGTTATTGCGAGGGCACTTTCCCTTCATCCTTCCTTTATTATTTGCGATGAGTCGGTTTCTGCACTCGATGTATCGGTGCAGGCACAGGTCTTGAATCTGCTGATGCAGTTGAGAGAAGAATTCGGATTCACGTACATATTCATTTCACATGACTTAAGTGTGGTCAAATTCATGAGCGACCGCATGGTGGTGATGAACCAAGGCAGAATTGAAGAAATGGGGCCTGCAGAAGAAATTTACACACAACCGACAAAAGCTTATACCCAACGACTCATTGATGCCGTTCCCAAAGGAGAAATCAGCACTGCAGCTTCATAACAGGAGTTGTTGGATGCAACCTTGACGAGTTAAACATTATCTTCGCTGCAGGATATGAGGTACAGAACAGCCATTATATACATTTTTTTAAGCTTCATGATATTATCATGTCGCAAGAAAGATACCATGTGGGATGTCGCAATTCTCACACCTCTTGTGCAAGGCGAACTTTCGATAGTGGACTTGTTGCCCGATTCGATAACCCAGATCAATAGCGATGAATCAGTGACGCTGGTGTTCCGCGAAAACCTCCTCAGTTACAATTTTGCCGAAGAAAACATTTCCATTCCCGACACCATAGTAGAAACCTTTGTTTCACTCGATTCCCTGCAACTCAGTGATCGCACCATTTCACAAAGTATCACATTGGGCGAAGTGGCCATAGCCCTTGGCTTTCCTGTGGGCACCTTCATCATCCTTAGCAATGGCTCCGAAACACCCATCGATCCCATAACTGGCCTATCGAGCGGAGAACAGGAAATTGATGCTACTTCCTTTTTTGAAGCAGCAACACTGGAAGAAGGATTTCTGGATATTGAAGTGGTGAATGGTTTCCCTATACCGCTCACCGATATCAATTTACAAATCCGCAATGCCAGCGACGATGCTATCATTGTAGATGAGTTTGTAGCATACATCGCTCCGGGGGAAACATTTCTATCGACTACTGACCTCGCCGGACTCACCGTGGATGGCAACCTCATTGCAGAAATCGCAGACTTCAGTTCTCCGGGCAGTTCCGGCATGGATGTCCTGATTGATACTTCAGACGCGCTGGTCATTACCATGACGGCTTACGACATGAGTTTGTTTGAAGCCACAGCTATCTTCCCAGCGCAAAACCTGGTGAATAACCAGTCGAATATCTTATACGACATGGGCGGTCCTGAATTCACGGAAATGACCATCAAGAGTGGTGAGATAATCATGTACATCGTGAATACTATCCAGGATTCCATCCACATTGAATACAACATACCGGGTGCAGTTGACCCATTTGGTAATTCCATATCTATCATCATGGTGGTTCCTCCTGCCCCACCCGATGGTTCCGTTATCATCGACGAGACGTTCCCACTGGAAGGATACAACGTTGACCTGAGGGGACAGTCCGGAGTGCAGTACAATACTTTCTATAATGAGTTCATCGCACGTATCGACAGCACCGGTGAGGTAGTTACCATATCTAAGGAGGATAGTATTCAGGTAATCTATGGCTTGCAGAATATCGTTCCGCAGGAATTAAAAGGCTACTTCGGACAAACCGATATCAGCGAAAGCGATACCATCGGCAATCTCGGACTGTTTGATAAAATAGCCGAAGGCAGCATCAACCTGGAAGACGGCACCGTCAATCTGGTCATTGCCAATGGTGTGGGTATAGAAGGAGATGTCGTGATTAAAAAGCTTACTGCCTGGAATTCCCGCACCGGACAAAAGGTGGATTTGTCAGCACCTGATTATATCAATGTTCCGGTGCCTGTTCAGAGAGCCTACGACAATCCGTTTACCATAGGCTATACCAACTTTGCGCTTACACCTGCCAATTCGAATATTCTCGACCTCATCGAAGTCTTCCCTGACCGATTGATTTACGAACTGGACCTGGAGGTGAATCCGGATGGCAACAACTATAACTACCAGGATTTCCTGAATGCCGAAAGTCGTATCGATTTATTCCTGGATCTGGAAATTCCCCTGGAGTTCGTGGCCAACTCATTGACGCTGGTGGATGAGTACGACTCCGGACTCAATGCCATCGAAAACAAACAGGATATCAAAGAAGGCACTTTCACCTTGTTCATTGATAATGGTTTTCCTTTTGAAGCAGGTATAAAACTGGATTTTCTTAATATGATTGACGAAGTACTCGCATCGGTAGACCTGGCGGCACCGCCTATCGTAGCCGGCGAATTGAATGCCGACTGTCGTGTTACTGTACCGGCCTACAGCGAACGAAGTGTGTATATCAGTCCGGAATTGATGCAGGAAATTTTAGATGCCGACAAGGTTCGGATTACTGCCATATTCGACACCCAAAGTGCTGCCGGATGTAATGAAGCCGTAAAGGTTTACAGCGATTACGCGCTGCATTTCCAGTTGAGTGCCGATTTTGAATACACCATAAATCTTGGAAACTGATGCGGACTTATCTGTTGAATGTGCTCTTACTGATGACAATAGCAGCATCAGCCCAGCAAACTCCTGCATTTACCCCGCCCGTTTCGGTGCACAAATATTATAATCCCGCATATCTCCATCTTTTCGATCAGGCGGAAATACAGCTGTACACGTTTGCAGATTTCTACAGCGGCAGCAACAGCCTTCCGGCAGGGTTTGTACAAACATTGCTTTTCGGTAGTTTTATTGACGATGCCAGAAAGGATAAGGCCAGTGAACAATTGAAAACCGATAATACGGCAGGATTCGATTTAAATAGCGGTGTCTGGTTCAGCACCTATCTGGGTGACTCCAATACCTATCGATTACATCTGGGTGTAGAGTACCAGAATCACAGAGGGTTGGCCTATACCCCTCATTTGTTCGAACTGGCATTTTACGGTAATGCCGGACTGGCCGATCAGACCGCCGATATCAGCAACAGCAGCTATGACGGTGCAGTCTGGATGTCCTATAGAACAGCACTGAGCAGACTCTATCCTACCTCAAAGGGTCTTTTTAGCGCCGCCATCGGTGCCAGTTTCTTGCAGGGACTCTCGGGCGAAAACCTGGAAATCGAAAGGGGCTTGATATACACCGCTCCTGATGGCTCTTACCTGGATCTGGATTATCAATTCACTTTTAATACTTCCGATACCAAGGTTGTCCGCCTGGGAAACACCAAGGGAATAGGTACAGCTGGTGACCTGTTTCTTTCCTGGGAGAGCCCCGGAAAAAGATGGTTTTCCAATTTCGCCTTTACTGACTTTGGCGTTATCAGCTGGAATAAAACACCACTGCAATACCAGGGCGACAGCAGTTCCCGCTTCGAAGGAATAGATATCACGGATGTGCTCACTGCGGGATCAGATGCTGCCATCGGCAATGAAGAACTGTTGATGGAATATGTGCAACTGGACAGCAATACCAATGCGTTTACCACTGTGCTCCCCATGCGACTGGAATGGAATACCACCTATTATATTCCTGAGAAAATGATCAGCCTCAGCGCGGGGGTGCATCACCGACTGCAAACAGAGTACAGCCCACTCTTTTACCTCCGGGCTGGAAAAGCGTTACCTGCCTCCGGTACGCATTTGTCTGTAGTGGGCAGTGTGGGTGGCTATGGAAGTTACGGTCTGGGTCTGGATATCCATCAGCGCATAGGGCCATATATCCGTTTGAATGCCGGTTCTTCCAGTCTGCTGGGCTTCATCGCGCCCGATCAATTTTTTACAGAAGCGGTTTATCTCGCTATTTCCATAGGCTTCAATCCCTGAAAGGTGTAATTTTGCACCCTGCATGTCTCAACATATCCGCATCCCCGTCTGTATTATCGGCGCCGGTCCCGGAGGAGCAGCTACGGCGCTCTTTCTGGCCAAAGTAGGTATTGAAAGTATTATCGTAGATAAAGCTTCGTTTCCCCGCGATAAAATTTGCGGTGATGCCCTGAGTGGAAAGGTGGTCGAGGTATTGAACAGATACGACCCGAAGCTGGTGGAAGGCCTCGACTCCGGTAAAGCATTCCTGCCGAGCTGGGGAGTTGTTTTTGTCGCTCCCAACCAAGAATCCCTGAGTGTTCCCTTCAGGAAGGATTACGCGAGCCGCAACGGCAAGGAGACCGCACCGGGTTTTATTGCCAGGCGCATGGACTTCGACTATTTCATGGTGGAAGAGGTGAAAAAAAGGAAGGAAGTAAAGCTGTTGGAAAATACCGCCATCACCGGATTTGAGAAAACACCGGAAGGATACAGATTGCGGGCGGCAGGCAGCGATTTAATCATCGATACCCAGCTGGTCATCGCCTGTGATGGTGCCCATTCCCGTTTTGCAAAAGAAGAGGGCGGCATTCAGGTGGAAAAGGACCATTATTGCGCCGGTCTTCGTGTTTATTACGAAAACGTGAAGGGCATGCATGAAGGCAATTTCATAGAGCTGCACTTCCTGAAAGAGTTGCTGCCCGGCTATTTCTGGATTTTCCCACTGCCCAATGGCGGTGCCAATGTGGGTTTGGGCATGCGCAGCGACTACGTGTCTAAGCATAAAATCAACCTCAAAGAGCAGCTCACTACTATATTGGAGGAATACCCCGCTTTCCGTGAGCGCTTCAAGGATGCCCGTCAGGTGGACGAAATAAGAGGCTACGGTTTGCCATTGGGGTCGAAAAAACGGCCTATATCAGGCGATCATTTCATGCTGGTGGGCGATGCAGCCAGTCTTATAGATCCTTTTACCGGCGAAGGCATCGGGAATGCTGTAATGAGTGGTATGCTGGCAGCACAGCAGGCTGCCGTTTGTCTGCAGCAGAATGACTTCACTGCCACCACTATGCAGGCATATGACACAGCAGTCTACCGCAGGCTATGGCCTGAATTGAGGTTGAGTTATCGCATGCAGCAACTGGTAAATTACCCGTGGTTGTTTAATTTTGTAGTACGAAAGGCCAATCGCAACAAGGTGCTGAGAGAAACCATCTCGGTGATGTTCGAAGACATCGATCTCCGCGACCGCTTGCGAAAACCTTCCTTTTATTTTAAACTATTGTTCTCCAACTAAAAAACAAATCGATATGAAAAAACTTTGGATGGTTCTTATGGTAGCAACCGCTGTCAGCCTCAGTGCATGTGGCGAAAAGAAAGACAAACCCACCGACGAAGATTATGATGACCTCACCCAAACAGAACAGGTAGAGGGCGTAGAAGTCAATGAAGCAGGTGGTTATGGAAAAGTCATCAGCACCGAGGGAGCTATTGAATTAGCGTCTCTGGTAGCGGATATGGAAAAAGCCGATGGCTTCAGTGGCAAGGTAAAAGGCACCGTTGTAGCCAGCTGTCAGAACAAAGGCTGCTGGATGACTCTGGACGGTGGCGATGGCAACACTATGATGGTGAGCTTCAAAGACTACGGATTTTTTGTACCCATGGATATGGCAGGAAAAGAAGTAGTTATTGAAGGCACTGCTGAAATCAAGGAAGTAAGTGTTGAAGAGCTGCGTCACCTGGCGGAAGATGCCGGAAAATCAGCTGCTGAGATAGAAGCTATCACCGCTGCCAAGGAAGAATTGAGCTTTGTTGCCGACGGAGTAATGGTTGTCGGATAAAAAGCGACTAATCATTTGGGCAAAAGCAATGGAAAATTTATCTTTGCCCCACCTTAGCAAAAAGGTAAGGAACCCGTAGCTCAGCTGGCTAGAGCATAACACTTTTAATGTTGGGGTCCTGGGTTCGAGTCCCAGCGGGTTCACAGATAAATCACAAAGCCTCGCACATAGTGCGGGGCTTTTCTGTACCCACCCGCAGCCAGGCCCCGCCTGAGTAGTGGATGGGTACAGAAAAGCACGGACGCGCCAACGGACGTAGCTTCGGGATGTTGACTCCGGAACACTATCGGGACCGACGCAGTCAATCCCGGCCTATACAACACCTTCTGCACTGGAAGTACAAAAGCACGGACGCGCCAGCGGACGTAGCTTCGGGATGTTGACTCTAGAACACTATTGGGACCGACACAGTCCATCCCAGCCTATACAACACCTTCTGCACTGAAAGTACAAAAGCACGGACACGCCAACGGACGTAGCTTGGTGATGCTGACTCCGGAACACTCCCGGGACCGACACAGTCCATCCCAGCCAACCAATTGCTCAATGCAGATGGCTATTACTTCACCCTCCCCCCAGCAGCTTCCTACGCAAATGGAGTAAAACCTTCTATCGTCATCAATTGATGTTAATAGTTTTGATGATTCAGTTGCCAAATCTAAAGTGTGCCATTCCCCCATTTTTATAAGATAAACAGAAGTCCCCTTCAGACTAACAAGTGCAGTCCGATCGGAAATAACTGCAAAAGGGGTAGCACACGAGTAAATTGTCTCTTAGTAACTTCGCAAGATGTCACTTACCTTTTCAGCTATTCAATCAGCACTGGCGGCTTATGCGCCCTTCTCCCTACAGGAAGATTACGACAACGCAGGGCTGCTCACAGGAGCGCCAGAAACACCGATAACCGGCATCCTGATTACCCTTGATACGACAGAGGCCGTCATTGATGAAGCCATCGCCAAAAATTGTAATCTGGTAGTCAGTCACCATCCGGTAATTTTCGGAGGACTCCGACAACTGAACGGGAAGCATTGGGTGGAAAGGACTGTCATCAAGGCTATCCAGCACAACATAGGCATACTGGCTGCACATACCAATCTTGATAATGTTATCCATGGAGTCAACGGGCGCATAGCGGCTCAGCTGGGACTGGATGTAAGCTCCGTACTCCGGCCCATGCCAGGCATACTGCATAAACTGACCACTTTCGTTCCGGAGCAATATGCCGAGCAGGTACGGCAGGCACTTTTCTCAGCTGGTGGAGGTGCTATTGGCGCCTATGACAACTGCAGTTTTAACATCAGCGGAACAGGTACTTTTCGGCCGGGTCCCGGCACCAATCCCTTCACGGGAGAAGTAGGTGTCGAGCACTCAGAAAAGGAAGTGCGGATTGAAATCATCTTCGAAAAGTGGAAACAAGCTGCCCTCCTGCAGGCATTGCTGGAAGCCCACCCCTATGAAGAGGTGGCCTACGATATCTACCCCCTTCTGAACACCAGTCGTGACATTGGTGCCGGCATCCTGGGCACCCTCGCCAGCCCCTGCAGTGAACATGAATTCCTGCAACGAGTCAAAGAACGGATGAAAACTGGTGTCATTAGGCATACAGCGGGGAGCGGTAAACCTGTCCGGAAAGTTGCCATCTGCGGCGGAGCGGGAAGTTTCCTGCTTCAGGATGCCATGAGAGCGGGTGCAGACTGCTTTTTAACGGCTGATGTGAAGTACCACGACTTCTTCGAGGCGGAAAACAAGATTCTTTTTGCCGATATTGGCCATTATGAGAGCGAACAATACACGGCAGCGCTGATTAAGGATATTATCAATCAAAAAATTGCTAATTTTGCGCCTGCCTTTCCGGTATATATCGGCGAGGGAACTAATCCAGTAAAATACTTCTGAACATATGGCGGTCAAAGAATTAACGGTAAAAGAAAGCCTGCAACATCTCTACCATCTGCAAAAAATACACAGCAAGATCGACGAGATCAACACTTTAAAAGGAGAGCTCCCCATGGAGGTCAGCGATCTCGAAGATGAAATTGCAGGGTTGGAAACGCGTCTGGGTAAGCTCAAAGGCGACATTGCAGAAATCGATGCGGAAATCAGCGACCGTAAAAATGTCATCACAGACTGCAAAGCCAATATCAAGAAGTACGAGAAGCAGCAGGAGAATGTGAAGAACAGCCGCGAATTTGACGCGCTGACCAAGGAAATTGAAATGAATACGCTCGATATTGAATTGAGCGAGAAGAAAATCAAGGAAGCGCAGATTTCCAGAGAAGCGCGCGAAACAGGTCTGAAAGAAGCTGAGGAAACTTTAGCCCACAAACAGGAAGACCTGGTGAAAAAGAAGAAAGAACTCGAAAATATCATCAAGGATACCGAGAAAGAAGAAAAAGAACTTGCCAAAGAAGTAGCTGCAGCGGAAAATGGTCTTGAAGAACGCCTGCTATCCGGCTACTACCATATCCGCCAGAATTACCGCAATGGCCTCGCCGTAGTTACAGTTGAGCGTGATGCTTGTGGTGGCTGTTTTGCAGCAGTTCCACCGCAGCGTCAAAGCGAAATCAAACAAGCGAAAAAAGTGGTCATCTGCGAACACTGTGGCAGGATACTTGTAGATGATGCTATCAGCGACGAAGTATAAGCCCTGAGGCTTTTCATGATGCCGCAACTATCTTTACACTGATGATGCGAATGCGGCTTCCCCTATTGATGGTCCTGTTTTCACTCCCCGGCAGTTGGGTGCTGGCTGATGGCTACGAGTACAACTCGCGCTGCACCACTGCCCTGGAAAATGTGCTGGCACTCCGGCTTGATGATGCCCGCAAACTGATTGAACAGGAAAGAAAAGAGAACAAAAGCAACCTGCTCCCCTACTACATCGAAAATACCATTGACTTCATAACCATTTATATCCACGAAGAGGAAGATGAATTTGAGTTGCTTGAAAAAAAGAAAGAGGAACGGTTAGCTGCCATACGCCGTGGTGACCCCGACTCTCCCTACTATACCTACCTTCAGGCTGAAATCCATATTCAATGGGCTTTTAGCCGGTTGAAATTTGAAGAATACTTTACCGCATTTACCGAAATAAAAAAGGCGTACGGCCTCCTTTCGGATGTCAGGAAAGAACACCCCGATTTTACTCCGGCACTGAAAAGCATGGGTATGCTGCACGCACTATTCGGAGCCATTCCGGATCAGTATAAGTGGGGAGCCAATATGCTGGGACTTTCGGGTGATATTGATGCAGGCCTGAAGGAAATCAAGTATTTCATTGACAGACCCGGTAATTACCCCAAAGTACTGACCCAGGAAGCCACCCTTTATTATGCTTTCCTGGTGCTCTACCTGCAAAAAGACTACGACAAGGCTTGGTCCATTGTTGCCAATCTCGATACACGCAACAACCTGTTGTTCTCCTTCTGCAAAGCAAGCGTGGCACTCCGCACCGGCAGGTGTGATGTAGCCATTCAAACCCTGAGCAACCGACCTTCGGGAAGCGCCTACCTGGCATTCCCGTATATGGATTTCATGCTGGGCCTCGCCAAGACAAGGCGCCTGGATGCAGATGCCAACTTCTACTTCGAAAAATTCCTCGTCGAATTCAAGGGAAAAAACTACATCAAGGAAGCCTACCAAAAAATGGGATGGAATGCACTCATCCGCAATGACATGACGCGCTACAAGTTCTATATGGAAAGGGTGAAAAGCCGGGGCGCCAGTGTTATCGACGATGACAAACAAGCACTGCTGGAAGCCGAATCAGGTATTTCACCGAACCCGGTATTGCTGAAGTCTCGCTTGCTCTTTGACGGAGGCTACTACAAAGAAGCACTGCAGCAATTGGAAGGAAAATCTACCGAAGACTTCAAAACAGAAAAAGATAAGACAGAATTTACCTACCGCGCCGCACGCATTTACCACGAAAGCGGAATGACGGATAAGGCGAAAGGATATTATGCCACCACCATCAGAAACGGAGAGCAACTGACTTACTACTTTGCCGCAAGTGCTGCCCTGCAACTGGGATTAATATTCGAAAAAGAAGGGAATACAGAAAAAGCACGCTACTACTACAATCGCTGTATGAACATGAACAACAAGGAATATAAAACGGGGCTGGACAGTCAGGCCAAAGCCGGACTCAACAGATTGAAATAGGCTAATGTTGCACTATAATATTCCTTCTCATCGAAATGCCGCGATGCTCCAGCAGCAATAAATAAACGCCGTTTTCCAGCGCACTTACATCGAGGGATGCACGACCTGTCTGATGTGCAATTCTTCTTCCTGCTACATCATACAGCTCCATCTGGGTTGTAGCATCTGCAACAAGTCCTTGCACATGCATTACTTGATCGACAGGATTGGGATAAACCTGCCAGTCAACAGCAGCGGGAGACGGTTCCACTGCAACAACGCCCAATGCTTCAAAGTCAAAAGGTGTTCCCCAGGTAATCAATCCCTTCTGGAAATAAACGGCCTCCCAGGAGGCATATGCTTCCGGACCGGCTGAGTCGAGTTCGTACAACAGGCCAATACCATCGCCAAAACGCTGCTGAAAAATTTGTTCCCCATCAGGCTCCAGACAGACACTACCCTCTCCCGGAAGGTAAGCACTGTGGAATGTTTTAAAGCGCACGCCGTTGTATTGTTCGGGATCATAGGTGTGTTCACTGAATCCCACTCTCCCATCTGGCAACACCACCGGAATCAGCTCCAGGCTGTCCAGATAATAGTAAGTGTCAAATGCAATTGTAACATCCTCTGTGGTATAGAAGGTATCTATGCTGACAGTAGTTCCTCCTACTGTTAGGGTAGTAACGCCCACTTTTTTAACGGAATAATTGTAGCCAACAGGCAATCCGACGGGAGTA
The DNA here is from genome assembly GCA_002346225.1 of Bacteroidetes bacterium UBA3022. Taxonomy (GTDB): domain Bacteria; phylum Bacteroidota; class Bacteroidia; order Chitinophagales; family BACL12; genus UBA11426. Next base: position 10,617 of record DDYY01000007.1, read on the forward strand.
GAATCCAGTATAAAATTGCCTCCGAGGGTAGTCCAGACAGAGTCTTCGTTTGCAGATTGCTGAATGTAATGCACTTCGTAGCCCGTCTCCCAGGTAAATGCTGCCGCTGCATCAACATCTGTTATAGCTTCCTTCGGATTATCCAGCCCACGCAAGACATACTGTTGTTCGCTTTCGGGGAAATTATAAAAGTCCCACACTTCTGTCATACCGTAATGCTTACTGATATCGAACTTAAATTCATCCGGAAAAACACCCGGAAGAGGTGTACCGTCTTCGGCAAAAACATTCAGCCTAACGCGGTAAAGACTGTCTTCTATACCCGGCAAAATACCAAACTGATTGTAAGTTACAACGCGGGCGCGGATATAACTACCATCTTCAAATGTATAAAACACCCATATATCATTGATGGCCAGATTATTTCTGATAAAAATACTATCGCCAGCACTATTGAAAAAAACGTGCATGTCACCTTCAGGTGTTCCACTCAGGACTAACATCTTTCTTCCCAGCAAAGCGGTGTCGGTGGTACATAAATCAGCAGTTGCAGTATCAACAGCTACCTGGAAGTAGTAAGCCATTCCATCAGGCTCTGCAACGGTTTGCGTTACTCTGGTAAAAAAGTAAAGGCTGTCTTCACCCAGTACATCCCGCGTAGCAAATGTCATGGTTCTTTCGGGATACAGCAAAGCATAATCTTGCGCACTGGCATTATACTGCAGACAGGAAAGAATGACCAATACTATTACGCTAAGGGGTTTATACACCATCTGTGGTTTATTTCGCATCGTAAAACTATACAATCATCTGCTAACTTTGGTGAAACCAATCACACACCAAATTGGCATTAAGCCCCGTACTGTATAATCAGTCACTGCGACACCTCAACACTTTTGGGTTGGATGTCACCGCGGCCGCATTACTGCATCTCGAGCACAGGGATGATCTGACGCAATTGACTGATCTGGTTCAGGCGTATCCGCAACTGCTGATTTTAGGCGGTGGAAGTAACTTATTGTTTACAAGAAATTTTGAAGGTCTGGTGGTTTGGAACCGATTGAAAGGCATTGCCATAGAACCGGATCCTGACAGTCCTCAACATCAATTGCTGAAAGCTTCCGGTGGAGAATCATGGCATGAACTGGTGATGTATGCCGTGCATCATCAACTGGGTGGTATTGAAAATCTGGCCCTCATACCGGGTACTGTTGGTGCTGCACCCATACAAAATATCGGAGCATACGGTGTTGAATTAAAGGACGTATTCCATAGCCTCGAAGCATTCGATCTGGAAACAGGCAAGTTGCAAACTTTCGACAAAGACAACTGCATGTTTGGATACCGCAGCAGCATCTTCAAGCACGAGTTCAAGGGGAAGTATCTCATTGTCAGTTGTACACTGCGCTTAAGTCTGGAGCATACCCTGCACACTTCCTATGGTGCTATTCAGACTACACTTAAAAAGAAAGGCATTGAACATCCGCGTATCAGCGATATTGCCGAAGCGGTGATTGATATCCGACGAAGTAAACTTCCCGACCCGCAGGTATTAGGAAATGCAGGTTCCTTTTTTAAGAATCCCGAAATCTCGCTGAAGCACTTCGAGCAACTGCAACAAGACTTTCCCGATATACCCGGCTATCCTGTTCCCGGTGACCTCATTAAAGTGCCTGCCGGTTGGCTCATTGAAACTTGCGGTTGGAAAGGCCGGCGCATGGGCAACACAGGAGCTCACGCACAACAGGCGCTTGTATTGGTGAATTATGGCAATGCTACCGGTGAAGAAATCTATGAGCATGCACAACGCATCATTCGCAATGTGAAGGAGCGATTTGAAATCACCCTGGTTCCGGAAGTCAATATTATCTAAAGTAGAAAAACCACCTATCCTTTCTTCCGCATCTGGTCCATCATATCCCACAATTGCTGGGGTACTTTTTCCAGAATATTCATTTCTCCGGCGCCCTTGAGCCATTCGCCACCATCAATAACCATAACCTCACCATTCACATAAGCACTGTAGTCGGAAAGCAGATAAGCTGCCAGATTAGCCAGTTCCTGGTGATCGCCCAGACGGCCTACGGGAATTTTCTTTTTCATATCCAGCTCCTCTTCCAGTCCCGGTGGAATCAGTCTGCTCCATGCACCCTCTGTAGGAAAAGGACCGGGAGCAATTGCATTCAACCGAATACCATATTTTGCCCATTCCACTGCCAATGAGCGCGTCAGTGCCAGCACACCTGCTTTTCCGCAGGCACTCGGCACAACAAATCCACTTCCGGTAAAGGCATAGGTGGTAACAACACTTAAAACTGTCCCTTTGCTTTTCTGCTCAATCCAGTACTTGCCCAATGCCAGTGTGCAATTGTAGCTGCCCTTCAGGACGATGTCCACTACGGTGTCAAAGGCCCGGTGACTGAGTCGCTCGGTAGGCGATATGAAATTACCTGCAGCATTGTTCAATAATGCATCTACCTTCCCAAACCGCTTCACAGCTGCCTGCAACATGGCTTCTACCTGATCGTACATCCGCACATCACATTCTACCGCAAGCGCCTGTCCGCCGGTGGCAGCTTCCAGCTCAGCAACGGTCTTCTCCAGCACATCCAGTTTTCTGCTGGTAATAACTACACTGGCACCGAGTTCCATCAGGTATTTGGCCATTGATTTTCCCAGTCCTGTGCCACCGCCGGTTACTATAACGGTCTTGTTCTGCATGGCTCCATCGCGAAGCATTGGTTGATCGTACATGATAAATGTTATTATTGCACTAAAAGTAATCAATCCTTTCAGATGTATACAATTGACTTAACTGTCCGCGGATTTCACTGCGATATGTTCGCCCACGTAAACAATGCACGCTACCTGGAATTTCTCGAAGAAGCCCGCTGGGAATGGCTCAATACTATCAGCTCCGTGAAGTATTTTCAGGAAAAAAATATAAGTTTTATTGTTGTAAGTGTACATATCAACTACCGCAGACCGGCTGTACTCAATGATGTACTGAGCATCGTGACCACGCCGCAAGGGACAGGGCAACGCAGCGCAACAGTCAAGCAAGAAGTAATCCGCAAGGCGGATGGGAAACTGATTGCTGATGCAGAAGTAGTCTTTGCCATCATCGATAACCACACTGGGAAATCGATTGTACTCGACGACGAGATGAAAGAATTATTTACCCGACTTCCCGATCCATCAGATAGTTAGAGGAGCACCCGGTCCTATCGGCAGATTGAGTGTTATCCATATCACCAGCAGAATGGACCAGCCAATCAGAAAGACGAGTGTATAGGGTAACATCGTTGAAATGATAGTTCCAATACCTGCCTGCTTATCATAGCGTTGCATGAAGGCAACAATCAAGGCAAAATAAGACATCATGGGTGAAATGATATTGGTTACACTATCCCCTACCCGATACACCATTTGTGTATATTCCGGTGAGTAACCCAGCAGCATAAACATGGGTATGAACACCGGTGCCATGATGGCCCACTTCGCAGAGGCGCTTCCCATAACCAGATTGATAAAGGCAGCAACCAGCACAAAACACAATACCAGCGGTATACCCGTGAGACCTGTCCGCTCCAGGAAGGAGGCACCGTTGATAGCGGTAATCAGTCCAAGATTGGTCCAGTTGAAATAGGCTACAAACTGAGCAGCAAAGAAGACAAGTACGATATAACTGCCCAGGGTCTCCATCGATTTGCTCATGCCCTTCATCACATCGCTGTCGTTGCGAATGGTTTTCGCACCTATTCCATAGGCAATTCCGCAAATCGCTGACGCGAAGAAAATGATAGCGACAATGCCTTTCATGAACGGAGATTTCAGCACAGAGCCTGTTTCCGGATCCCGTAAAAATCCATCGGCCGGCAGCAAGCCCCAGAGGATAATACCGGTCAATACACCGGCGCAGATTAGCGCATATTTCAATCCTCGTTTTTCCTCTTTGCTGAGCTTGTCAATTTTCTCCGGCTTTTCATCTCCCGTATATTCTCCCAAACGCGGAATAACGATTTTCTCCGTCACCCATGTACCCAATCCCGTAATGAGAAAGGTGGATACAAACATGAAATAGTAGTTACAGGCAGGATTCACCTCATACCCCGGTTGCAAAATCTGCGCAGCTTCCTGCGACAACCCTGCCAGCAATGGATCAATGGTGCCTATCAGCAGGTTGGCACTGTAGCCACCGGAAACTCCTGCAAAAGCGGCAGCAAGTCCCGCCAGCGGATGCCGACCTACAGCGAGAAAAATCACCGCTGCCAGTGGCACTAGCAACACATACCCAACTTCACTGGCCGCATTCGACATCACACCTGAAAACACAATAACTGCTGTAAGCAATCTTCTGGGTGAAGACAACACGAGTAACCGCAAAGCCGCACCTATCAATCCGGTGCCTTCCGCAACGCCAATACCCAGCAGGGCCACCAGCACCGTTCCCAGTGGAGCAAATGCCGTAAAGTTGGTGACCATATTCGTTAGGATGCGTGCCAGACCTTCCCGCGATAGCAGGTTGACAGCCTCCACACTTTCACCGGTACCCGGATGGGTAACCGACACATCGAACATGCTGACAATACCACTCATAACTACCACCAGCAGTGCCAGCATGGCAAACAAGGTGGCTGGATGCGGCAGCGCATTCCCAATTCGTTCTACTGTAGATAAAAATCTATCGGTCCACTTTTTTTGCATGGATCAATTATTTATTTAAGAATAATATTTAAAATACAAGTGTTTTCAGCGCGGCCGAAAGCTTCTCCATGGAAGCATCCACATCTTCCATGGTACAGGTGCCTACACTGAGCCGATACCAGGGTATATCACGGGCGGTGCCGAAAGCATAAAAGGGTACTAAAGCCAGGGAAGCTTCATTCAACAAAAAGGCCGTAATATCCTCAACCGATTGAATGACAGTGCCATCCTGTTTTCTGGCGCCACGCAAATCTATTTTCACCGTCAGGTAGATGGCTGCCTGCGGAGCAATACATTCAACGGGAAAACCGGATGCATTCAAATATTGAAAATGTTTATAGAATCCTGCCAGCCTGTCGTGCAGGGCAGTGCGGAAATCATCCAGATAGGCATCTACAGCTGCATCATTTTTAAGAAACTGAGCGGCTGCCACCTGCTCGGGCTTTGGACTCCATGCACCTACATGAGAGAGAATGGAGCGCATTTTAGCCATAATGTTTGCAGGACCTACGGACCAGCCCACGCGTACACCTGTTGCAGCAAAGGCCTTGGACAATCCATCTATATAAATCACATAGTCGCGCATGGCAGGACAAACAGATACCGGATCATAATGCTCGGTTTCTCCGTATGTCAAGGTCCAATACAACTGATCGTACAACATATACAGCGGCTTCTGACTGCTTCCCCTGCGCTGGTTTTCAGCTACTACCATATCACAGATGTCGATAAGCGCCTGCTTGCTGAAGGTAGTACCCGAAGGGTTCAAAGGCGAACACAATGCCAGCAAGGTGGCCTCCCGGATATGTGGCCGAATCTGTTCGGCTGTCGGCATAAAATGCTCCTCTGCCGTAGTAGGTAATTCAATAGCCCTGGCGCGACTCAGATGCGTATAATGGTTGTTATTCCATGAAGGCACCGGATAAATCACAGTGTCTCCGGGATCCAGCAAGGTGAGATAGGCTGCGTAAATCAACGGCCTTCCACCACCGGAAATCAACACTTCTTCCGCATCATAATTCCAACCCAGTCCCCTGTTCAGGAAATGCACCACACTTTTACGCAGGGGCTCTATGCCATTAGCCGCAGGATAATTGGTTTGCTTATCCCTGTAAGCCTGCACAATGCCATCTTCCAACACTGCGGGTATGGGAAATACCGATGGATTAAAATCACCTATGGTAAAATTAAATATCTTTTCTCCACTGGCTATTCGCTGGTTGACCTGAGCGGCCAGCTTGATAATCTCTGATCCGATGAGCCGATCGGCCATTTCCGATACTACTGCTGGCGCATGTCCTGTTGTGCTGCTTTCCGACATGGTGGAAAAATACACACTTTCATCGATTTTTAGGAATTATGCAGGGCGCTATTCTTTGACTTTACAACTAAATCCCCACACAATATGCACAATTCAAAATTAGCATGAAAGGCCGGAGTTTCGGGAAAAAGGAACATTTTTGAATGAGATTACATTGTACTCATATGCTTTTCAAAAACAGCCTGTTACTTCTTTTCTTAAGTTCCCTGACTATGGCAACATCCGCACAAACATTCGTGGGCTCCTGGAGAGTGGCCCTAGAAACACCCGGTGGTGAACTTCCTTTTTACCTGGAAATCTACGAGGAAGGTGCCATCCTCATGGCAGCTTTACTGAACGGTGAAGAGCAGTTGGTGACGGCTGATATTAGTATCGAAAAGGAAACGCTCATCATTTATTCTTCAGTCTTTCATTCCGCGCTGACCATCAACCTGGACAGCACGGGTAGGGCATTGACAGGCAGCTGGCAGGACTTTTCACGGGGACCTGACTATGCATTACCCCTCACGGGTATCAAAGATGACCACTACCGGTTTTTTGAGCATCCCGATCCGCCTGCTGCCAATATCAGTGGCAACTGGAAAACCATTTTTGATGCAGAGGGCGCTGCTACCCCTGCAATTGGCTTATTCGAACAGGAAGGCAACCACCTTACCGGAACTTTTCTGACTGCCACCGGCGATTATCGGTTTCTGGAAGGAGAAATGAGTGGCAGTGCATTCCGGCTTTCTGCTTTCGATGGTGCCCACGCTTTTCTGTTTACCGGAGAGATAAAGGAGGATGGCACACTCGAAGGGCAATTTTATTCGGGCAACCACTGGCAGGAGCCATTTGTATGCAACCGCGAAGAAAACTTCCAACTCCCCTCCCCTGATTCACTAACAACTCTGGACGGCGAAGCTTTGTCATTTTGTTTCCCGGATGCCACGGGGAAGGAGGTATGCCTCCGGGACGAGCGCTTCCGTAACAAAGTGATTATCGTTCAGATCATGGGCTCCTGGTGTCCGAACTGCATGGATGAATCTGAATACCTCGCAGACCTACACGAAAAATACCGCGACGAAGGACTGGAAATAATTGCACTGGCGTTCGAAAGGGAAACGGATGCCGAAGCCGTGGCAGCGAATTTCGAACGGCTGCGCAAAAAATTTGGCATTACCTACCCCATGCTGCTGGCAGGCAATGCCAGTAAAAAAACAGCATCTGAAGCCTTGCCCCAATTGAATAAGGTAATCGCCTATCCTACCACAATACTAATAGACCGGGATGGGCGCGTGCAATACATTCACACGGGCTTTAACGGCCCCGCTACAGGTAGCCTGTTTCTGACCTTCAGAGCCAAAATGGAGGGATTAATAGAAAGCTTGCTGTAAATTTTTGCATTCATATTGTAGAAATTTTGAATGCTGTGTATCTTTGCGACTCAATTTTGGCCGATAGTGTAATTGGCAACACGTCTGATTTTGGTTCAGAAGAGTCTAGGTTCGACCCCTAGTCGGCCAACAAGAGAGGTTCTGCAGGTGCAGAGCCTCTTTTTTTTACCTGCTCTTGTTCAGGTAATATGTTATCTTTGCACCTCTTAATAACCGTTGCATGGTCACCAACGACGTAAAATTATTCTCAGGAACAGTCTCGCATTATCTTGCAGAGAAGGTAGCCGATTATTACGGACAACCCCTCAGCCGGGTGCAGGTAGATCGTTTCAGCGACGGGGAGTTTCAGCCCAATATCCTGGAGTCAGTAAGGGGAAGCTATGTGTTCATTATCCAAAGCACCTTCTTCCCTTCCGATAACCTGATGGAATTGCTGTTGATGATTGATGCCGCCAAACGAGCATCAGCCTCCTATATAACAGCGGTGATTCCCTACTTCGGACTGGCGCGTCAGGACAGAAAAGACAAACCACGTGTTTCCATCGGCTCCAAACTGGTAGCCGAACTATTGACAGCTGCGGGTGCTAACCGCATTGTCACCATGGATCTACACGCCGATCAAATCCAGGGATTCTTCGATATCCCGGTAGATCACCTCAGTTCTACCGCCATCTATGTTCCCTATATAGAAGAAGAGCTGGACCTTAAAAATGTAATCTTTGCTTCACCTGATGTGGGAAGTACCAAAAGGAACAGGCACTATGCCGTTCATTTCAATACCGAGCTGGTGATCTGCGACAAAGTGCGCAAGAAAGCCAATGAAATTGCTGAAATGACGGTTATCGGTGATGTTACGGGTAAAGATGTTATCATGATTGATGACATTGTAGATACAGGCCGGACACTGGCCAATGCTGCCAATATCATGATGGATAAAGGCGCGAAAAGCGTAAGCGCATATTGCACCCACCCGGTTTTATCGGGAGAAGCTTACGAAACCATCGAAAAATCTCAGCTCAAAGAACTGGTTGTTACAGATACCATTCCTTTGAAAAAAGAATCTTCGAAAATCAGAGTGCTGTCATCGGCAAAGCTGTTCGCCCGGGCCATTCGTAATACGCATGAGCACCGTTCGATCAGTTCGCTGTTTATTAATAACTAAAAAACTTACAATGAAGACAGTTAACATTGAAGGTAAGGTAAGGACTTCAACAGGAAAGTCGGCCTCCAATGCCATTAGAAAACAAGGTAACATCCCTTGTACGCTCTATGGCTTAGGCGCCAACATCAACTTTGAAGTACCCGAGAGTGCCTTGACGAGTATTATTTACACTCCCGACTTTTTTAAGGTGAATGTTACCATCGAAGGCAATTCGTATGAGACACTCATCAAAGACATGCAGTTCCACGGTGTAACCGACAAACTGCTCCATGTCGATTTCTTCCAGCTGGATCCCTCCAAGAAAGTACTTGCGGAAATTCCACTTTTCCCCAAAGGCTTGTCTGTAGGTGTGAAAGCCGGTGGTAAACTGGTACAGAAAATTCGCAAGGTGAAGGTAAAAGGGTTGCCTAAAGACCTGGTAGATAAACTGTATGTAGACGTAACCCACCTGGAAATGGGTCGTTCCGTGCGCATCGGTGATATCGAAGCACCTAATCTGGAAGTTATGGGTGCCCCTGCTATTCCGGCCATCACCTGCACTATTCCTAGGTCTATGCGTAGCAAGGCAGCAGCTGATGCCAAGAAAGAAGACGCATAACCGGATAGGTCAGATATTTATTGCTAATGAAACAGAAGCCGGTCCAGTACCGGCTTTTTTTTAATATGTCTGAAAGAACTTTTCTCATCGCCTGCCTGGGAAACCCGGGACCCGAGTACACCCATACCCGGCACAATATCGGATTTGAAGTGGCCGACCTCCTGGCCGAGCAGCTCGACTGCAAGTGGGAAGACAAACGCTTCGCCTGGCATACTGCCGGTAGCGTAAAGGGCAGAAAAATCATTCTGATTAAGCCTACTACCTACATGAATCTAAGCGGCAGGGCAGTGCTTTACTGGTTGCAGCACTATAAGCTCGATAACGAACAACTGCTGGTAGTAACGGACGACATCAATCTGGCATCCGGACAAATCCGCATCAAAGCCAAGGGCAGCGACGGCGGACATAACGGACTGAGAAATATTCAGGAAATGCTGGGTACCCGCGATTTCCCGCGACTGCGTTTTGGTGTAGGCAATGATTTTGCTCCCGGTCAGCAGGTGCATTATGTGCTTGGCAAGTGGCCCCCCGAAGAAGCTGCGCTGATCAAGGAGCGCCTAGCCATAGCAGCAGATGCCGTCAGGAGCTTTGCCCTGGAAGGGCTCGAGCGCGCTATGAATCAGTTCAATGGCGCGTAATGGGATTTTAGTAGGTGCTTTTCCGCTGTTTGCCCACATTTATCAATAACTTTGCACCGGTTTATGAAGTGCATTTGCATCGGCAGGAATTACGGCGAACACGCCAAAGAACTAAACAATCCGGTTCCGGAAAATCCGGTGGTTTTTCTCAAGCCATCCACCGCGGTTTTGCATGGCAAAGACTTTTACCACCCGGAATTCAGCAATGATATCCACTACGAATGCGAATTGCTCGTGCGCATTGGTAAACAAGGTAAGCACATCGCAAAGGAATTTGCCCACCATTATATCGATGCCCTTTCGGTGGGAATAGATTTTACAGCCCGGGATGTACAGGCAAGGCAGAAAGAAAAAGGACTCCCCTGGGAAATCGCCAAAGCTTTCGACCAATCCGCAGTGGTCGGCCAGTGGGTAACCTGGGATAAGCAACAAGATTTGACCGATTGCTTCTTTGGACTACAACGCAACCAGCAATGGGTGCAGCAGGGAAATTCCCGCGATATGCTGTTCCCTATTACAGATATTATCCATTATGTTTCCCGGTATTTTACCCTGCAACAAGGCGATGTGCTCTTCACGGGCACACCTGCTGGTGTTGGAAAAATAAATATTGGCGATCACCTGGAAGGCTATCTCCTGCAGCAAAAACTGCTGGAGGTATTTATCAAATAATCATCCATGACACAACAAGAGACCGCAGAAATGCTGGACATCCGGATACTGACCCAGGCTTACCGAAAAATGTATACCAGTAAGGTCATGGCAGATGTTTTCGATGAGAACAGGCAGGTATGCATTTTCGTACACGCCAACAGCCGGGGTCATGAAGCCATACAACTCGCAGCATCCATGCAACTCAAGCCCTGCGACTGGGCGAGTTTGTATTACAGGGATGACAGCATGCTCCTCGGAATGGGCTGGGAACCTTATGAAATCCTGCTGCAACAGATGGCCAAGCGCGACGACCCCTTTTCGGGTGGCCGCAACTACTATTGCCATCCCAGCTACCGCGGTAAGGACAAACCACAAATGATACACCAGAGCTCTGCAACAGGTATGCAGGCTATTCCTACCACTGGCATCGCACAGGGTATTCACTATATGACTGAACAGGGGCTGCTGGAAACAGCTGCAGAAAACCCCATTGTTATTTGCTCCCTGGGCGATGGCTCCATGACAGAAGGAGAAGTATCTGAAGCACTACAGTTTGCCACGCTGAAAGGATTACCCATCATTTACCTGGTGCAGGACAACGACTGGGGCATTTCTGTTACAGGAGCAGAAGCAAGGGCTATGAACGCCTTTGAATATGCGGCCGGCTTCCCCGGACTCAAGAGAGTGCAGGTAGATGGCAGCAATTTCCTGGAAAGCTGGCACATCATGGCCGAAGCGATTGAATATGTCAGGTCGGAAAGAAAACCGGTGCTGGTACACGCTAAAGTGCCGCTGCTCGGACATCATACCTCAGGCGTGCGCAAGGAAATGTACCGGACAGAAGTAGACCTGGAAATGCATGGAAGAAGGGATCCTCTGCCGCGTTTGCGCAGTCTGCTGCTGGACATGGGCATGCCGGAATCCGAACTACTGGAAATAGAAGCACAACTGAATACATCAGTACGAAGCGATTTCAAGCGGGTGCTGGAATCTGCAGAACCAGACCCTGCAACAGTAGCCGACCATGAATTTGCCCCGTCTCCTATTCAGGAAGAAAAAGGTACAAGAGCCCCCGAAGGCGCACCTGTGGTCATCATGGTGGATGCAGCACTACACGCCATGGATGAAATCTTAAATCAATATCCCGAAGCCTTGCTGTATGGCCAGGATGTGGGAAGACGTCTGGGTGGCGTATTCAGAGAAGCTGCAACACTGGCAGCAAAATACGGCGACCATCGTGTATTCAACACTGCTATACAGGAAGCCTATCTGGTAGGCTCTACAGCAGGAATGAGTGCTGTTGGTGCCAAACCGGTAGTAGAAATTCAATTCGCGGATTATATATGGACAGGTGTCAACCAGCTGGTGACCGAATTGTCTAAATCATGTTACCTCACCAACGGGAAATGGCCGGTTAGTGCCATTATTCGCGTGCCCATCGGTGCTTATGGCAGCGGCGGCCCTTATCACAGCGGGTCCATAGAATCATCTATCACTGCGCTCAAGGGCATTAAGGTGGTGTATCCTTCCAATGCAGCCGATATGAAAGGGCTGATGAAGGGTGCGTTCCACGACCCCAATCCGGTAATCATGTTCGAACACAAAGGACTCTACTGGAGCAAAGTCCCCGGCACCCAGGCCGCCAAAACACCCGATCCGGCAGAAGACTATGTCATACCTTTAGGTAAGGCCCGGATTTTCCAGCATGCCTCCGAAGACATGATTGAAAACGGAGAGAGCATGGTCATCATTACATACGGCATGGGTGTGCACTGGGCCCTAAACGCTTCTAAAGCTTATCCCGGACAAGTGGAAATCCTGGACCTTCGTACGCTGTATCCCTACGATTGGGACGCCATTCGCGATGCTGTAGCACGCCACAATAAATGCTTCGTCCTGACCGAAGAGCCTATTATCAATTCCTTTGCACAGGCACTTGCCGGTCGCATTGCCAGCGAATGCTTCGAATTACTGGATGCACCTATCCGTCTCCTGGGCGCCCTGAACCTTCCTGCTGTTCCCCTGAACTCAGGTCTGGAAAAAGCCATGTTGCCCAATCAGGACAAGGTGCAGGCCATTATTGAAGAGCTGCTCTCCTGGTAGTATTTATATGCACAATTTGCGTATAAGAATCCTTCCTATATTAGTTTAGGATTTTTTCTATATCTTTGCGGTATCCAATTTCCATGACTATCACATGGAATCATCCAAAATATACGGTTATGCAAGATCAACTTGAAATAGTTGTCTATGATTCATTTACGAATCCCGGAGAACTCGGAAAACAATCACTCGCCCAGTTCCTGTATACCCATCTGGAACAATACGGTGATAAGCTGGAGGATATCACTACCTGTCTGGAATACGCCTTAAAAGAACGTCCATCTTTCGGAGGCTATGTGTTCGCTGCCTATATGGAAAAAGAGCTGGTGGGTGTAGTGGTCATCAATCAGACGGGTATGGAAGGTTACATACCCGAAAATATTCTCGTCTATATCGCTACCCACAATGGCTACCGGGGCAAGGGTATCGGCAAAAAGCTGATGCAAAAAGCCATCGAAACCACCAAGGGCAACATTGCCTTACATGTGGAGCCCGACAACCCCGCCCGCCTGTTGTACGAGAAACTGGGTTTTACCAATAAATACCTTGAAATGCGTTTAACGAAATAAATATTGAATGCACAACATTGATATATTTATTTTTGTATTTTATATGTTGGTCATGGTGGGAATAGGTATCTATTTCAACCGAAAAAATACCGGGCATGACGACTACTACGCAGGTGGAAGAGGCATGGGCAGTGGTCATATAGGATTATCTGTTGTTGCTACTGACGTAGGCGGTGGATTCAGTATCGGGCTGGGTGGACTGGGATTTGCCATCGGTATTTCCGGTTCCTGGATGCTATTTACCGGACTCATTGGTGCCTGGCTGAGTGCGATATTTCTGATTCCTGTGGTATATCCTGCAGGAAGAGATCAGCGCCTGCTGAGTTTCCCGCAATGGCTGCAGTCGCGGTACAACAAACGCGTAGCCATCATAGCGGGTGTCATCAGCGGCATAGGCTACCTGGGCTTTACTGCCTCCCAGATGTTGGCAGGAGCCAAACTCGCTTCCGGCGTTTTTCCTGAACTGGATTTACAGACTGCCCTTTTTATTATGGGCGGCTTTGCCATCGTATATACGGCACTGGGAGGACTTAAAGCGGTAATCTATACCGACTCCATCCAGTGGTTGATTTTACTCATCGGACTGGTATTTGTCGGCCTGCCACTTGGATATGCAAGTGTTGGCGGTATGGATGCCATTCGGACTGCCCTACCTGCAGAATTATTGCGCCTTGACAATATCGGTTTTCCGCAAATTCTCAATTGGGCTGTCACCATCATTCCTATCTGGTTTATCGGAATGACGCTCTACCAGCGCATCTATGCCTGTAAGGATGAGCAGACCGCCAGGAAGGCATGGTACATCGCTGGTTTATTTGAATATCCTGTCATGGCATTTATGGGTGTCGGATTGGGCCTGCTTTCCAAGGTAGCCGCCGAGCAAGGAATGTTTGCTCCCGATGGCTTTACCAGCGCGGCCGGCATGGATGCTGAAATAGGATTACCCATATTTCTGCGCTACATACTGCCGGTAGGTGGCATGGGGATTATGCTCAGCGCTTATTTTTCTGCCATACTCTCCACAGCCGACAGTTGCCTGATGGCAGCCAGCGGCAACCTCGTGCACGATATCATTCCTAAAAACAAAACCTTTCAAACCCTGAAAGGATCGCAGCTGGCCACACTGCTATTAGGCATAGTGGCATTGCTGCTCGCATCGAACATGCAAAGTGTCTTAGACCTTATGTTGCACTCTTATGCCATCATGGTAAGTGGCATGTTTATTCCCGTTGTCGGATTGCTGTTCTTTGCACAACCTAAAGCAAAGGCGGCAGTAGGCGCCATGATCAGTGGCGGCGGCAGCACCCTGTTGCTTACACTATCGGGCATTGCACTACCCTTTGGATTCGATCCCATCATCCCTGGTATACTTATTTCTTTTATAATATTTGTATTTATACAAAAAATGAAACCGCATGGCATATCTGGAGTTAAATAGAGAGGCTTTGCAACACAACTACCATGTGATTGAGAGCACGATTCGTCATCACCACAAAGACTGGGGTGCCGTTACCAAAATACTCTGTGGCAACAAACTGTTTCTACAGGAAGTGCTGCAACTACAGCCCAAGGTAGTATTCGATTCCAGGATGAGCAATCTGAAAGCAATCAAGTCTTTGCAACCGGATATTATGACCGGCTATATCAAACCGCCTCCTAAAAGGATTATATCGAAACTGCTGGATGTGGCAGACATCACCTTTAATACACAGTTCTCCACCATCAGTCTTATCAATAAGGTAGCAGCCGATAAAGGCATTCGCCATAAAATCATTATCATGATTGAAATGGGAGACCTGAGAGAAGGCGTCCTCAGAGAATCTGTAATCGACTTTTATTCCAGGGTATTCGAATTATCCAATATTGAAATTGTCGGCCTGGGTACAAATCTCAATTGCCTGAATGGTGTGATGCCGAGCTACGATAAATTAATCCAGTTGAGTTTGTACAAAGAACTGCTGGAAGCGCGCTTCAATGTGCAAATACCCTGGGTTACTGCCGGAACTTCAGTGGTTTATCCGATGCTGGATCTCGGACTGGTGCCTGCGGGCATGAACCATTTCCGGCTGGGTGAAACTTTGTTCTTTGGTGTCGATTTGATTGAGAATGGTCCCATCCCATCCATGCGCCAGGACGTATTCAGGTTTTTCGCTGAAATTGTTGAAATCATGGAAAAACCGGATCTCATTGATCAGCCAGCGGGAATCAATGTGGCAGGTATTACACCACAGGTAGATCCTTCGAAATCCACCGGCTCATCCAACAGAGCCTTGCTTGATTCAGGTCTGCTTGACATCCAGCAGCGGAATCTCCTGCCTTTTCATCCGGAATACACCATTGAAGGCGCCAGCTCCGATATGCTGGTGCTGAGTGTGGGAGACAACCCCGAAAATCTCAATACAGGCAGCTATGTACCTTTCAAGGTTGATTACATGGGTGTGCTCAGCCTCATGAACTCCCGCTACATCGAGAAACGCGTGGTCTGAAGCTACTCCGCTTTCACGAAGTAAGCTGCGCCTCCCCCATGGGTCACCAGCCAGTAGGTTCCTGCCGGCCACAGGGAAATATCTATTTCCTGCAAGGGCAACAGCGCCTGGTTTGATGTATACATCACCGCTCCTACGCTGTTGTAAACGGTGAACCCTGATAAGCCTGCCGCTCCATCTGATGCGAGGAAAATACTTCGACTGGCAGGATTAGGGTAAACTTGAATATTTTCTTTTTCAATGTTTTCAATGGCTACTTCATCTGCACAAGGCAAACTGATATACTGATTCGGAGAGCCGCCATAACAACCGGCAATCCAGTTCAAAGGGTCGTTCATTTTTCCAGCTGCGTCTACCAGTTCCAAAGTATAGCCTAAACCGTCTGCGAGCTCCGGCCAGCCGCTGTCGTCCCGGTAATGGACAGATACCTGTAATATACCTGCAGCATCATATAGCCGCAACCAATCATTGCCGCCATCGAGTCCAAAGAAGAAAGACCCCGGAACCACTGGAACTGTATCCTGCAAAAATTCAAATTGCCATTGTGTCTGAGCAATGACCAGATGCTCACCGGGCATCAGTTCGGAGCCATCGGGCAGCGTAAACCACTCCATTTCAGCTGCATTGCTGTTGGCAAAAAGCCAGCCGGACAGATCCATAGTACTGCCACTATTATTCCGCAGTTCTATCCAGTCGTCGGTATCAAATGCAGGATCGGAGTTGTAGTTGATTTCCGATACCACAATAGCGTCCATGCAAGGAGCGTAAGCCGTTCCGGGCGAACCGCCTATACATCCGTCGAACCAGGCCTCAGGCAAACTTGGGTCCATGCCGTCCGAACCATACTCCAATGTTCTTCCCTCCCCATCAGCACCTACAGGCCATGGGTGGCTGTCTGTATAACTCATGGCATACATCACTACCTCTCGGTCATTCAGCAGTGTTATAACCTCAGCATCATTGGATAAACTGAATCCGAGTGAACCTATGTAATTGGTTACATCAGGATGTTGCGATGTAAATTTTTCCAAATTGTTCGCTATCACCAGGAAGGCGCCGGGTTCCAGATAGGTATCTTCGGGAATAACGAAGCTGTGCAAAGGCTGCTGGTCTTTAATTTCCCAGCCACTGATATCTACTGTATAATCTCCGGCATTGTGCAGCTCCAGCCAGTCGCCGGCATCCCTGCTGTCTTCAGAATGATAGTTCACTTCTGAAATAATGATTTCCTCCGGCTGTGGACTGCCAGTAAAATAGGCCGTCAAAAAAGCATCGTCTGTGAAATTCACCAGCATACCCTCTGCAAGTGTATCGGGAATAAGCGGGTCGGTACCCCAGTGACTGAATGTAAATCCCGTAGCTGCCTCAGCAATTACATTTACGGGTACACCGTTGAAGTATATACCGCTCCAGGGCGTGTCGTAAATTTTAAGGGTACTGATATGTATCCTGCCAGCCTCCGGTGGAACCACTTCCAGTGTAAGGTTTACCTGACCATCCAGATCGAAATTCCATTCAATATGGTTACGCACATAATCTGAGCGCACCTCAAAATCTTCCAGCAATGCATTGCGGTAATCTTCAAACACCGCCATTTGCGAAGGGATAGGAGAACCATCACCCCAGCGATTGAGCTGCCGCGGTAAAGCTTCTACCACTTTATCATAAATCACATCTTCTATGGCCAGCAGGCGCTCTACCTGAAAGGTGGTATTCATCAAATCGGCGTATCGATTGATAAAGTAATCGTGGTACACTGGGTTCTCTATCAGTGTCAAGAAGGGCGAAGTATAATAGTTGTATTCATTCACTATGTAATTAATCATATCTGAACCCTCCCAGGTCCATCCGTAACCCAGACCCCACTCCAAATCAATCACTGCATACTTCCATAAATTATCTCCTCCCCGATCGCGCCATATTTTCATATTGTTCCATGGCCAGTCGGTATTGCCCATCCAGGTTTCCCCAATCATATAATCGGCAAATGCCTCCAGATCGAGTTTCTCCCCTGCCAGGTCGAGAAAGACATCGTCTTCGGGGGTTGGATAAGAATAAATATAATCTATCATATTATGCCAGGCAGTATCGGAGCCTTGCAGTGTGCGCAGCACCAAACCGTACCAGTAGCTCATGGACAATAAGTCAAGGTCGTCCTTATCCACCAGATGCGCATATTTGTAATGCCCTTCATCCAGTTTTTCCCTCAGTTCGTACAAGCCCCAGTATTCCCCGTTGAGCCAAACTTCAACAGGATCATATGCCATAAAATCATTATACGTCCCTTCCAGACAACGGACCATATAAGCATCTTTATAAGGAAGCACATTCCACATATTACTACCGTTCCTGAGGTAGAAGGTTTCGTAGGTGCTGACATCCCCGGCGCGCGGAATCAAGGGATAGTGGATGAGTCCCTCCCCAAAAGACGGATGGTCAGGTTCCAGGCGGAAACTCTTTTGAGGCAGAGACCTGGAACCACCGGCTCCTCCTTCCAGCTTTATCCCGGCATATTGGCCCAGGACATAGGTGTGGGTACTATCGAAATATTCTATATACGTACTGCGCTTCCAGTCTGTCCACCAGTTATCGTAAATACCTTCCGGACCGTACAGATTATCCTCCTCTGTAGTGATGGAAAAAACCGGAAGGTTAGAGACTTCATTGATAAAATACGTTCTGGTTGCTGGTAGCGAGCTGAGCAATGTATCGTCGGGTCTGTAGCAGATGGCCCTGATACTCCGTGTTGAAGTTATATTAACTGAATCTGTATATAAGAAATCGCCTTCATCCGGAATATTCCCATCACTCCGCAGATATATTTCATAACCCGGCAGCGGACAGGTAATGGCTGTTTTTACCGGACCTCCGTAGAAACCGGCTGCAAGACTGAATTCAGGTCGCGGGGCATAACCACTGTAGGCAACAGAGGTATTGTTGGAAGCACCCGGAGTGGGGATGGAAAAGATGCTTTCCGTAGCAGCTCCATCAGTAGTGTTCCCGATGGAATGATCAGTACTGAGGCCTCCCACCCATAACGAATCTATCAGAACAGCGAGGCTATCAAAAATATAGAGTGTTTCTCCGGATGTGCTGATACGAAAATTGGTATGTAGCTGGGTATTGATATCGCCGGGCTCGAACCATGCAGGAATAGGTTCATACGTTACCAGCGGATCGGTGAAGCCAAAAGATAAAAAGGGGCGGATGGTAAGATCACTGGAACCGACGTTGACGTTGTGCACTTCTACCGCAAGGACATTATCGCCTTCCACCAGCAATGCGTCGAACAAAGAAGGATCCAGCAAAAAGGCATCAGGCATTCCTCCGCTGTACATGGTCGACTCTCTGTCAGTGGCAGTTGTAGCGTTCCATGCTGGAAATCCACCCGGGAAACCAAACTGCGCAATCATGGTGCCATTGAGGTAGGCCACGAATCCATCATCGTAGTCGCAATGAAAAACAGCAGCTCCTATTCTGGAGAGATCATCGATGGTAAAATTATACCGCAGGTAAACCGAAATCGTTCCGGCAGGCACCAGTGTAGAATCATCACCATCGCCGTAACCGATACTTGCTTTGCCGCTATTCCAGCCCGCGGGGCTAAAGCCGGGTTCCAGCCATTCAGCAGAGGTGCTTGCATCGGGGATAGTATATTTCCATATGGTATTGGCACCCACTGCAGTCTCCCAATGATCGATAGCCACTCCGGGCACACGATCCTTTCCGGAAGCAAAAACGGTTAGAAAGGCACCGGACTCCATATACATAGCAGGCAAATGCCACATGGCAGGTTCCGAGAGATTGTCGCTGAGTGTCCAGCCTGTAAGATCTACCGCTGCAGCACCCGGGTTATACAACTCCAGCCAGTCCTCCCAGTCGCCGTCTTCATCGGCCAATGTCGATGCATTTCTGTTGCTGGCTTCATTGATGACAACCTGACCATGCACTACGGTCATGCTCATCCATAATAAAAAAATTACGATATGTGGGTGACGGATGGAATGTAACATGGGAAATATTAAGTGAATATAAAGTTAATATTAAGCGCTTACTTCACAAAAACCGCTACTTTTGCATCGAATCTTAGTCGCATTGCAAGCGACCGCAATATTCAGACATATGGCCTATCTACACAACCGCGTCTCCCAGAAGGAGCTGAAGCAGCGCATGCTCGAAGAAAAAGAGCCGCGTACTACTATCTCATTTTACCGCTATTTCCAGATTACCGACCCCCATGCATTCAGAGATGAACTCTATCTCCATCTCGATGCCCTCAGTGTGTTCGGCAGGATATACGTTGCCAACGAAGGCATTAATGCACAAATCAGCGTTCCGCAACCGAACTATGAAAAGCTGAAAACCTACCTGGACAGTATTCCCGGAATGGAACAGCTGCGCCTTAATATCGCAGTGGATGACAACGGCAAGTCTTTCTGGGTACTGAAAATCAAGGTGCGGGAAAAAATTGTGGCCGACGGTATTGAAGACAGCCGTTTCAATATGTATCAAAAAGGGCAATACCTCGATGCAGTTGGTTTCAATGAAATGGCAAGCCGTCCCGATACCATCATTGTCGATATGCGCAACCATTACGAATACGAGGTGGGACATTTCAAAAACGCCATAGAAGTACCTTCCGATACATTCCGCGAACAGCTGCCCATGGCAGTCGACATGCTGCAGGAAAAGAAAGACCAGCACATTATCATGTATTGCACAGGTGGCATACGCTGTGAAAAAGCCAGCGCCTGGATGTTGCACAACGGATTTAAAAACGTGTTCCACCTGGAAGGAGGCATCATCAACTACGTGCATCAGGTAAAGGAAAAAGGTCTGGACAATGCTTTTGTGGGAAAGAACTTTGTTTTCGATGAACGGCTGGGTGAAAGAATAAGCGAAGACGTCATCGCCCAGTGTCATCAGTGCGGCACTCCCTGCGACACCCATACCAACTGTGCCAGCGAAGCCTGTCACCTGCTGTTCATCCAGTGCCCCGAATGTGCCGCTCAGTTCAATGGTTGCTGCAGCGATGTGTGCAAGGATTTCATCGCATTACCGGAAGAAGAGCGAAAAACCCTGCGCAAGGGTTTGGATAAAGGGAGAAACATCTTCAACAAATCCAAACAACACCAGCAGCGTTTGCGCATACAGCGCTAATCTCATATAAAAAGGGGGAAAGTTGCTACCTAGAAAGTGGACCGGATCCTATGCTGTAGTAATCCCAATATTCTCTGCTTTTAACCCAGATGTGGGATACTTAATTGACATTATAGCGCATTCCTTTTTTTGTTGAAAAAAGATGAAATTGCATTATTTTCATGCCCATGAAAAAATGGAGTAGTTGGCTAATAATATTGCTGATAGCATCAAATGGATGGGGTCAGTCACTGGAAACCACCATTCTTGAGCACATGGATAATAAAAATGTAAGCGGCCTGGCTGCTATCATCATTCAGGACAGCAACATCGTATGGGAAGGCTATTACGGACTCGCTGACCGTAACCTGGGGAAGCCCGTTGACACCTCGACTATTTTTATGATGGCTTCCATATCTAAAACCATCACTGCCACCGCTTTGATGCAATTGCATGAAGATGGTCTGTTCGAACTGGACGATGCCATCAACGAGTACCTCCCTTTCAGCGTCACACCCGTCAGCCATCCCGATGCCGATATCACCTTCCGGCAGCTGCTCACGCATACATCCTCCATCCGAGACAACTGGAGCGTGCTTATTGACTTATATACTATTGGTAACTCCCCGCTGGCTTTGGGGGATTTTCTGGAAGACTACCTCTCGCCCGGAGGCGATTATTACAGCAGCCAAAGCTTCTATGGCTATGCTCCGGGCGGAAATGCCAACTACAGCAATGTAGGCGCCGCACTCTGTGGTTACCTGGTAGAAGCCATAACCGGCCAGCCCTTCAATGCCTATTGCCATGCACAAATTTTCGAGCCATTGTGCATGGACAATACCGGCTGGTTCCTCAGCGAACTGGACACGACCCTCATCGCAAGACCTTACACCTACATATTTGGCACTTATTACGACCAGGGCTTATACGGATACCCGGATTATCCCGATGGTCAGTTGCGCACCACCGCCCGTTCCCTGGCGAAATTTCTGGGTGCCTATATGCAGAACGGTACCTTGTATGGGACAACCCTGCTGGAAGAATCTACGGTGGAAAGCATGCTGGAAGTGCAGGATGCGGACCTGGATGCTATTCAGGGACTCATGTGGTACCAGTGGAACCTGGGAGGTGAACCACACTGGGGACATAACGGCGGTGACGATGGTGTCAGTACGGATATGTATTTCAATCCCGCCACCCGCACAGGGTATATCGTGCTTACCAACGGTGAAGCTTTCAACGGACCTGTGATTAACGCCATGATCGATGCTACAGCTGATGATCTGGCATCTGCTACTGCCCTGCAACTCGACTGTAATTTCACCACTGAAATACCTGATGTCTTACCTGCTGTCAACTGGGGAGTACAACCCAATCCTGCATCGGATTTCACCACCATTAGCTGCTCTGATTGCGTCATGGAAAGTATTCAGGTGCGTGATCTCACCGGCAAACTATTGCTGGAACAAAATGCAGCGCAGCCCGTTCAGTATTGGCAAATGGACGTCAGCACATGGTCTTCCGGCGTATATATCATTACGCTGTTCAACGATAAAGGCAGTTCGAGTAAACTGTTCACCAAACCTTGATGACTTACTGTTAGAAAGGATGGTAAAGCCCTGACTGAATTCCTATATTTGCAGGTCGATAAATTATAAATTGTAGCAATGTCATACCTATTTACCTCCGAAAGTGTATCAGAAGGACATCCGGATAAAATAGCCGATCAGATTTCAGATGCATTAGTAGATAATTTCCTCGCGTGGGATCCCAATTCCAAGGTGGCCTGCGAAACATTGGTCACTACCGGACAAGTAGTGTTGGCCGGTGAAGTGAAAAGCAAAGCTTACCTGGACGTACAGGAAATAGCACGAGATGTTATCCGCCGCATTGGATACACCAAGAGTGCTTACATGTTTGAAGCCAACTCCTGTGGCATACTGTCCGCCATTCACGAGCAAAGCCCCGATATCAACCAGGGAGTGGAACGCAGTGACAAGAAACTGCAGGGTGCCGGCGATCAGGGGATGATGTTTGGTTACGCTACCAATGAAACCAATGATTACATGCCCTTGGCGCTCGATCTTTCACACCGCCTGTTGTGGGTCCTTTCCCAAATCCGCAAGGAAGGAAAGGTGATGACATACCTGCGTCCCGATGCGAAGAGCCAGGTAACGATAGAGTACAATGATGCACATCAGGCACAGCGCATCCATACCATAGTGATTTCAACACAGCACGATGACTTCATCCAGCCTGCGAATAAAAGCGAGAGCGCGAAAAAAGCAGCTGAGAAAAAGATGCTCGACCAAATCAGGCAGGATGTACAAACCCATGTCATCCCACGCGTGATGAAGGAATTATCTGCTTCGGTACAAAAATTATTTAAAACCAAATATATCTTGCACGTTAACCCCACCGGTGTTTTTGTTATCGGCGGACCACACGGTGATTCAGGATTAACAGGTCGCAAGATTATTGTAGACACCTATGGTGGAAAGGGTGCCCACGGTGGTGGTGCTTTCTCCGGAAAAGACCCCAGCAAGGTAGACCGCTCTGCAGCATATGCCACCCGGCACATTGCCAAGAACATGGTAGCAGCTGGTATCTGCGACGAAGTACTGGTACAGGTTGCCTATGCTATCGGCGTGGCTCATCCGGTCAGTCTGCATGTGAACACCTATGGCACAGCTAAGGTAGACCTCTCCGATGGTGCCATCAGCGATATCATCAATAGTGTATTCGACATGACACCCTACGCCATTGAGAAACGCTTCAAACTGCGCACGCCTATTTACAGCGAAACTGCAGCATACGGACACATGGGTAGAAAATCGAGGGTAGTCAACAAAACCTTCAAGCGCATGGAAAATGGCGCGGAAAAGGAAAAAGTGATACAGGTAGAACTATTCCCGTGGGAAAAAACCGATTACGTTCCTGCCTTGAAAAAAGCCTTTAAGCTGTAAGGAAAGCTACAGGTAAGATTTCAGCAATTTACTGGTGGACGCTCTGCGCAGCCGGCGGATAGCGCGCTCTTTGATCTGGCGCACGCGTTCCCGTGTGAGGTCGTAGTTCTCTGCTATTTCATCGAGGTTCATTTGCGGCACACCGTTGAGTCCGAAGTACGCAGATATGATTTCCGCTTCCCGAAAACTCAGCACACGCAGCACAGCCGTTATCTCTTTTTTGAGGGAATCGGCCGTAAGTTCCTTATCGGGATTGCTGTCCGAACCACTATCGACCAGCATATCCAGCATGGTAGCATCATCGCTTTCATTTCCAACGGGAGCATCCATACTTATATGTCGGTGTCCGCCCCGAATAGCCAGTTCCTTCAAGTCGCCCTCTTTCATATCCATGGCTGCAGCGAGCTCTTCCAGTGTGGGCTCCCGCTCAAACTCCTGCTCCAGTTGTTGCGATAAACGATTGAGGCGGGAATAACTGCCTACCTTGTTCAGCGGCATACGCACCAGCCGCGCTTGCTCCACTATAGAAAGCATGATGCTCTGGCGTATCCACCACACAGCATAAGAGATAAATTTAAAACCCTTAGTTTCATCAAAACGGCGGGCAGCCTTCATCAATCCTACATTGCCTTCGTTGATCAAATCTGCCAGCGACATTCCCTGCCCCTGGTACTGCTTGGCAACAGAAACCACAAAACGCAGATTGGCTTTGGTGAGTTGTTCCAGCGCCTCTTCATCCCCCTCTCTGATGCGCCTGGCCAACTCTGCTTCCTGCTCAGGACTGATTAAATCAATGCGGGCAATTTCGTTCAGGTACTTTTCCAGAGAATCAGCTTCACGGGAAGTAATAGAGGCCGTGATTTTAAGCTGTCTCATAGTGTTGGATTGGTTTAGTATAAAAATACGAAACGAGCTGCATTTTTGTTACAGCTCGTTCCATAGAGTTTATCCACTATTGTGACCAGGCAGATCAGGACCCTCCTTCTGAAGGGGCAGGTCTTTCCATGAGTGCCTTTCTCGACAAACGGAATTTACCTGTCTTCTTATCCACTTCCAGCAGTTTCACTTTCACTACATCGCCTTCCTTGAAGACACCTTCCATGTCTTTCAATCGGGTCCAGCTGATTTCAGAGATGTGCAGCAGCCCTTCCTTTCCGGGAAGGAATTCTACAAAAGCTCCGAATTCTACAATCTTCTTCACTTTACCTTCGTACACCTCTCCTACATCGGGAGTGGCAGTGATGGACTTGATGCGTGCCTTAGCCGCTTCAATACTCGCCTTATCGGGAGAAGCAATGTCGATAATACCGAACTCACCCACCTCTTCAATATTGATAGTGGTGTTGGTTTCGCGCTGCATTTCCTGGATGATTTTACCACCGGGGCCGATTACTGCTCCAATGAATTCACGCGGAATAGTCAGTTTTTCGATACGCGGAACCATAGGCTTATAGTCTTCCCTTGGTGCCTGAATGGTCTTGGCCATTTCTCCGAGGATATGCAGCCTTCCTCTTCTGGCTTGTTCCAGAGCCATTTCCAGTACTTCGTAGTTCAGTCCGTCTACTTTGATATCCATCTGAGTAGCAGTGATACCGTCGGCAGTACCGGTTACTTTGAAGTCCATATCGCCCAGGTGATCTTCATCTCCCAGAATATCGGAAAGAATAGCATAGCGCGTCATGCCCGGATCTGAAATCAAACCCA
>DDYY01000023.1 GCA_002346225.1 Bacteroidetes bacterium UBA3022
ATCCCTAAAATGGGAGGTTGCATCCCAATGATTACAGGCGACTGTTGCGCCTTATTTTTATGCCCTAAATCCTTCGATCAGCAAACCTGTCTGCGGATTCCGGGCATAAAAAAAGCCCGGCTATAAAGAACTCGAATTTTAGATGACTGAGTTGGGATTACCTGCGGTCATCCCTAAGATGGGGGATACATCCCAATGATTACAGGCGCCTGTTGCGCCTTATTTTTATGCCCAAAATCCTTCGACCAGGTAAACCTGTCTGCGGATTCCGGGCATAAAAAAAGCCCGGCTGCGCCGGGCTTATCATTGGGTGCGGAGAGAGAGGGATTCGAACCCCCGGAGGTTTAACCCTCAACGGTTTTCAAGACCGCCGCATTCGACCGCTCTGCCATCTCTCCGGCGCAAAGATAGAAAACTGGCGGTTTTGTAAAACAGAAAAAACATTCTGATGAAAAAAACTTGCAAGTGGCAGTACTGACGGGCATTCAGCTACAAGAACTCCTGCAATACCTTATGTTGCAGGGATATAAGACCCGGGAAACAGTAACAGTGTTCCTTTATTCGTCCGAGTTGGCATCCCGAACCTTAAGGTCCTTGTTCACCTCAACGCTGTTATTGATTTCAAAACCGACCAACAGCACAAGGGAGTTGATATTGATCCACAGCATGAGGACAATCAGCGTACCGATAGAACCATACACCTGGTTATACACACCGAAATTATTAACGAAGTAGCCGAAGGCAAGGGACGCAATAATGCTCATGAGTGTGGCAAAAGAAGCCCCGGGTGTAATAAAACGACGGTTGTTCCGCTGGCTCGGACCGTAATAATAAATGAGTGAAATGGTGCTGAAAAACAATAGGAGAATGAAGAGCCATTTGATAATGGTGAATATGATACCCCAGAAAGCAGCCCGCAGTCCGAACTCTTCCCGCAGCAGTCCCAGCACATGGTCGCCTGCAATAATCAATAGAATGGAAGCCAGGAACAACATGAACAGGTAGAAGGTCAGCCTGACTGATGCAACCCGCCTGCGCCAGAATCCCCTTCTGCGGTAAATAGGATGATCCTTGTTAAATGCCAGCATGAGCATCCGGACTCCGTTGGTACTGAAAATGAAAGCCAGCACAAAACCGAAAGACAGCAAGCCTCCGCGTTTAATACTGACAATATCGTCGATGGTTTCTTTCAGGAATTCATATCCGCTCTCCGGCAGCACCTCCTGAAACATATTAAGAATATAAATATTCAGGTCTTTGACGGGAATGTAGGGAATGAGCGTAAAAAGGAAAATAATGGAAGGGAAAATGGCGATGAGAAAGTTGAAAGAAATGGCAGATGCCCGCACAGGTAGTAAATCCCGCTTTATTTCGTTGCTGAAAAAAATCCAGAAATCATATAAAGGAATTCTGGAAAAGCCCGGCAAACTGGTCGTTTTCATAAAGCGTACCAGCCTTTTCAACCTGCTTTCCAGCCAACCCTTGTATCTGTCCATCAATCCATTCAAACCAACTCTTTGAGCAAAAATATCATAAAGATCGGTAGCGCCGGCGCAATTCGGCCACTATCGGCTCCTGTGCATGGTAGGCATCAAGGTATTGCAACATCTTTCCCGCATCGCTGCGTTGTCTTTTCTTCAGGTACAAATCGGTGAGGGTAACCCTGGCCTGCAGGTAATCGGGATCGAGGGCAATGGCCTTTAACAATGCCGATTCCGCTCCATTGAGGTCGCCCTGCAACAGCAGACAGGCCGCTGTATTCATCCATGCTTTTTCATACAAAGGGTCTTCACTGCAAATGAACCGAAAGCGTTCCAGTGCTTTATCTGTTTCCCCGGCCACGTAGAATGCTGATCCGAGCTTGAGATTAAAGTCCATATTCAGCGGAAGTATCTCCACCGCCCTGCTCAGCCATGGCAAAGCCTTCTCGGCATTTTGCTGCATCATCCAGCTTTCTCCAATGCGATAGGCTGTCCAGGCATCCACCTTGTCGACAACCATTTTTGCTGCCCTTTCCGTGACAGCACCGTATTGGTTCTTCAAAAATAAAAGATGTATTTCTGTAGGGCCGTACAACGGATCTTTTTGTCCTTGCTGCAGCCAGTAAGCCGCAGAGTCGAGCATACTGCGCTCGCTGACATACGATTCAAAGTACCGCAGGTAACCCCGCGCTTTGTTTACCGGACTAATCTGATCATCTGTCAGTGCCACCAATCCGGTAAACCGTCCTTCGGGCTTCTCTGCTTCCCTACCCGGCACCTGAATCTTGTGATCGCTGATGGATACGTGTGGAATATCGATGCTACCCGACTTGGGTATGTGGCAACCCGAGCAATCATCGTTCGACAGTTTTCTCGCTGACAAAACTTCTGTGCAATCGTTATTGGGACCGGTGTGACAATCTTTACAGGGCTTATTGAACTGCGCTACGGTGGTCTCCTTCACAGAGATGTGCGGATTATGGCAGGTAATACACGACATCTTCCCGGAGGAAATGAAACATTTGCTCTGTACCATACGATCAGCCTGGGAAGCCATCAAAAACTGATCGTTCTTGCCGTCAAAACGCGGGAGAAAAATATTCCAGAAGTCTTTGATACGCATGCCTGGTTTGAAGTCGGCATAATCAGCACCCGGATGCAACACATTTACACCCTGTAAGTGGCACCGGAAACAAAGGTCATTTTGTAACTCCGTCGACAGATGACGGGGATTGACGATGGAATAATCGATATCGTTGGCAGTATCTACTGAAATGCCGGCCGCAATGCGGGAAACATGCACACTACCTGGACCATGACACCGTTCGCAATCTATACCCAGTGGAACGGCGCTGTATTTATTCACAGACCCTGCCACCAGATCGGGCAGTCCGTTATGGCAGGTGATACATTCCGTTTCTATCACCCTGCTGAAGCGGGAGTTAAACCCTCCGGTCATGCCGGGAGCCATATCCCACTGCTCTTTTTGTGTATAGAAGGTTATCGGCGCCTGAAATAAATAGCCATTCACCGCCAGCATATGGGAATTGGTATGCTGGCCCGAGCCAATGATGTAATCGATGGTTTCAACGCGCATATGCACGGTATCTCCCTGGAATAATCTGAATTCCTTGATACGCAGGGAGTCGCCTTCCCAATAGGGGTGATAAAAAAGATCCAGTACGGAATCGTACACATTTACATGCGGACCGAAAACGGCTGCGCTTTTCTCTCTGGTTGCCAGGTCAAACGAACGCCCCATGCCGGTATGGATAAAGGTGGCATGCTTGTCGCTATGGCATTGCCGGCAGGTGTTCATGCCCACATAGGTAGCAGTATCGCTGTGGTTGAGCCATTCAGAAACCGGTGCAGTATCCTTATCGGAAAGGGAATTACAACGACTGAGCACCAGCGCCAACATGAATAAAACAAGTATGAAAACTGCTATGCGCATCGGGATTGGAAGATAGGATTAAACGCCGTATTCCGGAAATCGTTTTCTCAGGTTTTCGTCCGGCACCATGCAGCTATCCTGCCGGCCGAACCAGCGATACCGATTGCGTGCTAGCGCATCATAGATGGCATCGCGCCAGGAAACCGGAATGACAGTACCTACCTTGAGCAGGTTATAGGGAAACCCCAGCAATCCTGCTATTGCCAGCACTGCACTGGATTTAAAATAGAATTGGTCATTGTGAAAAAGCACTACACTCTCAGGCACCACCAGCAGCTGTTGACTTTTGAAAAGCTCCTGTGCATAATCCGATTGAAGGGAAGCAAAATGAAACTGCGCCCGTCTATCCATTCGCACAATCGTTTTCACTGTGCCGTTGCAGAGATTACAAACACCATCGAATAAAACAAGCGGAGATTCCTGCATCATATAGCTATAACAAAGCCCTCATCAACAGTGTTCACTGTCCGAAACGGCCTTGCCATTCCAACATACCGCCTTTCAAATTCAGCACCTTGCGAAATCCGGACTGCAGCATCAAGCCCTGGGCCATAGCGCTGCGCTGCCCTGAGCGACAATAAACTACAATTTCCTGGTCTTCATCAAAATCATACATTACCGAGGGAAGACTGCTCAGCGGAATGTTTTTGGCGTCTATGGTAAATTCAGCATGTTCCTGCGGTTCTCTGACATCAATTATCAAAAGGTCATCGCCCCGTTCCATGCGTTCTTTGAGTTCCAGTACATCTATTTCCATGCTATTGGGATTTTACGAATTGCAGTTTGTGCGATATGCCCGATGTGCTATCATCGATACGCGCAATGTAAATACCGGGGGTCAGCTCTGCCACATCAAAGCCATAGTCACCGCCCATCACAGGTGCTGCCACCAGCCGTCCCGACATATCAAATATACTTATATTACATTGGTTCGATGATAAACCCTGAACAAACAAGCGTTGTTGTGCAGGATTAGGATAAATACTCACAGCTGACGCTGTCGCCATTTCAGGCAGTTCTGTGTAGACAGAATAATCTCCCCCAACCTGCGGCCTGATCATGATGGCGCCATTGATATCGGAACGCTGCCAGTTCCCTCCTGTATTATAAAACACGTGTTGATTGGCAATGGTATTCACATCGAAGCCGACATTCAGGAAATCTGCCTGTGTTTGCAGCCAGCCTACATAGAAATATCCATCTACCACAACAGGAGTAGGATTCCCCAGGAAGTCCGTCAGCTGATAAACATAGAAGCCATTCACACTGTCGACATATTTGGGTGTCAGGAAGTCAGCCTGGTAGATGACCGTCTGGGCATCACTTAAACCCGTAGTATCGATGTCAGACCAAACGACAAGCGAAAAAAACAAAGTAGACTTATTTCCATCTATATACGACCAGTGGATGTATACTTCTTTCAGTGTATCCGGTTCGTTGGCTAAGAATCGGATAGCCAGCTGGGAGCCTGTGCCATTCAAGGCATATGCTTTTTCTGCGGTTCCATCGTCATAGGCATAGTAATTATAGAATGCCTGTTCATAGCGCAAAGTATCATTGAGGCGCTGAATATCACCGGCGGGGTCGAGTGTATATTCCAGGGTTACGAGCATGCTGTCCTCGTCATATCCGGGTGTCGTTGCAGGTATCTCGAATGTTTCATAGCTGTTCACAGCAGTAGAAAAAGGATCGAAGTTGATGGAAATGGGAGCTGTGGGTCCGGTTATATTCGTACCGGTGAGGGATTCAAACGCCTCATATCGATAACTGGTATTGACAATCGTATTAAAGTTATTCTTAATTTGTATGAAGTGATTGTCTGCCAGTTCTTCTGCCTGATGATTTTTAAACTGACTCCAAGGCATCTGGCGGTAGCGTTTCAATATGGACGTGGGGGCAGAGGTAAAACTCACATCTCTAAAAAGCGTATCTGTTGATGTCCTGTCTTCATCCATGTAGACATAGTCAATATGCCAGTGATCGTTATTCCCTTTCGGGTTGGCGCGGTTCCTGAAGCGAAACTGGAAACCATCGTAGAGGTAACCATCATCGGCTACCGGCACCATAACGATTTTAAACGGCTGGTTGAAGGCCCCTGCCGTATTCCGGGTAAACCATGCCCTGTCCCAGGTACCATCGATGTGGAGGAATTCCAGCACCAGTGAATCATCCGACTCCGGGAAATCACCAAAACCTCCCGGCTGATAATAAAAACTCAAATAAACAGTATCGGTTAATGTTCCTCCCAGATAGAAAGGTCGGGAGGTCAGCGTGTCTGCAGGTCCGTAGCTGATTAACTCATTGTGAGGTCTGCCATTGGCCCGCAGCCCGTCCAGGGTAGCCACGCCATAAGTGGGCGGAAAAATGGGATACGTATTATTGATAAATGCCAGGCTGTCCTGCCAGAAAAGCTGGTTGGGATAGACAGCAGAGGGATCAGCATTGTACACTGTATCCGGACAAAGCAGGTTGATACTATCGTGAAAGGCGTTCAGGTTGGAAAAATCGTCGAAAAATGGCAGGCATAAAGTGTCGCGCGATTCTCCGATTTCACGCGTTCCCCCTTTCGGCTGCTGGTGCATTAACTGCTGGTTGTAACCCAGCGGCAGCAGCATTTCCTGTGCAGCGGAACGCAATGGTCCGGCTAACACCAGGAGCAACAGTACCAGGTTTTTAATCGATATTTTCTTCATCTTGAAATAAGTCCGGAGCACTATCGCTGATCCAAATATCCAGCATAGAACCCATGTTGATGTACTGGTCAGCGCCTGATGGCGGAAACTGTCGCACAATAAACGCATCGATGGTATCACTAATTGCCCCGGAGGCAATCACGGTGCCCACATTCAACTCTTTCAGCTGAATGAGATTAATAGCTTCATAATAGGTGAGTCCAATCAAATCAGGAACTTCCACTTTGGTATCGCCCAATCCATTTCCCAGCACCAGATCGACCTTAGAGCCTTTGGCTACCTTGGTACCCGGTTTCGGTACGCCGGGTTTACCCTGAATGCGCATTTCAATGAATACATCTTTGTACTGAAACGGCCGGTAGCTGATATTACCCAGCTTCAATCCCCTGCTTTCCAGTATTTCCACTACACTCAGATAGCTCGTGCCCACTTCGATATAGGGTATCTCCGTTGGTGGTGGTTCTTTGCGGTTTACCACTACATAAATTGTCCTTCCCCCTTTTACCCTGGCACCGGACGGTGGATCCTGACTTATCACGGTCATTGGTCGCACATCATTCTGAAAGGTAGAGTCGATCACCGACAGCTCAAGACCTGCCCTATCCAGCAATGCTGCAGCATCACTGGATACCAGGCCTGTCAAATCAGGAACGGTCTGGCTTTCCGCATGTCTGGAATACCTGCTGATACCCCATAGCGTCAACCAGACCAGCAGCAGGAAGGCTACCACGGCCAACACTACATTCAACAGGAACGCCCTGCTCACTAAAAAGTGGAGGATACCCGGATTACTCGTTTTTTTCTTTGCTTTTGTCAATGGGCGGCAATCAATGAAGGGGTAAAATTACAAACTCTCGCTTAGGAGCCTTGTGAAAAAATCAGTGAGGGTCAATCCGCTTGCAATAGCCATCTTCGGAACGATGCTGGCTGCACTCAAACCGGGAACTGTATTTACCTCGAGAAAGTAAGGCACACCGTCCTTCAGGATGTAATCAATCCGCACTACTCCGGAACAACCCAGCAGATCATAAATAGCTGCAGAAACCGCTTTGACAGCATTTGCCGTCTCTTCGTGAATCCGCGCAGGAATAATTTCGTCACTTTCCCCCTGGATATATTTAGCCGTGTAATTGAAAAACTCATGCTCACCGGCGACAATTTCGCAAATGGGTAATACCACCACCTCTCCTTTATATCTGTACAATCCACAGGTAACTTCCGTGCCGATGATAGCTTCCTCTACCAGAATTTCATCATCGTACTGCAATCCCTCTTCAAGCGCCTGCATCAAATCCGAACTTTTATTAACCCTTGAGATCCCGTAGCTGGAACCGTTGTTGTTGGGTTTGACAAACAGTGGGAGCTGTAAACCGGAGAGTCGGTCAGCGGCTCCCTCCATATCCTTTTTATGTATCAGCATCCCTTTGGCTGTCGCCACGTGCTCCTGAACCACCTGTTTGCAATAGGACTTGTTGAAGGAGATAGCTGCAGCAATGGTATCGCAGCAGGTAAAGGGAATGCCCATCATCTCCAGGTAGCCCTGCAGCTTACCGTCTTCTCCGGGCGAGCCGTGAATGGCTACAAAGGCCATATCGAAGGTAACTGTGCTTCCGGATGAGGTGAAGCCGAAAATATTCTTATCGACGGCAGCGCCGTTTTCAGCTACTACCCAGTTGTCGGCATTGATTTCTACCTTGAATGGAACGTACAAAGACCGGTCGAGCGACCTGTAAACAACCTCTCCGCTTTCGAGAGAAATATTGCGTTCTGCGGTAGTGCCACCGCATAAGACTGCCACATTCTTTTTATTCATATCCTGGTTTGGCACAAATAAATGGGATTCGTTTAGCTTATAATACTCTGTTGTGCACCATTTATTGTGGAGCACTTGTATCATGCTACATCGAAACGCTATTAAGTTCTAATTTTGAGCCATGAAATTGACAAGCACTGCATTTGCCGGCCTGATGCTGATTGTTACCGGTTGCACCTCCATTGCACCTGAGGAACGCTGGAAAGCCACTTTATCAGCATTGCAGGAGGCAGATGAGATTGATGTGGATATTGAGATGGTATTTAATCAGTTCGGTACCGCCCAGACAGATACAGCCATATTTCACCTATCCAGAGATACCTCGGATGCCGTGTTGGGTTGGACGTACTACAACGAAATACCCAACTATATTACTGAAATCTACAATGGCAAGGAATGGATTACAGCGGTATACGATGAAGGTTTGGTGCTGGTAGAGCCTGCGCCCGGAGTGGAGCTGCTGCAAAGCTCAGGAACACTCATGACCTCTCCTTTGTACATCCGGCATTTGCTGGAAAAGGTGGCCTCCGGTGACATCGCCATCACCTACGAAGGAGATACCACCGCCTGGGGAGAAGAGCATGACATGTTCCGTTTCGACCTGCAAAAGCAATGGGTGAGTATCGACGGTAAGATCAATCCTACAGAAGGGGCATTAAATACCTTCGACCTGTGGATTGCTACCGGCAATAATCTCCCCTCCTATTTCCTCGTAACCATTGCCGACAATAATGGGAGTGTTGCCACCCGTTTATCCAACTATACTTTCGGTGAAAAACTGGCAGCTGAAAAATGGCAACAAGAGAGTCTGTCGCCGGACCTGAACAAAATGAACCTGCGCTCTTACTATGCAGCGGCTGCTGCTAAAATGAGCATTACAGCAGGCAGCCCTATGCCTCCTTTCAGTTTGATTGCAGATGGTAACTCAGTGCTGAATAATGCAGCGCTGCAGGGCAAAACGGCTCTGTTGGTATTCTGGTTTCCCGGCTGTGGTCCTTGCATAGAAGCAGTGCCTTTCCTCAACCAGCTTTATCAGACATATAGCCCTAAAGGACTGGTTATGTATGGCCTTGATATCAGCAACAGTCCGGAAGAAAACATTCAGGCTTATGTGGGAAAGTACCAGGTTGCCTATCCTGTAGTACCACAGGCAAAGGTTGTTTCTGAACAATTTGGTATTACCAGTGCACCTACATTGGTGCTGGTGGGCAGCAACGGACTGATTACTGAAATATTCAGGGGCGTCGATAATGACGCAGTACTGGGTGCGGTAAAAAGGGCCCTGCAATAAGGGGCAATGACCATCTCCTGATTACAGGTGCATCTTGGCCTTCTTGGCCAGCAACTCCTCTTCAGATTCCTTATTGTCGGGATCAGGAAGGCAACAGTCTACCGGACAAACCGCGGCACACTGGGGTTCTTCATGGAATCCTACACATTCTGTGCACTTATCCGGAACAATGTAATAGATATCCTCGGAGATAGGTGCATGCTTCACATCTGCCTCTACCATGGACCCATCCATGCGCTGAACACTTCCTTTGACTGTTGTACCATCGGCAAACGCCCACTCTACACCACCTTCATAAATTGCATTGTTCGGACATTCGGGTTCACATGCTCCACAATTAATACAATCCTCTGTAATATGAATTGCCATAACTTTACCTTTTTAAGTATTTACAAATGTAGCTTGCATAAAGCAACTTTCAAATAAAGACGGATAACACTTATGGACAAAGAATTGTTGGCAGCGGCCTGGATAAAAATTGGAGCAGACATCAGCACGATGGCCGATGGACTGGAACAGGTGGTAGAGCAGACGTACCAACACAATAACTGGTTCACCCCCGAAGAACAACATTTCGCCCTGCAGCATTTCAGCCAATACTTTCTGGAACCAGCAGCCATAAGCGACTGGCTGGCCCAGTATCCTGATCCGGTAGAAGCTCCCCGAAATGTGGGATTAATTCTGGCAGGTAACATTCCCTATGTGGGGATGCACGATATTATGTCCACCCTCTCCAGCGGACACAAAGCCATTGTAAAGCTGAGCAGCAAAGACAAATTTTTCTTCCCCTGGCTACGACGCCGCCTGGAAGTTCATGCTCCTGCAATGGCAGAAAGATTGGTGTTTGCCGATCAATTGAAAACGATTGACGCCATTATTGCCACCGGCAGCAACAACACTTCGCGGTATTTTGAATATTATTTTGGTAAATATCCACACGTATTTCGCCAGAACAGGACTTCAGTTGCTATCATAGATGGGAATGAAGATGAGGAAACTTTAATCCGCTTAGGAGAAGATGTCTTCCGTTATTTTGGGTTGGGATGCCGGAATGTCGGAAAATTATTTCTGCCTAAAGGATACCATCCGGATTTGTTGCTGCAGGCATGGAAGTCCTTCGAATCTATAGGGAATCACAACAAGTACAAAAACAACCTCGACTATAATCTCACCCTCTTACTGCTCAATCAGGAAAAAGTCTGGACCAGTGAGTTTCTTGTGCTGGCGGAAACAGAAAAACTTCATGCGCCGCTTGCTACGCTCTATTACAGTTACTACGATGATAAAACGGACTGGGAAACATCCATTGCAAGCCATGCTGATGAACTGCAATGTATTGTGGGTAATGGCCCCAATCATATTGCCCACGGTCAAACCCAGTTGCCGGGGTTAATGGATTACGCCGACCACCTGGATACAATGGCATGGCTGCATCAATTGTGAACCAGTATTATTTAACCCTGTAACCTTCTTTCATGAGCTCGGGAAACTGTGCTTCGAAGTTTTTCACTTTCTTCTTCACTACGAAAACACAGTAAGGCTGGTCGGGATTATTGGCAAAATAATCCTGATGATAATTCTCCGCTTCGTAGAAAATTTCAAAGGGGACAACCTCTGTTACAATATCACCACCAAAAAACTGCTCTTTGTTCATTTTCGCTATGTAGGCTTCAGTGGCCGCTTTCTGGGCTTCATTGTGAAAGAATACAGCCGACCTGTACTGCGTACCTACATCATTCCCCTGACGATTTAAGGTGGTAGGGTCATGTGTTTTCATGTGAATGTCCAACAGGGTTTCGAAATCAACCTTGGTAGGATCGTAAGTGATCTGCACACACTCCGCATGTCCGGTAGTACCGTCACAAACCGCTTCATAACTGGGATTCGCTACGTGACCGCCGCTGTAGCCACTGACCACCTTGATAACGCCTTCTACCTCTTCATAAATGGCTTCAGTGCACCAAAAGCAGCCGCCGGCGAAGGTGGCTACTGCAGTTTCTCCGGAATATTGTTCGCTTGATGTGGTCATGATTTTGGTATTTGAGTTAGATGCCGCTTCGTTATTGCTGTTGCAGCCCAGGGTAAATAAAATAGTCAGGGCACCCAGTGCCACCGACGAAAATGGTTTAATGGAGTGATCTATCATGGTGCTTTTAACGTCTACCAGGCAATGAAAGTTCAAATGTCTGTGTAAAACCGGGTAGTTCGCACGGATGTAAAAACTACCTCCCTACCGGCCTTTTCTTACCTCCAGGTGCTAGGGCATGGTCTATGCACATCATATAATTCTAATACATTCAGCGGCTTGCTTCATCACACCAATACTAATCAGGTCTGTTCCTCAATAGATATCCAATGAACCGTCGAAGTGGTCACGGCTTTTTAGCAGTATACAATTGCTTTCAATATTCGGTGCATACGTTTAACTTTAGCAATATGATGCGCACAATTGCAATAACAATACTGATTCTTTTTTCCTCCTACCATTCCATATACTGTCAAAATATTAATATATCTGAAGGCTTTGTGTTCGATGGCGAGCCCTACCTTGCTGTAAATCCATCCGACAACCAGCACCTCATCATAGCCTGGATGGGCTTTGAATTATCCAATAACATCGCTATTCAGATCAGAACAAGCATGAACGGCGGTACTACCTGGAGTCCTGCAATCTTTCTGCCCCATTCGCTATCCGGTAATACCAGTGCCGATCCATTTGTGGGATTCGACAGCGAAGGTCATGCCTATATCACCTACATCGATTACCAGCCGGATGCCTCACAGGGGGCTGTGTTTATGGTGCATTCTGAAGACGGCGGACTCACATGGTCAGATCCTGTTAGCATTATCGATGTGGATGCCGATCCGGGAGAGTTTCCGGTGGACAGACCATGGACAGCCATTGACAGAACCGGAGGAATATATGATGGATACATATATGTTTGCACCAAGCCGGCACCATGGGAACCCGCCCCCAATGAAGCTTACTTCCTGCGCTCGACGGATATGGGTGCCACCTGGGAAACCTGGCAATATATAGACACCCCGGGCTTCAGCATCGGCAATGCGATACAAGGACCAATGGCTGTACCGGCAGTACAGCAGGACGGCAGCTTGTACATCGTCTATCCCGCATGGGAGCCTGCAGAAAACCTACTGCCACGCTTTGTGCTGGCTAAAAGTACCGATGGTGGAGCGACCTTTTCCTATACGGAGATGTTGGAATCGGGAGAATCCATCAGCGACACACTACCTAAACTCGGCTACAATATTCAAAGCGACCCATCTGATGCGCAACACCTGAGTTTCCTGTTTATCGCACCCGGCGTTGGCGACCAGGATGTCTTTATACTGGATACCTACGATGGTGGCGTTACCTGGTCAGCACCCTACCGCGTCAACCAGGATCCGGAAGGCAATGGCATCATGCAGGATCTGATCTGGGGAGCTTATAACGCTGAGGGTGACCTGGTGGTAACATGGCGCGACAGAAACGCCGGAGGCACAGCCGGGTATGAAACGCCTACAGAAATATTGGCGAGCATTCGACGCAGCGGAGAGACTGCATTTAGTCCGGCAATCTCCTTATCTGATGCCATCGCCCCCCATGCCCCTGTGCTCAATGGCAATGGCAATGACTTCATGTGCGCAGCATTTGTAGCTGATACCATTTACGCAGCATGGGGAGATGTGAGAAGTGGGATGCTGAACATCTGGTTTACTAAAACTGCTCCGGATGCAACACTGGTTGTCCAGTTGAACGCTGCTAACAATCTGCTGGTAACGCCTAACCCGGCAGTGGCCGGAACCCTTTTGCAAACAGACATTGTTGCTGGTTCCTATCAATTGTACGACATCAAGGGCCGTTTGATATTTTCCGGTGATGTTGCAATAGGCATACCTACCAATGGTCTAACACCCGGCAACTACATACTTCAGATAAAACAGGAAGGAACGTTGCAGCAGGCTACACTGGTAATTCAATAAAAGAAGGAAATAGCTTACACTTTCGCCGATTTCCAGTTCCCCGACTTGAGATAGTAATAGCAAAGCGTACCCAGTACGAGCCAGTACAAAAATTCACTCGTCCAGGCAATAGTGAGGTTAACGTGCAATACGGGAATCAGCACAATAATGTAAATCATATAAGCCACTAGCGTGATAAATTCGAGCAATAGCGAATAGCGCGTAGCACCTGTACCGGTAACTGCGCGGAACAAAACGCTGGATACGGCCATCCCAAAGAGACATGCTCCGGTAATCCGAACCGGGTTGCGGGCCAGGTCTTTAACATGCTCATCGTTCGTGAAAATGCTGGTAAACACATCGGGAAAGGCCAGTATTGCGGCACAAAAAATAAAGGAGAATCCGATACTCACCCGCAACACTTTCCCTATCAAGTGAAACACTTCATCTTCCCTACCCTGACCAATAATATTGCTAACGAGGCTGTTGGTGGCATTGGCAACACCCCAGGTTGTAACCCCCAGCACCATGTATACCTCTCGCGCCACATTGCTGGCTGCCAGTGCTCCGCTGCCCATCTTTTCAATAAACAGGAAGAAAATGACCCAGGTAATCATGGAAAGCAAATGCTGCACAACAACCGGCACCGAAAGACGCAGGCCGTCGCGAATGAGATCCCATTCAAAACCATGCATGACAAACAGATGAAACCGCTTTCTGTAAGGGGAAAACCACAAATAGAAGGCGTTCACCAGCATGGCGGCAGTACTGGATATGAGGGCCGCCAGACCCGCACCGGCGATTCCCATTTCGGGAAATCCCATTTTACCGAATACCAGGTTGTAGTTAAAAAAGACATTTACCACCAGCATGAACAGTGCACTCCAGCTGATGATCTTGTTGTCACCGATAGAGGTGTAAAAAGCGATAAGTGTAAACGCGATCGCCGCAAAAATCATTTCGAAGGAGCGGTAGCGGAGATAAATAAGTCCTGCTTCATACACTTCCTGCGAACTGAACAAGGGTCGCAAAAGGCCTGGTGCCAGAAAGTAGAGAAATAGAAAAAGCAGTGTTCCTACCCCGAGCATGAATACCAGGTTATTATTAAAAACCCTGCCAATCAATTCTTCCCTGTTCTCCCCGGCTCTGCGTGCAATGATGATTTGAAATCCCACGGATAAACCGTAGGGAATCATGGTTAATGATATGTAGATAAGCGCCGCCAGACCACTCGCTGCCAGTTCTGTCTCCCCCACCCGGCCCATCAATGCCACTCCGATCAGG
>DDYY01000017.1 GCA_002346225.1 Bacteroidetes bacterium UBA3022
TGGAACGCAGCGACCGCCGCGTGATTGCCGGGGCCGCGGCGTTATAAACTCCTCCTTGCCGGCGTTCCTCTGTGATGAGCTGTTGTTAATGAATAGTTTGTCCTTATCCGGTAACACCTGCAGTGGAATTTAATTTGCTTTCGCCATGTTCCTTAACTTTACAGCATTATTATGACATTCACAGAATATCCCTATACGCGTCCCGACTTAGATCAGTTTACCGCCACTTTCCAACAACAACTCGATGTGTTCCGGAATGCCGGAAGTGGAGCGGAGCAGATTAAAGCCATTGAAGGCATCAATACCATACGCAGTGCATTCGACACCATGCACCAGATTGCCATGATCCGCCATACCATCGATACGCGCGATGCTTTCTATGCCGGAGAACAAGCTTTTTATGACGAGCATTCTCCGAAGGTGGAGGAACTCATCAGCGCCTATTATTCCGCTCTGGTGGAGTCGCCGTTCCGCTCTGATCTGGAAACTCATTTCGGTCCCCAGCTGTTCCGCATTGCAGAAATGTCATTGCGTACTTTCTCGCCTGCTATCATGGACCTGCTGGTGCAGGAGAACAAGCTCGGAACCAAATACACCGAAATCATGGCCTCAGCATCCATACCCTTTGAAGGGGAGGAACGCAACCTGTCTGAATTCGGACCCTTTATGCGCAGTCCCGACCGCAGTTTGCGGAAGAGAGCGGCAGAAGCCCGCTGGGGTTTCCTGGCAGAAAAACGGGAAGCATTGGAAGACATCTTCCACCAGCTGGTGCAGGTGCGTCACGCTATGGCACAGCAACTGGGCTATGAGAATTTCATCCGCATGGGCTATGACCGCATGCTGCGCAGCGATTACGATGAAGAAAGTGCCGCATTTTACCGGGAGCAAATCAGGGTTCATCTGGTACCCCTGGCTTCCAGAGTGAGGGAAGAACAGGCGGCTCGTCTGGGTTTGGAAAGTTTGAAGTATTACGACGAAGCCCTGCAATTCCCCGATGGCAATGCTGCCCCGAAGGGTAATCCGGAGTGGATTATCAATAACGGAAAAAAACTATACGAAAGCCTGTCGCCGGAAACAGCGGAGTTCATTCATTTCATGATGGATAATGGCTTGATGGATTTAGTAGCCAAAAAAGGCAAGGCTGGCGGAGGTTACTGCACCTACATTTCCGGCTATAACGCACCGTTTATTTTCTCCAACTTTAATGGCACTTCAGCCGATATTGACGTATTGACCCATGAAGTGGGACATGCTTTTCAGGTATATCTCAGTAAAGATCAGTCGGCCATGGAATATTGCTGGCCTACCTCCGATGCTGCTGAAATACACAGCATGACCATGGAATACTTCACGTATCCGCACATGGATTTGTTTTTCAATGGCAGTGCCAACCGCTACCGATATTCGCATACACTGGAGTCCATCCTGTTCCTGCCTTATGGTGTTGCTGTTGATGAGTTTCAGCATGTAGTGTACAAGCAGCCTGAAATGAGCAAAGAAGAGCGTAACCGGGCATGGAAGATTATTGAAGAAAAATATTTGCCGAAACGTGATTTCGATGGCTTTGCCCATCTGGAAGCAGGTACCTGGTGGCAAACACAATCGCATATTTATCAGAGTCCTTTTTATTACATCGACTATACACTTGCCCAGGTTTGCGCCTTCCAGTTCTGGATGAAGGCACAACAGGACAAGGACAAGGCGATGGCCGATTACATCCGTTTGTGTAAGGCCGGTGGCAGTCGTTCCTTCCTGGACCTGGTGGCTTATGCCGGACTCGAATCGCCGTTCAATGAGGGCGTGGTGCAGTCGGTGGTAGCGCAGGTTGACGACTGGGTGCAACGATTTGATAAAACCTTGTTGTAATGCCG
This sequence comes from Bacteroidetes bacterium UBA3022, assembly GCA_002346225.1. GTDB lineage: Bacteria > Bacteroidota > Bacteroidia > Chitinophagales > BACL12 > UBA11426. The sequence continues at coordinate 1,872 of DDYY01000017.1, forward strand.
GTGTCGCAGGCACATCCATCTGCTTCTACATTAATCGGTAAGGAAACTTACACCGTCAGAGGTATGCGGGTGAAAGTGTTTACTTATCTGGAGCAGCGCAATAATTGCAGAGCCTCCATTGGCAGCAAGGGCATTCATATACGGCTGGCGAAATCGATGAACAAGTCCGAACAACAAGCCCAGTATGAGTCTTTAAAGCAATGGGCATTGCAGCATCTGGAAGAAAAAGGGGTGCACTACCTCGCTCCAAGGGGAAGGGAATATCCCGATGACAGCACCTTTACTATTGGTGGCAAGACTTTCACCATCCGGAAGAAATACACTGACAAAGAAAAGAGTACCGGACAGCTGAAGGGCAGTACGATGACTTTATACCTCTCGAAGGGGATGACGCCGGAAGAGGAGCAGCATCACAGCAGCTACCTGGTGAGCAGACTTACCGGCAATGCCTTTCTGCCGTCCATCCGGCAACGTCTGGAGGTGCTGAACATGGAACATTTCCGGCAACCCATAGGCAGGGTGCGCATGCGCAATAATGTTTCCAACTGGGGCAGCTGTTCGCACGATGGCAATATCAGCATTTCCACCCGCTTGCTTTTTGCTCCGCCTTTAACCATCGACTATGTGCTTATTCATGAGCTGGCTCACCTGGTAGAACACAATCACAGCGATCGTTTCTGGAAGCAGGTGGAACGCGCCATGCCCGATTACCGGCAGCACGAAAAGTGGCTGGATAAAAACGGGCATCTCTGCCACTTCTGATTTATTGAATTTGCTCTTCCCGCACTAGTCGTCCGCGCGAGAAGTACTTGCGCTCTATCAACAATCCATTGAGGGAATACACATTCGCATAGCCATCGCCATCGCAGAGGGTTCCGGGATCCAGTGGATTCCCCGAGGCGTCGTAATAGGCCATGATATCTGTCATTTTATCGTATTCAAAAATAATATATTGGCGAAGTTGGCCATCGGAATAGAACATGTAGTGCGCACCATGTCGTTTGTTCTTTTCGTATTCGCTGAGCGACATCAGCTGTCCGCCCGGATAGTAATAATAGCGTACTGAATTGTTACATCGGCGACTGCCTTCGCACAACAGTTGTTCTTCCAGCAATCCGTCCTCCCTGAATTCTTTTTGCCAGCCCATCAATCGGGGTTTGCCCGATAGCATAGCGTAACGGTTCAAGCGCCAGTACCTTCCCAGCAAGTAGGTTTCGCGGTAAATAATGCTGTCGGTGCCTTCCATGGTGCGCCATTCCCTTTCATACTGTTTCCAGACAGGTGCTCCGCCCATCAATTGCAATTGCTGGCTGATCATATTGCCTTCGGGTAGTTGAAAGGTATGATTTTCCTGTGCCCTTGCCGGACAGACTGTCAGCATCATGATGGAGATGATGGCTGCGGAGGCAAAGTGCAACATGGTTAAAAGCGAGGACAATCGAGCTTGCGATCGCGGTGGGGTAAACCGGTAGTGTATATCAGCGAAATTTCCGGACCACCCAATGCATTAGAGGCATCCTGTAGGGACGAAACGTTGATATCGTAGCTCACACCCAGCGATAAGTTGAGATAATCTAAGCGGGCACTCACAATGGTTGCATCGGAGCGGTAATCGCTCAATTCATCCAGACCAATACGTTGCCAGATACCCAGAGAAACGGCCGTTTCTTTATACGACAGGTCGTTGATGGTGTATTTGACATTCATCCCGCCATTGATTTGATAGTGGGGCCCTTGTACCATGGCCATTACGCCGGGTACCAGATCTACTTCATCATTCAGTGGAATCAGGGCGCCAGCATGTCCGGTGGTGCGGAGGTATAGGTTATCTTTCGAAAGTCCGGTAAAGGACTGATCGGGTGCATTCAGGTGGTGGAAGGCAAGTCCGATATAGAAATTCATTTCATCCTTAGGAACAATCATCCAGGTGATACCGGCACCCAAATCCATATAGGAGAAATTTTCAAATGCCATGGTTTCCCCTGTTGACAGCGAAGGGTCGTATTCAAATCCGTTGAATTGAGAACCAAAGGTCAATTTGGTGTAGTCCACGCTGCGCTGTGCCAGTCCGCCCTGAAAGCCAACCGACAAATAGTTTCTGGCGAAGCGGCTGCCGAGGGTCTTGATGTACGAAACGCTGAAGTTGGCCTGTGTGGTGGAAAATTCAGCATCGCCGGCCACATCGTTGTAAAAGTTGACGCCTATGCCCACCAGGTCATTGCGCAGGAAACCCTGGCCCACGTTCACATCTACCGAACCGGCATAAGTGGTGAAGGGAGCGAATGAATTCCACTGGTTGCGGTAATTCACCACACCGCGCAGATTGCCGCCGAACAAACCCGTCAGGGACGGATTGAGGTTCAACGGCGAAGCGTAGAACTGAGAAAAATGGATGTCTTGCGCACGCAACATAGTGGTGCTCAGCACAAGGCAAATTAAAAGTGGCAAATGTTTCATAACCCTCATGGTCTTAGGCTTACCAAAAGTAATAAAAAAATACTCCGGTAATTACTTGTACAAGGAAAATGACAATTCTCCTTCATCGCGCCGACAAAGGGATTAAGGCTATCTTTGCCCTGTTTTGACTACAACACCACTGCAATCTATCCGCAATTTCACGCGTCAGGCGCTGGAACAATGGTTTACCGACCAGGGCTTACCGGCTTTCCGCGGTCGCCAGGTGTATGAATGGTTGTGGAAGAAGCATGCCCGCTCGTTCAGTGAAATGACTAATCTGCCGCTGGAGTTGCGCTCCCGGCTGGAGGCTGCTTTTACTTTGAACCACCTCTCTATCGACCTGCAGCAGAAAAGCAGTGACGGCACGGTAAAGGTGCGGTTTAAGTTGTACGATGGCAATCTGGTAGAAGGCGTGCTCATTCCTACCGAGCAACGCCTGACCGCCTGTATTTCCAGCCAGGTAGGGTGTAACCTGGGATGTAAATTCTGTGCAACCGGATTTATGAAGAACAAGCGCAACCTGGAGCCCTATGAAATTTACGATCAGGTAGCAGCCATTCATGCCATCTGCATGGAAGATTTCGGGAAGCCCCTTTCGAATATTGTGTACATGGGCATGGGTGAGCCGCTGTTGAATTATGCCAATGTGTTAACCTCCACTGAGTTGATTACCAGTCCGGATGGAATGGGCATGTCGGCCAAGCGGATAACCGTTAGCACTGCCGGCATTGCCAAGATGATACGGAAGCTGGGCGATGATGGTGTACGGTTTAATCTGGCGCTATCCCTGCATGCACCCGATGATGCCAAACGCAGCTCCCTGATGCCCATCAACGACAGCAATGATTTGAAGACCCTGGTAGCTGCACTCAACTATTTTTACGAAAAAACGAAGGGCCGTATTACGTTTGAATACATTTTGTTCGACGGTATCAATGAAACGGAAGAAGATGCCAGAAACCTGGTGAAGCTCTGCCAGCAGGTTCCGGGTGCAAGGGTGAATATCATTGAATACAACGCCATCCGCGAAGCCGATTACAGCAAATCGAAAGAAGAGCAGCGGGAGCGATTCATTCAGTACCTCGAAGCACAGCGAGTAGTGGCAAAGGTGCGACGCAGCAGGGGCAAAGACATCGATGCTGCCTGCGGGCAACTGGCCAACAAGTAGGCACTTATCTTTTGCTTATTATTATTACGAAGCGTCCGGCATCTAATCATTCGGCATGCATTGCATACAGGAAATAATCGCCCAATGCACTTGTTGTTCCAGGTGTTTCATTTGTACGCAAAATACATCCCCAACGCACCTTTTCCTTTCACCTCCACTTCTCCGCGGTATTCAAATTGCAGGTCTTTTTCCTCCTTGATGAGTGCATAGGTGCTGGCAGAGATATTTACCTTTCCCACTTCACTGTTCGATTCCATGCGGCTGGCGGTGTTCACCGTATCACCCCAGATGTCGTACTGGAATTTTCTGACACCAACTATACCTGCGACCACCGGTCCGGAGTGAATGCCTATGCGTACTTTAAACTTCTTCCCGTGCTCTTCCATATGACGGGCCATCTCCAGCGCTGCCAGAACGGTTTGACGTGCATGCTGGCGGTTTTCAGCGGGCAGTCCGCAAACAGCCATATAGGCATCTCCAATAGTTTTAATTTTTTCTAATCCGTATCGTTCGGCAATTGCGTCGAATGCCGTGAAATGATAATGGATATTAGCTACCAGTTCTTTCGGACTGAGCTGCTGGCTGATACCCGTGAAATTGACAAAGTCGGTAAATAGGACAGACACATTATCAAATTGTTTGGCTTCTGCGCTGCCTTTGGTCTTGAGCTCTTCGGCTGTTGCAGCCGGAAGAATGTTCAACAATAAGGTGTCGCTTTTTTTCTTTTCGCGGCTCACTTTCACACGCTGATAGTATACCAGTGCTGCAACACCCATGAGCAGTATAAAGCCCACGAATAGAATATTGCGAACAAGCTTTTCCCGCTCCAGTTCCTTCGCGGCAATGGCATCCTTCAGTTTCTGCTCGGAGCGGCGCGCTTCCATCTCCTGTTCGAATTCGAACTTGCCCTTCATTTCAGCTACCCGTTGCAACACCGTAATACTGCTGATGGAATCTTTTAAGATGCTCAGTTCGTGCAAAAAGAAAAAGGCGCTGTCGGTATTACCCAGGGCCTGATAGGCTTTGTAGAGATTGGTTTCGGCTTCCCGCAGGTAAATAATGTAGCTGCCCCTGTCGGAGGCCAGTTCATATCCCCGTTTGGCGTACCGGATGGCATTCCGGTAGTCTTTTGTCTGCAAATATGCAGATGATAAAAATATATATGGCGGAGCCTGCATTTTGGGATCAATATTCCCTTTGTATTTCTCGATATTGTCGTGTAGATAAGAGATGGCCAGATCAACGTCTCCGCGGTTTACATACATTTTACCTCTGAAAGCACCAACCTGCATGTTGAAAACATCTCCTTGTACCTGATTCTCTGATTCTGCCAGGTCAAACATGACTTCTGCTTCCGTAAACCTGCCCAACTCAGAATAACAAAGGGCCAGCATGTAATGTATGGTAGAGAGGCGTATTGGGTTATCTTTACTATACTCCAGTGCTTTGAGCAAATATTGTGCTGACTCTTCAAAATTCTGCATGTCGAAACTCAGTACTCCCAGCTGCAAATAGCAGGTTGCTATGCCATTATTGTCTTTTAACTTATTGAATAATTCCAGTGCATTGAGGAAATAGCGGGTCGCCTTGTCGCGAGGACCATATTGCGCCAACTGCGCACGGCCCAAGATAACATAGGATCGGGCTTCCAGAGATGTAATACCTATTTCTTTTGCATTCTCCAGCGCTTTGTTAGCATATATATTGGTTTTTTCCTTGTCTGAAATGGATAGATACAATAGGGCAATGTTAATCCAATTATCAACTTGTAAACTATCCTTTTTACCGAAGGAAATAGACTGAAGTGAATCTATTGAACGATATATAGCCGTTGTGTCCTGAGCATAACCTGATGGTTTATTAAATATTAATAAAATAATTAATATTGTCTTTGTCAGACATTTATTCAGGGGTAAATGCATTAAGAATTAGCGTGTGGTGCAACAAATATAAGCAAGAAGCAGCAACCGTGTTATTGCCTGCCTTAAAGCAAATGTTGCTGCTTACCGAATAGTTTTCTCAACGCCCATGCTGGCATAGATGATATCCTGTATGCTGGTGCGGATTTCCTGTTTGCTGAGGTTATTGGGAGAAGCAGAGGGCTGCACCCTGTTGGAAAGGAAAATATACAACAGGTCGTATTCCGGATCTGCCCATACACAAATGCCTGTAAATCCCTGGTGGCCGAAAGTCAGGTTGCTGGCGAAAGAGGAGCAGGGGCTGCTTTTATCCGGATGTGTTTCGGGTTTATCCCATCCCAGTCCGCGGCGCGATATGCTGCTTTGTTTTTTGGTAAACAGGGCTAGGGTGGCAGGGTCTAAAAACTGTTGACCTGCGTAATAGCCGTCATTCAGGTACATCTGAAAAAGGGCTGCCAGGTCATGGCTGGTGCTGAATAAACCGGCATGTCCCTCAATGCCACCCATCATGGCAGCTCCCATATCGTGTACATATCCCTGCACCGTCTGGTAGCGGAAATAGTCGTCGTTTTCTGTAGGGATGATTTTGTTGCGCTCGAATTTTTCCAGTGGATTGAAGCAGGTGTGGTGCATATCCAGTGGCCGGTAAAATTCTTCTTCCACCAGGCTATCGAGCCGCGCACCACTCAGTCGCTCCACCACTTTGCGCGTGATGTACAGACCGAGGTCACTGTACACGTATTTATTGGATTGTTTCAAGGGTGTCTGCTGGATGCGTGCCCAGATGCTGTCAGGATAGTCATTTCTCAGCCACACCTGATCGGCGACCTGAATTTCATATCCGGGAATCTGCGACTGGTTATAGTAACGGGGATCTCTGGTTCCATCGGACAACAGGGTGCTTTTATAAAAAGGAATCCAGGCAGTGAGTCCGCTTTGATGGGTGAGCACATCCTGCATTACGAGTGGGCCTATGACTGTTCCTTTTGTTTCCGGCAGGTAGTCCTGCACTTTTTTTGATGGATCGAATTTGCCTTCATCATAGAGGCGCATGAGCGCGGTGGTAGTAGCTGCTACCTTGGTGACGGATGCGAGGTCGTAAATAGATTTAGACTCCACAGCTGTTTTGCCATCGTACTTGTGTGTGCCATAGGTTTTATCCCACACTACTGTACCCTTGCGGGCTACCAGCACGGTGAGACCCGGCGCAGACCTTGTGCTGATGCAGGAAGCGGCTACACTGTCGATGCGTTGCAACAGGACGGGGTTCATGGCCACATCTTCGGGGATGCCCCAGTGGAGTTTTTGCAAATCGGCTGTTTCCACTCCGGTGTTGACCGGAAATTTCCCGCTACCCACCGGCAGTTTTCCGCTCATGGGCCGACCGCCAAAGACGGACTCAGCGGCTACCTGCTGGGTATATGTATCATCGTCATATGCTACCACAAGATAAGTGGCATCCGATAGTAACCCCGCAGCATAAGGAGTGCCGAATACCAGTACAGCCGTTTTTGTTTTTTCACTCAGGCTGCTGACCAGGTTTCGGGCAGCGGAAGTAACTCCGAAATTGGACGATGCAGAACGCTTCAATCCCTCCAGCCCAACAATGACCAAATCGTATTCCTGCAACTGCGCTACTGTCTTATTAACGGTGGCTGCGTCGGCATTGCGGTTCATGCGGAAGCTGGCTGCTTCGGTGTAATTGTTCACTGCTGATTGAAAGGGCATGCTGCTGCCGTCGCTGATAGCAAGTGTGGCAATCTTTTTATTGCCAACCGTTGCCATGGGAATCATGGAGTCGGTTGCCTGCACCAGCGTTATGCTTTGCTCAGTGATGCGCCGCTTCAACTGCTTGTACTCCGTCTTATTGAGGTTGAACTGAATGTTTTGAACTTTCACCTTGGGAGCATTCTGCAAGCCGGTGTAGGCCTTCGCTTTCAAAATGCGCACTACGCTTTCATCCAGCCGTTGCTCAGTGATGCGACCATCCGCATAAGCCTGTCGCATGGCAGCAATCGCTTTGGGGATATTTTCAGAGAACAGCAGCACATCGTTCCCAGCAAGAAACGCCTGCACTTCCAATTCACCGGAAGCGTAATGGTCGGCCACGCCTTTCATATTCAGGGCATCGCTGAACACGAGACCACGAAAACCCAGACTGTCCCTGAGCATGGTTCTTCCTACAGCCGGTGACATGGAAGATGCCTGTCCGGGCGTGTTGTCGAGGGATGGTATGAAAAGGTGCGCCAGCATCACAGAGCCGAGACCCTGCTGCATCATCACGCTGAAAGGAAATAGTTCCAATGTATCCAATCGGTTGCGGTTGTGCGCAATGACGGGTAAAGTTTTATGACTGTCTGCATCGGTATCGCCATGACCGGGAAAGTGTTTGGCACAGGCAATGATGCCGTTTTCCTGCAAGCCGTTCATGTAGGCAAGCCCCTTCAGCGTCACATTGTATTTGTCTTCTCCGAAGGAACGGTCGCCGATGACCGGATTTTTAGGGTTGTTATTGATGTCTACTACGGGGGCAAAATTCACCTGCACGCCCAGTCGACGGAGTTGTTCGGCTATCGCTTTCCCCGTCTGGTAAATCAGCGAATCATTTTGTACGGCACCCCAGGTGAGCTGGCGCTGAAAGCTGATGACCGAATCGAGGCGCATGGCCGGTCCCCATTCCGCATCCATCGCAATGAGCAGGGGCACGGAAGCAATGCTCTGATAGTTATTGGTCAGTCGTGCCTGTCGAACAGGTCCTCCCTGCATGAAAATGAGTCCGCCTATTTTCTGCTCGCGGATAAGCTTGCTAATGGCTTGTTCATGTGCAGCATCTTTGTTGGAGTAGGCTGCAGCCATGAACAGCTGCCCGATTTTTTCTTCCACGGTCATCTGCTCCATCAGTGAGTCTACCCATGCATAGTTGCGGTCGTAGAAGGGCACATACGGCGCTTCCGTTTGCATATGCAAAGGCATATCGCCTCCGGGAGCGGCCCATCCAACTGTAAAGCCCACAATGAATATCCAACGAAACATATAAAATAATACTATTTAATAATAAGCAAAAGCCTGCAGGGCAAAAGTATATTTTCTATTCTAGTGAGCATAACGGAAACCCGGGCCATTAGTTATCTGTTGCGTTAAAAACTGTACAATAGAAAGGTCGTATCTTTGCTCAAATGCAAACGATACCTGTCAATTTTGCGTTACACTTATTGATATGCTTGGAAAAAATTCATTTTTCAAAGGCCGAAAACCGAAGCGTTTCCTCTATCAGCCCTTATACTGGGACCAGGAAAAGGAGGAAAGGGAGCGCGAAGCCAAGTGGCGGGAGAAGGGAGAAGATGAGAAATTGCGGTTCGAGTTTTCCCAGGAATTCACGCGCAAACAGAACCGCAGAGCCAACAATATCCGAATAGCCATCATCGTCTTGATGGTATTGATACTCTTTATTTTCTTTTGGTGAACTTTGCCCCATGTCTGATGTGATTCGCCTGCTACCGGATGCGATAGCCAACCAGATTGCCGCCGGGGAAGTGATACAACGCCCTGCCTCTGTGGTTAAAGAGCTGTTGGAGAACGCTGTCGATGCCGGCGCTACTGATATTCGTGTGATTGTAAAGGACGCCGGGAGAACCCTGATCCAGATAGTGGATAATGGTTGCGGGATGAGTACGTCTGATGCGCGTATGTGTTTCGAGAAGCACGCGACGAGTAAGATCAGAAAAACAGACGACCTGTTCGCCATTCGAACGATGGGCTTCAGAGGGGAGGCGCTGGCCTCGGTTGCCGCTATTGCACAGGTGGAGCTGCGCACCCGTCAGCCGGAATCGGAAATCGGTACCCGCATTGTCATAGAGGGCTTTGAAGTGAAAGAGCAGGAGCCCTGTCAGCACGCCCCCGGGACATCCATCATGGTACGGAATTTGTTTTTCAATGTGCCCGCGCGCCGAAACTTTCTTAAGAGCAATAATGTAGAACTGCGCCATATCATTGACGAGTTCCAGCGGGTAGCACTGGCTCATCCGGGTATATTCCTCAGCCTGCACCACAATGGTGTAGAATTGTTTCACCTCAACAAAGGACATTTACGTCAGCGCATCATTCACCTGTTCGGCAACAACTACAATGAAAAGCTGGTGCCCATACAGGAAAGTACTTCGGTGGCAGATATCACGGGATTTATCGGCAAGCCCGACAGTGCCCGCAAAACGAGGGGGGAACAGTTCTTTTTTGTCAATAACAGATTCATCAGAAGTCCCTACCTGCAGCATGCGGTGATTCAGGCTTATGAGCAGATGTTGCCCGAAAACCACTATCCTTTATTCGTCATTTTCATCGATATCGACCCGACGCGCATCGATGTGAATGTGCATCCTACGAAACAGGAAATCAAGTTTGAAGACGAGCGCATTATCTACACATTCATCCAGGCTGCAGCCAAGCACGCACTGGCCCAGTACAGTATAGCACCCACCCTTGATTTCGATCAGGACCCTACGTTTTCCAATCTTCCGGCATTTATTCATCCGAACAAGGAAGCGCGTCCCCAGCCTTTCCGCACCATGCCAAGCAAGATGAACGACAACAATAAAAATGTCTTTCGCGCATGGGAAAAGGACCGGCAGGAAACGGAACAATCGCCGCATACTGTTCCACCGGCAACATTTCCGGATATGGACGACGGCGAAGCCCGCGATAGCCATGGGAGGTGCTTTCAGATTCACCAGCGGTACATCGTGGCACAAATCAGGTCGGGATTTATTGTAGTAGACCAGCAGGCCGCGCATGAACGCATTCTTTTTGAAAGGTACCTGCGCCATTTGCAGGGCAAGCAACACAGCACACAGCAGCAGTTGTTTCCCGGAACCATGACGCTGAGCACAGCAGATGCAGCATTACTCACGCAGATATTACCCGATGTTCGACAGCTTGGATTTGATATCCAGCCATTCGGGAAGGATACCTTCGTCATTCACGGGGTACCTCCGGAGCTGGAGAACAATGATGAGCGGCAGGTGTTGGAAGACTTACTGGAGCAGTGCAAGCAGGATAGTGCCGGACTGCAGCTGCGCAAACACGAGGTACTGGCAAGAAGTCTGGCGCGCAGCAATGCCATCAGCATGGGCAGAAAACTGAGTGAAAACGAAATGCGCAATCTGATTGATGAACTCTTTGCCTGTTCCACGCCTTATTTATCACCGGTGGGTCACCATACCTTTATCACGTATGATATGGATGAAATGGCAGCCCGCTTTCAAAACAAAACATAGCAAGCGATGACACAATTAGGCATGCAGCGCTTTAATTATTTACCGCCGGTAATCAAAAATCTGTTGATTCTGAACGGATTGATGTTTCTGGCTACCATCACTTTCCCGCAACTCATCGAGAAAGTGGCCCTCTATTATCCCATTTCCCCCTTCTTTCAGCCCTTCCAGATTGTGACCCACATGTTTACACATGGCAGCTTCGGGCACGTCTTCTTCAATATGTTCGCCCTGTGGATGTTCGGTGCAGTGCTGGAAAACGTGTGGGGACCTCAGCGGTTTCTTACCTACTACCTGGTTACAGGTCTGGGAGCTGCGCTCATACATACCGGCGTACATGCCTGGCAGTTGTACCAGATAACAGGATCTGCCTTTCCGCCGATTGTAAACGGTGGTATACAGGGCAATTTTTCTCCCGAGGAGATGCAAAAAATCAGGGCCATCATATTCACCCCAACCGTTGGAGCCTCCGGAGCTGTTTACGGCGTATTGCTGGCCTTTGGGATGTTGTTCCCGAACACACTGTTGTATATTTACTTTTTGGTGCCCATCAAGGCGAAGTACCTGGTAATCATACTTACTGCGGTGGAATTGTACCTGGCTTTCATGAATAACCCCAATGATAATATCGCCCACTTTGCCCACCTCGGTGGTATGGTCTTCGGATTTTTGATGATAAGGTATTACCAACGCTCTAAAAACAAGTTTTACTAATGTTGGAAGAAATCCGCAACAGCTTCCGCAATGGCAATATTTTGCAACGGATTATTATCCTCAATGTAGGGTTGTTCGTAGTGCAGAGTATTATTTTCCTGTTATTTACCGTTGGCGGTGGTCGGGATACGTTCAGTAATATTTTAAGTTATCTCTATTTCCCGGAGTCGCCTGCCTTGCTACTGCGCCGACCCTGGACCTTGTTTACCTATCAGTTCCTCCACGACCCATTTGGCATCTTTCATATATTATTTAACATGCTGTATCTGTGGTGGTTTGGCCGCATTGCCGTGGAATTTATCCGTGAGCGGTACATCCTGCCGTTGTACCTGACCGGGGGCATTGTAGGCGCATTGTTTTTCATGTTAATCTACAACCTGTCGCCGGAGTTCCAGGGCAGCAGTCCATTGCTGGTGGGGGCCTCTGCCTCTATTCTGGCTATTGTGGCTGCCGCTGCCACCATTGTTCCGGACTATACGGTACACCTTATACTCATTGGACCTGTACGCTTGAAGTGGATAGCCCTGATAGCCGTTTTGCTGGATATTGTAGGCATTACAGCAGGCGGTAATGTAGGAGGTCATCTGGCACACCTCGGCGGCGCATTGACCGGCTTCCTGTTCATCCGTTCCTATCAGTCGGGATGGAACTGGTTCGATGGCTGGCTGGCTGTTTGGGACAATCTGATGGCCCGATTCCGCAACGAACCCAGGGTGGTATATGTCCGCAAAGAAAAGAAAACCACCACCCGACCTACGGTTACCGAAGATCAGCAGGAGAAGATGGACGCCATTCTGGATAAGATTTCCCGTTCGGGTTACGACAGCCTGAGCAAGGAAGAAAAAACATTTCTGTTCCGCATCAGTAACGAAAAATGAGGTTCTGGAGATTTGTGCTGGGGATTGCAAGTGCCGTCATCATACCGGCACTGTTGATGGCCTACCTAAGTATGTTTTTGCATCCGGCAAAGGCGTGGTTAACGGTATTTTTCGGTCTGGGCTACATCGTCATTCTGCTGATAGCCGTAGTGCTATGCATGGCCTGGGCCTTCGTCAGCAGACGCATGTTCATCGTTATGCTGTTGCTGCTTGCAATCGGCTATCCGGCTCACAGGAATACCTTTGGATTTGGAAAAACCCCTCCGGCAGCCACCACTACCGAACCCCTTCGATTTGTCACCTACAATGTGAAGGGCTTTGACTTCGTGGTAGATAATCCGGAACGCGATGCGATTGTGGAAGCCATTATTGCCAGCGAGGCTGATATAGTCTGCCTGCAGGAATTCAATACCTTTCACAACAAAGCCAATGAGCCGGATAATCTGGGAGAAATCAGCCGGGAGGCAGGATTGCCTTTTTACCACTACCAGAAGTGCTACGAGAACAAAAAAAGGTCACGCAGCTACGGTATCATTATCTATAGCCGCTTTCCGATTGTGGCCACCGGTCACCTCGAATATGCTTCCATCAGTAAAATGAATACCACCATCTGGGCAGATGTGCAGTTAGGAAGTGATACGGTTCGCGTATTTACCAGTCACCTTCAAAGCAACCAGCTCACCCATAGCGATTTCGAGTTTATCGGAAAGACCGAGCAAGGCGATACCCTGGGTTTCGACTCGAAAAGGGTAGCCGGGAAATTCCGGAACAGCTATATCATGCGCGCCGACCAGGTGCAGGTCATCAAGGCGGCCCTCGATGCTACGCCTTATCCCGTCATCATTGCCGGAGATTTCAACGACACTCCGGTGTCCTTTACCTACCGAACCTTGAAGGAAGGCATGGAAGACGCTTTCCTGCAGGCAGGCAGGTGGATAGGTCCTACTTACATTCCCTTTCCTTTTATCCGCATCGACTACATCCTTTTCTCTCCCGGCTGGGCTACTGCTGTGCAATACCAGCGCAAGAAAGTGCCGGGTTCCGATCATTACATGGTCATCGCAGATTTCGAGCTGGACACTGCCGTTCCATGACACGTTCTGTTTTGGTAATTTTGTCCCATGCCCAATGAGTTGTTTCATCAGAATGAGCTGCAGGTATATAATACCCTGACGCGCAGCAAGGAAGTGTTCCGTCCCTTACATCCGCCATTTGTTGGCCTGTATGTCTGCGGACCTACGGTGTACAGTGAACCCCATCTGGGCAACTGCCGCACCTTTGTTTCCTTCGATGTCATCAACCGCTACCTGCGCCATCTGGGGTATAAGGTGCGCTACGTGCGGAATATCACCGATGCCGGTCATATTGAAAGCACTGCCGGAGATGCCGGGGACCGCATCAGCGAACAGGCTAAAATCGAGTCGGTGGAGCCCATGGAAATCGTACAGAAGTATTCCAATGCCTTTCGGCAGATTATGGCGCGGTTCAATACGCTGCCCCCTGATATCGAGCCGACTGCTACGGGTCATATTATCGAGCAGATTGAAATGACCAAGGCCATCATTGAAAGTGGATATGGCTATGAAGTAGATGGAAACGTATTCTTCGATGTGGAGCGTTTTTCCAAAGATCATCCCTATACCCAGTTGTCGGGTCGCAACCTGGATGAAATGCTTAACAATACCCGCGATTTGGGTGGACAGCAATTGAAACGCGGTCGACTCGATTTTGCCCTATGGATAAAAGCCAAACCCGAACATCTTCAGCACTGGCCAAGTCCCTGGGGGGAAGGTTACCCGGGCTGGCATATCGAATGTTCTGCCATGAGTACGAAATACCTCGGCAAAGAATTTGATATTCACGGCGGTGGACTGGATCTCATTCCTACCCACCACACCAATGAAGTGGCACAGAGCATTGCCTGTAATCACACCCAGCCGGTGAAGTACTGGTTGCATACCAATATGCTCACTGTCAACGGACAGAAAATGAGTAAGAGCCTGGGCAACAGCTTCCTTCCCGAAGAATTATTTAGCGGTACCCATCCTTTGCTCGACAGGGGGTATAGCCCAATGACTGTGCGCTATTTCATGCTGCAGGCGCATTACAGCAGTACGCTCGACTTTACCAATGAAGCCCTGCAGGCTGCAGAAAAAGGATATAAAAAAATGATGTCGGTAGTGCGGCATTTACAATCGGTTGTGCCATCGGGTACCGTAGATGCCGAACAAGTGCGCGCAGTAAATGCCTGCATGGTTGGCATGTACAACGGCATGAACAACGACTTCAATACCGCCATGGCTTTTGCCGCCATCAATGAGGTAGCAGGGCTTATCAATACCTGGGCGAATGCGGGGAAAGGTAAGGCCGATATAGATGCAGATACACTAATGCGCTTGCAGGAGACCATCACCGTTTTCGTATATGATATTTTCGGATTAAAAGAAGAGACTGCTGCCGGCGGAGAAGTGCTTGGTGGCGTGATGAACCTGGTTATTGACATTCGAAAAGAAGCAAGAGAAAAGCGCGATTTCGCCATTTCCGATAAAATCCGCGATACCCTCCAGACAGTGGGCATCACTTTGAAGGACAGCAAGGATGGAACTACCTGGGAACAATCCTGAGCAGCAGGCATTCAACCGGGAAGCAGCTGGATACGACCGTTATTTTTCGGAATCAGCCATTGGCAGCAACCAGCGAACTCTGGTGTGGCACTGGTTGCAAAAGCATATCCGTCCTTCATCCACGATACTCGAACTCAATGGAGGTACAGGCGTGGATGCGGAATACCT
>DDYY01000004.1 GCA_002346225.1 Bacteroidetes bacterium UBA3022
AACACTCCATACAAGCAATTTCGGTTGACTGGTAAGCAATGTCCATCTCGCTCTCAGTGTATGTTTATCACTCACTCCCCACAGCAGCGGCACCACTGCCACCATTACTTCCGGAACCCGCAGCAGCGCAATGAGTCCTACGCACATACCTATCAGCAGTACACCCTTACCAGAGGGCTTTCTGTGAAAACGAAGGGTAAGCCATAACAGCAAGGAATGGGCGAAAAAAAGATACCCATGTGCCAGCGTAATGCAGCTTACATGGTAAAGAATATTCGTTGCCAGCGCTAATGTAAAGATGACGGCGAAGGACACTAAAGGTGTAAACCAGTTGCGCAATACTGACAGCAGCAGCACCAATCCCAACATTACATACAACCAGGTGGCCAGACCTATTGCCAGTTGATAGGGTGTTGTCCAGCCGCTTGCTGCAAATTCCGGTGACAACCATGCTATACCATGTGCTATCAGGAAAAACGGTGTCTCCAATACTGCAACGCCCAGGGTATATTTTATAGAATATTTACCAATATCAGTCTTTCGTATACCAAATACATCCTCCCTGGGGTCTTTCACTTCGGGACGTTCTTGCTGCATGGCAGTGATGGAACGGTCGTAGTTGCCTACATCATGGTATATAAATGCAGAGGCAAGATGGAGGTAATAACCATTGGAATCGCCGGTATAGATACTGCTGCGCCAGTTATCGGCATAGAAAAAAGCCGAAAGAAAAAAAACAGCTATCAGACCCATCAAGCCATTCCGGGAGCGGCTGAACGCCTGACGCTCCTTTACTTTTCCGATGGTTGGATCTGTATGGTCCATGCATTAGTTGCAGCAGCTACTCAGCCTGCGACAGGTATGCGCTTCAGGGTTTCCAGTAGATAACTCCAGAATTTCTGCACGCTGGATATCTGCACTTTCTCATCCGGTGAATGCGCTCCGCGGATATTCGGTCCGAAGGAAATCATTTCTATGTGCGGATAGTTGGTACCCAGTATACCGCATTCCAGTCCGGCGTGGCAGGCGTTCACATGCGGTGTATCCTGAAACATTTCCTTATATAAATCAGACATTATATGTACGATATCGGAATGCGGTGCGGGTGTCCATCCGGGATAACCTCCATCAAAGGTCACGGTACATCCTCCAAGCTCTAGAGCGCTGCTGATGGCTTTGGCCATATCCATCTTTTCGGTATCTACAGAGCTGCGGCAGAGGCATAACACCTTTGCTGCTCCGTTTTCTATGGATACCCGTGCCAGGTTGTTGGATGTTTGCACCAAATCAGGAATGGCCGGACTCATGCGATAAATTCCACTCGGACAGGCATACAGGGCTTTTAAAATCGCAGACTGGAATCCTGCCTCCCACACCTTCTGAGGGGCATCTGTTTTGGTAGCTGTGGTTTTTATGTCCGGGTCGGTTTCTCCATATTCTGCATGCAGCACGGAAGCCTGTTCCACCATCCATTGCTCCAGCTCAGCGGCTCGGCTGTTCTCCACACCCACAATCGCTTTGCTTTCCCTGGGAATGGCATTCCGCAATCCACCGCCATCCACCGAATTGATACGGATACAGACCGCTTCTTCCAGTCCGAGCAACAAGCGGTTCATAATTTTATTGGCATTGCCTCTTCCCCGATGGATGTCCATTCCACTGTGACCTCCGGTGAGCCCTTTCACCGTGATGGTATAATAAGTGTAATGGGCCGGCGCAGCGTCTTCCTGATAAGTTCTGGTCGCCGTGATGTCTATTCCGCCGGCGCAACCGATGGTCAGTTCATCATCATCTTCCGTATCGAGGTTCAGTAATATCGCTCCTTCCAGCAGCCCGCCTTTCAAACCCATAGCGCCTGTCATGCCTGTTTCTTCATCAATGGTAAACAAGGCTTCCAGAGCCGGATGCGGAATATCTGTCGACTCCAGCAAAGCCATGATGGCGGCCACACCTATTCCATTATCAGCGCCCAGGGTGGTACCATCTGCTACAACCCAATCGTCCTGCACCATCATGCGAATCCCTTCCGAAGAAAAATCGAAATTGGTATCTGCATTTTTCTGGTGCACCATATCGAGGTGGCTCTGCAGCACAATGGTCTTGCGGTTTTCCATTCCCGCACTGGCCGGCTTCTTGATAATGACATTACCTACTTCATCTGTATAGGTAGGCAGACCAAGGCGTTTTCCGTACTCCTGCATGAAGGCAATAACTCTTTCTTCGTGTTTACTGGGACGGGGGACAGCGTTCAGGGCAGCAAAATGTTTCCATAAAGCGGGAGGAGCAAGCGAGGTAACAGACATATTGTTGTATTTGTACCAAAGATAAAAAAAAGGGAGCGGGCCTTAAGGTTGCAGCTCCTTCAGGTAGTCCATGAGTTCCGCTTTTTCTGTATCGGAATAGATTTCAGAATCAGAGATACTGTTCAAAAATTTTTCCCTTTCTGCATCCCAGTTCTGACCGACTGCCATCTTACATTCAGCAATGTAGAGCCAGCCTTCTGAAAAATTGGGATAGAACTGCATCATATAATTCCAAACCTCTATGGCTTTGGGATAGTCTTCTTCGAAAAAATAATTGGAGCCTTTGCCATTCAAAATGCCCAATGAAAAAGGGAAATCTGCCCCATAATGTACCGCATTGTCATTCATCAGTGGTTCCATCAGAATGGGATTTGCCCCCGGATCATTCAGATAGCTATTCTGGCTTTCCGACCAATATTCAAAAATGGCGTATAGATCCTGTCCGAAAGTCAGTCCTGGCGTTGCAGTATGTCCGGCTTGTGGAAAGTTAGCAGAGCGGATGACCAGGTTAGTCTGGGCGATTTTTTTTTGAAGAATGGCGGAATCGATGGTTTGCATTTCGGCCTGAAAATCATTCCCCATGCTGGCACAGAAATACTGCACCCGGGGAAAAGTTCCTGCCTTCGATGACATGAGAGAGTCTACCAGTTGTACCTTTTTTTGACGGAAAAACGGACTGATGGCAATGGCTGCGTTAATGGTTTCCGGATAGGCGCTGAGCATGTGCGTAACGAAGTATCCATATCTCGAATGACCGACCAGCAGGATAAAATCGCCTGCCTGATAGTTTTCCTGTAAGTACGGAATCAGTTCATCGAGGAGATAGCGTTCATTTTCTTCCATCCGACCATTGCTATCGGCGGTTGACAGTTGTGTTTCCAGGTAGCGGTTGCGGTCTTCCCCTGCATCTATACCCACCACGATGCATGCCGGCATCTGATCATTAATCGTGAGGTAATCGATGGTATACAACATGTGCCGGAAACTGCGCTCGTTCTGTTTGTCAAATATAAACAGCAGCGGATATGCGGCTGGGTATTCACGCTGCCAGTTGAAGGGCACTATGATTTCAGCGCCCCGGGCATAGCCCAGTTCTTTCGACATCAAAGTGGTATCACACAAGGTACGATAGCTCTTATATTGCTGTGCCGATACACCTGACACAGCCACCCACAAACAAATCATGCAAAAAATCCGCATGCAACGAAGATGGAAAAAAAGCAGGTAAATCAATGAAGTATCAAGGTATAATTAACAGAAGCACGTTCCCCACCTTCTGTCCGCTTTCCACATAGCGATATGCTTCTACAATTTCGTCCAGCTTATAGGTTCTGTCGATGAGCGGTTGGAATTCACCATTCACCGCCAGGCTGCGAATGAATGCCACATCATCTTCGCTAAGTGTGGGCAAGGGAAACAGCACCCGCTTCGAAGCACTCCTGGAAGTCGTGATGGCATACCAGATATTTTCTGCCCGCTTCCCCAATTCCGTGGAGATGTAAATGCCTTTTTCAGATAAAAGGGGCTTGCACTTTCCGAAAGAGGCCTTCCCTACCGCATCAAAAATAAAATCATAGCGTAGGGGTGTATCGGTAAAGTCGGAAGTCTGATAGTCCACCACTTCCACTCCCATATTGCGTATCGTTTCCACATGTGCAGTACCACACACTGCCGTTACTTCTGCATTGAGGTGTTTCAATATCTGAATGGCGGCCGAACCGATGGCACCGGTAGCACCATACACCATCACCCGTTGTCCGGACTGAACATTCGCTGCTTTGATATCGCTCCATGCGTAATGGCTTCCTTCCAGCAAAGGTGCTGCTTCGGCATAGGTCCACCCTTCGGGGATGATGCCCAGGCCTGCTGTTTCCGGCAGTACCATGTATTCCGCATGTCCGCCGAATAATGCATCATTGAATCCGAAAACACGATCGCCGGGTGCATACTTTTTGACGGCGCTGCCCACTTCCACTATTTCTCCGGCAAATTCGCAGCCCAAGGTTTTTCGTTTGGGCCGAAACAGTCCGGAAAAAAAACGCGATACAAAATACTGGGCACTTCTGAAACCGCAATCGGTGCGATTCACGGTGGCGACATGCACCTTTATCAGCACTTCATGAGCCTTCGGCACTGGCTGAGGAATATCTTTTATCTGCACCACTTCCGGCGGACCGTAGCGGGTATGGATGGCGGCTTTCATGGGACTAAAGATAGAAAGATGGAGGCAGGCTGATAATGAAGGTCCATTACTCCCTGGTTAATGGCGGACCTACAATCAGCATATCATGATCCTCAAATACCGCCTTGATCAATTCCGGTGTGGGAGGGTTTTCCCATGCATCGGTCACTTCGAAAAAACTCTCCATTTTTCCGGCAGGCAGATAAGACACAATCATTTTCCCATGGTCTGTCAATTGCATGAAGGCATGCGGAATATTCCGAGGTAGAAAGATGGTGTCCCCCACCGTCAATTGCATCGTTTCCTCACCTACCCGAAACTTGTACGTGCCTTCCACCACATAGAACCATTCATCCTGGAATGGATGAATGTGCAATGAAGGACCTCCGAAAGGCGTCAATCCGGTTTGCTCAAAGACCGCCAGGTCGCCCTCTGTATCCTGGCCGGATATCTTGATATCGAGTGTATTGGAAGTCACTCCTTTCATTCGGTAATGCTTTCCAAAACGGGCTTCACCAGCCAAAACCTTAAAGCCTTTTTCTGTGCGCATAGCGGATATCCATTTTATGGGCCCTGCCAGCAATACCAATGGCCAGGTGGCAAATAGGGTAGCGAGCAGGTGTCTTCTTTTCATGGGAGGATGGTATAGGTTAGGTTATCCGGACCAATCTCCTGTAAGGTAAGCTGAAATTCCGTGATTTGGTCACTTATTGTTAAAGCGGTTGGTAAGTACACCAACTCCGGACAAGTTATCCAGGATACCCTAAAATGTAATAGCCGGCACTTTTCCCATTTCCTTTTTTTGCTGACTCCATTTGCCAGGTATATCCACCATCCTTAAGGTCTGCTATCATCGTGTCAATATCATTAAAAGTGTAGGTCCTTGGGTAGGAAGCTTATCCATCCCATGCGTAGCAAATTGGAATTACCGGAATCAGATAAGTGAATACAATTTGCTGCCAGCTAAGTCTATTAACAAACGGTGTCATGAATAAGCACATTACGATAAGTATACTCAATGATATCGGTAGTAAAAGCCACCACATCAAAAGAGGCATTTTATTCTCTGTTAATTCGTAAATCAGGATGGCTTCCCTGTTATCAAATGCTGATTTTAATATCGATTTAGCTTATTGCGGGGGCATATGATGAAAGCTATTCACCATAGTCTTCAATCCTTTGGGTGCATCTTGCAGAACAGCAGCATCCACTGCCTTTTCTATATAAGTAACTTCATCCACAGATGTATTGTAACGCTCTACAATAGACTTATTGGGATACAGGTCAGTCAAAATAAGCTTCAAAGGAGTTGTAGGATGTATTGAATTGTAATTTCGAATTACATCTGTCATGGCACCCCCGGAACCTCAACCAAGGTCTACTATTTGCTCAAAATCAAATGTAGTTTTTGCTTCAACTATCAGGTTTCCCAATACTTCATTTGTCCCCAACATCTTCATTAAAACCATTATCAGGTTAGTCATACTGTTTCTGATAGATTTCGGGAACCAATTAAAATCTTCTACCTCAAATAATTGTACTCTTTTCAGATCGAGCTTATATTTTACCTTTTCGCACAAGCAATTCAATTCACGGTTAGAGGCGACATCAACCACGGACAAATATAGTGGTCATCAGGGCATCAAACGAGGACAAAACGAAGTAGCAGCATCCCTGTCCAAACCTGAATTTTCTGAAAAACGCGAAACCTGGGTCAGGATTAATTGAGCAACCTGCCAGCCGAAATATCCGGCCACGGTTTTATTGAACAGCCTGAAATGTTTCGGAAGTGGAAGCACCCATACCCATTAGCACATAATGGTAGAAGTCTATAGTATCACCGTGCAACTGTACTGAGATGCCGGAAGCGGAGCTGCCTGCTCCCCATTGAACCTGGCCAAGCCCTGTTTCATCAATCAGGACATCCGAGTAGGTCTCCAATATGGTATCGTTGTAGGTGATGAGAAAGCAAAGCGAACTGTCCTCGACTCCTGTCTCTACGGTCATTTCAAAGGTCCAGTCTTCCAGATCCACCACCGGATTCCAGTCAGCATCGGAATGATAGAACGCATGCACTGCGGTGCCGGAATAGTTACCCAGATAGGATGCCCATGGAACGATGGTCGGATCATCATTTTTTGTGCAGCCTGCTATCAGCATGCCGATGAACAGTATGATCAGTAATGATAGGGTTCTCATCACATACAATATTAACGGATGTTTTACAGATATTATTGATTCAGGATAAAATATGGCAATTATCTGGCGTTCGATAGTTGTCACCTTGTGCATTTTCCTGTCTATGGATGGTATCCCCACCAACGGCAAACCATCATCATTCCAATACGATAATCTTTTTCTGCCAGCGGTCCATACCCCAATAGCCTGTCAACAAATACATACCCGCTGGGAGGTCTGCTGCCGACCAATTCGTTGTACCCACATCCATTACAACAGTTTGATGCAAACGCCCGAAAGCATCATACACCTGCATTGTTCCGGGCTGGTCGGTAATCAACTGCCAGGTGTTCTGTTCCAGGTATATGCATTCCATAGCAACAGGCTGGTAGGCATTGCCTGTGGTAGTGATTTCAATAGGAAAACATTCGGTTATGGCTGAGCAGCTGCCCGAGACAATCTCCAAAGCGTAAGAACCTGATTCGGTGGCAGTAAACTCATGAGAGGTAGCTCCGGGAATGGGACTCAAACCATCCAAACAATCCTGCCACTGATAGGTATAGTCGGCATCCAAAACGGCGGTAAGTACTGTCCCTGTTGCTACAATTGCCGTATCAATTACCTGTACATTCAGCAGCAGATTAAAGGTGCTATCACACCCTTCCTCCGTAATATAACTGATGGTATACCATCCGGCAGTATCCAGCAAGCTGCCCTGAAATTCGTACGATTCACCGGCGCAAATGCTGGCGGTATCTGAAAAATCATAACTGGTACATGTACTGTATCTGGCAACATAGCCGGAAAAGCCTCCTCCCCCTGTAAGTGAACTTGCTCCGGGTCCCGGGTCCATATCCACTGCCAGTGAAAATCTGCCACCGGTTATCAGGTCGTTGTTGGCTGCCACCTCTATTGCCTGCCCGTAGCACGAATAGGCAGATGGGAATGAAGTCGCTTCTATCAATGCTCCCTCAGTAGTGTAACGCGCCAGATAAATCTCGTAAAAGCCGGCACTGCTTATTTCCAGCTCATCCGGTCCCGGATCGAAGTCGACAATGGAACCAAAGGTTCCTGTAATGACAGGCCCCCCACTCCCGGCTCCCACAGCCAAACCTTCTTCCGCATCAGAACCACCGGCACTTATGACCCAAAGGTCGTCGCCAGTGGTGGAAAATGCAGCCAGAAAAATATCGCTTTGCGCATTCGAAGTAACAGAAGTCGTACCTCCCGTGGTACTGAAATCAACGGTGTTCCAGAAGTTTCCTGTAAGGTAAACCTGACCCTCCGGACCTATCGCCAGATCGTGCGAGAATTCGGACGAACTGCTGCCAAAAGCATGTCCCCAGAGGAAATCACCTTCGGTGCTGTAGGCAGTAAAAAATATATCTGTAAAACCCGCATATGTATGCGCATCAGCTACAGCTGATGCATCCAGATCAATGGTTAAAGTAAATTCTCCCGTCATAAACAGTTGCCTTCCACGCACCTCCATGCCATTGACATTATCAGTTCCTCCCCCGCCAAAAGCAACAGCCCACATGGTATTTCCATCCGGATCCAACCTGGTAAGGAAAACATCGGTGGTGAAGCTGGTAGAAACCAGGTTGATAGTATCTCCGTCTACCGGGAAAGAAATGGTGTTGCGAAACCCGCCACTCACATAAATGAAACCGGCCTCATCTATTGCGATATTCCTACCACCATCGCTGAAGTCATTACCAAAAGTATGCGCCCATATCAAATCGCCAACATCCGAAAATTTTGCAATAAATATATCAGTCAGGCCTTCTGCTTCCAGCAGGAACTCACCCGGACCCGGATCAATATCCATGGTTCCCTGATAAGCGCCGGTAACATAAAAATTGCCCAGCGTATCCCGCACCACATCGTTGGCCTGATCATCCATGCTACCGCCGAACCCAATGGCCAGCAACACCTCACCTGTAGCAGAGTAATGGATGAGCATGGCATCCTTGCCACCTACCGCGTTTAACTCTTCTGAGCCATCCGCACCTCCAATGGCAACCGTGTTAGCAAACGAACCAACTGCCGTAACATTACCCGCAGCATCGGTGTAAATATTGCTGATTTCGTCGGTTCCACTGCTGCTTTGTGCATAAGACCACTGATGTGCTAATTGCGCCTTCGACAAGAGTGGAAAACCCAGGACCCACAGTAGCATCCCTGTAGTAGTAACATGTCTCATACAATGAAAATAATCAATAATTATCTTTTCGTCCGCGCTTGTATCCCCCACCAACCGCCCCAGTCGCCGCATGCTTAAATCCTTCAACCAAAATGAATGGTTAGTTGTGATTCTATTAACTTTTGTCAGGTTGTTGTATGCCGCCAAGATATTCGACCAAAACAAACGCCTGCCTGCATCATCTGTTGATCAACTACTATACACCAACACACAACTCCTATCCAGGAACATCCCTGCTCTGAAATCTTTTTGGAATCGCTCCCAGGCTGCCTCCATCTCGGGTTTGCGGTGGGCATCTTTGACGGGATTGGGGAAGGCGCTGAAATCTGCACTGGGTTGTTGACGAATAGCTGTGACCTGCACACCGTAAGCAGCATCTACGTATGCCAGTAAGGCATCGAGGGAGTCGAAACGATACAGCAGTCCCTCCAACAGGTTTTCACCGTACAAATCCAGGCCGAAAGATATCCATTCGAGGTCGAGTTCATATTTGTTTTTCGATACATCGAAAATGATACCCATACCGCGCACCATGCCCGGGTAGTCTTCCATTTCCCGGTAATCCATGCGAACAGAACCACTTCCCATTGCTGTCAGGTGACGCACCAGGCTCTCTTTGCTGCTGAAGTAGGGGGAGGAATCAGACATGTCTATTCATGCAAATTAACCGGAATAAGCGGAGAACCCCAAACCTATGCCAGCTTATACCTTTTTCCCGGCAGGGAGAGCACCAGGTTCTGGAATTCCAGACTCAACAAAGTACCCGCCTGTATGCTGGGGGACAGCCCGCTCCTGCCGCTGAGTTCGTCTACCGGCATTTCGCCGTGCTCGCTCAGAATTTTTATGATTAGTTTCTCCTCAGCATTCAGCTCCACAAACAGTTCTCTTTGGGTTTTCTTTCTGGACGTCTCCTTCCAGCCCATCACCGTTGCGAGGTCATCGGCCTGCTCCAGCAGCATGGCCTGCTGTGTCTTAATGAGCTTGTGGCATCCTTTGGCATAAGGGTTCTTCACATCGCCCGGCAAGGCAAACACATCGCGGTTATACCCGTTGGCCAAAGCCGCTGTGATAATGGCGCCGCCGTTCTCCGCCGATTCTACCACCACAAGTGCATCTATCATGCCCGCCACTATCCGGTTCCGGCGGGGGAAGTTATGCCGGTCGGGATCGTTCCCCGGCAGAAACTCCGTGAGCACACCACCATTTTCCATCATACGTCTGGCGGTGTCGGTATGCTGGTGGGGATAGATTCTATCCAGACCATGTGCTACCACTCCAATAGTCGGAACACCCTGTTCCAGTGCTGCCCTATGGGTGGCTATGTCAATGCCATAAGCCAGTCCGCTCACCACCACCACATCGTATTCCCGCAATCCGGCCACCAGCTCTGCACACATGGCCCTTCCATAAGGTGTGGCATTCCTGGTACCCACCATGCCTATCATTCGCGGGTGGTTCAGGTGCTGGTTGCCTTTGTAAAACAAGAGCACCGGTGCGTCCGGACAATGCTTGAGGCGGTTGGGGAAATCAGCATCCCAATACTGCAGGGGTTTGATAGCCTTGGCTTCCATCCAGGCCAGTTCTCTTTCAGCCTGTCGTAAAATTTCCGGCTGATGGATAATATTCGCCATATGGCGGCTCACCCCCGGCATTTTTGCCAGATGCCTTTTCGGCGTATCAAAAACGGCCTGTGGCGAACCGAATTGCGCTACCAGGTTGCGGGTAATGATGGGACCAATGTCGGGCACCAGCGTCAGTGCCAGCAGGTATTGAATTTGTTGCTGAAAATCGCTCATACGGAGTAGGTTTGCTCCGGTAGCGTGTGTGGTGCAAACATGCAAATTTTTTCGGATTAGCGGAAAAATGAATGACCAGTTGCACCCGACTACCCGGGCGTGGGAGGCTGCTTCACGCCCCATTCCGCCACTATGCTTATTTTTAGCGCTAATTTGAACGAAAAGGCATGAAGAAGTTAATACGTTTAATCACCTTACTTTTTACTATTGCACCGCTTTTCCTGCAGGGTCAGCAAATTCCTGAAGACCGCATTTATGCAGAAAGATACAGCTACAGAAGCGCTGAAAATCCTTGGTACTGGAAGAATAAAATGCCGCGCCCCGGCTACTGGCAGCAGGATGTGGCGTATACCATCGATGCCGTTGTGGATGATGCTACCGATATCGTGGACGGGCACCTGGAACTTACCTATTACAACAACTCTCCCGATGCACTGAAATACGTGTACTTTCATTTGTACCAGGAAGCGTTTCAGCCGGGCTCCTATGCGCACCAGTTAAATGTAGCAAACAACAATGTACCCGAGTATGGCAACTACGAAGCGCAGGGTTTGGGAACGGAAGTAGAAAAAATACACATAGTGGCCATCAATGGGTTCCCGACCAGCAAGGAGGTACTTACCGAACAGGACAACACAATATTGCGGGTGAACTTGCCCGAAGCCCTGCAGCCGAATGGCAGTATGACCTTTTCAATAGATTTCTCTACTTACTTCGATATTGGCGGTCTGCGCCGAAGAATGAAGCTGTTTGAAGATGCTGGTGCCAAGCATTACGATGGTGTGCACTGGTACCCGCGCATCTGCGTCTACGATCAGAAGTTTGGCTGGACCACCGACCAGCATCTGGGAAAGGAGTTCTATGGCGACTTTGGCAGTTTCGATGTGCGACTCACCTTCCCTGATCACTACATTGTAGGCGCAACAGGAACACTGATTAATCCCGAGGAAGCCATGCCTTCAGGCCTCCGCAGCAAGCTGGATATCAGCAACTTTGCCAATAAACCATGGGGCTCGGCACCTTCCACCATTATACCCATCACACCGGGTGCCACCAAAACCTGGCATTTCAAGGCAGTGAATACGCATGACTTTGCCTTTACTGCCGACCCCACCTATCGCATTGGAGAGAAAGTGGTGAATGTGGATGGCAGGCTGGTATTGATTCAAGCGCTGGCACAGGAGCAACATGCTACGGGCTGGCAGAATGCAGCTGATTATACCGGTGAAATCATTACAACTTTCAGCCGCGATTTCGGTGCTTACATATGGCCGAAAATTATTGTGGCAGATGCACGCGATGGCATGGAATATCCTATGCTGACACTGGATGGCGGATTCGACCCCTACTACCGCGATTTACTGATTCACGAAGTAGGACATATGTGGTTTTTCGGTATGTTAGGTAACAATGAAACGTATCGTGCATTCCTGGACGAAGGTTTTACTCAGTTCATCACCGCATGGGGATATCGCGCCATCGACGGCGACACGGCTATAGTGTATCCTGAAAAGAGTGCCTACCGCGCACGCTTCAAGAAGCCGGATGATGTCTTATTTACCGAAAACTACTACGGTTATCTGAGAGATGCCGTCCGCAGCAACGATCCCGGTTTGAATACCCATAGCGATCATTTCGGTTCTGCTTTGGGACATGGCGGTGGCTACGGACATGTGTACTATAAAACGGCTGTAATGTTGCACAATCTCGAATATGTACTAGGTGAAGATCTCTTCCTTGCTGCCATGCAACATTATGTGGAACAATGGAAGGTAGCCCACCCCTACCCCGAAGATTTCAGGAACAGCATCATTCAATATACAGGTGTAGACCTGAATTGGTTTTTCGACCAGTGGCTGGAGACCAACAAAAATATTGACTACGCTGTGCAGAAAGTCAAAAAAGGAAAAGTAGGAGCAGCTGTTACTGCAGCAGCCATCCCCCTGCAGCCCTACACCATCACCCTGGAAAGAAAAGGCAGCATGCAAATGCCCGTAGATTTCATCGTTACGACGAAAGAGGGCGATACCATGCGCTATTACATTCCGAATGGCTGGTTTGAAAAAGAAGTAAACGAGGCAGCGGCACCCGAAGGAAGAGTAAACCGACTGGCACTGGAGCAGGTGAATACCTTGCCGCGGTGGATTGGCTGGGACAAGCTCAATCCGACCTACACTGCGGAAGTCCTTTTACCGGGAAAATTGGATGAAGTCATCATTGACCCGAGTCTGAAAATGGCCGACGTCAACAGATTGAACAACAGCAATCGATTGCCCCTTATATGGCAGTTCGACAGCAAGGTGCGGAACTGGCCTGACCCCTATCATTATACACTGAACTGGCGGCCGGATGTATGGTATAATGAAATAGACGGCATCAAGGCTGGAATGCATCTGAGCGGAAATTATTTTAATTTTAAGCATATATTTTCACTGAGTGTATGGGCCAATACCGGCATCGCCCAAGGAGGGTTCTACAACTTCGATGGCGATGGACAGGGAACGAATGACGGCGGCAATTATGAACCGGATCCATTCTCTGTAAATTTCTCCTATAAAACAGCTACCGACAGGATACT
>DDYY01000078.1 GCA_002346225.1 Bacteroidetes bacterium UBA3022
CTCATAACCCGAAGGTCGCAGGTTCAAGTCCTGCCTCCGCTACTACAGGGGTTGGCAATTTGTCAACCCTTTTTTTATAGACAGAAATGAGTTACACAGTTGCCATTGTAGGCCGGCCTAACGTCGGGAAATCCACCTTGTTTAATCGCCTTGTGGGCGAGCGCCAGGCTATTGTTGATGATTTTAGCGGCGTTACCCGCGACCGGCACTACGGAGTTTCCGACTGGGGCGGGCGCAATTTCAACGTCATTGATACAGGTGGTTTTGTAGCCCATTCTGATGATGTATTCGAAAAGGCCATTCGCAGCCAGGTGGATATTGCCATTGAAGAGGCATCACTCATTCTGATGATGGTGGATGTCACGACCGGCATCACTGACCTCGACGACGACATTGTGCGGAAATTGCGCAAGGTATCCAAGCGCGTATTCATCGTAGTCAACAAGGTAGATAACGCCAAACGCCAGTTGATGGCGGCGGAGTTCTACGGACTGGGGTTTGAGCATACTTATTTTGTTTCATCCATTACAGGCAGCGGTACCGGTGAATTATTGGATGCACTGGTAGAGGAGATTCCAATGGCAGAAGACCTGCCCATAGAAGAAGAAGAGGTACCGCACTTTGCCATTGTTGGGCAACCCAACGTGGGCAAGTCTACATTACTCAATGCACTGGTTGGCGAAGACCGCAATATTGTCACGAATGTTGCCGGCACCACCCGCGATGCCATCCATACCCGCTATAAGATGTATGGAAAAGATTTCGTGCTGGTAGATACAGCAGGTATAAGAAAAAAGAGTGCCGTTAAGGAAGACCTGGAGTTCTATACCGTTATCCGTGCTATAAAGGCCATCGACGAGGCAGATGTTTGTCTGTTGCTCATTGATGCCAACACGGGTATTGAAAGTCAAGACCTGAGCATCCTTTCTACCATTCAACGCAAAAAGAAAGGACTGGTCATACTGGTGAATAAGTGGGATATGGTGGAGAAGGATACCAATACCCTCAAGTATTATGAGGAAAGTGTTCGCCACCGGATTGCGCCATTCAGGGATGTGCCCATCATATTTGTATCTGCCAAGGATAAGATCAGGATATTTAAAGCCATGGAAGCGGCTTTGCAGGTCTATGAAAACAAGAAAATCAAAGTGCCTACATCGAAATTGAACGACATCATGCTTCCCATCATTGAAGCTTTCCCGCCACCTATGGTAAGGGGTAATTTCATTAAGGTGAAGTACATCACGCAATTGCCATCGCGCACACCCTCCTTTGCTTTCTTTACGAACTACCCCAAGGACATTAAAGATTCTTATCGCAACTTCCTGGAAAACAAACTGCGGGAACACTTTCAGTTGTCAGGGGTGCCCATCAATATTTTCTTCAGGAGCAAATAGCCCTTTAAATTGCTTATATTTGTAATACAATAAACAACCTTGGTATGAAAAGAATTTCTGTTTTCGCAATGGCTTTATCGCTGACGTTATTTGTTGCCTGCGCTGGTGAAAAATCTGAAAATGGTGATATTACCCAGCCTGAAGGAGAGGAAATGGTAGATGAAAATGCATCCCAGGAACTCGACAGTGCAGATAGCGCCGATGAAGAACTTACACTGGAAGAAGAAGTATTCGGTGTAGGTGTAGACGATTAAAATTCCAAACTAACGATTGCCCCGCTCTTTAAAAGTGCGGGGCTTTTTTTTGCCCCGTGATGGCGCTACGATGTCCCATTCCGCATCACGCGCACTCAAGGATTTGTCCGCTGTTTTCTTGAACCACCATGCCATAGCGGTTGCTATTATGCCTAATCCACCTAAAGTGAAAAGGAGCAACATAGCCGGGCTGGCGAACAGGTGGAACAGCCACTCCATGGGTTAAGGTTTTCCGTTTTCGCGCATGAACTGTATGGCTGCCTGGAATTCGGGATCCAGGGTATTCAAAATAGGGTAGAAGCCTTTGTTTCCCCAATGTTGCCTGGCAATGATGGCTTTTATACCGGTATTGATTTTGGGGCGTATTTGTTGCAGCAACTCCTGGTCGGGTATGTTATCGGGATCCTTCGCTGCAGCGTAAGCAATAAAATCCTGAAACATGGCATCATTCACTGCAAAGCCGTCTGCAAATTCCTTTACATCGGCAAACTTTTGAATAGCATTTCGGTGACCGCTGTAATAGGAATAACTGAATTGCTGAATCAATCCTTTATTGTACAATTTGTTGAATGCCCTATTGGCGGCTGAGGTATCCAGGTCTACATGAATATCAGGAGCGATACCCCAATCTGCCTTGTTGCCGTTGAGGGAATCTACATCTCCATTCATGACAATTTGCATATAGTCATCATAATAGGCATCTGTGCCTTTGGCGTAAGAGCGCTGAATACTTTTACCATTCGGTGTGTAGTAGCGGGCAACGGTTAACCGGACTGCAGAAGTATCCGGAAGTTCATACACTTCCTGCACCAGTCCTTTACCAAAGGAGCGGCGGCCTATGATGGTGGCTCTTTCGTTGTCCTGAAGCGCTCCGGCTAATATCTCGCTGGCAGAAGCAGAGCCTTCATTGACCAGCACCACCAGTTTGCCTTTTTCAAATAGTCCGATTTTTCCTGCACTGTAATCGTGCCGACCAACTGCTCGTCCGTCGGTATAAACAATTAACTCCCGCCCACCCAGGAAGTGGTCGGCGAGGTCTACTGCTCCCGTAAGATAGCCACCAGGATTGCCGCGTAAATCGAGAATCAACTGCTGCATGCCCTGGTCCATCAGGCTGTGCATCCCTTCGCTGAATTCACGTGGTGTATCCCGACTGAATTTATTGACCCGTATGTATCCGGTTTTATCGTCTACCATGTAGGCGACATCTACACTTTGAACGGGAATCACATCGCGCTCAATCTCGAAGCGGATCAATTCCGGCTCGCCGTAGCGCTGAATGTGAATGGTCACCTTGGTGCCTTTCTTGCCCCGGAGTTTACTGACCACCTGTTCATTGGTAATACCCACGCCCGCGGCTATAGTATCACTGATCATGATGATTTTGTCACCGCTTTGAATGCCCAGTTTTTCACTGGGGCCGCCTGAAAGCGCTGTTACCACAATGATGGTATCGTTAACAATATTGAACTCTATACCTATGCCGTCAAAGTTGCCTTGCAGGTCTTCTGTAAACCCCTGAATATCCTCTTTGTGGATATAGTTGGAGTGGGGGTCGAGGTATTTAAAAAAGACATCAATGGTAGCAGGGTCATTGAGGTAATCCTTTACCATCACATCAATCAGGGAATCGGTATTCACCGAATCGACATACCTGTTGTCGATGTATTGCAATATGCTGTCTATCTTGGTATAAGATCGCTGTGCGGAAGCTTTTGTGGGTTTAGATTGCATCATGGGACCCAGCATGATGCCGATAAAAACACCGAATGCCAGGACCATACCGAAAGCGAGTGGGAGAAGGTAACCGAATCTGTTTGTATTCACTTGTATAATTTCTGCTTACAAAATAACGGTTTTGACAGGAGAGTTCGCATACCTACCTATTATTAGGTATTTTTTTTAACACCACCACCGAAACCGGGTATATCAGTGTATAACTGCTTAACAAAGATTAAGTTTGCAAATTATTTAGATTACATCTAAATAGAATCCACATTGTAATACAACAGCATGAACGAATTCATTATCAGTTTCAGAGAGAGCCTGGAGGCAGCTTTGATTGTGGGAATTATCCTTACGGTACTGTATCGTAACAATCGCAGGTCCATGATATCTATTGTCTGGATAAGCGTTGCCTCGGCACTTGTTGCATCTGTAGTTCTCGGATTACTCATTCAGGGAGTGATAGAGCGACAGGGGAGTGAGGCCGTTAAGGCTTTGCTGGAGGGACTCATGATGTACATCACGGCGGGCTTATTGTTTTATGTTATTTTCTGGATGAAGAAAAATCTGGTGAGTAAAACTGTAATTGAGGGACAGACTTTGGAGGCATCTGATGCCGGTAAGTGGGGATTATTTCTCCTGGTATTTTTTGCCATTGTTCGGGAAGGATTTGAAACAGCCATATTTCTGGTGGCTTCCGCAGGGATTGATGCGCATTTCTCCTACATCGGATTCATTGGTGGTATTGCTCTGGCGGTGCTCATAGGTTACCTCATAGTAGTACAGGGAAGACGCATTCAATTAAAGCAGTTTTTTTCAGTTACTTCTTTGCTACTGGTATTCTTTGCTGCCGGTATGATAGCCTACGGTACCCACGAAATCCATGAATTTTTAGAAGAAAGGGAAATGGCTGAAGCCGGACATGAGGAGCATGAGGAAGAGGAAGGCGCTGTGTACAGCATTTTCGAACCCAAGACCATCAACGACAATCCGGACAGCTTCTGGTACCGGGAAAGCGATGGTCAGTATGTACATATACTCAACGACAGTGGTAAGGTAGGCGTCTTCTTCAAAGGGTTATTCGGCTACAACAGCGATCCCATCTGGCCGGAAGTCATCCTGTGGTTTTTATCCGTCGTTTTTGGCCTTGGCCTCTGGCGAAGAATGTATCGCTAGTCGTTTTTCCGCAGCAGTTGAAAGTAGTTCCATGCCTGGCGCAGGCGACTGCCATACCAGCTGAACATGGTTCCGTCGGCGGTGCGCACCCTGCACCCGGGCAACAACATGGTGATTTCTTCTATGTGTTTTTCAGCAAACGGATAAGGCTCGGAAGAAAGCAGCACCACATCGGGGTCCAGTTCCATGATGCGCTGAGGTGTTAGCACCGGATACCGGGCTTCCTCAATGACATTGGTATAGCCTGCCTCCTGCAGCATGGTGTGAATAAAAGTATCGTTGCCCGCAGCCATCCATGGATCTTTCCAGATGAGGTAGAGGACGCTATCCGTGGGAAGCGTCGGGAAATTTTCTTTTGCTTCTTT
The DNA here is from genome assembly GCA_002346225.1 of Bacteroidetes bacterium UBA3022. GTDB lineage: Bacteria > Bacteroidota > Bacteroidia > Chitinophagales > BACL12 > UBA11426. The sequence goes on from DDYY01000078.1 coordinate 4,918, forward strand.
TATGTCCTCTATGATAGCAGCGGCGTGGGTTGTAGTGTCGGTCAGCAAGCCAATATCTTCCATCATTTGCGTGGCAGAAGGTAAATCAAAAACATTACTTACATACACCGGATAGTGTTGCGCGAGTTGTTCAATATCGCTTTGAACGTTTTCTTCCTTGTTGGCAATAATCAGGTCGGGCTGTAAAGATTGAATGGCAGCGTGCCTTAGTTTTTTGGTACCACCGACAATGGTTTTCTGCTTTAAAAGGTGAGGTGGATGCAGGCAAAATTTCGTTACACCAACTATGCGACTATCAAGACCTAAATCAGACAGCAATTCTGTTTGAGACGGAACGAGAGAAACGATGCGCCGGGCAGGTTGTTCCAGCGCCACATTCCTTCCCAGCTGATCTGTTAGTTGAATCATGCGGTCAGCGCATTAATGATATCGTAGCGGGTAATGATGTAGGTTTTATCAACTTTGAAATCTTTCACCAATACCGCAGGCGTTTCATGCGTAATCATTTTGGATAGTGCATCAACAGGAGTACTGATGTCGGCAAAGGGGAAAGCGTTCTGCATAATTTCCTTGACAGCGGCATTTTTCAGCGCTGGGTCTGCAACGACTGCCTGCATGATTTTGGATTCAGATATGGCACCTACAATGCGGCCGTCTTCCGTTACCGGCATCTGCGAAAAGTTATGCTCCTGCATCATCATGGCCACAGCACCCACCGTAGTGGTGCCTTCTACTGTAATCAGATTACCCTGTTTATTACCGACAAGATCGGCGGCTGTAATTCCTGATTTATCGAGGTAGCCCATCTTCATCATCCATTCGTTGTTGAACATTTTGCCTGTATAGCGAATGCCATGATCGACAAATACCACAACTACTACATCGTCTTTGGTAAAATGATGGCCCAGCTGCAGGATACCCTGAATGGCAGCACCCGAGCTGTTGCCCACCCAGATACCCTCTTCCTGAACAATGCGACGGGTCATCACAGCCGCATCCTTATCTGTTACTTTTTCGAAAAGGTCGATGATATTGAAATCTACGTTTTGAGGAAGAAAATCTTCGCCAATGCCTTCCGTCACATAGGGATAAATTTCATTTTTATCGAAAATGCCGGTCTCCTTATATTTTTTAAATATGGAACCGTAGGTATCGATGCCCATTATTTTAATGTTGGGGTTTTGTTCTTTCAGGTAGCGACCTGTTCCTGTAATGGTGCCGCCCGTGCCGACCCCGGCAACAAAATGGGTGATTTTACCTTCGGTTTGTTGCCATATTTCCGGACCGGTGCTGGCATAATGTGCAGCCTGATTGGAGAGGTTATCGTATTGGTTGGGTTTCCAGGAGTTGGGGACTTCCTTTTCCAGGCGGGAGGAGACAGAGTAATAGGATCTTGGATCTTCGGGGTCTACATCTGTTGGACAAACGATGACCTCGGCGCCATAAGCCCGGAGTGCAGCAAACTTTTCGGGGCTCTGTTTATCGGTGCTGGTGAAAATGCATTTGTAGCCTTTAATGACGGCAGCAATAGCCAATCCCATACCGGTATTGCCTGAAGTTCCTTCAATAATGGTTCCTCCGGGCTTTAGTAAGCCTGCTTTTTCAGCGTCCTCTATCATCTTCAGCGCCATCCTGTCCTTGATGGAGTTGCCGGGATTAAACGTCTCTACTTTGGCTAATACAGTAGCGGGGATGTCTTTCACTACTTTGTTGAGCTGCACCATAGGCGTATTGCCAATAGTTTCAAGAATGTTGCTGTACCACATGAGGGCAAAGGTAATGAATGGGGCATGAGGGGAAAAAGAAAACCCCGCGTGAACGGGGCCTTCTCATACTTGAACCTGATTATGAACCAAAAACCATTATTATCTCAAAGTAGTGTCTTCAACTGTAAAGTAATTTACTTCAGCCACAAACCTGTTGTCCAGCACATTGAGCTTCTCGGCCGCGCCGGCGCTCAATTTTACGGTTACCTTCTCCTGCACTTCCGACTCGCTGAGAGTGCCTATCACTTTCGCATAGATGATGCGGTTGTTCATCAAATTGCGCACCTTAATTACGCTGCCAATAGGTGCATTATTGTGCAGTGCATAAAATCGCTCTCCGTTCTTGCCGAATTCACTGCTGCCGTCAATCCATGTGGCTACGCCTTTTTCAGCATGCGCTATGAAATCGTTACCGGTGTACTCGGCATAGACCTGTGCGAATGATTTATTCTTATCTATTCGTCCATTGGTCAGTAACATATTATTACCCTGACTTACGCCTTCGCCGGAAGCTGCTTCTTCAGAATGTGCGGTATTGGTAGTATGGGTCGTAGTGGAAGGAGTTGCCGGTATAGGTTCCACTGCTGCAGTGGTTACCGAAGCAAGCGTAGAACCCGGCAATCGAATAATCTGACCTGAATGAATCGTGTAATCTGTCAATTCCGGATTAGCAGCCAGCAGGTCTGAAAAATCAATACCATAGGCTCTGGAAATACTGTAGAGCGTTTCGCCATCCTGCACTGTATGACCAGATTCTTTCGATATGGCAGGTTTGCTGGATGTAACCGGTGCTGTGGATGTAGTTGTGGTAGCTTTGGGAGTAGTAGCTTTAGGTGTTTCAGATGCCTGGGGAGCAGCTGTGGTAGAGGCAGCACTTGCTGTATTGCCTCTGGGAACCAGAATCACCTGACCTGCTTTAACCTGATCCATATTCACATCGGTATTGGCGGCGACTACGGAAGCAAAAGGCACATTGTACCGGCGGCAAACGCTGTAAACGGTTTCTCCCGGACTTACCTTGTATAAAATAAAGTTTTGCTCTCCAACTGTTTTAATACCCACGGAATCGCCGGGAGCAGCAGGGGGAGCGGCTATCAGACTATACGCCCATGTAAGTACCAGAATCAGTACGGCTAATCTTTTCATATTTTTTTGTTGCAGTAAAACGTGCATACGTTTACCTTTAGTGCAAAAGGTTGACGTCAAAAGCGTTTTTCCAACTCTCTTAGCAAAACTACTTGAAACAGTCATGCATAAATTCATTATAAACAAAGGGTTATTCACTCTTTTTGTGGTTATTTCACTTTTTTGGACATTTTCCAGGGTCTCAGGGCAGTCTGACGATGCTGCGAAGCCTCTGGTGTACCATTTCGATATTCGGGAAGACATCATGCCTTCTGCTTTTCGCACGGTACAAAGTGCATTGGATGAAGCGCATGCATTGAATGCCGATGTTGTAGCTATTACCATGGATACCTATGGAGGGATGCTGGATGCCGCAGATTCCATACGCACCCGGTTGCTGGCGGCGAAAATGCCTGTGATTGTTTACATTACCAATAACGCTGCTTCTGCAGGTGCCCTCATAGCCATAGCATGCGATAGTATATATATGAGTTCTTTCGCTAAGATTGGTGCTGCGTCTGTAGTAGATCAGAGCGGCAACCTGATGCCCGATAAGTACCAAAGCTTTATGCGCGGAATCATGCGTGCTACCGCCGAATCCAGTGGCCGCGATCCGGATATTGCAGCAGCTATGGTCGGCGCCGATAAAACCATTCCTGGTATCATCGATTCAGGCAGGGTATTGACCTTCACTACCAGCGAGGCCATCGCCAACAATTTTTGTGAAGGCATGGCAGCTGATTTGGAAGGAGCACTGGCACTGGCCGGCTATACAGATTATACATTAGTAGAATATGTTCCCAGTGGCATGGATAAGGCCATGGGCGTTTTGCTCAATCCGGTGTTACGCGGACTTTGTTTGACATTTATTTTTCTCGGCCTTTATTTCGAATTGCAAACACCAGGCATTGGCTTACCACTAGGTATTGCCATTACAGCTGCCCTCTTGTATTTTGCACCGCTCTACATTGAGGGACTTGCGACCAACTGGGAGGTGTTGCTGTTTGTAGTGGGACTCATTTTAATTGGCCTGGAAGTATTTGTAATTCCGGGATTTGGCGTGGCAGGGGTTACGGGGATTGCAGCAGTTTTTATTTCGCTCATTCTGAGTATGGTGGCGAACGACGGATTCAATTTCGAATTTACCGGCACTGATATGGTCGTTCAGGCTTTCGGCATAGTGATGGGTTCCATTGCTTTAACGCTCATTGTCATTGTTGCATTCTTTGGAAGATTCCTGAGTTCCCCATTGTTTAAGAGGGTAGCACTCCTTACCTCTGAACAAACAACGGAAGGCTATACCAGCAATGCACTCGATCATGCCGTGTTAAAAGGCAAGCAGGGCAAAGCGGTTACGGACCTCAGACCTGCGGGAAAGGTGGAAGTAGAAACAGAATGGTACGATGCACAGACAGATGGGGAGTACCTTTTAAAGGGCGATGAAGTTGTGGTGCTGGAAGTCAAGAATAGTTACATTGTGGTTCGCAAAGTATGAAAGTACTGATTGTTATACCAGCCCGATATGCTTCCACCCGTTTCCCCGGTAAGCCGCTGGCATTGATTCATGGTAAGCCTATGATTCAACTGGTCTGGGAACAGGCCATGAAAGTAAAGGGTGATACCACTGTGGTCGTTGCAACAGATCATCAGGGTATTCAGAATACTGTCGAAGGATTCGGAGGGCAATGTGTGCGCACCAGAAGTGATCATCCCAGTGGTACTGACCGGTGTGCAGAAGCAGCAGGCATACTGGACTTTGAAGGTGATGTGGTACTGAATATGCAGGGCGATGAACCCTTTATCAACCCTTCGGCATTGGAGCGTTTAATCGATGTTTTTGCGGACAGGCAAGTGCAGCTGGCTACCCTCTGCCGCAGGATAGATGCCAAAACAACCCTGGAAGACCCCAATGTGGTTAAGGTGGTAAAAGGCATTCATGAAAATGCACTCTACTTTTCCAGGTTTCCCGTTCCGTTCCTGCGCAACTATCATGTAGATGACTGGATAGCGCAAAATAGCCATTTCCAGCATATTGGTGTTTACGCATTTCGTCCGGAGGTATTGCAGGCTGTAACCAGTCTGGCTCCTACGCAGCTGGAAAAGGCAGAGTCCCTCGAGCAGTTAAGGTGGCTGGAGCATGGCCATGCCATCCGATTAGTTGAGACCAACTATGTCTCCAAAGGAATAGATACGCCTGAAGACCTGAATGGGCTTTAGAACCTGCTGCTGCAGGGGAAATTCTCCGGGATGTACTTCAACAAGTCAACGCAACAAAGTTATCAGTTGCCTTCTCCTCCGCCCACGCGATTGGTAGCATCATCAATGCTGGTCTTCCTGTTCTTAGCTCCTTTCACTTGCTGATTACCCAGCATGTAACTAAAGCTCAACCTGATTTGCTGGCTTTCCCATCCGCCGTGGGCATCCAGATACAGACCGGGTGTATCCTGAATGGCATCCCATGGAGCAGTATGGAATACGTCTGTAAAGCTGAGTTTGAGGTTACCCCTGTTCTCGAACAGTCGTTGCTGAAATCCGATGTCCATGCTCCAGTTGGTAGCTACCTTATATAAGGCACCCCACACGGAAGGCGTGCTGTACCAACCTGATATTTCAAAGGATGCATTTTTAGATATATTGAATGTGCTTTGGTGGTAGACAGAGAAACTGAAAGCCTTGATGCTCACTTCTCTTCCGCCTTCGAGTGTTCCGCCATTGGTAAGGTTGTTAAGTCCTGCATTGGTATAAGTGCTCCACCATGGTGCAATGCTGAAAGGTGCACTTACATTTAAACCAATAGTTTCCTGATAACCCAGATTGCGCGTTTCCAGAAATGTACGAGTGCCCTCGGTGGTATCAGATATGGAACTAAAGAAGTCCCTGGTATAACTGTAATTCAAGCTGGTGGTTATCGAATAGTTGAATGTATGGGATAAGGAAAGGCTATTGGTATATTGCGGCTGCAGGAATGGATTCCCCCTTCGATAGGTGAGCTCATCCATACGGTATTCAAACGGATTCAGCGCATCGTAATTAGGACGTTGAATCCTTCTGCTGTAGTTCAGGCGCAATTGGTTCTTTTCATCCAGACGATAGCTTACTCCTCCGGAGGGAAAGAAATCGAGGTAGGTGCGTTCCACTTTTTGGTTTTCAATATCCTGGGAACTGTTCAATGTTCCTACAGAATGGGTTAGCTCGGAGCGCAGACCTGCATTGATACCAAATTTTTTAATATCCCGCACAAAACTAACATAGGCAGCATCTACATTTTCTTCATATACGAAGTTGTTGCTTCTGTCCAGATCCAGTTGTTGTTCCCCGTCAATGATGTTGTAAAAGTCGAAGGTGTTATCGGTGATTACATAAGCGAACTTGGCACCGGCGGACAAGACACCTCCCCAAAGGGGCCTTTCATGATCAACCTTGGACGATACGATGTCAATATTGGTGGGCGCATCGGTTTCAAAGATATTTTCGAACAGCACCGCATTGTTAACAGGATCCAGGTAGAAGTTAGGCTGGTAGGTTTCGTTGGTAATCCGAAAAGAGCCATAATCAGCATCTATATTCCAGCTGATTCCTTCGCGATTATCAAAGCGGTAATTGAGGTTGACGTTGTTGTTGAAATAGATACCGGTGTTATCGCTGCTGGCCTGCAATACTTGAAAAACATCGCCTGTGGCCATGTCGGCAATGGGGGTTAAATTATTGGTCTGGTAAATGCGGTCGTTGTGCCCTCCACTTACTATAAAACCCAATGTGCTTTTTTCGCTGGTGTAAAAATCTGCTCCAACTTTGTAACCATTGTACGGTCCTCCGCGACGACTAACACTTCTGGAGTCGAAAATCAAATCGTTTTGTTCGCGGTAAGTTTCCATCCAGTGGCGCCACGTACCCGTATTCAGGCTGTAGGTGCCAAACACATTCATAAACTTATTGCGGTAGTTCACAGAAGCTGATCCGCTGTATTTGGCATAAAATCCCTGGTTGTAATTGGCATTGATATTGGCATTGGTGCCCAAGCTTTTGTTCTTCTTCAGTCTGATATTGATAATTCCTGCATCTCCTTCTGCATCGTACTTCGCAGATGGATTGGTAATGATCTCTATGGCTTCAATCTCGCTGGATTGCATGGAATTCAATAATGCGGCAAGGTCAGCACCACTCAATGGGGAGGGTTTACCATCAATGTAAATCATGGTTCCACTTTTACCCATCAGAATAATATTGTCATTGTTGTCTACGGTAACGCCCGGTGCTTTGCGCATGAGTTCCATCGCCGTATTACCGGTGGCATTGGTGCTACCTTCTACGTTGAAAACCGTTTTGTCCGGTTGGACTTCAATCAGTGCCCGCTGAGCTACCACTTCCACTGCATCCAGCACGTTTTCATCCGCCGCCAGTTGAATCGTACCCAAATCTTTTGCTTCACCTTCGCTAATAGCAAAGATCCCAGTGCGGTAATCCGCATATCCTACAAAGCTTATCGTAAAAAAGTATTCACCGGCAGGTATGGAGCGCAGTCTGAAAGCTCCGTCCATATCGGTTATTTCGGCCTTTACCATTTGAGAATCAGCACTGCTGTATAACACTGCATTGGCAAATGGAACGGTTTCACTATTCTCGTCCAGCACAATTCCGCTGATGGAAGATTGAGCGAAGCCTACGCTTGCGCAGAGTAAAAGACTGAAAAGGGAAACGAAAACTTTCATGCTGAAAAGATTTGGGTTGGGGTTACACCGTAAAATTAGTCATTTGCTAAGGCGGGCCTCCCTTTATTAGAACTGTTTAGGATGCTTTAAGACCTTTTAACACTCTAGGAAAGCGATGGGCTTACTTATCGGTAGAAATGCGAGCAATTTCTGCTATGTTGCCTGCCACTTCCAGGCCGGCATGCCTGCCTGTTCCACTCCAGATAAGGCCGCCTGTCTTGCGGTTTTCCAATGATACCTCCAATGTGGAGGTCATACTCTCTTCAATCCGCCCTTCCATGAATCCATGGATAGGCGCTGCCAACTCCGTTGCATGATCCCTGTGCGCTTTGATGCGCAGGTTGTAAGTAGGGTGGCTGAAGTGTAAATGCACATCGGTGGTGCCTGCCACGGCGTCTTTGAGTTGCGAGAAATTATAGGTAGTGAAACGTATCAGTTTTTTATCTATTAGTAAGCCGGCAATGAATCCTACGAACGAGCTGCCAATCCATGGGATTTTTGCCACAGAGGCCTTCAGTGATATTCCGGTATTTTCAAAATGATTGCTTTGCATCCAGATATAAGCTGAGGGAAAAGAGCGTCCCCAGTCTTTTTCCATGTAGCCGCGTCCGCCATCAAAAGAAATCGATTGATCGTGCAGCGTTGCCTCGCCACGAATACTGTGGTCCATGCTTACAATGCCATGGTAGCATTCCATAAAGGGTACAAATGAAAACGGGCCCATGATGCCGGGTGAATAGAAGGGAGCCGGCCATGGTGTGATACCTGAAAATGTCAGGTCTGCCTGCAGCTCCGGTAAATCTATTTGCAACTTCTCGGCAGAAAAGTAATGCTGGTCTATCCGCACCTCGAAACGATCATGCGATGCCTGAAAAGCAGCTGCAGGAAATGTATGATACACAGCAGTTCCCCGCTTCCCATCCAAAACCTGGATAAAGGCATGTCGATTTCCTGTGGGATCCATGGCAATACCCGGTATGACCGCAATAGCTGTGGTAGCATCCGCATTCAGGCATTTGTAGTACCAGCCTTCAAAGTATCGCCGGGTTTTTCCCCTGCCCTGAAACATGGGTGCGTTGAAAAAAGCTTTGGGTTGGGTGAGCATGCGGGCCATGTTGCAAGTTACAAATCATTCTGCTGCCCGACGCGGTGGAGCGTTATGTTTCCTGCATCCACATGCTTATCCACATGCAATGGAAATAAAGCGTTGGCACTCTTCTTTTTTACTATACCTTTATAGCCCGTAACGCGTCAACCAATGAAATCCAATTGTAAGTATATTTTCGTTACGGGTGGAGTAACCTCATCACTGGGAAAAGGCATTTTTGCCGCTTCATTAGCCCGTCTGCTGCAGGGGCACGGATTCCGTGTCACCATTCAGAAATTCGACCCCTATATTAATGTCGATCCCGGTACACTGAACCCCTATGAACATGGGGAATGCTTTGTAACCGACGATGGTGCAGAGACCGACCTCGACCTGGGGCATTATGAACGCTTTCTGGGAATAGAAACCAGCCAGAGTAATAATGTTACCACCGGAGCGGTTTATCAAACAGTTATCAATAAGGAACGTGCGGGCGATTATCTGGGGAAAACAGTTCAAGTCATTCCCCATATTACCGATGAGCTGCAGCGCCGCATGATGCTGCTGGGCGAAAGTGGTGATTACGATATCATCATCACTGAAATTGGCGGTACGGTTGGGGACATTGAGAGTTTCCCTTTTGTAGAAGCCGTAAGGCAGCTGAAATGGAAGCTCGGAAATACGCGTTGCATTACTGTCCACCTGACACTCATACCTTATCTGGCCTCAGCCAAAGAACTGAAAACAAAGCCCACACAACACAGTGTGAAAATGTTGCTGGAGAGCGGTCTTCAGGCAGATATTCTTGTTTGTCGTACGGAGTACCCTTTAAATAAAGAAATACGCAGAAAGCTGGCGTTGTTCTGCAACGTCAATATCAACGCAGTTATTGAAGCGATAGACGTGGATACCATCTATGATGTGCCGCTGAGTCTGCTGAAAGAGGGACTGGATGATATTGTTTTGAGTAAGTTGCGCCTGCCCAAAAACGGAGAGCCGGACCTTACCACCTGGAAAGAATTTTTGTCTCGTTTGAAAAACCCAACACGCACGGTTCGCGTGGGTCTGGTTGGGAAATATGTGGAGCTGCAGGATGCCTACAAATCCATCCTGGAGAGCTTTATTCATGCCGGTGCTGCCAATGAATGCAAGGTGGATGTTGTAAGTATTCAAAGTGATCATATTACCTCAGAAAATGTCCACGACAAACTCAAGGATTTGAACGGGGTATTGGTAGCACCCGGTTTCGGCGACCGTGGTATTGAAGGAAAAATTACCGCTATTCAGTACGTCAGAGAGCATAATATTCCATTTTTTGGCATCTGTCTGGGCATGCAGTGTTCGGTTATCGAATTCGGCAGGAACGTGCTACATCTGAAAGATGCGCACAGCACTGAAATGAATCCAAAGACCAAGCATCCTGTTATCGATATGATGGAGGAGCAGAAAAATATCACAGAAATGGGAGGAACCATGCGCTTAGGTTCCTATGACTGCCGCCTGTACAAAAAAACAAAGGCTTTCGAGACCTACCGCTCACAGTCCATTTCTGAACGCCATCGCCACAGGTATGAGTTCAATAATGATTACCTCAAGGATTTTGAAGCCAAGGGAATGACCGCAGCGGGCATCAATCCGCAACAAAATCTGGTGGAAATAGTAGAGCTGAAAGACCACCCCTGGTTTGTGGGCGTGCAGTTTCACCCGGAGCTTAAAAGTAAAGTCGACAAACCACATCCACTTTTTGTAGCATTTATTAAGGCCGCCATCGTCAATAATGAAAAGAACAGTTGAATTCGCCCTGAACTAAGGAGTATTACTGCTTAGCTTTCGGCATTCTTCCGTACTTTTGCGCCCTGAATCATGGATCGTAATACCGTAATCGGATTTGTACTCCTGGGAGTACTCTTCATAGCTTATCTGTTCGTACAGACCAGATTTTCTCAAGCAGAGCAAATAGAACAAGCCCGCCTGCAGGATTCCCTGCAACGCGTAGAGCAAGCCCGCATAGCCGATAGTCTTCAGGCGGTACGGCAGGCAGAAGAGAATTTGCTGCTGTCTGCCATAGATAGTAGCACTGATATTTCCACCCTCTCTGAGGAACGCCGCCGTTTTCTGCTCGACTCCCTTCAGCAGGCTGCAGCTGAACAGGAAGTTGTTGTAGCTGAGGAAAATCAGGTGAGGGAAATGGGCAGTCTTGCAGCCGCCGCCACCGGTGAAGAACAGCTTTTTACACTCGAAAATGATGTGCTGCTGGTTACCCTGAGCAGCAAGGGCGGAAAGGTGAAGAGTGTACAGCTCAAAGATTATAAGGACTATGAAGGTAATCCACTCATGCTGGTGAAGGGTGATGACAACCGCTTTGGTTATTCCTTCTTCTACGACCAGGACAGGCGTGTCAATACCGAAGATCTTTATTTTGAGGGTATCCCGACCGAAAAGGGCATCACTTTCCGGATGGATGCCGGTGCCGGTCGCGTGATGGAGCAGGTATACAGCCTGAACGATACCGCCTACATGGTGGACTACACCCTTCAACTGACCAATTTTAATCAGCTTATACCTGCCAATCAGTATTCCTACATGATTATGAACTGGGATAACAGCATGCAGGAACAGGAGCGCAACGTGGACTACGAACGGCAGTACTCCAAGTTCTACTGGAGCTATGCCAACGGCGATGTAGATAATATCTCCTCTGATGGAGAAGAGCAATTCGACGCCGGTGTTAAATGGGTGAGCAACCAGCAACAGTTTTTCAATACTACCCTCATTGCCCGCGAGGCATTTGATAACCAGGGCAAGGTGCAACTGTTCGAAGCGGAAGAAGATACCTCCCTACTCGTGAAGCGTTGTGCTACGGAGTTGTTTATACCGTACAGCGGTCAGGCAGATTATGAGTTTGCCATGCAATGGTATTTTGCTCCCAATCATTTCCGGTCACTCAAGGATCTCGGCATAGGCCTGGAAGATATTGTCCCCACAGGAACCGGCTTATCACGCATCATCAACAGGGGAATTGTAATTCCCATCTTTCATTGGTTAGGTGGATTCATGTCCAATTACGGGTTGATTATTTTTCTCATGACCCTCATCATCAAGATGGCCCTGAGTCCGCTTACCTACCGTTCCTACCTATCCATGGCTAAGATGCGTGTGCTGCAACCTGAGATTGCAGAAATGCGCGAAAAATATAAAGACGACCAGCAGAAACAAGGTGCTGAACAGCTCAAACTCTTCCGGAAGGCCGGCGTGAATCCACTGGGCGGTTGTATCCCGACACTGCTGTCCATGCCTATTCTCATTGCATTGTTCCGATTCTTCCCGGGCTCCATCGAACTGCGGCAGCAATCGTTTTTATGGGCTAAAGACCTCAGTACCTACGATGATCTTATCAAGTTTGGCTTTGATGTTCCCTTCCTGGGAAGTCACCTGAGTTTATTCTGTATCCTCATGACCCTGTCCTCCATATTATATGTGCAGATGAACATGAGCAATGCCAGCGGATTGACTAAGGAGATGAAGTTCATGCAGTATATCTTCCCGGTATTCTTCCTGTTCTTCCTCAATAACTATCCTGCCGGTTTGACTTACTACTACTTCGTAAGTAACATGATCACCTTCGGACAGCAGTTTGCCATTCGCAAATTCTTTATCAACGACGAAGCGATTCATGCCAAGATTCAGGAGAACAAGGCTAAGCCAACCAAAAAATCCAAGTTTGCTCAGCGCCTGGAAGAAGCCATGAAACAACAACAAGAATTACAGAAAAAGAAGAAAAAGTAATTTACTTCTTGCTGGTTCTAAAATGTTGCAGCGCGGTTAGCCCGAATGACAATTGCTGTCAGGGGCGTTGAAATTCCATCCGTTCTCCCGGTGTTCCTGCCAGCAGCGAATGGCCATCCCATACTTTCTGTCCGTTTACCCAGGTGCTTATTACCCGACCTTTCATCTTGAATCCCTCCAATGGACTCCAACCGCATTTATACAGCAGGTTGTCCTTCGAAATAGTAAGTTCTGCATTTGGGTCGAGTAGAAAGCAATCGGCATAATAACCCTCCCTGATGTAGCCGCGATCTTTGATGCGGAACAGGCGCGCCACATCATGACTCATTTTTGCTGCCATTGTTTCCAAAGAAATTGCTCCCTTATGGTAGAAGTCGAGCATGACATTGATGCTGTGTTGCACCATGGGTGCCCCTGAAGGGCAGGAGGTATAGGGGTTTTGTTTTTCTTCGATAGTATGCGGAGCATGGTCTGTTGCAATAACATCAATGCGATTATCCAGCACTGCCTTCAAAATTTCCGGTTTGTGTCGGGCATCCTTTACAGCAGGATTCCATTTGATGCGCGCACCCAGTTCCTGGTAATCAGCCGCATCGAAAAACAGGTGATGCACACAAGCCTCGGCGGTGATACGTTTTTCTTCCAGGGGAATGTCGTTGCGGAAAAGCGACAATTCCTCGGCGGTGCTGATGTGCAAAATGTGCAGTCGTGCGTTCGTCGATTTTGCCAGTTCTACTGCATATGACGACGATAACCAGCAGGCTTCCTCATTCCTGATGACAGGATGCAGGTGCACTGGTATATGATCACCAAATCTGGCTTTGTAGATTTCTGTGTTGGCCCGAATGGTGGGTTCGTGTTCACAATGTGTAGCGATTAAAGTAGGGGCATTTCGGAAAACTGCTTCCAGTACTTTGGGGTCGTCTACCAGCAGATTACCCGTGCTGCTTCCCATAAATATCTTGACGCCGCATACGCGGGTAGGGTCGGTGCGTTGAATTTCATCGAGGTTGTCGTTGGAAGTGCCGAGGTAAAAGGAGTAGTTTGCCTTGGAGACCCGCTCTGCCAGGCTGTATTTTTCTTCCAGCAATGTATGGGTGAAGGATGGCGGCTGTACGTTCGGCATCTCCATGAATGAGGTCATTCCCCCTGCAACTGCTGCTGCAGATCCATGTGCGATGTCTTCTTTCCAGGTAAGCCCGGGCTCCCTGAAATGTACCTGGTCATCAATAATGCCCGGCATTAAATATAAACCCTGTCCGTCTACCTCCGTATGCTGCTCCTGAACACTTATTTGCGGAGCGATTTTTTCAAATCTTCCATTCCTGATATAAACGTCGGTGGCAATAATTTTTCCTTCGTTGACTAACTGTACATTCTTAATAAGGGTATTCATATCCTAAAGGTAAAAAGCGGACATCGAAAGTGGGGCTTCATGCGTGAATTTCTGCGCACAAGCGCACTTAATTATTTATGTAGTAAGCTCAACAATTCATACTTGCAAAGCCAGCAGTAACAACCATCCCGAACCCGGGCAAAAAAAATCCCGGAAATGAAGCTGCATTCCCGGGATAACCATTCATAAATGGATGGTTTAATCTTTCCAATCGGCTATAAACAAATTGGTATCTCTTGTGCCATTGTTGTTGCGGTTAGAACCGAAAACGATTTTCTTCCCATCGGGACTGAACATGGGGAAGCTATCGAAAACAGTATCGAAGGAAATTTGCGCCAGTCCACTTCCGTCCAGATTAATCATGAACAGGTTGAAAGGAACCCTTTTCGTCTGGTGATTGGAGGAGAAGATTATTTTCTCTCCGGACGGATGGAAGAAAGGCGCCCAGTTGGCTCCTCCCAGGTGGGTGAGCTGTCTCAAATCGCTGCCGTCAGCATTGCAGACAAACAGCTCCATCGCGTTGGGTCGCACATATCCTTCTTTCAGCAAGGCTTCATAGGCTGCCAGTTCTTCAGGATCCTCAAATCGGGAGGCGCGGAAAACAATCTTGCTGCCATCGGGCGAGAAGAAAGCGCCGCCATCATACCCCGGAACATTGGTAATTTGTTGCAGTCCGCTTCCATCGATATTCATGGTCCATAGTTCCAGATCGCCGCTGCGGTCGCTGGTAAACACGATCTTATCGCCTTTGGGAGAGACGGTTGCTTCTGCGTCGTAATAGTTGTTATCGGTGAGCTGCTTCAGGATATTACCTTCCAGATCGGAAATGTAGATTTCGTAGCTCGGATAAACACCCCAGAGGTAGCCCTTGCTGCGGTCCGGGTCGGGTAAACAACTATCCACCTGTGCAAAAGTGGAAGCATATACAATACGGTCATCGCCCGGCAGAAAATACGCACAGGTAGTGCGTCCCTTTCCATTGCTCACCATGTGGGGCGTAAATGCTGATGTATTGGTCGCTCCCCAGTAGATTTGGTCGCACTCCAGATTTTTCGCCTTATCGCGGTACTGGTATACCAGTTTATTACCATCGAAACTCCAGTAAGCTTCTGCATTATCTCCTCCGAAGGTCAACTGTCGTACATTGCTTAAATGCTTTTCTTCGGGATAGCCGGCTGATGCCGCTTCCGGCATTTCGGTTGTTGCAGTTTCAGCGGCAGCGGCTGCTCTTTCCTGCAGCTTTTCGGCCATAACTCCCGCATAACTCATCAACAGCAGCATGGCAATTACAAATATTAAAACCCTTCCGTTCATTTCTTTTTTTTGGGTGACAAAGGTACAACCCCATTTATGTTTAATAGTTGCATCGGCGTGAAAATTTCCCAATTCACGTACCTTTGCAGCATGCAAAACAGGCGTTTGGGTATCTATGTGCTGGCAGTAGCGCTACTGGCTGTTGTTATTGGTGGCGTATTTGCCGTGCAAAAAGGATATTTCAAGAAAGAGACTGCTACGACAGATACCCTCAGCGCCATCCGCACTATCACTCCTGAAATTGAGCAGTACTCCCTTGCGCTGCAACAGGATTCCCTTAATGCAGGTATACTTTTTAACAGGGCCAATGCCTATTTCGATTACGGTAACCTGAAATACGCCCTCGAAGATTTTGCCATGGCCTATACTATCGACAGCACGCAGGCGGCCTATGCACTCGGCTATTCCGATTGTCTTTTTGAGATGAGCAGGGCACAGGAAGCCATTGAAATTCTCGCTTCGTATCAGGCGCGGTATCCGAGCAATCCCGATATCCTCTTAAACCTGGCCATCGATTATTTCCTCCTTCCGGAGCCCAAATACCAACTCGCCATCAACCAGCTCAACGAGCTGCTGAGGCTGGACATTCAAAACGCTCCGGCCTACTTTTACAAAGGGTTGATTTACAAAGAATCAGGCGATACGACCAAAGCAATTTCCAATTTCCAGGCCTGCACGGAAGTGGATCCGGATTATTACGATGCCTGGATGCAGCTCGGTTTGATTTTTGCCGACAGGGGCGATCCGCTGGCAATTCAGTATTACGATAACGCCATCGCCACGGGAGATACCAGCCGGGAGGCCGCCTATGCCAAAGCGAAGTTTTTCCAGGATAAAGGTGATGTAGATAAAGCCATCAATTACTACCGGCAAATCATAATCCGCAATCCCCAGGATGCAGATGCCTTGTACAACCTGGCTACCATTTATTTTGGTATTGACTCCGTAGAGAAGGCATTCCGCTATTTCGATCTTTCCGTGAAGCAATCGCCCGCCAAGGCTTATGCGCATTATGGCATGGGGCTGTGCGCTGAGAAGCTCGGCAGAAAACAGGAGGCACTTACTTATTTTCAGCAGGCCATGAATCTCGATCCTGAGCTTACCTTTATACAAGAAAAAATTGACGAACTTAAAGCGCAATGAACATGATTAATATCACATTTCCTGACGGTGCAGTGAAGCAGTACGAAGCTGGGATTACCGCCATGGAAATAGCCAAATCCATTTCAGAAGGATTGGCAAGAAAGGTACTGAGTGCCAAAGTAAATAATGAAGTACGCGATGCCAACCGCCCTATAGATTCAGATGCCACATTACAGTTATTGACCTGGGATGATAAAGAGGGAAAATCTACCTTCTGGCATTCTTCGGCGCATTTGCTGGCAGAAGCACTGGAAGCGCTGTTCCCGGGTGTAAAGTTTGGGATTGGTCCTCCGGTGGACAACGGTTTTTACTACGATATCGACCTGGGTGGAACCACCATTGGTGCTGAAGATCTTGTGGCACTGGAGAAGAAGATGAAGGAATTGGCCGGGCAGAAGAATCCTTATGTCCGCAAAGAAGTAAGCAAAGCGGAAGCCCTGCAATATTTTGGCGAGAAAAACGACCAGTATAAGCTGGAGTTAATTGAAGAGCTGGAAGACGGTAAAATAACATTCTATACACAGGGAAATTTTGTCGATCTCTGTCGTGGTCCGCATATCCCCGATACAGGTTACATCAAAGCGGTAAAGCTGACCAATATAGCAGGTGCTTACTGGAGAGGAAGTGAGAAAAATCCCATGCTTACGCGTATTTATGGTGTAACATTCCCCAAGCAGGGAGAGCTGGATGCCTACCTCGAAATGATGGAGGAGGCGAAAAAGCGCGACCACAGAAAGATCGGCAAGGAGCTGGAAATCTTCACTTTCGATGATGACGTGGGACCCGGTATGCCGCTGTGGTTACCCAATGGTGCTGCCATGATTGAACAACTCGAACGCCTGGCGAAGGCAACAGAGCAACAAGCAGGTTACCAGAGAGTGAAGACGCCTCATATTGCCAAAGAAAGCATGTACCTGAAGAGCGGTCACTTGCCTTATTATGAGGATAGCATGTTCCCGCCAATGGATATTGACGGACAGAAATACTACCTCAAAGCGATGAACTGTCCGCATCACCATAAAATTTTCGACGCTGTTCCGCGAAGCTATAAGGATCTTCCTTTAAGGTTGGCAGAATACGGAACATGTTACCGGTATGAGCAAAGCGGGGAGTTATTCGGACTGATGCGGGTGCGCAGTCTGCAGATGAACGATGCGCATATCTATTGTACAGAAGAACAGTTCAAGGCGGAATTTGAGAGCGTTAACAATATGTATCTCAAGTACTTCGATATATTTGGAATAGACAAATACGTGATGCGTTTCAGTACGCATGCACCGGAAAAACTCGGCCAGAAATACGTCAACGAGCCTGAGCTCTGGAAGAAAACCGAAGATATGGTGCGGAAGGTGCTGATTGAGTCCGGTATTCCTTATGTGGAAGTAGCAGATGAGGCGGCATTCTACGGTCCTAAAATCGATGTACAGATATGGAGTGCCATAGGCAGGGAGTTCACGCTGGCTACCAATCAGGTAGACTTTGCCCAGCCTCTGCGTTTCAACCTGAAATACATGAACAGCAATAATGAACCGGAAGTGCCTATTGCCATTCACAGGGCCCCGCTGGGAACGCATGAGCGGTTCATTGGTTTTCTGATTGAACATTATGCAGGTAACTTCCCGGCCTGGCTGGCCCCGGTTCAGGTAGCACTGTTACCCATCAGCGATAAGTTCAACGATTATTGCGAGGGCATAGCAGAAATGCTGAAAAAACACGAAATTCGCTGCTCCTTTGATACCCGTTCGGAAAAAATTGGAAGAAAAATCAGAGATGCTGAAACCAAAAAGATACCTTATATGCTTATAGTTGGCGAAAAAGAAGCCGAAAGCGGCATGGTGTCTGTTCGCAAGCATGGTGAAGGTGATGTCGGAACACAGGAAGCAGCAGCATTTGTCAGTCAATTATATCAATCCATAGAATCCATTTTTCATTAAATCAACATCATTTGCAGAAAAGAAGAGGACCCAAACCCCCATTCAGGGGAAGGCAGAAACAAAATCCCCACCGCACCAACAACGAGATCAGGGTACCCAAGGTCAGATTGGTAGGTGAAAACGTCGAGCCCGAAGTATATGCTACGGAAGAGGCGCTCCGCATGGCCAGGGAATTAGAACTTGACCTGGTAGAAATTTCACCCAATGCCGATCCGCCCGTATGTCGCATAGTAGACTACCAGAAATTCCTGTACGAAAGAAAAAAGAAAGAGAAAGAGCTCAAGGCGAAAAATAAGAAGCAGGAGATGAAGGAAATCCGCTTCGGACCCAATACCGATGAGCACGATTTCGAATTTAAGAGTAAGCATGCGGAAAAGTTCCTGCAGGAAGGTTCTAAAGTGAAGGCCTACGTGCAGTTTCGCGGTCGTTCCATTGTATTCTCCGACAGGGGAGAAGTGCTGTTATTGCGCTTTGCCCAGCGTTTGGAGGAGGTAGGCGTGCCGGAAGCGATGCCCAAACTGGAGGGAAAAAGGATGCATATTATCCTCAATCCGAAAACAAAGAAAAGTTAGCAGGATTTTTCCCTAAAATATCAAAGTATTGTTATCTTTGCGTCCCTGTATTAAAAGGAGAAAATAAGCATTTATGCCTAAGATGAAGCCCAACCGTAGTTCCAAAAAGCGTTTTTCGCTTACAGGAAGCGGTAAATTGAAGAGGAGCAAGGCCTACCATAGCCACATCCTTACAAAAAAGAGCAACAAGCGCAAGAAGCGTCTGCAAGGTACTACTACTGTACACCAGGCCGATCAACCGCGTATCAAAAGGTCATTAGGCTTAGCGTAAAATAAACAGTCATGCCAAGGTCAGTCAATCATGTAGCCTCCAGGGCCCGCCGTAAGAAAGTGCTTAAGCAAGCAAAAGGATTCTACGGTAAAAGAAAAAATGTATGGACGGTAGCCAAAAACGCCGTTGAGAAAAGTTTGCAATACGCCTATGTAGGCCGCAAGGACAAAAAACCGATGTACCGTCAGATATGGATTACCCGTATCAACGCAGCTGTTCGTCCGCACGGTCTTACTTACAGTACCTTTATTCACAAAGTACAACAGGCCGGTATCGAACTGAACAGAAAAGCACTTGCTGATCTGGCCATGAACCATCCTGCAGCTTTTGAAGAAATTGTCAATAAGGTAAAATAATTACCACCAACCATACTGCAACCCCGGAAGTGATTCCGGGGTTTTTTATTGCCTGCAAGGGTCATGGGAGAACAGAAACCACCAGCTTCCGGCTTCCACCATTATTCCTGAACTCGCACAGGTAAATGCCCTGCCAGGTGCCCAGCGCCAGCCGTCCGTTCATTACAGGAACGCTCACAGAATGTCCTACCAAAGCTGCTTTGATGTGTGCAGGCATATCATCCGGCCCCTCCATGGTATGCCGGTAATAAGACATCCCCTCCGGGACAAGCCGGTTAAAAACGGTTTCAAAATCTATGCGAACAGTTGGGTCGGCATTTTCGTTGATACAGAGGCCGGCAGAAGTATGCTGAAGGAAGATGTGCAGGATGCCGCTTTGCGGTAATTCTATTTGCGACAATATATGCTTGTCAACAATATGAAACCCTCTTGGAAAAGGAGGCAGATGGATGATGTGTTGTTGCATGATCTTATACCTTTTCTTCTTGTAAGCTGCTCCGGCAAACTTAATCTAATTTTACAGCAGTAAAAGTCCATTATGTCAACCAGAAGATCCAGACAGCACGATCCGGTGGAGGGAGCAGATAAAAAGCGCCTGTCGAGGAAAAGTATTCAGACAGCCCTACGGATTTTCAATTATATCCAGCCCTACCGGGCCATGTTTATTGCCGGTATGATTTTCCTGCTTATTTCGAGCTTTACCACCATGACGTTTCCCTACCTGATGGGCAAACTCATCGATACTGCCAGTCTCAAGGACAGCCAGAGCCTGTTTGCCAATACCAATACCATGGCACTCATCCTGGTAGGACTGTTGGTGGTGCAGGCGGGAATATCTTTTTTCAGGGTTTACCTGTTTGCTACCGTAACGGAAAGAGCCATGTCGGATGTAAGGCAGGTGCTGTACAACAAACTCGTTACACTTTCTATTCCTTTTTTTGAAGAAAGAAGGGTAGGTGAGCTGACCAGCCGCAGCACCAACGATGTCGATCAGCTGCAGGATATGCTAAGCATGACCTTACCGGAGTTCATCCGTCAGGTGGTTACCATTGTGTTCGGTGTGGGATTTATTTTCTTCATTTCTCCCCAGCTTACCCTGTTGATGATTTCTACCTTTCCCATTCTCATCATCCTTGCCCTGGTATATGGCAAATTTATTCGCAGGCTGAGCAAGCAACGGCAGGATGCGCTGGCAGACTCGAATATTGTAGTGGAAGAAACCATGCAGAATATTACTACGGTCAAGTCCTACGCCAATGAGCAATTCGAATCGAACCGCTACAAGAGCTACATGGAGAAGGTAGTCATAGCAGGTATCAAAGGTGCTGTAAACCGGGGAGCCTTTACCACCTTTATTATTTTCGGATTGTTTGGCGGCTTTGTATTGGTTTTGTGGTATGGAGCCGTGTTGATGAAGCAAGGCGAACTTACTGCAGGAACGCTTACTTCTTTCATGTTGTATACCGGATTTATCGGTGGCGCCGTAGGCGGTCTGGGTGACCTATACGGTCGTCTGCAAAAAACGGTGGGTGCTTCGGAAAGGGTATTTGATATCCTCGATACGGAAAGTGAAGTACCCTTAGAAGATACACCGGCGGCAAGCCATCCCAAGATACGGGGCGAGATTCGCTTTGCCGATGTCCGGTTTTCGTATCCTACCAGAAAGGATGTCGAAGTTCTGAAAGGTATCAACCTCCATATAAAAAGTGGTGAAAAGGTAGCGCTTGCAGGCTCAAGTGGTGCCGGTAAGTCTACCATAGCACAGCTGGTTTTAGGTTTCTATACGCCCGATGCCGGTTCCATTGACATTGATAACCAGTCCTATGGTGAATACTCCCTCAAATGGCTGCGCAATAATATGGCAGTTGTGCCTCAGGAAGTCATCTTATTTGGCGGAACCATACTGGATAATATCGCATACGGAAAGCCGGGTGCCTCAGAGGCGGAGGTCGTTGCTGCTGCCCGAAAGGCGCATGCCTGGGAGTTTATTGAAGGATTTCCGGAGGGCTTGTATACCATTGTAGGAGAGCGGGGCGTGAAACTGAGCGGAGGGCAGCGCCAGCGCATAGCTATCGCGAGGGCCATCCTTAAAGACCCTGCTATCCTCATTCTGGATGAAGCTACCAGCTCACTGGATGCAGAGAGTGAAAGGCTGGTGCAGGATGCCCTGGAGGTATTGATGGAAAACCGCACGACTATCATTATAGCTCACCGCCTGTCCACCATCCGCAATGTCGATCAGATTTTTGTTCTGAAAAACGGTAATATCAAAGAATCGGGTACCTTCGAAGAGCTGGCAGCCCAACAGGGAGGTGTATTTGCCAACTTGTTGCGCCTGCAACTTTTAGGGAAAGAAAACGTAGTGCTGTAACATATGAATCTTATTTATTTTATACTCATAGGTGCTGCTGCCGGCTGGATTGGCGGCAAATTGATTCGCGGCGAAAGCTTCGGTGGTTTAGGAAATATCATTGTGGGCATCGTGGGTGCTGTACTTGGCGGTTGGATTTTCGATGAACTGAATATCAATGCCTCAGGCATTGCCGGCGCCCTCGCCAGTGCCGTAGTGGGCGCTGTCGTCTTCCTGCTCCTGATAGGTTTATTGAAACGCAAATAAGCGTCTATGTTAGGTGTACAATCAGAAAGTACACCGGCATACCGATAGTGATGTTGAATGGGAAGGTGACACCTATGGCCATAGGTATATACAATCCAGGGTCTGCCCTGGGTGCAGCCAACCGCATTGCCGCCGGCACCGCAATGTAAGAGGCACTCGCCGCGAGAATCGCGAAAATGAAGCGGTTTCCTTCGCTATCAGAAAACAGTCCCGTGGCCCAGGCAACCAGGCACCCATTAATCAATGGAACGATGATAGCAAATAGAAAGGCGAACCATCCGTATTTGCGGAATGCTTTAAACCTCCGTGCGGTCACCATGCCCATTTCCAACAGAAAAATGGCAAGGAATCCTTTGAATATATCGGTGGTAAAGGGTTTGATGCCTTCGGCTTGCCTGCTGTCGGCAATGAGCCCGATAACCAGACTGCCTAATATCATGATAACGCTGCCATTCGTCAGGGAGTGTCGTATGATATTTCCAATACCGCCTTTCTGAGGTGCATCGGGTTCATAACGCATCAATAGGATAACCCCCATTATGATTGCAGGTGATTCCATCAGGGCCATCACTGCCACCATATGTCCGCCGAAGGTAAGCCCCTGCGACTCCAGAAAACCTACAGCTGCTACAAATGTCACGGCACTTACCGAACCGTAAGCTGCTGCCACGGCACCCGCATCACTCGGATTCATTTTACTTTTTAATATAAAAAAAGTATATAGTGGAATGGCTGCTGAAATAAAGAGACCGAATAGGAGGGAGAGCAGTATCTCCTGATCAAAGGTGCTGTGCGAAAGCTCCTGACCTCCTTTGAAGCCAATGGAAAACAATAAGTAGAGCGATATGAATTTAGCGGTATTGGAGGGAATTTCCAGATCGCTCTTAACAGCTGCTGCAACGATACCCAACACAAAATACAGGAGTGTCGGATTCGTGAGGTTGGCTAACAGTATTTCGAAGTCCATAGGCTTTCAGGTTCATGGTTGTCAAGAGGCGGACATGCCGCCATCGAAATGGTATCCCGGTGCAGGTTCCCACAGCTCAATTTTATTGCCTTCAGGGTCCCTTATCCATGCAAACTTCCCATATTCGTACACTTCTGTGTTGCCTAAAATTTCAACACCTTCCGCACGAAGCTGTTCCAGCAACCAATCCAGGTCAGCTACCCGAAAATTAATCATGTATCCTGATGGGGAGGGTTGCAGGTAGTCGCTGCCGGAAGAGAAGATACTGAAAACAGTCTCTCCTATAGCTACGGGATTGTCTGCATGCCGCCATTTCCAGAAAATGCCGTTGTGGGCCGCATCATCTTTTATCCCCAGGTGACGGTCGTACCAGCCTAATAATTTCTTATGGTCCTTTTTGCTCTGTAAGAATATACCTCCAATTCCTGTTACGCGTTGCATAGTGTGTATTTAGAACAATGTACAAAGCCGTCATCAGTTTCGCAAACCATGCAGTGTTCGTACCTTTATAGCATGAAAAATATTATGGTCGCTTTTATGGGTTTACTGTTGCTGTCAGCATGCCAGGCACCTGATGCTACTAACAATTCCTCAGAAAATACGGTCATCATAGAAGGTTCCATTACCGGCGCAACTGTAGATAAAATGTATTTACTGGCTGAACGGGACAGGCAGTTGATACCCCTCGATTCTTCCGTCATTGAAAACGGCATGTTCTCACTCCGTGCAGAACTGCCGCTACCGGAAATGCTATTCTTACAATTCGACGGACAGCCCGATTACTTTCGGGTATTCGCTGAACCGGGTAAACTTCGCTTGAAAGCCGATGCACAACAGGTAGCAGCACTCGAAGTGGAGGGTTCTGCTTCTCATGATTTATATATGCAGGCGCTGGCAATCATCGAGCCTTTCGAGAACGAGATCCAACAGCTGTTTGCACCACTAAGCAATCCCAAGGTGGCTATGAGCAGCGCTATGCAGGACAGCATCAGCTTGCTTTCAGATGCTGTATATGAGCGACAGAATGCGGCTATTCAGGCGTTTGCCAACGAGCACATCGAAAGTCCGGTATCGGCATACCTCCTGAATCGCTACCTCATTTTTGACATGGATTACGCCACTTTGAACGAAATGGCCGAAGCTTACAAGGTGCTACAGCCCGATAGCAGGTATACGCGCATGCTGACCGAAAGGGCGACTTTGCTGTCGGCTTCAGCGGTGGGTGCCATGGCTCCTGATTTTGCATTGCCCAACACGGAAGGCGATACTATACAGCTTTCCGATTTGCGCGGTCGTGTCGTGCTTATTGATTTCTGGGCCAGCTGGTGTGGTCCCTGCAGAAGGGAGAATCCTGAAATGGTGAAAGTCTATGCCGAATACCACCCAAAGGGGCTGGAAATACTGGGTGTTTCTTTTGACAACAAGGCTGAAGCCTGGCATAAAGCCATACTCGACGACCAGCTAACCTGGATGCATGTGTCTGACCTGCAGGGATGGAGCAGCAGCGCGGGAGCATTGTATGGCATTAACTCCATTCCGCATACCGTGCTGTTGGATGCCACAGGCAGAGTGGTGGCGCACAATGTTAAAGGTGACGCCCTGCGCAGGGAGCTCGATAAGCTATTACAATAAAAAAGCACCGGCTCCATAAGAACCGGTGCCCTTGTTAATTATGCCTTGATCAGTTGATAGGCAGCACGAAGCCCAGCATGATAGCCAAACCTCTGTTGTTGATTTTGTTGTCACCTGCGGTGTCAGCATCAAGAATATTGGCAAAGCCTAAGTTGTAAAGCAGGTTAAGGCTCAGGTCACCGGGACCTGCTTCCATAACTGCACCAGCGCCAATACCAAATCCGAAATCGATACCACTTAACCCGGCATCTTCAAAGCTTCCGGAATCATCGAAATCTTCCGTTTCAGTTGTAGTGGAGCCAGTGAATGGATCGGTTACCGTAGTGGTAGAAGTTCCAGTTGATTTTGTTCCCATGCCAATGCCAATGCTCGGACCTGCCTGCACGAATGGCTGAATGTCGCCATCGCCGATCAGGTACTGCACCATTAGCGGAATCTCCACGTAGTTCAGTTTGCCGTCAGATTCAACTTTGGTTTCAAAGAAACCGGGTACTGAAGTTTCGAAATCAAAAGAGGAGCCTTTTTGCATGAATGCAATTTCAGGCTGGAATACCAGGTTGTCATTGATATAGTAGCGAACAGGTATACCGAGGTACAAGCCGGTGGTGCTTCCGTAGTCAGCGCCATCAATGTTGGTAGACTGAGACGCGAGGTTCACACCTGCTTTAAGACCTATTCCTAGGTGTTTT
>DDYY01000062.1 GCA_002346225.1 Bacteroidetes bacterium UBA3022
CCACCAATACTTATTTTATTGACGAGACCTCCAACGTACCAGTGATTTCCATTGCCGGTGAGCAGGTAGATGATCTCCTCAATGGCAACGGCTGGCTGCGACCCGTCGGCTCCTTTGAGTTGTTCGATGCAGATTTCAACCTTATTGATGAATCCATTGGCGACTTCAATGAGCATGGCAACGACTCCTGGGCTTACGACCAGCGCGGTTTTGATTTTATCACCCGCGACCAGTTCGGCTACGACAATGATATCGACCTGGATTTTTTCTCTGATGTGACAGACCGAACCGGCTACCAACGCCTCATTGTCAAGGCGGCTGCCAATGATAATTATCCCGAATCAAGCGGAGGCGCGCACATCCGCGATGCCTATGTGCATCACTTGTCGCAAATTGGCGGATTGGATCTCGATGAGCGTTCCACCTTTTTCAATATTCTGTTCCTGAATGGTGATTACTGGGGTGTGTACGATACCCGTGAAAAAGTAGACGACGACGATTACACCGACTACTATTACAACCAGGACGAATACGAGCTGGATTTCATAAAGTGCTGGGGAGGAACCTGGGCAGAGTATGGCACAATGGCCGACTGGGATCCGTTTGTGAACTATGTGACCACCAACGACATGACCGACCCGGCCAACTATGCTTATGTTACCGACAACCTGAATGTACTCAGCCTGATTGACTACATGCAAATCAATACGGTATCCGTATGTAAAGACTGGCTGAACTGGAATACCGCATGGTGGAGAGGTTATGATCCCGACGGGGGAGCACTGCAGTGGCGCTATATCCTCTGGGACAATGATGCCACCTTCGGACACTACATTAACTACACCGGTATTCCCGATGACTCACCAGATGCCGACCCCTGTGATCCGCTCAGTCTGGGCGTTGACCCCAACGGACACGTCGATATGGTGAACGCATTGCTCGAAAATGAAGATTTCTTTTCATTATATGTCAATCGCTTCGCAGATATGAATAACACCACTTATTCCTGCGACTTCATGCTCACCGTACTCGATAGCATGATGAACGTGATTGAACCTGAAATGACCCGTCATACAGCTAAGTGGGGTGGAACCTATACCGGTTGGATGAACAATTACGATGACCTTTACGAATTCATCGAAGAGCGTTGTGCCTATATGGCTGAAGGTATTGAAGACTGTTTCGATACACCCGCTTATCCTATTACACTTATCATAGAACCAGCGGGTTCAGAAAACGATGTGAAGGTAAATACCATCATTCCGGGAACCTATCCGTTCAGCGGTGTGTACTACGGCGGTGTTACATTCGGAATGAATGCCCTGCCGGCTCCCGGATTTGTTTTCTCTCACTGGGAGTTTGTCAATAATACACCGCTCCCTTCTGACACCGACCCGGAAATCACCGTTGCACTGGAATCATCAGATACCGTGATTGCCTACTTTGTAGAAGATGCCCTGCCCACTTATAACTTCTCACTGGAAGTAAGTCCGGAAGGTGCAGGCGATGTATTGGTAAATGCTATAACACCAACTTCCTATCCCTATACCGAAACGTTCCTGAGTGGAACACTGGTAGATATGAAAGCCATGGCAGCTTCCGATTACACTTTCGATTACTGGGAACTGGATAACCACGTTGTAAACCCCGATCCTTTTGCAACCGATGTATATTTTGCATTGACAACGCTCGAAAATGTGATGGCACACTTCCGGCTGGGTACCAGCATCGATGAGCAGGTAGATGGCGTCGCAGCCTTCAACGTGGTGCCTTCACTCACCCAGGGAAATATCAATGTGCTGTTCGATATGAACACAGGCGGTGATGTGGTGGTAGAGCTCTACAGCGTAACTGGTGTTCGAATGGCATCGCTTTCCAATGGATACCAGGGTGTAGGAAGCCATACGCAGTCCTTCAATCTGGATGATTTCAATCTGTCATCCGGTATGTATTTCGTTCGCATCATGGCGAATGGAAAAGCCTACAACCAACAGATCATGTATACCAACTAATTACTAATAATGAAATAGGAAAGCGGAAGGCAGCCATGTCTTCCGCTTTTTTTATGCCTAAACTTCCTGTTACGAAGTACACCGGCGCAAAAAAAAAGCAGCGTAAATACTACGCTGCTTTTCTATTCATTAAAAGCATTTACTCAAAGAGGAGTGCGCTGTTGCTCTGCAGTATTCCTTGTTCTACGAGTTGCACCATATACATTCCGGCGGGCAGATGGCGACGCTCGATAATGGCAGTGGTGCTGCCAACGGGTACTTCCTGCATCCCTACCCGGTTGCCGGTCATATCGGTAACCAACATATAAGTGGAGGGAGCGGCGGGTGTAGCAAAAATAACAACAGCCGACTGGTGTGCAGGATTGGGTTGAATGCGGAAGCGCTCGCTTACCTGTTCTTCAATAGCGGTGGTCGCCGGCAGATTCAGACCTGTTGTGTCTTCGAGATAGAAATAAATCATCACCATCATCTCATCATCGCTGGTGAGGCCAAACCATACGGGCTCCGGTCCATTGTTGACATAACTCGCCTCGTGAATCAGCCCTTCTTTCAGGGTAATGGGCAGGAAGTTATCCCAGTAACGGATGGGTGGGTGCTGGTAATCATATATTTCATCCAGACAGCCGGGCATGCCCTCTGTTCCGATACAGGATGCATCAAATATGTGCTCACCGCGACTGCCATCTGCATTCCTTTTATAGATGTCGTAGTCGGTGCCGTATTTATGGGTATGGGATGTTATGCCCCAAAGAAAAATTTCATCGTTATTGCCTCCATCATAAATCGCCTGATCGAAAGTGTACTCATTCCCGTTATTAGGGATATAAATATCATCGTTCACCGGCAGCTCTGAATACATCTGCTGCACAGCGGTTCCTGAAGGCTGGGTGTATACATTGACAAATACTTCACATGCCAATGGTAAATCAGCTGAGTAGTTGATATAGTGCGAGTTTAAATCGAGCCATGTATTCGAAGCCCATGGGAAGGCAGTATTTTCGGGTAATACCAGGTCATAGCTGAACTGATTGGCCGTAACCAGTGAAACACCCATGAACTCCGGGTCCAGTTCCCGCAAGCCAAAGGGGTTCAATACATGTGTAGGCATGTCGTACTTGTAGATAATGAAGTGATGGGAGTAGGGACCCATCTGCACATCTACGCGATTGATTTCCTGATCTTCCGGTAACAAAGTGGAGAATTTACTCCAGTACTCCTGTTCATCTTCCGGCCATAAAAACCAGGGACCGTAATGGATCTGAAAACCTTCTTCCGGTGCAGGGGGAGCAGGTGGGGATGGAACACTCTGAATGCCACCGGTGGTATAAAAGGAATTGATAAGCGCTACATCAACCTGCGAGCCTGTTTCCCTTGCGCCGTAAATGATCCACTGGCGAATCAGCTCTATATCCTTGTCGGCCAGCGGCGCTCCGCCATCCTGTGGACAGGCAGCTCCTTCGCCGGCAGTCAGATTTACATCCAAAGCAAGACCGTTGTTGATCTTACTGAACAGAAAACTCTTATAAGGGTCGCCGGGAAAAACAACCTTATACCCTTTGGCCGATGAAGCGGCGTTCTCCGGGTCGGTATTGTAGATGTTGTCGTATACCTCGGCAATGCTGCCATTGAGTGAGAGTCCGCTCTCATGTCCATCTACATGACAAGCTGCACAATTGGTCTGCAACAGAGCATATACGTCTTCAAAAGTGCTTTGCGCAGCCAGTTGAAATACCGATAGCATGCAGATTACGGGAATAAAAATCTTCTTCATATGCCTGAATTTGTATAGTAAAGTTAATGAAATTGACCCGCACCGCAAGTGGACGCTGGTCAGCGGGTAATCGTTTAAGGTGTTGGAAGGTCGCGGAACCAATCGGCATAGCGGACATAATTATTGGCAATGCGCTCAATGTTGTGCCTGAAAACTTCAGGCGTAAGTTCCTTTACTTTCTTGGCAGGGACACCTGCATACACAAATCCCGATTCGAGTTGACTCTTTTCCAGCACCACGGCGCCTGCAGCAATCAATACATCGCTGCCTACTTCTGCATGGTCCATAACAATGGCTCCCATGCCCACCAGCACCCGGTCGGCGATGGTGCATCCATGTACGATGGCGTTGTGGCCGATACTCACTTCATTACCTATGGTGGTAGGTGCGGTTTGATAGGTGCAATGTATTACCGCATTATCCTGGATATTGACCTTGTTGCCAATTCTGATGCGGTGCACATCACCTCTCACCACAGCATTGAACCAAAAACTACAGTCGTCACCGGCTACCACATCGCCCACAATGGTGGCATTGGGCGCCAGAAAACAATTGTTACCAAAAGCAGGATGAATGCCATTAACCGGAAGCAGAAGTGCCATGTGCTGATTTTTCTTGATAGGCAGCGATTGCTCTTTGGGCAGCTTCCAGGCCGGCCTGATAGATTTCGCGTGCCTTGTTCAGTGTAAAAATACCAAACTTACTCACTGCAGGTTCAATGGCCATATCACAAATTTGTAAACGGGCCTGCACATGCTCCTTGAAACTGATGTCCATGCACCGCAGCCCTACATCGGTGATGCCACTGATATGTGCTACATAATCGACGGTATTGACATTCACACCAATCAATGTGCTGCACTTGTCGCGCAGGGGCTCGGTAGGCAGGTTATTGATGACACCGCCATCCACATACAGGTGCCCCTCGATCTCAACGGGATGAAACACCATGGGTACGGAAGCAGATGCTATGATGTAATCAATCAGATGATCGCCTTTCGATTTAATCTCACACCCGCCCTTGTTGAGGTTGGTCACAGCAACGTATAGTGGTTTTTTTAAACTGTCGAAGCGGTCGCTCTTGATTTCCTTATGCAATACTTCCCGGAAGTAGGAGAGCTCCATCATCCCCTTCTTGGGCAGTCCCATCTTTACGATGCCGTACAGCGATTTGTGCTCAATAAAACC
>DDYY01000054.1 GCA_002346225.1 Bacteroidetes bacterium UBA3022
ATTCAAAGGGTGAGACTCTTTCAATTGCTTTTGCTGGCATTGTACGACACCACGATCGAAGAGATCAACGATTACCGTCATCTTACTGACCAGCAATCGGCTAAAGCCCATTTTAAAGGGGTGAAAGAGCGTTTCAATGCGCAGGTGACTAAAATTGTATCTTAATTCACGCAGGCTTTGGCTAAGCGAAAATCAACTCCCCGTATGGTAACGCCTTCTTTGCCGGGCTACCTGTTTGTCTCCCGCACCAGCGATAGAGGTCGCGGGGTATTTACTTCCAAAGACATCAAAGCAGGAGAGGTGTTTGAAGTGGCACCAATGATAGTCTTCAGCAAAAAAGACAGGGCTTCCATCGACAACACCTATATCTACGAGTATTATTTCGAATGGGGAAAGAATGGCAACAAGGGTGCACTGGCGCTCGGTTTTGGGTCGCTTTACAATCATTCCTACCAGCCCAATGCAAGGTATGAACCGGATTTCGACCTGAATATCATGGAATTTATAGCCATTCGCGATATCGCTGCAGGGGAGGAGATCACTACCAACTACAACTACGACCCTACCGATGATTCGCCTGTATGGTGGGAAAAGCAAAGCATTAAAAATAAAAAACAGCACCCCTGAGGCTCTTCTCCGAATCCATTACATTTGCCTGTACCTATGGCTGAATGGTTAACTCAAGGGGTAGGCGGACTCAAGGATGTCCTGAAATTTCTCGCGGAAAGGGCGCGCTCCAAGGACGTTATTAAGAATGCGTTACTTCGAGAAATGCGCGATAACCTTCAGCTCTTGTCGCACAGGAACAATGCAACCCTTGATGTCAAGGCGCTGATTGCGCAATTGTCTGCCCGGGCAATGGCAGAAGCATTTTCGGCCAACTACACATTTAAGAAACTGGCAAATAATAAGAAAGTTCCCGCTACGCTCATCCTGAATGACCGGCAAAAACGCTATGTAGATTGGGATGCCGAGCGCCTGGTAGTCAGCATAGAAGGGAAGATTCATGACCTGAAAAATATGCTGATTATCTATCCGAACATATTTAAAGCACCTGTCAATTTAACAGCCCGACTCGATAATCTCTACTATCAATTATTATTGCTCTCCCTGCTGATATACAGCGATAAATAATAATTTTTTAAGCCCGCGTGTAACTTTTCGGCATGCTGGAACGCCTCATGTTTGTAATCAAAAACCAAAATGACAAACATGAAAAAGACATTCCTATTCCTCGCCGCTGTTGGTATTATGACCGCAGCATTTGCCCAGACATCTTCCGATGTATTTTTTTCCAGGTATGAAGGGAAATCCGGATTCACCAGTGTAAACATTTCTGAGAAGATGTTTGAAATGCTGGCAACGGTGGCTCCTGAAGATGAAGCTGAACTTAAAGAGATGGCTTCCGGATTAAAAGGCATTAAAGTGCTGATATTCGAAAATACCGAAGGCAACGCCCGCACACATGAACTCTACAAAGAGGCTGAAAGCACCTTGTCAGTTAAAGGTTTCGATGAGCTGATGAACGTATACAGCGACAACGAACGCGTGCGCATCTTATCACTGCAATCAGGTACCGATATCATCAATGAACTGGTGATCCTGGTCGATGATGGTGAAGAATTTGTCCTGGTGGATATATTCGGAATAATAGATCTGAAAAAGCTTTCGAAAATGGCTGGCAGCATCGACATCGATGGTCTGGAAAAGCTGGAAGAACTGAATAAATAATAATAATATGAAAAAGCATATATCATTCCTCCTCGTGCTGTTGTGTATCGCAGGGAGTTCATTTGCCGGAAGCACTCCTGATATGGAACATGAAGGTACAAAACTCAACCTTTGGATTCCGGGAATTTTGATCAAATCGGTTGCAGGTATTGCAGATGATTATACAGACGAATTCGATGCAGACCTTCTAAAGCATGTCGGTAACATTAACCTTTGTATCAGAGAAGGTGCTGCGTATAACGGTTCTTATGATAAAAAGATTACCCGTAAGCTGAATAGAATGGAGCGACGTGAATATGCACCCCTGCTGCAGGTATACAGCGAAGCTACGCAGGTTCAGATTAGCATCAAACAGAATAAACGCGGAACCATTCGAAGGATGGTAGTGCTGGTGGATGATGAAGGAGAGGCGTTCGTTTATGTAAAAATGAATTGCAGATTCACCTCTGAAGAGTTGGCGGAACTGGTAGCTGATACCATCTGAATGCAATAGGTATTAGAAGATAAAAAAGGCAGGAAACTGCCTTTTTTTTATGGTTTTCGGTAGGAGTGAAATAGACTGTTCCAGCGCATGGATAACACCCCTAACACAGCTTCTTTGACAATGCCTTTCGACATCTTGGAGGTACCGGCTTCGCGGTCCTTAAAAGTTATAGGAATTTCTGCAATATGAAATCCGCACTTCCACGCTGCAAACTTCATTTCTATCTGAAATGCATAGCCTATAAAACGAATTTTATCCAGGTCTATCGTTTGTAGCACTTCCCGCTTGTAACATACAAAGCCCGCAGTCGTGTCATAAACAGGCATCCATGTAACCATTTTCACATAGATGGATGCTCCCTTGGAAATGAAGATCCGGTCGGATGGCCAGTTGGCAACTTTTCCTCCCTTTACATACCGCGAACCCACACTGATATCGGCGCCTTCTTCACAGCGTTGTATCAGGCGGGGGATGTCGGCAGGGTCATGAGAGAAGTCTGCATCCATCTCCAGAATGTAAGCATAGTCGCGTTCCAATGCCCATTTGAATCCCATGATATAGGCAGTACCCAATCCGAGCTTTCCACTTCTTTCGCGCAGATGCAGGCGACCGGCATATTGATCCTGCAAGCCTTTCACAATAGCTGCGGTGCCGTCAGGAGAACCATCATCGATAATCAGGAGCTCATAAGATGCGTTCATGCTGAGAACAGCCTGAATCATCTTGCCGATGTTCTCTGCTTCGTTAAAGGTAGGTATGATGATAAGGCTGCGCGGCAAGACTATTTGTTTTTAGATTGTTGCAGTCTCAAACGAATCATCTTTAGTTTTAGTTTGGTGTCGAGCGGGAAATCATTATTGATAATCCAGTCGAAGTACTGGGGTTCTTTCCTGAAAATCTCTTCTACAGAGCGGTCTTTGTACTTGCCGAAATTGAAAAATTCTTTACCGTTTTTGTAAATCATTCTTCTGCCGGTATCTACAAAATCATCGTCTTTGGTAAACTCGTGCAGGAAATTGACATTGCTTTCCAGTTGCTCATACATTTTCAACTGGCCCAGTAATACTTCATAGGTGGCAAGCGTATCGGCTTCTGCACTATGCGCATCTACCAAATCCTTGCCGCAATAGAATTTATACGCAGTTGTGAGGTCGCGCTTCTCCATCTGCATGAAAATACGCATCACATCGATATGTCTTCTGTTCGTATCGAAACCGATGTCTGCCCGCAGGAATTCTTCAATCAGCATAGGCACATCAAACCGAGCAGAGTTGTATCCGCCTAAATCTGCATTGCCAATAAAATCGCGGATTTTAACGGCTACTTTGGAAAACGGGGGTGCGTCTTTAACGTCTTCATCCGATATGCCATGCACGGCAGTGGACTCCGGAGGAATGGGGATTCCCGGGTTCATTCGAATGGTAAGGGTTTCTGTTTTTTGGTCGGGATAGACTTTCAGCAGGCTGATGTCTATGATTCTGTCGGATGCAATATTGATACCGGTGGTCTCCAGGTCAAGAATTACAAGGGGTTTGTCGAGGTGTAACATGTACCTGCAAAAATCACATTAATCCATCAATATTCAAATTGCCGAAATTGCCGGAGCTCATTAACAACAGAAGGGATGGACTGGTAGTCCGGAGATATGTAAATAATTCTTCTGTGTCTGTAAAGACCATGATTTCCGGATCGTCAAAGAAATCGAGGATTTCTTCCGCTGAAATAGCAGGTAGTTTTTTCATGGCCAAAGTATGGGGAGTGAAAAACACTATTTTGGTGGAGGCACCATGCATGCTCCCCCGGTACTGAGGCAGGAAATCTTTGTTCAGACTACTGAATGTATGTAGTTCCAGTGCAGCTGTAAATGGCGATTCCGGGTGCATTTCGGCTACTGCCTGAACCGTGGCGGCCACTTTGGAAGGTGCGTGGGCGAAATCGCGGTATATCTTTTTATCCGGACTGCTGGAAAGTAACTCAAGGCGCTTGGCTGCACCTCTGAACGTTGCCATGTGTTGCAGGAAGTTGACCGGTTGAATACCTAGTTCCCGGCATACCTGCATAGCGCCGGACATATTGGTTAAATTATGTCTGCCAAAAACACCTACCAGGAAATCTGCTCCTTCCCACTCAATAATTACGCTGCCGTCGTGGATGCGGTAGGGTAGTGCCGAATAGGGTTCGACGCGGACAGCCGTTTTCCAGGTCCTGAGTAAGTGGGTAAGTTCTGTATCATCGGCAGAGGCCAATAAAACGCCTTCGCCATCCATTTGCTCGGCCAGTAGCCGGAACTGATCGGTATAGTTTTCGTAGGTGGGGAATACATTGAAATGGTCCCAGGCAATGCCGCTTATGAGCGCAATTTGCGGACGGTAGTGGAGGAACTTAGGTCGCCGGTCAAGAGGGGATGCAAAGTATTCGTCGCCTTCTATGACCATGATGGGTGCCTCGCTGAACTGCACCATGGTGTCGAATCCTTCAAGTTGAGCGCCCACCAGATAGTCAAATGCCTTCCTCTCCAATTTTAGCGCATGCATGATCATGCTGGTTATGGTTGTTTTACCATGGCTGCCGCAAATAGCCACGCGCGTTGCAAATGCAGATTGTGAGAACACAAACTCAGGAAAGCTGAGTACGGGAAGTCCCATCTGCTGTGCTTGCAGCAGCTCCGGATTATCAGCCCGTGCATGCATGCCTATAATGACAGTATCCAGTCCTTCGTGCAGACGCTCAGGATGCCAGCCCATCTTTTCGGGAAGCAGGCCATGGGAGCTCAGACGGGAAAAGGAAGGTTCAAAAATTTCATCGTCAGAACCGGTTACCTCGTGCCCCGAGGTATGCAAGGCAATCGCAAGATTGTGCATAACCGCCCCGCCAATTGCTATTAAATGTATTTTCATATGCTTTCAGAAACCAAATGTGAGCTTGCAATGTTACACTCCCACAGTTGAAAACCAATTGGTTTTATCAAAATAATTACTCAATTTTACGTTTATATATAGAATAAGAATGCACAAAAAATCTATAATGATTCAAAAAAGTCGTCCTCGTGTATGGTTGGTGCTGGTTGCAGTACTTGCATTAACTACCCTTACGTTGTCTTCCTGCCACAGGGATGGTTGTCCCAATAAGATATCTCAAGTGAACCCATTTGGTTCAGGCGATGTTTCTTAAAGCATGATTACATGGCATGAATTGTCAGAGGAGAGTCAACTTAACCACTTGATTCAGGCATCTTATTTAAGACCCCAGCTTATTTTCAAACATTCAGTCAGGTGCGGAACGTCTGCTATGATTGAGCATCGCTTGCATCAATTATCAGATGACCTTGGATGGGATTGGTATCAGCTAGACCTTATCCGCTATCGGTCGCTGTCAGATGCCATCGCCTCCCGCTTCAAGGTTTGGCATGAATCGCCACAGGTTTTGGTCATTGATCAGGGGGCATGCACGGCGCACACTTCTCACAGCGCTATATCTTCCGGCTGGCTGGAAGTGCAAGTTAGCAAGCTTCAAAAGCAAGGTGAAGTGTAATAGCAATATCCGGATGTAGGCTTTGCCAGACAGGGCAGGTACGCGCTGTATGTTCCAGTATTTGCCTCGCCTTATCGTCCAGTTGCCGGTCCATCACGGTCATGGAAATTTCAATTCCGGTTATTCTCCGGGGATGAGTTCCCATGATTTTCGTGACTTCTGCCCAACTTCCCTCCAGATTCCATCCCTTGCTTTCGGCGGCTATCCCCATCATGGTAAGCATGCATGCAGCAAGTGCCGAAGCGACAGTGTCGGTGGGCGAGAAGGCTGCACCACGTCCGTTATTGTCTACAGGGGCATCTGTAATGACGGTGTTTCCCGAGCGAAGATGTAACATGGAAGTGCGCAACCCACCTGTGTAAGTTACTTTTGAAACAATCATATGACCTAATGCGTTTGAGATTTAAAGATATTGGAATTATTTTCGTTGCTATATAAAATGAGAAAGCATCTCCTAACCCTACTTATTCTGGTTTCAGGTTGGCAAGTTCATGCACAAACTGAAGGAGCTGTTATCATCAATAACAGCAAAGAGTCCGCCGGGAGACCGGGTGGAATTGCCTACAACAGGGAGTTAAGTGCAGGTGGAAGGTTGACTACCGCCGGGTGGGGAGCTTTTGCCGATTACACCAGAAGGGTCAGCATGGATAAAAAACGCACCATGTACTTCGAGGTGATGTTCTTGAAGCATCCCAAAGAACTTAAGAAGGTCAACGAATATAATTTCGCTTTTAGCTTTGATTCTCCTAAACCTTTTGTCTACGCCAAGCAAAACAGTTTTTTCTCGACCAGATTTGGATACGGTAACAAATTTCTAATAGGAGAGAAGGCCGAAAAAAGCGGCTTTGAAATAAGCTTTAATTACATTCTCGGACCTTCGTTGGGTCTGGTCAAACCTTATTATCTGGAAATCCTGTACGAACAGGATGGAAACATCTTTTCCGTACCACAACAATATGCTCCTGAAACCGCATCGCTGTTTCTCGATGCAAGCAGTATCTACGGTTATTCAGGTTTTAGCAAGGGGCTCAGTGAAGTAAGCGTCCTGCCCGGTGCTTTTGCCAAGGCAGGTTTATCCTTCGATTGGGCTGCCTTCGACGAATACATCAAAAGCATCGAGACCGGCATAGGAGCAGAACTGTATTTACAGGATGTTCCCATTATGATTCTGGAGAACAATAAGCCCTATTTTGTGTTTTTATATCTAAGTTTGCAACTGGGCAAAAAGTGGTAAGGGGATTATATGCTGGAACTTAATGTGATAGATGCCAACCGACGGGAAGAACCCCGTCAGCGCAAGCCATCCTGGCTGAGGGTTAAGCTGCCTACCGGCGAAAATTATAAGAAAGTACGAAAGCTCGTCGACGAGTACCGCCTGCATACCATATGCGAAAGCGGCAATTGTCCCAATATGGGAGAGTGCTGGGGAGAAGGTACTGCTACGTTTATGATTTTAGGTAACGTTTGCACGCGCTCCTGTTCCTTTTGCGCGGTAGCCACCGGCCGTCCACCCGAATATGACGAGGATGAACCGGCAAGGGTAGCAGAGGCCATCGATCTTATGGGCGTTAAGCACGCTGTCATTACCTCAGTGAACCGCGATGAACTCAAAGACAGCGGGGCAGAAATCTGGTACCAGACTGTCTTCAAGGTAAAAGAACGCACTCCGCATGTAACTATAGAAACCCTCATCCCCGATGTGAAAGCAAGATGGGAAGCACTGGAAAGAATGATTTCGCCGGGACAGGAGGTGGTCTCCCACAATATGGAAACGGTGGAACGGCTGTACAGGCTGGTGCGACCTCAGGCAAGGTACGAGCGCAGTCTGGAGCAAATCAGGCGCACGAAAGATTATGGAAAACGCACCAAAAGTGGTGTTATGCTCGGCTTGGGAGAGACGCCTGATGAAGTGTATGCCATCATGGATGATTTGGTGGAAAACGGGTGCGATGTCCTTACATTAGGACAGTATCTTCAGCCCACAAAAATGCACCTGGAAGTCAGGGAATTCGTGCATCCTGATCAGTTCGAACACTACAAAGAAGCAGGTCTGGCAAGAGGTTTCAAGTATGTAGAAAGCGGTGCACTGGTAAGGTCATCCTATCATGCCGAGCGTCACCTATTGTAAGTTGGCCGTAAAAAAGTTTTTATTGTTAAATTATCTTAAAAGATTTTTCTATTTTCACACGAAATTAAACTCCAATTTAGATGAAACTGAAGGTTACTATTCCAATTGCGACGATCATGCTGGCAGTGGCTATCTATGCCGTCTCCCACTTTTCCGTTTTGGAGAAGACAGCAAAGCAGGAAGCTGCCTATGAAGAGGATGGCCATGAAGAACTAGAAAAGGCCATGATTGAAGGGCAACGTGCGTGGATGTTCGAGATGATGAAGAACCCTACCACAGGCCGTTTGGATTTTGAAGATATTTACGAAGGAAGGCGTCAGGTGGAAGCGGTTATGAAAAACCCTACCCGTGGCGGCGGTCTTGGTCTTGAGTGGGACAATATGGGCCCCAATAACGTCGGAGGGCGTACCAGAGCAATTATAATTGATCCTACCAACCCCAACAGGATGTATGCCGGTGGCGTGAGTGGTGGTGTATTCATTACCGATAATGCCGGTCTGCAATGGTATTCTTCACCCGGAAATGAAACATTGGGTTCGCTGCTGATTTCTTCCATGGTTAGAACTGCCAATGGTGACTTATACATCGGTACAGGCGAAGATGCAACCGGCCTTTATGACGGTACAGCCAGTTTCACGCATATGTTTACGGGCGATGGAGTTTACAAATCAACCGATGAAGGTCAGAGCTGGACTTCTCTTTCAGCCACACAGCCATCACCTGGAATTTTTGGTGCTTCAGCATCTTTGGACTGGGCATATGTATACCGCCTAGCAGGGCATCCTACAGACGGCAATGCCGTGGTGGCTGGTCATAACGGTGGTATTCAATATTCTACAGATGGAGGTACCACGTGGGCCTTCTGTTCTGGTGGACCTACCGGAACACTCAATAATAACGCAGCTAATGAAGTGGTTTGGGATAGTGAAGGATATATACACTCTATTTATGGCAACCGTTATTACAGAAGCGTAAGTGCAGCAGATCCTTACACATTAGATTTATATGGTGAAGGTTTGCCTGTTGGAGGTATTGGTCGCATTGTGCTGGCAGTTGCTCCTTCTGATAATAATTACGTGTATGCTTACATAGCGAACTCTAGCGATGAACTGCTGGGGATCTTCCGTTCCACAGACAGAGGTATAAACTTCTCAGCGATCTCTCCTGAAGCAAGTTCTGTGTTTAATCCTCCGGGACAGCAAGGTTATTATAACCTGTGTATAGCTGTGAATCCTTCAGATAAAGACAGAGTGTATATAGGTGGTCAGCTCGACAGCTGGACATGGAAAGCTTCTTCGGGAGCATGGACACCTATGTCATTCTCCGGATATGCAGATTTCTCTCCTAAATACATACACGCTGATCATCATATTATAGTTTGTCATCCGACAGATCCCAATATTATGTTCATGGGTACAGATGGTGGTATCACAAGGACAGGTAATGCGCTGGATGCTTATCCCGATTTTGCTATCCGAAACAAGGGTTATGATGTAACACAACTGCATGGAGTTTCCGTAGGTTTCTATGGTGAGGCACTGGCAGGTACCCAGGATAACGGATCTCCTTATGTCAATTTCCTCGGAAACAGCGCATTGGAATCCACTCAGATTGTAGGTGGTGATGGTGGTAGAGGTGAAATTTCTAAAATTCGTCCTGAATACCTGTTCGGCGCATTTGCCAACTTCGCTGCCGGTTCAGCCAACGGCGCAACTATCAGGCGCTCAGTAAACGGTGGTTCTACTGTTGGTCCTATGTATGATCCTAATATCGACAATGACGGTAACGGCTCTGCCGACACAGGAGGTGAGTTCGTTGCTGAATTCAAGATGTGGGAGAACTGGGAATTATTCGAAACATTCAGATCTATATTAGACGAAGGAACAATAGAATACCCGGAAGGTAGCGGTGTATTCTATGAAATTGGAGATGTCATCACTTATGAAGGAAGAGAAGTAACACTTACTCGTTCCGGATTATCTGAAAGCAGGTTCGTGCTGGCATCCGGTTCCAACGTCTGGATTACCAAAGGCGCGCTTTTCAACTCTACAGAAAACCCAACTTGGGTGAAGCTGCAAGCAGGAGCAACCTTAGGTGTTCCTACTGCATTTGAATTCTCAGGCGATGGCGACATGCTGTATGTAGGTACTTCTGCAGGCCGCCTGTATCGCTTTGAAGGACTTTTAAATGCTACGCTTGAATATTCTGATTTAGATGGTGACGGAGATGCTGATGATTACGATCCTGCTGTGGATGGAATTACGCAGTATCTGTATCCGGGTCCTTTCGGAAGCCGTATCACTGGTATCAGCGTTGATAAAAATGACCCAGATAACGTAGCCGTTTCAAGAGGTGGTTATGGTGTGGATGATAATGTATTCCATTCCTCCAATGCCTTGTCAAATGATGCGGCTGTATTCAATAACATTGCTAGTGGATTACCCAATATTCCCGTGTTTGATGTCCTGATTCATTCTTACGACAACAACTGGATAATCGCTGCCACTGAGTTCGGCGTGTGGTCTTATAACCTGGCCAGCGTTGGAGAGTGGGCTCATGAAAGCTCTGTTATTGGTGTAGTTCCTGTATTTGAAATACGTGAAGACTGGATCAGGGATACAGATTGTCGTGCCATCTATATAGGTACACATGGTCGTGGTTACTTCAGAGCAACCAACCTGGCTCCCGGTGATTGTAACTTCGCTAAGGAAAACGACATCGCGGTTGAATCAGGTCCTATTCAGGAAGAGATTGTGGCCGGTATAGTGATTGCTCCAAATCCAACCAATGAATATGCAGAGATAGGTCTTACCTTGCTGGAAGCAGCCAATGTAAACATCAGTGTATACAACATGGTAGGTAACAAAATGATGGATGTAGTGTCCGGGGCTTATCCGGCAGGAACCTCCAGAATTGGTCTTAATGTGAAAGATCTTGATGCTGGAAACTACCTGGTAGTATTCATGGTAGATGGTATCTTAACATCCAGAAAAATTACAGTACTCTAATCAAGTACCAATTTATTCAAAAGCCTTGCTCTTCATGAGCAAGGCTTTTTTTTGCCCGCCTTGCCGGGATTGGGTAGGAACCGATATCCTCTGCACGACCCTTATAATAGCATGTAGCAAGGCGTTAATGATCTGGGTAGCATTGCTCGGGGTGTTAATTGGTTATTAATCCTGTGTGCCGTCAGCAGCAATGTAGCTTCCTTGATTGACACCGTATGCACCGTTAGCGAACTGAGCCGGAAAGGAGATGTAGCGTTAACTGTATACTACTAATAGCCTTTTGCCTACTTAGCTGGATGGTGAAAGCCTTGCACCCTGGAATGTTATGTCGAAGTAGGAGGACAACAGGTGAGACGGGGCTGCGTCTTGGACGGATTAATAGTCTAGCAGTTGGAGAACAGGTGAGAGCTTTCTTCATCTGCTGTAATTAATTGAATAATAGGCAGATGGGAGGAATGCAGCTGTGTTTCATGAACACTTTGGAAGCCTGCAAGATGCTTATGGTTGGCAGTGTTTCAATAATACTGAAGGTTCTCCTTGCACATGCGAAGGATTCCGGTTTCACTTGATAAGGATCAACAGTATAGTTGCTCTAGTTATCAAATGGGAGGGAAGTTGTACATGTTCAGTGCAGCCCGCAGCAGGTGTTTCATACAGGATATGATAGCAGGAATAGAATATTCTGGGCATAAAAAAGCCGGACCAAGCAATGCAGGTCCGGCTTTTAGCATTGTATTTACTTATTCTACAACAAAGCTTCTAGTAACGGCTTGTCCAGCAGCATTTTGAATATGCATCATGTACAAACCAGCAGCAAGTTGCTCCACATTGATGGCGTCATTGAAAGTGGTAACCTGGCCAGGATTGTTGCGATAAACAACCTGACCTTGATTATTCACGATGCTCACCATGATATCCTCTGATGTATTGAAAGAAACATTCAGATTTATCAGGTTATTCGCCGGGTTAGGATACAGGCTGAAATCATTCAGTGAACTGAATTCATCCAGGCTGGTACAGAAATCAACGTTGATGGTACGGCATGTTTCATAGGAAACTGCACCTTCAGTTACCACCACACACACTTCATAGGAACCGGGGTTCGGGAATGTATGTGTAGGGTTTTGATCGAAATCTATGGAACCGTCTCCAAAAATCCAGTAGTAGGAAGCGGAGGCAGGATCATCCATGAAATTGCTCAGATCGAAGAACTCCATAGTGAGATCGACGCATGGAGAGACATTCTGGAAGGCAAAAGCAGCTCCTTTGGGGGCCATATGCCAGTCCACAAATGCATGTTCCCATGCGTATTCAGGTGACAAGAAAGCAGTCGTGTTGATATAGTAACCGTTCCATCCTGTAGTACTGATGTTATAACGAACATCAGAAGTAGCAGCACCGGACTGATTGTAAGAACCATCACCGTAGGCTGTAGGCAGGGATTCCAGCAACTCCTCGTTGGTGAGCAGCCAGAAAACGTTCATAGGATTGGTAACGGTAGGAGGATCATTGAAATCCAGGAGCGTATCTCCGAAAGAGTAGCTCTGACCCGGCTTGTAAGAGAAGGCGATACCTATCTTGTTAGCATTGCCAGTAGGAGATTTTGGTATTTCGATGTCTACAGGCAATTGAATGTAACCAATACCGAAGGACGCAGTATCAGCATCACCCAGTAAAACGGTCTGCTTTTGGAAAGTCCCGTTTGGACGATTGAAATCATCTATATAACGGGTGTATACTGCCTGGTATGGAGGGTCTCCAAGAGTACCAAATACCAGCGCGCTGGATGAAGGCGTAATCAGATAAACCTCGAGGGTATCAGTTACATCAGTATTGTACCTATCGTAATAGTAGTATATACCAACAGAGTCTACATCAAATGCATGTTTGGCATCAAACCACAGCGGTGTAGGAACTGCAGGAGGTATATCGGGGTAGTATTCGTAATCTACATAATCGTGGAAATAGAAGGATGTAGGATCCAGGGTAGTAGCGAAAGAGTGCA
Source organism: Bacteroidetes bacterium UBA3022 (assembly GCA_002346225.1). Lineage (GTDB taxonomy): Bacteria > Bacteroidota > Bacteroidia > Chitinophagales > BACL12 > UBA11426. Next base: position 12,888 of record DDYY01000054.1, read on the forward strand.
CCCACCAGAAATACTCGAAGGGGCCTGTACCATCATTACCTACTACTTTTACGGTGGAGTCCGGCCATAAAGGCATGGCAGAGATGTTCTCCAGTGCCAGACCATTGAAAGCGAGGTCTACACCCAGGCTGTAGTTCACCCAGTAATAAGTTAGTGCACCGTCTCTGGTGCCACTCAGATATCGGTCTTTGTAGACCATATCTTTTGATGCTGGCTTTGCGTCACGGGGTAACAGGTTCAGCTCCTTGTCAATTCCCGTTGTAGGGGCCTGACCAAATGCTGCGCCTGAAATTGTAACAATCGCCAAGATTGTAAAAATTTTCTTCATTTGCACGTAAGTTTGGTTCAAAGATACGCAATAGAAGCCTTTTTCCTGTCAGAATGAGGTAATCAATTTCTTAATCCTTCTTAAGAAAACAGCTGCGGCAGCGGGGTTCGTACTCATTTTTTTCGCCCAGCATAACTTGTTCCTGGTTATCGACCAACCGGTAACTATGGGAGGCAATATTGCCGCATCGCACGCAGATAGCATGGACCTTGGTGACATATTCCGCAACAGCCAGCAGGTGGGGCATCGGACCAAAGGGCTTGCCACTGAAATCCATATCCAGACCTGCTACAATTACCCGGATACCTCTGTTCGCCAGTTGCTGGGCCACCTCTACCACGCCGGCATCAAAGAATTGAACTTCGTCTATGCCTACTACACTGCATTGGTTGCTCAATAGCAAAATATTGGAAGAGTGACTCACAGGGGTGCTCCTGATAAGGTTTTCATCGTGAGAAACAATATGGGTATCATCGTAACGGGTATCCACACTGGGTTTGAATATCTCTACCTTCTGATTGGCAAATCGCGCACGTTTGAGTCTGCGGATGAGCTCTTCTGTTTTACCACTGAACATACAACCAGCGATAGCTTCAATCCATCCCTTGCGGTCTCCTGTTATCTGCGGCTCAATGAACATGTGTGATGAATGCTATAATTTTGAGCGAATTTAATTTATCCTTCCGGTAAACCAATTAAACATGCAACAAACAGAGAAATTAAAAACACTTTTCGCTGAAATTACAGAGCTTTTTGAACAGCAGGGTAAAAGGGGGCTTTCTCTGGTAGAGCTGGATATCTTAAAAATGAAAGTTGCATCGTTGTACGAACAATTGTCTAACGTCCAGCCGGCAACACAACTGCCAGACAACTCCATACTACAGGATACTACACAGACCCCAGAGATTTCGGAAATCGAGGAGGAGCGCAAGGTGCAGGTAAGCATGGATCACATGTCAGATCCGGTCCAACCGGAAATTGTCCCAGAGGAACAGGAAGCTCCTGCGCAGGAAGAAGTAACTGCACAGGAAGAGTTGCCCTTGCAGGATGAGACAGCTCAAGCGGAAGTGGATGCACCCCGTGTTGAAAGCCAGCCAGTGGCCACCGACCCTTCAAAAGATAAAACCAATATCAACGAGATTCTTGCTGCTGAAAAAAAGACACTCGCAGATAAAATCAACCTGCCCGCCGGAGGCTCCCTCAAAAAACAGATGGATGTGAATGCCCGCTTCTTTTTTACCAGAGAATTATTCGGCAACAATCAGGATGCTTTTGACAAGGCGGTCCGGTTTATAGATAATCTGGCTTCTTTGGAAGATGCCAACGTCTATATAGAAAAAGAACTTGCGGTTAAATACAACTGGGAAAAAGAGTCTAAAGCACGCAGCAAATTCAATGATGCCGTGAAGCTACGATTTCACGGATAAGTAAGGGGCCAAAGCTGCAAGAGCTTTTAGTGTGCCTCCGGAGCGCTCCTGCACATACGCCGCTGCTGCCGAAGAGCTTTGCAGGTACTGCACCTCATCTCCATGCAACTTCAGTAAAACTGCTTCCAGTTCTGTGGCATCTGCTACGGAAAATCCGGCCCCTGCTGTTATCAGCTCCACAGCTTCATTGAACTTGGAATAGTTTTTACCAAAAACCACAGGTATACCATATACGGCAGCTTCCAGCGTGTTGTGCAAGCCGGCACCCCAGGCACCACCAATGAAAGCAAAATGAGCATACCTGTAGGCTGATGCCAATACCCCGATCGAATCTAAAATGAGCATTTCAGGAACCTGTGTGCCTGAATACTGCTCGCTGAATCGCACAGCAGTTGAACCGTACAATTGCATCACTTTCTGGATGTGGACAGCATCCACTAGATGAGGAGCTAAAATCAATCTGAAACCTTGGGAGCGTAACGTACTTTTATAAGCTTTCAGGATAACGGCATCATCTTCCGGCCAGGTACTGCCACAGATAAGAACAGGTCCTTGTTCCCGCATACGCTGCATAACCTCTATGTGTACAGGTTGTCTGGCTATGTCCAGCACGCGGTCAAACCGAAGGTCTGGCGCTACCGTGCTTTTGATACCAACAGATTCCAATAAATGTTGAGATGATATGTTCTGGACAAGAATGGCTGCATAGAGTTGCAGCATGGAACGGTGAAAAGCTCCATACCAGCGGAAAAATATTTGCTGTGGTCGGAAAATGCCCGCAAAAAGAAAGACGGGAATCTTGCGATTATGTAATTCTCGGAGGCAGAAATACCAGAACTCATACTTTATAAAAATTGCTATGTCAGGTCGGGCCGTGTCCAGAAACCTGGCAGCACCGGAAGGGGTATCTAAAGGCAGATAAGTCACTGCATCCGCCCCTTGAAATTGCTTTCTGACTTCATAACCGCTGGGGGAGAAGAAGGTGAGCAGAATGGTGGCAGCAGGGTATCGATTGCGAATGGCTTCCAGTAGTGGACGACCTTGTTCAAATTCGCCTAAGGAAGCGCAATGCATCCAAATGGTCAATGATCTGCGCTCAGGCAGTTGGCGTAAATGCTGCTGAATATCCCTGCGTCCTTTTGTCCAGAGGGCTGCTTTGGAATGAAAAGGAGCTACAAGTCGTATCCCCCAGAAATAGGATAGTGTCGCAATCCTGTAAATCAAGCGTCCCAGCCATATCATCATTAATAAGTATAATACCTGCGGGCGGGTTTTTGATAAACGGGTAATATCCAGGATAACTTCAGGTTAATCATCATGTCCAGCCGGTTGTCGGTCTCTGTCAGCTGATTGTCGAAGTTGATACTGCGTATGCCTGTAGTGAATGCCTGGGTGAATTCAATACCTGCGCGGAAGTTCACGAAATTGCGGTTGCTGAACAGGTAATAGCCGATGTATTCACTGAACTGAACCCCTCCGGTCAGTCGGTCGTAGCCTTTTTTGTAGTCGCCGGTCAGCTGGGGTGCTAGCGATTCATCAATATAAATCTGAATATTATGCTGCATATAACCTACGCCCCCTATAATGGCAATGCCTGAGTTCGGGTTGATGCCCAGTATATTCGTAATACCACCAAAGTACACCATGAGGTCAAAGCCTTGCTCGAAAAGCGCAGGGTTATAGAGCTGCCCGTCCGAGCCGATGATATTGCCATCGTCTGTTTTGAGGTTGTAAAAAATGCTGTCCTCTTTCACATCGCTTCCGAAAAGATAATGACCACTGATACCAAAAAGCAGGTTTTGTTTGGTCTTAAACTGCCATCCCACACCTGCCAGACCGTGTAAGCCAAATCGGTCAGCAAGATCTCCCAGAGGCAAACCAGCAGCTCCGTCGATAACGATGAGGTTGGCCTGCACTACCGAGTCGTTGAGATTTACATTCTGTGCCTTACCAGCAACAGTGAAGGCAATAAGCACTAATACGGATAGGATTCTTCTCATGGCTGTAGCACAAAAGTACGAAGTAGCATGCTTAAAACTCCTTAAACCGCACTTCATTATCTTTGCACCCAGAAATTTCAACAATGCACAAGATTCAGATGGTGGACCTTTCCCGCCAATACGATGCGATAAAGCAAGATATTCAGCAAAATTGGGAGGAGGTCATTACCACCACACAATTTATCAATGGAGCAGCAACAAAGAAGTTTACAGCCGACCTTGCAGCTTATCTGGATGCCCGGCACTGCATACCCTGCGCCAATGGTACCGATGCTCTACAGATTGCCCTGATGGCCCTGGGACTTCAACCGGGTGATGAGGTGATTTCTATTCCGTTCACATTTGTCGCTACTGTAGAAGTCGTGGCATTGTTGCAACTGAAACCGGTGTTCGTGGATATCGACCCTCATACATTCAATCTGGATGCTGCTCAACTGGAAAAGGCTATTACCCCGCGCACCAAATGCATCATTCCTGTCCACCTCTTTGGCCAGGCAGCAGATATGGATGCGATTATGGCCATTGCAGAAAAGCATCAGCTATATGTGGTAGAAGATAATGCGCAGGCCATCGGCTGCAATTACAGAATGAAGGATGGAAGCACCCGTAAAACCGGCACCATAGGCCATATCGGAACGACCTCCTTTTATCCAACCAAAAACCTGGGAGGTTATGGAGACGGAGGAGCACTATTTACCAATGATGATACCCTGGCCGCCAAAATGCTTACCATCACCAATCATGGTTCTGACAGAAGGTACTACTATGATTCTATCGGGGTCAATTCAAGGCTGGATAGTCTGCAGGCAGCTATTCTCAATGCCAAACTGCCCCATCTCGACCAGTATAACCGCAAAAGACAACAGGCAGCTGATTACTACGATAAGTTACTGGCCGGTATAGAAGGTATAGAAATTCCCGCACGTGCTGCCACTTCCAACCATGTTTTTCACCAGTATACCATAAGGGTAAAAAACAGAAGAGATGCTTTACAGCAATTTTTGCAGGAAGCCGGCATACCATCCATGATTTATTATCCGGTACCCTTGCACCTGAGCAAAGCGTATGCAGAATATGGCTACCAACCTGGTGATTTCCCCGTAAGTGAACATGCGGCAACAGAAGTTTTGTCTTTGCCCATGCACACCGAACTGGATGCAGATCAGATAGAATACATTGCAATGAGCATATCTAATTTTATGAACAAATAACTAAATATGAAAAATATTTTAATAACAGGTGGAGCGGGTTTTATTGGTTCCCATTTGGTGAGATGGATGTTGAATAAGTATCCGGAATATACCATCATCAATCTGGATAAACTGACGTATGCAGGTAACCTGGAGAATTTGAGGGATATAGAACACCTGCCGAACTACCGGTTCATCAAAGGCGATATTGTAGATGCAGGGTTTATTCAAGGCCTTTTTGCAGATATAGCTTTTGATGGTATTATCCACCTCGCCGCAGAATCACATGTGGATCGTTCCATTGCCAATCCTATTGAATTTGTAATGACCAATGTGGTCGGTACTGTGAATCTTCTGAATGCAGCAAAGCACCAATGGAAAGACAACTACACCGATAAGCTTTTTTATCATGTTTCCACTGATGAGGTATATGGTTCATTGGGAGAGACAGGTATTTTCACAGAAACAACACCCTATGATCCCCACAGTCCCTACTCGGCCTCCAAGGCCAGCAGCGATCATTTTGTGCGGGCTTATGCCGATACCTATGGGCTTCCTGTTGTGTTGTCGAACTGCTCCAACAACTACGGACCCTACCAGTTTCCTGAGAAGCTGTTACCACTGGCCATCAATAATATCCTCCACAGTAAGCCTATCCCGGTATATGGTAAAGGTGAAAATATACGCGACTGGCTGTGGGTGATTGACCATGCCCGGGCCATCGATTTAATCTACCATGAAGGTAAAAGGGGAGAAACCTACAACATCGGCGGGTTCAATGAATGGAAGAATATTGACCTGATTTATGCTTTGTGTTCCATTATGGATAACAAGCTTGGACGACCGGAGGGAACCTCCCGCGGATTAATCACATTTGTAAAGGATAGGGCAGGACATGACCTGAGATATGCTATTGATGCCGGCAAGCTCAACAGGGAGTTGGGCTGGGAGCCATCATTGCAGTTTGAAGAAGGGTTGGCAAAAACTGTCGACTGGTACCTGGAAAATACAGAATGGATGGAGCATGTGACTTCGGGGAATTATCAGAATTACTACCAGCAACAATACGCCAACAGATAACATGGCATTTACAGAAACAGGTATTCCGGGATTAGTAGTTTTTGAACCACGTGTTTTCGAAGACGACAGAGGGTATTTTTTTGAAAGTTTCAACGCCCGTGTATTTGAAGCTGCTGGAATCACCCGGCCATTTGTGCAGGATAACCAAAGCCGCTCCGTAAAAGGTGTGTTGCGCGGATTGCACTATCAGCTTAATCCCATGGCTCAGGCTAAGCTGGTGCGTGTTGTGGAAGGAGAAGTGGTGGATGTAGCGGTGGATCTTCGGAAAGGCTCTCCCACGTTCGGAAAACATTATTCCATTCTGTTATCTGCAGAAAATAAGAAGCAACTTTATATTCCGAGAGGTTTTGCACATGGCTTCGTTGTCCTCAGTTCCACCGCAGAATTCTTTTACAAGTGCGATAACTTTTATTCCAGGGAGCACGATGCAGGAATTCGCTTTGATGACCCCACACTCGGTATTGACTGGATGACTGATTTAAGTGCAGTTCAGGTTTCAGATAAAGACAGGGATTTACCTTTTCTGGAAAGCGCCAATTATAATTTTGAATTTAGTATATGAAAATTCTTGTAACAGGTTCTATCGGACAACTGGGGAGTGAGTTGCGCTTTCTTTCCGCATCAAGACCAGGTGATTCGTTCCTGTTTGTTGATTTGGATGAGCTGGATATCACTGATGCACCTGCTGTCGATAGGCTGATGGCGAAAGAGCAACCCGATGTGTGTATCAACTGTGCCGCATATACTGCTGTAGATAAAGCTGAGACGGAAGCTGCTATCGCCTTTAAGGTAAATGCAGAGGGTCCGGAAAATCTGATTCAGTCCTGCAATCGTTATAACGCGCTATTCATACACATATCAACTGATTTTGTATTTGATGGTGCTGCCACGAAGCCTTACAAGACGAATGATGAAGTCCGGCCATCGAGTGTGTACGGTGCCTCCAAGGCAGAAGGGGAAGCACGGGTACTGTTGCTTGGCAAACGCTTTTACCTGCTGCGCACCTCCTGGGTGTATTCTTCCTATGGTAATAATTTTGTGAAGACCATGATTCGCCTGGGGAAGGAAAGAGCCACCATTAATGTAGTTGACGATCAAAGGGGCAGACCCACTTATGCACGGGATCTGGCCGCTGCTATTCTGGAATTTGTAGATGGTGAGACTGAGATTCCTTATGGGCTGTACCATTACTCCAACACGGGTGAGGCTACCTGGTTTGAACTGGCCTCAGAGGTAATGAAGGCCTATGATTTGGCGTGTAACGTATTGCCCATACCTACCACAGCATATCCAACGCCTGCAAAACGACCTGCGTTTTCCGTACTTGATTTAAGTGAAACACAGGCACTGAATAGAATTTCATTGCTGGACTGGAAAGAGAGCTTATATAAATGTATTTCAATATTAAAACAAAATGAACATGCTGGACAAGATTGATGTAAAAGAGATCATAGAGGTAACAAGAAAAGCTGGAGATGCCATCATGGCCATCTACTCCACAGATGATTTTGCAGTGGTAGACAAGAGCGACAATTCACCACTGACCAAAGCAGATAATGCATCCAATGATGTAATCAACGCTATGCTGAAAAGCAGCTATCCGGATATTCCTATAATTTCTGAAGAGAACAAAGCCATCGACTACAGTGAACGCAAAGACTGGGACTGGTTCTGGCTGGTAGATCCGCTCGATGGAACCAAAGAGTTCATTAAAAAGAATGGAGAGTTTACAGTCAATATCGCCCTGGTACACAACGGGAAGCCTGTATTGGGCGTTGTCGGTGTTCCGGCGCGCAACCATATCTACTATGCTGCAGCCGGCTCCGGTGCCTTCAAAATTGATGAAAACGGCAATGAAACGCCCTTGAAAGTAAATGCGCCTCGCGCAGATTCGATAGCACTCATTGGCAGCAGGTCCCATCCATCACCGGAATTCGATGCCTACCTGAAAGAAATGGAGGCCCGGTTCGCCAATGTCGATTTTGTGGCAGCAGGAAGCTCCCTGAAATTCTGTTTGATCGCAGAAGGTAAAGCCGATGTATATCCCAGGTTGGGTCCCACCATGGAATGGGATACCGGGGCAGGTCATGCAGTAGTGCTGGAAGCCGGTGCCAGGGTAAAAGTATTTGGTGGAGATTCGGACTTGCAATACAACAAAGAGAATCTGCTCAATCCTTTCTTCATTGTGGAGCGGGCAGATAGCTGATGCTATTCGAATCTTAAGTGTTTGACAGACTCTCCGGAGTCGCGCAATTCCAACAGCGCATCAATCCCGATATTCAGGTGCATCTCGGCAAACCGGGATGTCACCTGTTTATCGCCTTCAGCTGTCTTAACGCCTTCGGGGTCCATGGGTATGTCTGAAACAAGCAGCAAAGCACCATGCGGGATTTTATTCATAAACCCGACAGTGAAGATGGTGGCTGTTTCCATATCAATGCCCATAGCGCGTATAGAGCGCAGGTATTCTTTAAAATCATTATCGTGTTCCCAAACCCTGCGGTTGGTAGTATACACGGTCCCCGTCAGGTAGTCCTGCTTATACCGCTGAATCACATGCGAGACAGCCATTTGCAGTCTGAACGAAGGCAGTGCCGGCACCTCGGGAGGCATGTAGTCGTCACTGGTGCCTTCACCCCTGATGGCTGCAATAGGTAAAATCAAATCGCCGATTTCCGTAATTTTCTTCAGTCCGCCACACTTGCCCAGAAAGAGCACTGCCTTGGGCATGATAGCCGATAATAAATCCATCACTGTTGCCGCCATGGCCGAACCCATTCCGAAATTGATAATGGTTATTCCATTGGCTGTGGCTGCCTGCATAGGTTTATCCTTACCAACAACAGGAACCTCGAATCGCTCGGCAAATGCCTGCACATAATTGATGAAATTGGTTAGCAGGATATGTTCACCAAAGGCATCCAGTTCCATTCCGGTGTACCTGGGTAACCAGTTCTTTACGATAGCTTCTTTGGTATCCATCGGTGTTAATTTAGCTGGGAAAGCCCCCTGACCAGGGTTTCTTTCCTATTTTTAGGCTTCCACAAACATAACTATGAAAATTGTAAGCAACATCATCTTCCTGTGCACACTTACCAGCTGCGTTATGGCGCAAACTCCGGCAGAAATGCGCATCAGAGGTGAAGCGAAAAGGGAAGTGCTGGAAGCCAAATCCTGGCTGAAAGAATTGCCGGTGGTCAATATAGGACCATCTATCATGAGCGGCAGGGTAACTGATATTGCCGTCCACCCCGATAATCCATCGACCTTCTTAGTGGCTTATGCATCAGGTGGATTGTGGAAGACCGTCAATAACGGACAATCTTTTGAACCCTTATTCGACAATGAAGCAGCAATGACTATTGGTGCTATAGCTGTGGATTGGAAGCGAAATGTTATCTATATCGGCACCGGTGAGGTTAATTCATCGCGCTCTTCATATGCAGGCCTGGGTGTGTATCGTTCTGATGATGGAGGTGCAACCTGGAACTACCTGGGCTTGCCGGAATCTCACCATATAGGAACCATTCTTCTACATCCCGATAATCCGGATATTGCCTGGGTGGCAGTCCTTGGACATCTCTATACATCTAATGCTGAACGAGGGGTTTATAAAACACAGGATGGTGGCAAAACCTGGCAGCACGTACTGAAAAAAGATGCCAATACGGGTGCCGTGGAATTGAGTATGGATCCGAACAATCCTGACAGGCTGTATGCCTGCCTTTGGGAGCGGGAAAGAAAGGCATGGAACTTCAAAGAGAGCGGTCCCGGTTCCGGAATTTATACCTCTGTGGATGGCGGCAAAAAATGGCAAATATTGACGTGTCCCGATTCCGGGTTTCCTTCCGGAGAAGGAATGGGACGCACAGGACTTGCTGTTGCTGCGGGCAAAAAAGGGCTGCTCTATGCGGTGGTGGACAATCAGGCGAGAAAGGATAAGAAAGAAGAGCAAGCTTCAAAAGAGGGACTGCGGCCGGAGGACCTCGATGGTATTACCAAGGAGGCTTTCTTGGCTTTGGATGATTCCCTGCTCAACCAATTTCTGAAAGAAAATAATGTCGATACCAGCTACAACGCAGCTCTGTTGAAAGCCAAAGTAAAAGACGGAACTTTCAGATCAACTGTATTGACAGACTACCTGGACCTGGGTGCCTATGTTTTTGATAGCCCCATTTATGGCTGTCAGGTCTATAAGAGCAGCGACTACGGAGCTACATGGACCCAGGTAGACGCAGGTGGCTTGTTTTCGGTGTACAACACCTATGGATATTACTTTGGTAAAATCTATGTCTCGCCGCAGGACACAAATAAGCTGATTGTCCTGGGTGTACCGATAATCATGAGTGAAGATGGCGGAAAGTCATGGAAAAGCATTGGAGGTGACAATGTGCATGCAGATCACCATATTGTATGGATGAATCCCGACAACGACGATCATCTGATCATTGGCAATGATGGAGGCGTGAATATCACCTACGATAGCGGCAAGCACTGGTTCCTGGCAAATACACCTGCAGTGGGTCAATTCTATGCGGTAGAAGTAGATGATGCACAGCCTTATAATGTCTATGGCGGCTTGCAGGACAATGGCGTATGGTACGGACCATCTACCTATACGGCCGGCAGCGGATGGCTGCAGCGGGGCGAATTCCCTTATAAGTTTATTTACGGAGGCGACGGCATGCAGGTGGAAGTGGATAAACGCGACAATGCCACCATCTATACCGGGTATCAGTTCGGCTATTATGCCAGAATGCGCAAGAACAGTGATGATTACCTGGAAATAAGACCCCGTCATGAGATGGGAGAATTTCCCCTGCGGTTTAACTGGCAAACGCCCATTCAATTATCGGAACACAATCAGGATATCCTGTACTACGGTAGCAACAGACTGCACCGCTCCATGCTGCAAGGTGCTGCGATGGAGACATTGAGCGATGATTTGACCAATGGCAGGAAGGAGGGCGATGTACCCTTTGGTACCATCTCTACGATTAGTGAATCCCCGATTCGATTTGGTCTGATTTACGTTGGTACGGACGACGGTAATATCCAGTTGTCAACAGATGGAGGCTATACCTGGCAAAAGCGCACCGAAGGTTTGCCGGCCGGATTATGGGTCAGCAGGGTAGTTGCCTCTGCCCATGAGGCAGGCAGGGTTTACATTACGCTGAACGGCTACAGAAATGATGACTTTGAAGCTTATATCTACCGCAGTGATGACTTTGGTAAAAAATGGTACAGAATGGGACAGGAGCTGCCTCATGAGCCTGTGAATGTCATTATTGAAGACCCGGTGAACCCCCGGCTGCTGTTTGTAGGAACCGACAACGGACTCTATGCAAGTTTCAACGGTGGCGATAACTGGATGGCAGTAACAGGTAATGAAGAGCAGCCTCTGCCAAGAGTAGCCGTGCACGACCTCGCTATTCAGCCGCGGGTAAAGGAACTGGTGATAGCCACGCACGGAAGAAGCTTGTACAAGATGGAAATTGGTCTGCTGGAAGCCATCAACGATGATATCCTGGCAATGCCTGTTTACGCATTTACCGTAAGTGACATACCCTATTACGAAGGACAGGGGTCTACACCCTGGTGGAGAGCTTTTGCATCTCCCGATGTGCGGGATTATCCTTTTTACTGGATAGCTGCCGGCGAGGGAGAAAGTCAACTAGCCATCATGGATGCCGAAGGTAAAGTGTTGCATAAAACTACAGTCGATGGTGTTTCGGGCATCAACGTCTGGAATTACGACTTGTCGGTGCAGGAGGCGTTGCTGGAAAATGCACCTGAACTGGAAAAGGCTGCCAATGGAGTTGCCTACCTGGCACCCGGTTCTTATACCTGGAAAATTACCTCGGCAGAAGGTGATTCACAAACTGTTGATTTTAAGGTAGTTAAAAGGTGAGTGTAGGCTCTTGCATACAGTGCACAATAATGCGCATATAATTTTTGTTGGAATCAGAAAAAACTGCGATATTTGCAGTCCGTTTGTAAAAAGAAAAGTGTCATGGCACGAGTATGTGATTTAACAGGAAAAAAGACAATCAGTGGGAACAATGTATCTCACTCGAACAGGAAGTCGAAGAGGAAGTTTTACCCGAATCTGCAAACCAAGCGTTTCTATATCCCTGAAGAGGGTCGCTGGGTTACGCTGAAGGTGGCTGCTTCTACTTTGAAGACCATCAACAGAAAGGGCATCACTGCCTACATCAATGAATTGTACAAAGAAGGAAAGCTGTAAATAATAAGCCATGGCAAAGAAATCAAAAGGCGTAAGGATACAGGTAATTCTGGAGTGCACAGAACAGAAGCACACAGATATCCCCGGCATCAGCAGGTATATTACTACCAAAAACAGGCGGAACACGCCCGATCGTATTGAATTGAAGAAGTTCAATCCGTACATGAAAAAAGTAACGCTTCACAAAGAAATTAAATAACAATGGGAAAGGTCAGTAAGAACGCCCGGGTAGGTAAGGGTAAAATTTCCGGAGGTGGTAAAGAAATGGTGAAAATCATTGTTACCGAAAAATCACCCAAAACCGGAGCCTATATCTTTAAGGAACGCATTGTGCACAAAGACAAAGTGCAGGATGTGCTGAAAGGCAATGCCTGATAGCCCTGCCTTTAATGAATAAAAAGCTTCTATATGCTATAGAGGCTTTTTTTGTTTAAACCAGCTTCAATACGAACAAATGGCATTATTTGGTTTCTTTAATAAAGAGAAGAAGGAAGACCTGGATAAGGGGCTGGAGAAAACGCGTGAAGGCATATTCTCCAGGATTTCCAGAGCGGTAGCAGGTAAGAGCAAAGTAGACGATGCATTTCTCGACGAACTGGAAGAGATTTTAATCAGCAGCGATGTTGGTCTGGATACTACAGTTAAAATCATAGATCGCCTGCAGGAACGGGTTGCCAGAGATAAGTTCCTTAATGTGGAAGAGCTGCAGGGAATCCTCCGCAGTGAAATTGTAAAGCTGCTGTCTGAAAGCAATACACCCGATTATGATTCTTTTCAATTGCCGGAAGACAAAAAGCCCTACATCATATTGGTAGTAGGAGTGAATGGTGTGGGCAAAACCACCACCATAGGAAAACTCGCCAGTCAGTTCCACAACCAGGGTAAGAAAGTCCTGCTGGGCGCAGGGGATACATTTCGTGCAGCAGCCATTGATCAATTGGGCATCTGGGCGGACCGTGTTGGTGTGCCCATTGTAAAGCACAGCATGGGCTCGGATCCTGCTGCTGTTGCTTTTGATACCGTGAAAACAGCTAAAGCTAAAGATGTAGATGTGGTGCTGATTGATACTGCAGGCCGCCTGCACAATAAGGTCAATCTCATGAATGAGCTGAGCAAAATCAAGCGGGTGGTACAGAAAGAATATCCCGATGCTCCACATGAAGTGTTGCTGGTACTGGATGCATCCACCGGACAAAATGCGCTGGAACAAGCCCGGCAGTTCACCGCAGCTACAGAGGTAACCGCGCTGGCACTCACCAAATTAGATGGCACCGCCAAAGGAGGTGTTGTGCTGGGCATTGCCGACCAGTTTAAGATTCCAGTAAAATATATTGGCGTTGGCGAACAGGTGCATCAGCTGCAGGTGTTCAATAAGGAGGCATTTGTAAATGCATTATTTGGGGATAAGTAATTATGAAAGCGAAAGGCAGCACCAAGGAAAAGGTAAACATCATAACGCTGGGTTGTTCTAAAAACCTCGTAGACAGCGAAGTGCTGCTCACTCAACTGAAAGCCAACGATGTGGATGTAGCCCATCAATCTGAAGAAGAGGCGGGCATTATCGTCATCAATACATGCGGTTTTATTGATAGGGCTAAGCAGGAAAGCATTGATACCATTCTGCAATATGCCGATGCCAAAGCCAATGGCGAAATACAAAAGCTTTACGTTACCGGCTGCTTGTCGCACAGGTATAAAGACGAATTGCGACTGGAAATTCCGGAAGTAGACGCATGGTTCGGTACTATGGAGTTACCGGCCTTGCTGGAGCGGTTCAAAGCTGATTACAAGCATGAACTGCTGGGGGAGAGGGTGACTACCACCGCCAGTCATTATGCCTATCTGAAGATATCGGAAGGTTGTAACCGCACTTGTTCCTTTTGCGCTATACCGCTCATGAGAGGTGGCCATCGCAGCCGTCCCATGGAGGAACTGGTGCAGGAAGCCAAAAACCTTGCCCGCAACGGCGTTAAAGAGCTGATGCTGATTGCGCAGGAGCTGACTTATTACGGGCTGGACATCTATAAAAAACGGGCACTATCTGAATTGCTGGATAAATTATCGGCTGTGGAAGGCATTGAATGGATACGCCTGCATTATGCCTATCCTTCCAAGTTTCCGCTTGAAGTGATCGATACCATTGCAGCCCATCCTACTATCTGCAATTATCTCGACATTCCGCTGCAACACGGCAGCAATCGCATGCTGGAGCGTATGAAGCGGCAAATTACCCGGGAAGAGACGGAAGCCCTGATACATGCCATTCGCGAAAAACTGCCTTCCATTGCCATCAGAACGACCATGCTGGTTGGATTCCCTGGCGAAACGGAAGAGGATATCGACGAACTGATTGATTTTGTGGAACGCATGCGCTTTGACAGGCTGGGCGTTTTCACCTACTCTCATGAAGAAGGTACCAGTGGCTATGCGCTGGAGGATGATGTTCCTGAAGAGGTGAAGCAGGAACGCGCTGCGCGCCTGATGGAAGTGCAGCAATCCATTTCTGAAGAAATCAATAATCAAAAGGTAGGTAAGGTTTATAAAACGTTGATAGACACCATAGAAAGTGGCTATTTTGTGGGTAGGACAGAGGCCGATTCTCCTGAGGTGGACAATGAAGTGCTGATTCCTGCCGATAAATTCTTTCTGCGTGTGGGAGATTTTGCCCAAATTCGCATTACTGCCGCTGATGCATTCGATTTGTACGGCGAACCAGTACCAGCAGCATGAGCCCGTTTCAAATCCATCCATTACCATTTGCAGCTACCCGCAGGTTTTCAGGACTGTTATTAGACTACCTTTCCGGCAAACCGCAATTAGATCCTTTTTATACCTATAAGCCGGAGGCTGCATCCTTTTCCAGGGCATTAACCAGGAAAACATTTACGCAACAACAACGAGACCTTTTAACAAAGGTGCTTCAAGAACAATATCAGGGTACCCAACTAACAGAAAAAGTAGCCGACAACATAGCTGCTTTTGCCGTCGAAAACACTTTCTGCGCCGTTACGGCGCACCAGCTTAATGTGCTTACGGGCCCTTTATATGTTATTTATAAAGCACAGTCAGTCATTGATTTATGCAATCTTGTTGAACAAGAAAATGAAGGATGCAAGATGGTGCCTGTCTTTTGGCTGGGAAGCGAAGACCACGATCTTCCTGAAATCAATCATATAGATTTGGCGGGAAGTCATATCGAGTGGAATACCCAGCAGCAGGGACCGGCGGGCCGGATGCAAACAGCCGGTATGGAGGAAATGATTCGGGAGGTGCAGGCAGCTACGGGACACCACGTGCTGGCGAAAGAATGGCTGGATACGGCCCTGAAAGCCTATCGGGAAGCGAATAATCTTACCGCTGCAACCAGAACGCTTTTACATTCCTTATTTGGTGAGCAGGGGCTGGTTGTCATTGATGGTGATCATCCGGCACTCAAAGCGCAATTCGCCTCGGTTATGGTGGCGGAGATACAGGAAGGAGTAGCCGGGAGGCTGGCAAAACAAACCAGTGCAGACCTCGCCGAACACTACGGAGCGCAGGCATATGTCCGCGATATCAATCTTTTTTACATGCAGGATGGACTGCGGGAGCGGATTGAACGGCAGGGCGATTCCTACAGCGTGCTGCATACCGATCTTGTCTTCTCGCAGCAGGAACTCATCGAAGCCATCCAAAAACAACCCGAGGCATTCAGTCCCAATGTGATACTTCGTCCCTTGTACCAGCAAATGGTGCTGCCCTCTCTGGCATATGTCGGTGGTGGGGGCGAACTGGCTTACTGGCTCCAGCTAAAAGGCATTTTTGACCATTTTGAAACAGATTTTCCCATACTATTACTGCGCAGTTCAGTCATGGTTGTGGGCAGGAAAGTGGCGCATCGCATGCAACGACTTTCTGTTTCCAACGAAGCTGTTTTCCAATCGGAGCAGGAATTGGTGCAACATCTGCTACAGCATACAGGTAATCCGGGTATGTCATTCGATGCTGAAAAAGAGCGGATTACGGCCCTTTTTGAAGACCTGAAACAATCGGTGGCAAAGCTGGACCCAACCTTGGAAAAAGCTGCCATAGCTGCCGGTGTCCGGGCTGTACAGCAACTCGAAAAGCTGGAAAAAAAGGCCTTTAGAGCAGCTAAGCGGCGATCCTTAACGGAGCTGAATCAGTTGCAATTTATCATGGATGACCTTTTCCCCGCCGGGCATTTGCAGGAAAGGCACTATAATGTAACCGAAATGTTCGCCAGATACGGGAATGATTTTCTCCGCCAGCTGGAAGGGAAATTGAATCCGCTGCAACACGCATTTCTGATTTTCGAAGAAGGCGCGTAAATCGTAACTTTACCAAGAGCCATTATTGCATTGAGTGACTTTATACTGTCACAAAACAATGTTAATAAACTTAATTATTGGATGTTAATAAGGGAAATTTGTAGCCTCGGATGGAATCCCCACTGGAATTTAAGAAGCTGACTGACAAATTCAGAGGGTTCGACAAGTTGAATCTTGCCGTGGCACTCGTAGATATTTCCTTTAAGGTCATTCATCATAATAATGGTTTCTTGCGTCAATTTCAATCGACGGAAGAAACCGGCAGTATGGCACGGCTCGACCAGATTTTCAGCAACTTCGATCAGAAGCTGGATGCACTGAAGCAGGCGGGTTTACTGAGTGGCCATCTCCTGAATTTTGTTATTCCCGGCGTTAAGCAACGCAATATCGAAAGGTATTACGATCTGCAGGTTAGTCGCCTGGATCCTGAAGTAGACTTATTCGACGGATTTTCCATTTCTTTTATTGATGTTTCGGACCGTGAGCGTGAGCTGGTAAAGCTCCGCGAGACCAGTGAGCACCACGAAAAGTTCATCAAAACCACATCAGGTGTAATGATTCACCGCGATGGGAAAATCGTTTACGTCAATGACCAGGGCCTGAAAATGATCAGGGCTGCCGGCGCAGAGGACATTATTGGAAGAAATGTAATGGATTTCGTGTCGGAAGGGTTCAAGACCATTGCCATGGAACGCATCCGGCAAATGACTGAAACCAATATGCCCGTCGAGCCGATTGAAGAAATTTTCATCAGAGAGGATAAGACCACTTTCGCGGGAGAGATTTTTGCCTATCCCGTTCATTTTCAGGGGCTTCCTGCAATAAAGGTTATTATCAATGACGTTTCCTCGCGAAAAGAGGCAGAGGATCAGCTGCGCAAGAGTGAAAAAAAATATGCAACACTGGTCAACCATGTACAGGACGTAATCTTTCAGACCGATACCGATGCGAAAATTACTTTCCTGAACGACGCCTGGTTCGACCTGACAGGCTTTGAAGTGCAGGATGCGATTGGGAAGTCCATACTGGATTTTCTGGAGGAGACCGATAACAAGAGCACGGAATTATATACCCGTATCAGAAGGTTGCTGATGCTGGGCATTGCCACACATGAGCGCGACTTAAAAATTCAAACGGCCGAAGAGGGAAGCAAATACATCCAGGTTAAATTCTCTGCCATCTACAATGACGAGCATTCCATCGTAGGTATTTCAGGAATGATCATTGACATCCACGCCCGGAAATCCGCCGAGCTGGAGTTGTAAAAACTTGAAAACAGTCTTCGGAAACAACAACGCATTTACCTGAAACTGGCCAAGTCGCAGGTATTAAACGGAGATGATTTTAATGCCGCTGTGCGTTTAATTGCCAAAACCTCCGCCGAGGTGATGCACCTGGACAGGGTGAATATCTGGAGGCTGAACAAAGAGGATGGAAGTCTTGTCTGCCTTTGCAACTTCGATGATGCTACGAAGTCCTTCTCCGACGAAGGATTGACCATTTACAACTTTCACAATTACTTGACGTTGGTACGGGAAGAGCGGGTTTTGAATGCCGATGATGCCCTGACCGATTCGCGTATGCGTGATTTTCTGGATAGTTATATCATCCCCTCCGGAATCAAATCGATGATGGATGCCGGAATTTTTATCGGTGACGAAATGTGGGGCTTCATTTGTTTCGACATGGTCGACTCCAAACGGCACTGGTCGGTGGAAGACCGTACGTTCGCTTCCAACCTGGCCGATATGATCAGCATCGCATGGGTAACCAGTGAGAAAAAAGCTACTACCGAAGCGTTGAATAAGTCGGAACAGCTCAATTCTACATTGCTCAACAATGCAGGTGATGCTATTCTATTAATTAGTCCGGAAGGGATTATCGAACAAGTCAATAAAATGGCTTGTATACTTAGCGGCTATCAAAGAGAGGAGCTGATAGGCGCATCCATGAACGGATTTATCCCGGAGCGATTCAGAAAAGACGGGTTTCTCGGTATTGAAGGATTTACCTCGGGCACACCGGTTAATAAAAACAGGTTTATCAATACCAGCGATGGCGGCGAACGGCTTATGGAAGTTACAGCCACCCGACTGGAAGATGGGAAGGTGCTTACCATTCTCAGGGATATAACGGAAAGGGCCGAGCAGCAGAAAGCACTGAAGGAAAGCGAAACCCGACTGGATCTGGCACTGAAGGGCGCTGATCTGGGTACCTGGGATTACTATATCAAGGAAGATAGAATCATTCACAACAGAAGGTGGGCGGAAATGCTGGGTTATAATTTTGAGATAACCACGGTCAATGAGCAGTTCTGGGAAAAATTCGTGCACCCTGCTGATATTGAACCCGCAAATATTGCCTTCGACAAGCATATTAGAGGAGAAACACCGCGCTATGAGGCTACCATTCGGATGCTGTCCAGTTCAGGTGAATGGAGATGGATTCTGGATAAAGGAAAGATTGTGTAGTGGGACGAAAATGGAGAGCCGGTAAGGGCTTCCGGTATTCATCAGGATGTTACTGCACTGAAATCTTATGAAAAAGAGATCAAGAACCAGCGCTTGTTCCTGCAGCAAATCATCAATGCTATTCCATACCCCTTGTATGTGAAGAACATCAACGAAGAGTTCGTACTCATCAACAACTCTTTTGCAGAGTTTCTGGGAGTGGACAGGCAGGAAGTGCTGCAATATAAATTCAACAAGAAAACAGCCTTTGATGAAACCAAGCTGAAGCTGTTTGAGCCGGATTACGAGATTTATCTCACCCGGAAACCTATGCATTTCAGCGAGCACGAGCTCATCAATTCCACCACAGGGAAGCGCCATTGGCTGCAAACTATCAAAGTGCCGTTGCACGACAGCGATGGTAACTTGTATGAAATCCTATCGGTCTCCACGGATATTACAGAAGTAAAGGAAAGGGAGCTGAGACTCATTGCCGGCAGAGAGGTGATGGAGAATAAGCTGAGCGCACGGACCTCCATGTTGGAACAATCCAACAATGAAATAGAAACCTTCAATTACTCTGTTTCTCACGATTTAAGAACACCCCTCAGAACCATTGATATCTTCGCCTACTTTCTAGAGAAAAACTATGCGGATAAGCTTGATCAGGAGGGTAAGGAAAACATCCAGCAGATACGCAGCAGTATCACTAAGATGACCACCCTCATCGATAACCTGCTTATCTATATCAGAATGGGTAAGACCGAGGTGAAGAAAGAATCTATTGCACTCAAAGAATTACTCGATGAGGTGATAAAAGAAGTTGGAAAAATCAGTGACATCAGAAATGTGGAATTTAAGTTTGAAGAGATGCCACCGGTCAAAGCCGACAGGATGATGCTGAAACAGGGGTTATTCAACCTATTGTCCAACGCAGTGAAATTTACCTCTACCAGAAAAGCACCGCAAGTTATTATAAGAGGAGCCGTGGAAAATGGGTTCAGCATTATTCAAATCAAGGATAATGGTGTGGGTTTCAGCATGGAATACAAAGACAAATTATTCAAGGCGTTCAAGCGTCTGCACAGTGAGGAGCATTTCGAGGGCACTGGTGTAGGGCTGGCCATTGTTGAAAAAATTATCAGCCGACACAAGGGGCAGATATGGGCAGAAAGCGTCCTGAATACATCCACCACCTTTTTTATTAAGCTACCTATTGATTAATCATTTTTTCGCTTAATTTTGTGCCTCGCTAAGCGCGTTCTACTGCCGAGATGGTGAAACTGGTAGACACGCACGTTTCAGAGGCGTGTGGCCGTGAGGCTGTGAGGGTTCGACTCCCTCTCTCGGCACAAAAGGTAACAGGAAACTGTTACCTTTTTTTTATGCTGTTCCAATTGGCGCAATGCCGGCTATTCCTGAATCAGATCGTATTCTGACAGCACCACCTGATAATCGCGGCTTTCTGTTATTTCCAGTAAGCTGGCTGATATCCTTTCTACCAGCGTATCACTCACCATTTTACTGAAGCCGAATGCATAGAGCTGCAGGTTATAGGATGACTCCTGCAACTGGTACCTGGAGGCACTGTCCAACCTAACAATTTCTTTCAGTGCGGGTTCGTCATAAGCTACTGCCATCACCTCGCCTGCATCCAGCGCCTGCAGGCATGCATCCAGATTGGGCAGCGCCCGGATATCTTTAAAAAAATGGGCTCTGAGCCATTCCTCCGTTGCGGAACCGTTAACAGATGCGATGGGTAATTCCTTATAGTCCTGAATGTTTTTCCTGTTCCACCCCATATTTTGAACAGTAAGTGTGGAAGCAATACTGGCCGTAAAACCGGATATAATCGTAATAGCAATGAACATCCAGATCAGCCCGATAATCCGCCCACCACTGGATTTGGGCACTTTATCGCCATAGCCCACCGTGCTCATCGTTACTGCCGACCACCAGACACCGCTCCAAACACCCCGCCATCCTCCTTCGAAGTGTTCCGGATTGCGCCGGCGTTCGAACAGCCAGAGCAGGAAGCCGAAAAACAGGAGCACGAAAAATAAGGCGGCCAGTGCCTGCAGAAATGCCAGCGAAAAAAAGGAACGAAGAAAGGCTGTAAATTTTTGCCAGTTACCGGCTGAGTGGATCAAAATGCCGGAGCTGGCTACATAAAATGGTACTGTAAACTGAATGAACTTGTTTCTTTCACTGGTGATGCTCAGCGGAACGATGAACATATCCTTGTTGCCGGCTTCTATAGCACGCAGCAAGGTGTCCAGCGGTAGCTCCTCCACTGTATATTCCAGCGACAGGTCTTTGCATATGGCATCCCATAGCCATACGCTGGCGCCCGTTAGGCCCTCGTCTGTTTCAATAACAAAAGGAGAAGTGGGGTAGTAAGCCGCTCGCAGGGGTTCCTGTGCTCCTGCCATAGTGTGAACCAGCAAACCTGTCCATAAACATACAATTGTAATCCAGTACTTCATCATGATGGTAAAATCGTTCTTTCAATATGACGCCCCCCGAAGGCATAGGGTAAATAATCAATACGTTCCATAGGCCGGGTGATAATTACCCGCGCTTCCTTACCCGGTGCGATGCTTCCGATGCGGTCGCTCCATTCCATAGCCGCGGCACCATTGACGGTTACAGCATTGATGGCTTCTTCCGGAGTCAGGCGCATTTTGATGCATGCCAGGGAAAGAAGAAAGGGGATATTGCCGGAGGGTGTAGAGCCGGGATTGTAGTCGGATGCCAGCACCAGAGGTAGCCCCGCATCTATCATGGCTCTTCCGGGTGCATAGGGAAGGTTGAGAAAAAATGAACAGGATGGTAAGGCTGTCGGAAGGGTGTTACTATCCAGCAGGCAATTAATTTCTGCCTCAGTAATGTTTTCCAGGTGATCTACTGAAACAGCATGGTTCCGCACACCGGCCTGCACACCACCGGAAACAGCAAGCTGGTTCGCATGTATTCTCGGCTTGAGCTGATATTTCCATCCGGCTTCAAGAATGCGGTCGGTTTCTTCAGGCGTAAAGAATCCCTGCTCGCAAAAAACGTCGCAATAATCTGCCAGGCCTTCTGCTGCGACAGCCGGAATCATTTCATCCGTCACAAGACGTATATAGGCCTCCCTGTTTTGTTTATAAGCAATGGGAATAGCGTGTGCACCCAGAAAGGTAGCCCTGATGAGGAGATTGCTTTGCTCCTTTAATTCCTTGACCACTCTGAGTATTTTCAATTCACTTTCCAGACTAAGTCCATAACCACTCTTGATTTCAACAGCCCCTGTACCGAAAGAACGAATTTCTTCCAGTCGCTGCAACGCACTATCCAAAAGGGCGGATGCATCTGTTTCCTGCAATCTGCGGGCACTGTTCAAAATACCGCCCCCGGAGGCAGCGATTTCTTCATAAGAGCGCCCTTTGATGCGCATTACAAATTCCTCTTCGCGGCTTTTAGCGAACACCAGGTGGGTATGGCTGTCACAGAATGCGGGCAGCACCAGCCGGTCTGTAGCATCTATCATTTCATCTGCCCGCTCGGGACAGGTAGACATGGGGCCATAAGCTTGTATCAACCCCTTATCCAGCAGCAACCATGCATTTTCGATAAAGGGTACGGATTGCATTTCTTTGCCGCGAACCAATGTCCGCGTTCCATCGTCTGTTTGGTATAATATGCGAATATTTCTAATCAGTATAGATCCCATAGTTTCAAAGTTAGGGCTTTGAAAGCCCAATTCAAACTATCGTGTATCTTCGCAGTATGGCGGGAAATAGCTTTGGAACCTTGTTTAGGATCACCACATTTGGTGAATCGCATGGACCTGCAATCGGCGTGATAATAGATGGTTGTCCGCCCAATGTAAGTGTTGATACGGCATTGCTGGAGGAGGAAATGCTGCGCAGACGTCCCGGTCAGTCACGCATCACCACGCAGCGAAAAGAATCGGATAGTTGTGAAATATTAAGTGGCGTATTTGAAGGGAAAACGGCCGGTACTCCTATTGCTTTGCTCATCCGCAACGATGACCAGCGATCAAAAGATTATGAACATTTGAGAAAAGCCTACCGCCCCTCTCATGCCGATATGACTTACGATAAAAAGTATGGCTTTCGCGATTATAGAGGCGGGGGCAGGTCTTCGGCAAGGGAAACTGCTGCTCGGGTAGCTGCAGGCGCCATCGCCAAAATGCTGCTTGCTCAGGAAGGTATTCAAGTTCGGGCTTATGTATCAGCTGTGGGGACAGTTAAACTGGAGCAATCTTATCAGGAACTGGATCTATCTCAGACAGAGAGCAATATCATAAGATGTCCAGACCCTGCAACGGCTGAGCGCATGATAGAGCTCGTCGCCAGCATTAAGAAAAAAGGAGATACCATAGGCGGTACCATTGACGCTGTCATCACCGGGGTACCTGCCGGTTTAGGAGAACCTGTATTTGATAAGCTGCATGCTGATCTGGGTAAGGCCATGCTGTCAATCAACGCAGCCAAAGGCTTTGAATACGGCAGCGGGTTCGCAGGGACAACCATGCTGGGCAGCGAACACAATGATATTTTCGAAGAAAACGATAAGCGCATAACTACCCGTACCAATCATTCAGGTGGTATTCAGGGCGGAATTTCCAATGGCATGGATATCTATTGTAAGGTAGCTTTCAAGCCCATTGCTACCATCCTTCGTCCACAGGAATCTGTTGACCAGGACGGAGCTGCGGTTACGGTGGAAGGTAAGGGCAGACATGACCCCTGTGTTTTGCCAAGGGCAGTTCCTATTGTAGAGGCCATGGCAGCATTGGTGATGGCCGATCATTTATTGCGACAAAGAACAAATCATAACACATGAAGAAAATGGCACTGCATTGGAAAATAATTATCGGACTGGTACTTGGTGTGGTCTGGGCTTTTCTCAGCAGTGCGATGGGCTGGCGGGATTTTACCATTGACTGGATAAAACCCTGGGGAACCATATTTATCAATCTGTTGAAGTTGATTGCCGTTCCACTGGTGTTGTTTTCCATCATCAAGGGAATCATTGACCTGAAAGATATTTCCAAGATCAGAAGAGTAGGATTGAAGACACTGGGCATTTACGTTGCGACAACAGTAATTGCGATAGTAGTAGGTTTAACCCTCGCCAACGTTATTCAACCCGGACGGATTATTGGAGAAGAGCAACTACAGGCTAACCACGAGCAATTTCTGATTTTTAAGGCAGCTGACGATATAGCAGCAGCAGATGGTACTCAAAGAGAGTTGTCAGATCTTGAAAAGAAGGTGCAGCAGGCAGATGCAACAAAGGATAAAGGTCCCCTGCAAATTATAGTGGAAATTGTTCCCGACAATATTTTCAGCAGCTTTATGGATATCACTAAAAT
>DDYY01000053.1 GCA_002346225.1 Bacteroidetes bacterium UBA3022
TGAGGTGCCCTTCTTTAACTCATGGGGGGAATTGGGAATGAGCTCAATGGCCGTGCATCCTGATGATGCGATGCAGCTCTATTTTGCAACCAGTTCAGAGGTCTTTTTATTTGACCTGAACAAAGGCACCCATGAAAATCTTCAGATTCCTAATCTGACCGATATTCACGAGATAAGTATCATTGGGGAGGAGTTATGGATTTCCAACACCAAACACGATGAAATAGTAAGCTATAATATTCGTAAAAAAGCGGTGGAGCGCAGGGTTGATCTGAGTGATTTTGCGAGTTCTTCGGCCGAAGATATAGAGAATGGGGAAGGGGTAGAAGTAGTTGATAAGTTTCATTGTAACCTCGTATTTCAGGGATATGACCAACATGTGTACATCCTTGTTCACCACACCTCCGGCCGCCAGCTGATTAAGCGGATTGCTCAAAAATTCATCAAGAGCCAGGGAAACGGAGGCGTAGTCAATATCGATACGCAGCGGAGGTATCCGCTGAATTTCAAGGCACCCCACAGTGTGCGGTGCATTAACGATGAGTACTGGGTATTCGACAGTGGTCACTTCGAGTTAAAGGTGTTCAATAAGGACTGGCAGTGGAAAAAAACCATTGATACCAAAGGGTTTGGGCGCGGTGGTGAATACAGTGCAGCCACCAACAGGTATTATGCCGGTGTTTCTGCTACCAGAAAGCGCTATCTGGGACTCTTCCCGGGGGGAGATGCCATCCCCAATATGGTGCAGGTTGTAGATGCCGGTGCTTACAAAGTCATCGATACCGTTGCTGTACCGAATGTAGAGCAGATCAACAATGTTTATTGCCTCGATACTGCAGTAGCCACAAAATTGTTAGAACTTTGAGCAGATGCCCTCTTCTTCGCCATACCCATTGCCCAATTTCTTGGTGGTAGGTGCCAATAAAGGCGGCACTACATCCCTGTACCACTATTTAAAGCAGCATCCGGAAGTTTTTCTTAGTCCGCTGAAAGAACCCCATTATTTTTCCAGCGACATTCAACCTGAAAACTTCTCCAAGGCGTTCGCGCATAATAAGCTGAGAGACATTGAGGCCTATGTAAACGGACCTATGGATCAGGATTTTCATGCCGGATTCGTACGCGAATGGGAGCATTACTGTAAACTGTTCAAACACGCCGGAGATGCAAAAGCTATTGGCGAATTGAGCACCTCCTATTTATACTCCACCGAAGCCGCTGCCAATATCAGGGAGCAGCTGGGGGATATTAAAATCATCATTTGCCTGAGAGACCCGATTGAAAGGGCTTATTCCCACTATCGCATGAACCTGTGGACAGGAAACAGCAAAGCTGCTACCTTCAAAGAGGCGCTGCAGGAAGATGCGGCACATGAGCCTAAGGTCTGGGGCAATGCGCATCTGTACGTTGAGATTGGAAAATACTACGAACAGGTGCGGCGCTATTACGATCATTTTTCACCGGATAATATTAAAATCATTTTTTCAGAGGATTTACGGCACGACACCACCAGGGTGGTGCGGGAACTGTATGCATTCATCGGGGTGAATCCTGATTTTCAGCCGGACACCTCCCAGCGGTACAATGAAGTATTTACGCCAAAATTTAAAGCGCTGACGTGGTTCCTCAATAAGTCAGGGATAAGACCCCTGATAAAGCGCATTAGCGGCGAGGGTATGAAGAAAGCGGTTGTAAGGCTGCTGTTTAAAGGCAAGGATGATAAGGGCGGGATTACCACGGAAGAGCGAGCGATGCTGCACAGCATTTATTCCAACGATATACGGCGACTGGAGGAGTTATTACACCAGGATCTATCTGCCTGGCTACAGGAAAAGGAGGGCGCAAAGTGAAGAAGGTTTGCGTCATACTGGTCAATTATAAGACCTGGCAGGATACTGCAGAATGCATGGAAAGTGTGCTGAAGGCATCCGGTGCGGAGTTTCAGATTGTAGTGGTAGAGAACGGATCACCCGACGATTCCTGGGAGAAACTAATCGCCTGGGCAGATGGTCAAATTACCCTGCCTGTCGACAGTGAGAACCCCCTTTATGCCTATTCTCATCCTCCGGTAACCAAACCATTGAACTATGCTGTCGCTGACACAGCGAGCAGTGATACTGCTGATGCCGATGTGGTTTTTATCCGCAGCATGGAAAATTTGGGGTTTGCAGGCGGTAACAATATTGGCCTTCGTTACATGTTAAGTCATGGCTTCGATTATGCATGGTTGCTGAATAATGATACGGTGATTGAGCAGGATGCCATTCAGGAGTTGGTTGCCTTCATGGAGGCGCCCGAAAATTCAACTGTTGGAATTGCAGGTTCTAAACTGCGCCTTTACCATCGGCCGGATACACTGCAGGGACTCGGTGCTATATTCAATCCCTATAATGGCAAGTCCAGAATTGTGGGAGCTCAACAGGTAGACCATGGTCAGTTTGACAGTCAAACAGAAGGTATAACCTACGCCATTGGAGCAGCCATGTTTGTGGGTAGGAACTTTCTCCAGGAAGTCGGACTCATGAGCGAGGACTATTTTTTATACAATGAAGAGAACGACTGGAGTGCACGGGCACACAGAGCCGGATGGAAAGTAGGTATAGCAGTAAAAAGTATTGTATACCACAAGCAAGGAGCGAGCACAGGGAACAGCCCGAAGAAAAGTAAGCTGCAGATCAAAGCCCTGCAGTATAAGTACAGAGGAAAGATATTGTTATATAAAAAATATTATCGCAAACAGCTTCCCTATTTATATTTCCACTTATTCACGCGATCCATGCGTTATATTGCCAAGGGAAATTTTAAGGAAGCACAGGTGATATATGCTGCAATATTTAATACGAATAAGGAATTATAAGGAATAGGTATGATTATCAGCCATCAACACAAGTATGTATTTGTAGAACTTCCTCAAACTGCCAGTTCGGCCATTGCACGCGAGCTTAAGGCTAACTATGGAGGTGAAGAAATTCTCTTTAAGCATGCGCTCTACAGGACAGACTTCCTCAAGAAAGCCACACCGGAGGAAAAACAATATAAAGTAGTAAGTGGCCTGCGCAATCCGATGGATATTTGTGTAAGTAATTATTTCAAATTCAAGACTGACCATGAAAACCGCTACAGCAATCCACGCCTGATGCAGCATGGCCTGTTGCGCCGTTATATCATGCGCTGGTGGAATGTCCGTCAGTATAAAAATATACTGGGTAAGAATGAGTCATTCGAAGACTTCTTTATGCGCGCCTATTCTATTCCTTATGCCAGCTGGAGTATTCTCGACCATGATAAATTTGATGCCATCATACGATTTGAAAATCTGCAGAACGATTTTGATGCCGCATTGAAAACCCTCGGTCTGGAGAAGGTGAGGGACATACCGGTTGCCAATAAAACAGCGGAGAAAACCAAGACCTTCTGGGAGTACTATGAATCGGATAAGGCCAAGCGCAGGGCGAAGTACATTTTTGGACCTTACCTGAAGCGCTGGAACTATGACTTTCCGGAATCATGGAGTCACATAAAAACCCCATGGTATTCGTTTACACTCTATCATTTCTTCAATGTAATGAGAAGGATTTTCTGGATTTATCTGCGCTGATGATGCAACACCTACCTACTTTTCTTGTCGTTGGTGCTGTAAAAGCGGGAACCACTTCGCTGCATGAATACCTGATGCAGCATCCCGAAATATATATGTCACCGGTAAAGGAGACCAATCACTTCAGTGACGCTGACATGGATTTCGAGCACTTTAATGTCGATTATCGCCAGGATATCGGACACCAGCTGGATAAATACCTCCAGGGGCCGATGGATAGGAAAATCCACATTGCACATGTTCGGACATGGGACCAATACCTGCAGTTGTATAAAAACGTGCGGCAGGAGAAGGCGATAGGGGAAGTCAGCAATTCCTATCTGTACTGTCCCTCCACTGCTGCAGCTATTAAAGACAAATTACCGGATGTAAAAATTGTAATGGTTTTGCGGAACCCGGTCGACAGGCTTTTTTCCCAATATGTGATGAACCTGAAGCTGGGCAAGATTACAGAAAAGGATTTGATCAAGGAGCTCGAGAAAGATGCCGCCAAACCGTTTAAGGGATGGGGGGTGAGCCATTTGTATAAAGAAGTGGGGATGTACAGTGACCAGGTGGAACGGTATTTAGCGCAGTTCCCTGCTGCCCAGGTAAAGGTTATTTTATTTGATGATTTCAAAGCCGACCCACAGGCAGTCATGCAAGACCTCTTCGCCTTTTTAGAGGTTGCTCCCCTGGAGGTCGATACCAGCAAAAGATATAATGAGGCCGGTATGCCCCGGTTTGGCAAGCTGAATTACTGGCTTACCCAAATCGGCGTTTATGGGCTGATTAAAAGGCTGTTCCCCGACGACCTGAAGCAGCGACTCAAGGCACTGGCCTTCACCAAAGAAGGCGTGCCTCGTATCACACCGGAGGAAAGAATCTATCTGGAGCAGCTCTACAAGGCAGATATCCTGCGATTGTCAGCATTGATCGGCAGAGACCTTAGTTTTTGGTTCAGCCAGGAAATTGATGGATCTGAGGATTGAAAACCAAAATAATATTATCTTTGCACCGCAAATCCCATCAACCGTTTAAAACGGGTCAAAGGGACATTATTAACAATAATTCAATTATTGACACATGTCAGTTAAACTTCGTCTTCAGCGCCACGGGCGCAAAAAAGCTCCCTATTACCACATAGTGGCAGCCACTTCCACCGCTCCTCGCGACGGTCGGTTCATCGAAAGAATTGGTTTTTACAACCCCACCCAGGTTCCTGCTCAGATCGACATTGATGTTGACAAAGCTGTAGACTGGTTGAACAAGGGTGCACAACCAACCGATACGGTGAGAGCCATCCTTCGTTACAAGGGCGTACTCTACAAAAAACACTTACTGCGCGGTGTTAAAAAAGGATCTTTTGATCTGGAAACTGCTGAGGCAAAATTTGCTGAATGGCAATCTGCGCACGTGAATTCAGTGATGGATCACGTGAAAACTGTAGAGGACAAGAAAGCTAAAGCAAGGGAAGAAGAAGCAGCCCGCTATGAAGCTAAGCGTCAGGAAAGAATTGCTGCTGAGCAAGCTGCTCTTGCAGCCAGCCAGGCAGAAGCCGCTGTTGAAGCAGCAGCTGAAACAGCTGAGGAAGTTGCCGCTGAGGTGGAAACACCTGCTGTAGAAGAAAGCGCCGCTCCTGTTGCTGAAGCTACTGAAGAAGCGCCTGCAGCTGAAAGCGATGCGCCTGAATCAGCTGACGATACGCCTAAAACAGAAGCCTGAGTGTGAATATCATTACCACAACGGAAGCGGGCAAGGTATTGCGTGCAATCGGAGTGGATGGTAGTCTGCAAATTCTGGCCCATTATACAGATATAGAGCTTTCCCCCGGGGAAGCTCTTTTTTTTTGGCAGGATGGAGAACAGGTACCTTACTTTATCCGCACGGTGGAGCAACAAGACGAACAGCTTTTTGTAGTTACTTTAGATGAATTGGATAACAAAGAACAGGTACGCAGCTTTGTTCAACATCCATTCTGGATGCTGAGCGGAAAAACGGGTTCAAAGGTAGAGGAAGAGGAGAGCCTGAATGGTTGGATTGTTTATGACCACACCGGCAAGGAAATCGGAGAAGTACTGTTTACTGCCGATATGGGATCCTATTTGTTGTTGACGGTCATGTTCCATGAAAAAGAGGTGTTAATTCCTTTGCACGAAGACATGATTCACGAAATGGACCAGGAAAATCAACGGTTGGTGATGGAATTGCCCGACGGTATTCTGGATTTGGAGGATTAATATGTTGCACATAGATATCATATCTGTTGTTCCCGCCCTGCTGGAGTCTCCCTTCAGTCACAGCATCATGAAACGTGCCCGTGACCGTGGATTGCTGGAAGTAGACGTGATTGATCTTCGGGAATATGGTATCAATAAGCATGCGCAGGTAGACGACTACCAGTTTGGTGGAGGAGCAGGGATGGTCATGATGATTGAGCCGGTAGACCGTTGTCTGGCGGATCTAAAGGCCAAAAGAACTTACGACGAGATCATATACCTCTCTCCGGACGGGGAATTGCTGCAGCAGTCGGTGGCGAACCAATTGTCATTATGTGGCAACCTTGTGCTCATATGTGGTCACTATAAAGGTATTGACGAGAGAATCCGACAGCATCTGGTAACCAGGGAGATTTCCATTGGCGACTACGTGCTGAGCGGTGGGGAACTGGCAGCAGCTGTGCTTGTTGACGCCGTAGGAAGGCTCATTCCCGGGGT
This sequence comes from Bacteroidetes bacterium UBA3022, assembly GCA_002346225.1. GTDB lineage: Bacteria > Bacteroidota > Bacteroidia > Chitinophagales > BACL12 > UBA11426. The sequence goes on from DDYY01000053.1 coordinate 6,295, forward strand.
ACTGAACGATGAAACTTCCGCTTTGAGCGATAGTTTTCAGGATGATTTACTGGCCCCGCCAGTATACACAAGACCGGCCGATTATAAGGGGTGGAAGGTACCGGAAGTGCTTTTAAGCGGGCATGATGCTAAGATTGCAGCATGGCGGCAGGAAGAATCTTTAAAAAGGACAAAAGAAAGAAGGCCCGGACTCCTGAAAAATTTTGAGAATCAGGAAGGGAAATAGTAACTTTGCACTCCTGTTAAGGAAATAAAAAATTAAAGACCATGGATGCGTTGAAAGCACTGGAGATGGAAATCATCGCCGCAAAAGATATCCCGACATTTAAAGCAGGAGATAGTATCACCGTTCACTATCGTATTGTAGAGGGAGATAAAAGCCGTGTTCAGCTTTTCAAAGGCGAAGTATTACAACGCAAGGGAACAGGCCGTACACAAACCTTCACTGTCCGCAAGATTTCCAATGGTGTGGGTGTTGAGAGGATATTCCCCCTGTTCTCCCCCAATATCGAACAAATTGAAGTAAATAAAGTAGGTCGTGTGCGCCGTGCACGTATTTTCTATCTGCGTGGATTGAAAGGAAAATCTGCCAGGATTAAAGAAAAGCGCCAGGCTTAATCTTCTTTACCAATAAAAGAAATAACCACCGTAAGGTGGTTTTTTTTTGCCCTATTGTTCAGAATAACTGCGTGATATCCTGAACGCCCAGCCATTTGGTGCAGGTAAAAGCCTCTCCGTATCGGAAACCACAGGGGCGACCGTGTTCCATTGCCCGGGTGGGTATATTATCGAGGAATCCTTTAGATGCAATATAGGTTTCGGGTTCTTTGGAATCTTCATGGTAAAATTGGCTCTTGTGGGCCAGGATACTCTCCATTTTACGGTCCATTACATCGCTGATATCCATGACTATATCGGGCATAATAAAGCGATCCTGAATATAGTGCAACACCAGGCGTGGACGCCATGCCTGCTGCGCCAATCCTTTGTGTTCTGTCTCGATTTTAGCAAGACCGGCCAAGAAACAGGCCTGCTCTATCAATGTCGCTGCATTACCGTGATCGGGATGCCGGTCATGCATGGCTGTAGCTATTACAATATCAGGCTGGTAGGTGCGGATGGTCCTCACAACCGCCATGATTTGTTCCTTATCCTGGCTGATAAATCCATCGGGCAAGTGCAGGTTTTCTCTCACCACTGCCCCAATTATTGAAGCAGCTTTTTGTGCCTCTTCTGCTCTTAATTCCGGTGTTCCGCGTGTGCCGGTTTCGCCGCGCGTTAAGTCTACAATTCCTACCTTATGTCCCATCTGAACATGTCGGATGAGCGTTCCGCCACAGCCTAATTCCACATCATCAGGGTGGGCTCCCAAAGCCAGAATATCGAGTTTCATGCCGCTAAGGTAAATAAGTTACAGCGCAGGAACCGGTTCTTTACTGAGTTCTTTCTCAATGGCTTGGGCAATGCGCGTAACATCCGGTTGGGTGTAGGTAATCCAATAATCGACCGCTGTGCCGTCTTTTCCGATAAGATACTTGTAGTAGTTCCACCAGGGTCTTACCCCGAATTTACCATTCGCGCTTTTGGATGCCAGGAATTGAAACAAGGGATGGGTGTTTTTTCCCCGTACGTCAACCTTCTGGAACATCGGGAATGTCACTCCATAATTGATTTTGCAAAACTCGGCAATAGCTTCTCCCTCTAGTGGCTCCTGTCCGGCAAACTGTCCGCAGGGGAACCCGAGAATAACAAAACCCTGATCTTTATATTTTTGATACAATGCTTCCAGTTTCTCCAGCTGCGGCGCCTCACCACATCTTGATGCAGTATTGACTATCAGGACCACCTTTCCCCTGTAAGCCTCTAATGAGAATTCCTGACCGTGCATGTCGGTAGCAGTGAATCCATAAATTGTCTGTTCTTTCATAATACTATACCTAAACGTTTCAAACAGGTGCAGGGTTCATTTGGTTTTCATGGAGCTTTCTTATCTCCAAAGATGGTCAGTTAACGCAAAAGTGCCTAATTGGTTTAGTATTGTAGCAACAATATCATTTCACTATTTTCATCTTGCAATCACCCTTTAAATGACGAATGATGAGGTTATTTATGCTAAGCCTTATGCTGTTTTGTGCTTCACAGGTTTTTTCTCAAACAAGTGAAATAGCTCGAAGGCACAACTTTGCCAGTTCCTATTTTGGCTTAGATGCTCAGGTCTTCCCTTTCACTCAGCAAGGGTTTGTGTTGAACGATGCGAATGAGGTAAATATCTACAATCGAAATGGTTTTGTCATTCCATCTATCAATATTGGAGCAACCCATTTTTGGGGGTATGCCGATTTTTATATCACCATAGGAACCACTCCCATTTCATTCAGGAAAGACTCCATCGAAAACAGCTATCAGTATGGGGTAATTACCGGTTTGCGTGTCTATCCGCTTGCACCCCAAAAATATCCCATCAGACCCTTTCTTGGATACAAGTTTACGCCTTTTCGGTTCCAGCAGGTCAACACTGAGGGAGAGGTTTACAATAATACCACTGTAAGGTCTGCTCTCGAAGCTGGATTAGGTTATCAGAGTGCTTCATGGTATCTGTATTTGTCGGGAAACATGATATTGCAACCGGAGGAGGAAAGTTGGTTATCCAGAACTGTTGTTCAACCCATCCAACAACCTACTTATTTTTTCTCTCTGGGGGCCAATTATCGGCTCGAAACCACGCGAGGTGCCTATAGCCCTTCTGTACGCATCCTTGATACCCTTCTGCGACAACAGAACGCCATGGGACTGTTCTTCGGGATAGGGCCCTCGTCCGCATTTCCTACGGCCAACTCATCTTCTATTATTGAAAGCTTGCCTTTTCTGGATGACCGGGCCATGCCGGACCTTTTTCCCGATATCTCGGCAGGATACCACTTTAGCAGGCAGGAATGGGTAGTGGCGGCTGCTTTCAGGCCCATGCGGCAAACGCGCACTGCATATGGCTTTCAACAGCAAGTAAACCGAAATAGCTTTGCCTTGGAAAGTTATAAGTTCCTCTTCGACTACCATGGCTTTGCTCCATTCATAGGTGCAGGTGTCATGTGGGACAATATGCGGCTTTCAGAAACAGACAATGATGTTAATATTACTGAAACAGTCAGCAGTAAGTTGGCACCCGGTCTTGTTTTTGGTTGGGACATCCGACCGGGAAAACGCGCAGACCCCTGGTTGCTTCGTACCAACCTGCGTTATTCTCCATACGCTTCATTGGAGAAGGATAATGCAACCCTGAGTTTGCAGTACCTCGAATTTAACTTTATTCAATTTGTACTTTATCCGCAAAGACTTAGCTACTATAGAAATCTATAAAATGTAAGCTTATTCTCATCCATATTCATAATGGGTTTTTTTGCATCAAGTCTTTTGAAGCCCAACTATAGGCGTGAAATATAATTTGAGGTTTGCCCTACAGGTACAAATCTGGCATAGCTTTATAGAGCTAGTAGATGCATTATAGAATATTTATTAAATTAATTCGATGCCGGCTTAGTATGCAGTGTAGGTAATGGAGCCATCAAGAAGGTTGTTTATCGGGTAATAAAGTTTCAGGGAACCAATCAGCAGTGTAATGCAGTTTTTCAATGCTTGCAGGTGAGTAGGACCGGCAAGTAACTCAAGAAATCTTTATACACCATAAAACAGCTTGCTTTGTAATAAAGGCGGCAGCAGTATCCGGGTTAATAAAATTAGATCATGCTGTGTATTACTCCTGCTCTGCCAGCCAGCGTTCAGCTTCGAGTGCTGCCATACAGCCAGTTCCCGCAGCAGTCACTGCCTGTCGGTAGATTTTGTCCTGTACATCACCGGCAGCAAACACACCTTCCACTTTTGTTCTTGTGCTATCGGGTGCGGTTATGAGGTAACCCTGCTCATCCATGTCCAGGATGCCCTTGAAAATATCGGTGTTGGGTTTATGTCCAATAGCAACAAAGAATCCGGTAACCGCCAGTGTGCTTTCGGCTTTCGTTTGATTATTCACTACACGAACTCCCTCCACCACTTTATCGCCCAGTACTTCGACAGTTTCGGTATTCCAGTGCACGGTAATATTCGGTGCTTTTAATACGCGGTCCTGCATGATTTTTGAAGCCCGCAGGTGGTCTTTTCGAACCAACATATGCACATGGGTGCACAGCTTGGAGAGGTACAGCGCTTCCTCTGCGGCCGTATCACCGCCACCTACCAAAGCCACTGTCTGGTCTTTGTAGAAAAAGCCATCGCAAACAGCACAGGCACTTACGCCGTTGCCGTTCAATCTCTTTTCAGACTCCAGTCCCAGCCATTTGGCAGTAGCACCGGTAGCTATTATAACCGACTCCGCGTGAATTTCATCACCGCCATCGAGCCATACTTTCTTCACCTTTCCTGAAAAATCAACCTTAGCCACGTATCCGAAGCGGATATCAGTTCCGAAACGCTCTGCCTGCTGACGGAAATCGTCCATCATTTGAGGCCCCATGATACCCTTCGGATATCCCGGATAATTTTCTACATCGGTTGTCTGCATCAACTGACCCCCCATTTCCAGACCTGTATACATCACCGGATTCAGGTTGGCGCGCGCTGCGTAAATGGCTGCTGTATATCCTGCCGGTCCTGAACCGATAATTAACGTCTTTATAATTTCCATAATTGCTGATTACCTATCAATAAGGCCACAAAGGTAATATTGGTTCCCTTATCGCGGAAGCCGTGCTTACTGATATCCAAACTGTTTCAACATGCGGTCGTCGTCTTTCCAGTCACCGCGTATCTTAACAAAGAGCTCCAGGAACACTTTTTGTCCCAGCCATGCCTCCATGGCGGTTCTGCTGGCAACTCCCAGCTGCTTGATGGCAGCTCCCTTCTTACCGATAATGATAATTTTTTGCGACTCCCTGATAACGTATATCACAGCCCTGATTACGGTGATGTCTTCTTTTTCCTTGAACTCCTCGATCGCCACTTCTACAGCGTAGGGTATTTCCTGATGGTATTGCTCCAGTATCTTTTCACGAATAATTTCGGTTACAAAAAAACGCTCCTGTAAATCTGTTAGCGCATCGGTTTCGAAATAGGGAGGATGCACAGGTACCTCGGCTTTGATGAGCTCCATCAGGCCGGCAACACCTGCATCCAGCAGCGCTGATACCGGTGCCAGGCGCGCTTTCGGAAATGCTTCCTGCCAGCTATCCATACAACTCTGCAGGGTAGCCTGATCGCTAATGTCCATCTTATTGATAACTATAAAAAGGGGTTTTTCCGTTTCCTGTAAGCCTTTCATCAGACCCAGGTTCAGGTCCGGTCGCTCATCGGGAGTGGCTACATATACCAGTACATCTGCATCCTTCAGTGCTATGGCAATTTGCTGGTTCATCCACTCCTGTAGTTTGTACTCAGGCTTATCAATGATACCTGGGTTGTCGGTGAAAATCAACTGATACCCCGGCTCGTTCACAATGCCCAGTATCCGCCTTCTGGTGGTTTGCGCTTTGGGGGTGATAATAGACAGCCGTTCGCCAACCAGTAAATTACTGAGCGTCGACTTGCCCGCATTGGGTTTGCCAATAATGTTAATATATCCTGATCGGAACTCCATCCGGTAAAAATACGCCAATCCTCAGGAAGCCCTTCCACAAATCATCACTTTGATTTGGGGGCAGCAGTTGCATCGTGCCGGCCATCCACCCGGGTCCGGCTGTACGCTGTATCTTCCCTCCGGGAAGGATGCCGCTGCCATCCGGGCTGGGAAGCAAGGGCTGCGGCTTCGTCGCGGGGCGGCAAGTAGGATAGGGCCTTGCAATTAAATGACAAATACTTCTGTGGATTAGCAGGCTAACAGCATCTCTCTTAAAAGATAAAATATGTACAGATACATCCTACTAGCTGCAATCGCCTTTATTACAGTGCCCGCTCAGGCGCAACAATACGGGGAAGTGAGCGGTATTATTACCGACTCCTTATCGGGCGAAACATTGCCTTTTGCCAGCGTATCCATCGAACGTGATGGCAATATTGTAGAGCAAACCATCTCAGACGAATTTGGTAAATACTATTTCAGTCGCATTCCGGAGGGCATTTACGAACTCGTTGTTTCCTACACCGGCTATCAGCAACGCCGTTTTGCCAATATTAAAGTCAATGGCCGCGACATGGCTTTATACTCCCTGACCATGCTATCGGGGAACGACCTCCCGACCGTTTATATTTTTCCCGATATCATACTCGAAACGCCCATCATAGGCGATGAAATCGATCTGGCTGAAATCAGGCAAACCGGTGCCAGGGATGCCGGGCAGATTGTTACCCAGACAGTAGCACAGGTATACAGCGCAGATGGCGGAGAAGATGGCGGTATTCACATTTCCGGTGCCCGCGCCGATGCCACCTTATATGTAGTGGATGGGATCAGGGTAATTGGTTCTGCGTATGTCCCCAAGAGCTCTATCGCCTCGATAACAGTGTACACCGGAGGCATACCTGCCAACTATGGAGATGTTACGGGTGGTATCATTGAAATACGCACGCGGGGTTACGCTGGAATTTGGTAAAGGATTTTTGCAGTTCATAACTAATTAATTATCTTTGCACCTCAATACCGCGGGGTGGAGCAGTTGGTAGCTCGTCGGGCTCATAACCCG
>DDYY01000031.1 GCA_002346225.1 Bacteroidetes bacterium UBA3022
GTGGTAGAGGTTTTGTGAGATAGTTCAGTCATCCCTTCAACCGCAGACAAACGATTAGCCAACTAACCGGCATATTTCAATATTTGGATTGCATTGAATAACGGGACTTTACTTGAGTAAAAAAAGTTTGTATCAACGGAATACTCGGTCTATTTAACAACGTACTCTTAACCGTTCACCCCAATCTCCTATCATCACAAAATCACCCTGTTTCCACATGCGACAACGAAGCTATTGCCGGAAATGTATAGCCGGGATGGCGGCGGCAGCCCCGAACCCGATAGCAGCCCATACCGCCATTTATGATTTTCTCTTTTTAGGGTGAGGGCTACAGCCAACAGCCCGACCCATGTGTATGGCCGGCACCCCGTGACTTGCTCCTGATTTTTACCAATTCCAATTAATAGGTAAGCATCCCCATCTTGCCTTGCTGGTAGTCGCGGATGGCTTCCATAATTTCGGTTTGACTGTTCATTACAAATGGACCATAAGTGGCAAGGGGTTCGTTAATGGGTTCACCCGAAAGTACGAGGAAGGAGGAAGGCTGGAGGGCCTTTAGCTGCACGGTTGCACCATCCTGTTCCATCAGTGCTACAAAACCTCCGGCTGCCTGGTGTTTGCCATTGAACTCGAGCATACCTTCCATAATATACAATAAAACATTATGTGATTCCGGTAACGGGATATCGGTGCTTACACCTTTTCCCAGCTTGCCATGCAGTACTATGAGTTGAGTGTGGGTAGCTGCGGGTCCCTGCAAATCCAACCAGCTGCCGGCAATGACACGCGCTGACCAGCCTGCTTCTTTTTCATACACCGGTATCTGAGCGGCTTTGATGTCCTGGTACCGCGGTTGGACCATTTTGTCTTTGGCAGGAAGGTTCACCCACAGTTGAATCAGCTGCATGCGTCCGCCGTTTTCTATCCATTGTTTCTGTGCTGCTTCACTGTGTACAATGCCGCGGCCTGCTGTCATCCATTGCACATCTCCGGCATCAAGCAAGCCTTCATTGCCCCTGGAGTCGCGGTGGTGGATGGCACCGTCAAACAGAAATGTTACCGGTTCGAAACCGCGATGCGGGTGGGGGGCTACGTCGAGGGCAGGACCACCGGGAGGTATTTCCTTATCGAAATGGTGCAGCAACAGAAATGGGTCGTATTGCTCAAAATGGCGGATAGGCAGTGCCTGTTGCACAGTATCGGGACCTAAGCTGACCTGGTCGGCTTTACCGATGTATCGGACGGAGCGCATGGTAGACATGTTACTGCAACAGCGGGCAGATGGCTAAAGTTCGCTTAGCAGTTACTGCCGGCGGCGTTAGTCTTTTTTGACTTCCTTTTTTACCTTATCGCCTTCCTCTAATATGGAGGAGACGGTATTGTACGGGCCGCTGACAATGATGTCCTCTTCTTTCAGTCCACCGGTAATCTGGATATAGTTGTCATCCTGTATCCCTGTAGTTACTTCTCTGATGGCAACGGTGTCGTCTTGCACTACCCAAACCATGATGTTGAGTTTGTTTTCGGTGGCTAAAGTGTCTTCGCGGGTAGTAACTGCCTGAATGGGAACCGTTAGTACATTCTTTTCGGTACGCGTGCGGATATCAACAGTGGCGCTCATGCCGGGATAGAACGGATACTTGCTGTTGCCCGCAGTTAATAAGTCGGTGTAAGAGCTCTCCAGTATGCGCACCTTCACTTTGAAATTGGTAGCTTGTTCGGTAGTGACCTGAATGAGTCCGCCACTGCCTGCTGAGTTGGCAATTTGCGTAACCACACCCTTGAATTTTCTGTCGAGGTAGGCATCCACTTCCACATCGGCGGTGTCGCCGACGCTGATGCGGAGTACATCGTTCTCACTCACATCTACCTGCACTTCCATTTCATTGAGGTTGGCAATACTCATCAGCACGTCGCCGCTCATCTGGATAGTACCCAGTACCTTCTCTCCCTTTTTCTTACTCAGACCAAAAACGGTTCCTCCGATAGGAGCGAAGATGGCGGTGCGTTTATAATTGTCGCGCATTTGCTTCAAATTCGCCTCTGCACTTTTAACGGTAAACTCCATCGCGGTAACGTTCTCCTTGGCCATCTGGAACTGTGCTTTGGCCGTTTTGTAAGCCAGCTCTGCCTGTTCGAAGTCGGCTTGCGCTACCACTTTCTGGCTGAATAGCTGCTTACTGCGTTCGAAGGCGATTTCGGCGTTCTCCATAGATACTTCCGACTGCAATACGCTGGCACGTGCAGATGCCAGATTGGCTTTCGCGTTGTTGACCGCAGCTTCTGCCTGCTCTACCTGTCCTTCGAAAAGGTCGGGATTGATGCGAACCAATAAATCACCGGCAGTAACCATTTGTCCTTCCACGATGGGTAGGTCGATAATCTCTCCGGAAATTTCCGCGCTGATTTTTACTTCATTGACGGGATAAATCTTGCCGCTGGCAGTAACCGTTTCGAGTATATCACGCCTGCTCACCTGTTCGGTTTTCACTTCAATGCCGCTTCCCGATTCGAACCAGCCTGCCTGCTGGCCAATGATCATAACGATGATCAGAACAACAACAACGGCACCTAAAATCTTGATTAATTTCATATAAATATTTTTAAAACTCGATGGGTTGACCGAGATAATAGTCTATCACTTTTCTTTTGAATATAAAATCGAATTTGGCCTGGTTGAGCGAAATCTCTGCAGAGGCGAGGTTATTTCTCGCGGTTACAAAATCGAGTGCACTCGCGGCACCGGCATTGAAACGTTTCTCTGCAAAGTCGAAGGCATTGCGATTGGCCTCCAGGTTGCGCAGTGCGGCCTGATAGGTCAGAGAAGCAGCCTGTAAACCTGTCCAAGCATCGGTTACAGTTGTTTTCAAATTATTGATGGCTATCTGCTGCTCCAGCTCGGCGTTCATGTAAGCCAGACTGGCGTTCTGCTTGTTGATAGCTACTTGTCCGTTGTTGAAGATGGGAATGCTTAGGGTTAGTCCTACTACTTCACCCAGGTTGTTTTCCAGCTGATCGGTGTAAGGTAGTGCTTCAAAACCCGGCAAACCTATGTCGGCATCGGAATAGGAAGTATTGAGTTGTCCCACCAGGGTAAGAGAAGGCAAGCCATAGCCGCCTGCAATCTTCACCTGACTTTCCGCACTTTTCAAAAGGTACTCGAAGCGTTGTATACCCGGTAAGTTGCTGATAGCCGCATCGATGGTTGCATTCAGTTCGGGCATGCGTGCGTTCAGTACTTCCTGCAATAAGTCCTGTCCTGGATAACTAATAGACAGCGGAGCAGCGGGGTCGAGTTGCAGCAGGTTTTTGAGTTGCAGATAAGCTACTGCCACCTGGTTGCGGGCATTGACAATTTCAAGTTCATCGGATGCGAGTTGGGCTTCCAGCGCCAGCAGGTTGCCTTCGGGAATACTTCCTGCTGCGGCCAGTTTTTCCGAATCGTTGAGTTGCTGCTGGGAGATAGCCAGTCGGTTTTCCGTTACCCTAATCTGGTCTTCGGCAAACATCACCTGCAAGAATGCTAATATGGTATTTAATTGAATATTTTCAATCAGTGCCTGCTGATCGAGTTTGGCCATTTCGAGATCGTACCCTGCTTTTTTAATGGAATGAGCTTTAACACCACCATTGTATAATCCAAGGTTAGAAGATAAGGAATAATTGTTACTTTGAAAATTCTGTCCGACAAAAGTGTTGGTTACATAATCAAGTCCCCGTCCGTAGCTGAAAAAATAACTTCCCGAGAAATTGAGATTGGGGAATAACGATAGCCGGCTTTGTTGCACTGCAAATTCGTTGGTAGCAACGTTCGCTTGACCTTGCAGTATTTGCAGGTTATTGCCAACGGCCATATCTACGCACTGGCGGAGATTAAGTGCATTGTTCTGAGCTGCTGCCGGCACGACAAGCAAACATGTCAGAACGAGTAAGCAGTAATTCCATCTTTTCATTTGGTTCAAAATTAAGGATATGTGCGGCAATGGCCTGCGTTTTAGCGCATTGTGTACAAGATTTAACAATGATTAAGATATTATCGTTTTTTCTAACGAACCTATGTGCATTTTTAATGGGCTATATTCCTTTTCCAATCCCGTATTTTTACGGCATGTCGTTTTTAGATGCACTGAATGAACCCCAACTGAAGGCTGCCACCAGCATTCAGGGGCCTGTAATGATTATAGCCGGCCCCGGCAGCGGTAAGACGCGGGTGCTGACCTTCCGCATTGCCCACATCCTTTCGCAGGGTGTGGATCCTTTTGAAATCATGGCGCTCACATTTACCAATAAAGCGGCGCGTGAAATGAAAAACAGGATTGAGGCCATACAGGGAACAGGAGCACGCAGCCTGTGGATGGGTACTTTTCACAGTGTCTTTGCGCGGATGTTGCGCTCGGAAGCGACCAAAATCGGCTATACATCCAACTTTACCATTTACGACAGCGATGATTCCAAGAACCTGATTAAGAACATCATCAGGGAAATGGGGCTCAACGATAAGACCTACAAAGCCAGCAGTGTACACTATCGAATTTCTCTGGCGAAGAACAACCTCATCAACCACCAGGAATATCCTTTACAGACCGAGCTGGTGCAGGAAGACGAAGCTTATGGTCGCCCCAAGGTGGCTGACATTTATAAAGAATATGCCAAGCGTTGTTTCCGTGCCGGGGCGATGGATTTCGATGACCTGTTATTGAAAACGCACGAGCTGCTGGAAAGCGTTCCTGAGGTGCTGTATAAATACCAGCATCGTTTCAAACATGTATTGATCGATGAGTTCCAGGATACCAACTTCCTGCAGTACTCCATCGTCAAAAAACTGGCAGATGTGCACCAGAATATTTGTGTGGTGGGCGACGATGCGCAGAGCATATATGCCTTCCGCGGAGCCAGCATCCTCAACATCCTGAATTATGAACGCGACTTCCCGGATGTGCAGACATTCCGGCTGGAGCAAAACTACCGCTCCACCAAAACCATAGTAGCGGCAGCCAATACCATCATCGCGAACAACAAGCAACAGCTCGCTAAAAAAATATGGACCGACAATGCCGATGGTGACCGCATCAAGGTGATTCGCTCCATGAGCGACAACGAAGAAGGTCGGCTGGTGGCAGATGCCATTTTTGAACAGCGCATGCGCGATCACATCAGCAACAGCGGCTTCGCTATCCTGTACCGCACCAATGCGCAATCGCGTTCATTTGAAGAGGCCCTGCGCCGGCTGAATATTCCTTACAGGATTTATGGGGGCATCTCTTTCTATCAGCGCAAGGAGGTGAAAGACCTCATGGCGTATTTAAAGCTGACAGTAAATCCGAACGACGAGGAAGCTTTCAAGCGGGTAGTGAATTATCCGGCACGTGGCATAGGCAAGACCACCATGGAAAAGCTGATTGTATTTGCCGCCGATAATGACCGTTCACTTTGGGATATCGCCGATAATATTGCTTTGTTTCCATTCCCCGCCGCTGCCCGAAAAAACCTTACTGAGTTTGTAACCATGATCAAGAGCTTTCAGGCGCAGCTGGGTAAAATGCATGCTTATGATCTGGCAGCGCAGGTAGCCAAATCCACAGGTATATTAAAAGAATTGTACAACGATCAAAGTGTGGAAGGGTTGAGCCGGTACGAGAACATACAGGAGTTGCTGAATAGTATTCGCGAGTTTGTGGACCCGGGGGAGTACAATCAGCTGGTGCCTGTTGACGCTACTGAGGCGGACAGGAGTCTGGCTGCTTATCTGCAACAGGTATCCCTGCTCACCGATGCCGACCAGCAGGATGGTACAGATGATACTGTGAAGTTGATGACGGTGCATGCTGCCAAGGGTCTGGAGTTTGAAAGTGTTTTCATAGTGGGGCTGGAAGAGAACCTGTTTCCTTCAGGCCTGAGTGTGAACTCCAGAGAAGAGCTGGAGGAAGAGCGCAGGTTGTTTTATGTCGCTATCACCAGGGCCGAAAAGAAACTCACGTTGACGCATGCAGCCTCGCGGTACAAGTTCGGAAGCCTCGATTATTGTGAGCCCAGTCGTTTCATAGATGAATTGCCACAGGACCAGCTGGAAATGGTGGGCTATAACAAGGCGGCCCGCTCCGGCAGAGAAGAATATGTCACCTACCAGGCGCCTAAAATTACCCGTCCTGCTCCGGCGCAACCTGCTTTTACCCATCAAGCGTCGGCTGGATTTTCACCTGCTGCACCGAATGAACTACAGGAAGGCATGGATGTAGAGCACCAGAAATTCGGGTTTGGAAAAATTGTAGGCATGGAAGGCAACAACGATGGTAAGATGGCTACTATTCAATTCCAGAAGGCAGGGCAGAAAAAACTATTGTTGAAATTCGCAAAGCTGAGCATTGTCCGCAACTGAAACTACGCGCATTCATTTATGGAGTGGACCCAGAAATATCTCCACAGCCCTGATGTACAGCTTCGCCCGGCGTAAGGATACACAGGTATTGGATGAACCATTGTATGGATGGTACTTGCAAGAGACCGGTTTAGAACATCCCGGTTTCCAAGAAATCCTCGCCGGGATGGAATGCGATGGCGTTGCGGTTATTCGGGAACAATTGCAGGGGCAACTGAAAAAGCCTGTGTTGTTTGCCAAGCAAATGACCCACCACCTCCTCCATCTGCCGAAAGATTTTTTATTGGAAGCGAAAAACGTATTGCTCATCCGCCATCCGGCGAAGGTATTGATGTCGTATGCTAAAGTGATCCAACAACCTGTACTCGACGACATTGGTATACGACAGAGCTGGGAATTGTTGCAATACCTGAGGGAACACTATGCGCATGCATATGTGGTGGATGGTGATGCTATACTGCAGAATCCTGCCGGACAGCTGGAGGCTTTATGCAACGCTTGCGGAATACCGTTTGACGAAGCTATGCTATCCTGGCCTGCGGGTCCATTGGCAGAGGACGGCGTTTGGGCAAAGTACTGGTACGAGCGGGTACACCGAAGCACCGGCTTTGAGCCTTATGCAGAAAAGGAGGTGCAACTGTCACCGCATTTACAGGCCTTAGCCGAAGAAGCTATGAGCTACTACCATGCACTTCGCGAAGAAAAAGTGGGTTGATAGCAGAAGTAAAGAAGCGGGGTTTCAAGTACGAACAAGCAATTGTTATTATCTCCGTCGATGGACCGCAGCCTGCCGGGTGATAGCAATGTGTGCAATAATCGAATGAACCTGCAAGCAAAAAGTCGTGTGGGAATTTGCATCGAGTTACACTGCTTCCCCGGTATGTGCTACTGAAAGGTGTCTGTTACTTCGCTTTTCCTTACAACCTATCGGCTCATAGTAGTAATAGCGGTTTTTAATGCTCCATTTTCCTGCATCCTGCTTACCTTTCCTGCTGTTATGCAACAGACTTACAATCCCGCTAATGAAAATATCCAGATTTGGGTAGGCGATCGGCTTTGGCCCCGCGATGCAGCTAAAGTGTCGGTATTCGATTCCGCAGTGCAGGGTGGAGATGCAGTATGGGAAGGTTTAAGGGTGTACCAGGGCCGCATATTTAGCCTCGATGATCACCTGCAGCGTCTGGAAGATTCCGCCCATGCGCTGGCATTTGCAGCAATTCCGGAACGCGCATGGATCCGCAAAGCCATTAAGGCTACCCTCGAAGCCAATGGAATGACACATGATGCGCATATCAGGCTCACATTAACACGCGGAGAAAAAATTACCAGCGGCATGGATCCGCGTCTCAATCAAAAAGGCTGCACACTCATTGTTTTGGCAGAGTGGAAACCACCTGTATATGGAACAGATGCCATACGGCTCATTACCGCATCGGTCCGTCGCAACGCACCCATGCACCTGGATTCTAAAATCCACCACAACAATCTGCTCAATAATATTTTGGCGAAAATAGAAGCCAACATCGCCGGCGCAGACGATGCCCTCATGCTCGATAACCTGGGTTTTGTAGCAGAAACCAATGCCTGCAATATTTTTATGAGCAGAAACGGAGTGCTGTTAACACCCAGGGCTACTGCCTGTTTACCGGGCATAACGCGCAGAAAAGTGCTCGAATTAGCCCATGCAATCGGGATAGAAGCCCATGAATGCGATATCTCCCTCACGGAAATGTATACCGCAGATGAAGTTTTTACTACCGGAACCATGGGAGAATTGGTGGCAGTGGCAGCTGTTGACGGCCGGAATATTGTAGATAAAACCCATAAAAACGTCACTCAGCGCCTGCAAGAGGCATTTGGTGCATTAACGGCATATCAGGGGGTGGCCATCGATGCATTGTAGTTTCTCCGGTCATTGGGTGGAATTGATGCGCACAAACTGCAAGTATTTGTAAATAATCCATCCACTCGATTATCTTTGCACTTTCATAAAAACCTAATTATACAGTCATGTCAGAAATTGCTGAAAAAGTAAGAAAGATTATCGTCGACAAACTGGGCGTTGACGAAAGTGAAGTTGTTCCAGAAGCGAGCTTCACCAACGACCTGGGTGCCGATTCACTCGACACAGTGGAACTGATTATGGAATTCGAGAAAGAATTCAATATCTCCATACCTGACGAGCAGGCTGAAGGCATTACCACAGTAGGCGATGCTATTACCTATCTCGAAGAAAACGTTAAGTAAAACTTCTTTACACAGATTATGTCATTTAAAAGAGTTGTAGTTACTGGTTTGGGTGCGCTCACCCCTGTAGGCAACTCTGTGCAGGAGTACTGGGAGGGATTAATTGCCGGTCGATCCGGAGCGGATTTCATTACCCGCTTCGATGCCGAAAAATTCCGTACCCGGTTCGCCTGCGAAGTGAAGGGCTTTGACCCGGCTTCTGTGATTGAGAAGAAAGAAGTCCGCCGCATGGACCCTTATCTCCACTATGCTATTGCGGCTGTGGAGGAAGGGGTAAATGATTCCGGCATCTCGGCCGATAGCATCGACCACGATAAGGTGGGCGTTATATGGGCGTCGGGGATTGGCGGACTTAAGACCTTTGAGGAGGAAGTATCCTCCTTTGCAAGGGGAGACGGAACCCCTCGCTTCAACCCCTTCTTCATTCCCAAGATGATCAGCGATATTGCTGCCGGTATGATTTCCATACGCTATGGATTTCGCGGTCCCAATTACGCTACGGTCTCTGCCTGTGCATCTTCCACCCACGCTTTAATTGCTGGAATGGATGCCATACGACTCGGCAGGGCCAATATCATCGTGGCAGGTGGTTCGGAAGCGGCCGTCACTGCTTCGGGTGTAGGTGGCTTCAATGCCATGAAAGCCCTCAGTGAGCGCAACGATGACCCCACCACAGCATCCCGTCCCTTCGATTTGGATCGCGACGGTTTTGTATTGGGAGAAGGTGCCGGATGTGTTATTCTGGAAGATTACGAGCATGCTAAGGCCAGAGGGGCCAAGATTTACTGTGAAATTGTAGGCGGCGGTATGAGTGCCGATGCCTACCATATGACAGCGCCTCATCCCGATGGGCTGGGTGCCACACTGGTCATGCACGATGCATTGCGCGATGCGGGTATGTCCATCACCGATATTGATTATATCAATGTACACGGTACTTCTACACCACTCGGCGATCCGCAGGAAATCAAAGCTATTGAAACGGTGTTCGGTGAGCATGCTTATGCCATCAATATCAGCTCTACCAAATCCATGACAGGCCATTTGCTGGGTGCTGCCGGAGCCATAGAAGCTATTGCCAGTATCAAAGCAATGGAAAACAGCATGGTACCACCTACCATCAATCACCAAACGGATGATCCGGTATTCGATACCCGCCTGAACCTCACTTTCAATACAGCACAACCCAGAACTTTGAATGCAGTGTTGAGCAACACCTTCGGATTTGGTGGACACAATGCCTCCGTCATATTCCGCAAGCTCCACTAATCACTGCCTTTGTCGTTCCTCCAACAACTGTATAACCGCTATTTATCCGATGAAAAGCAGTTCATCCAAAAAATCCATCATATAACCGGCTATCTGCCCGTTAATCCCAGCCTCTATCACCTCGCTTTCCTGCACAGCTCCGTGCACAATAATGTGCATATGAACAACGAGCGCCTCGAATTACTGGGCGATGCAGTTATTGATCTGGTAATCAGTGAACACCTCTTCATGAAGTATCCCTACAAGGGGGAAGGCTTCCTCACGGAAATGCGCTCTAAAATCGTAAGCAGGGAGCAACTGAACCGGGTGGCAATGGAAATAGGATTGGTGGAACTGATTAAGGTGCGCAAAGGTGTCGGCGACCTCAAGAACAGCTCGGTGCTGGGCAATGCGCTGGAAGCTTTGACCGGCGCCATTTATCTCGACCTGGGTTATAATCGCTCTGCCCGGTTTTTTCAGCAACGGATTTTACTACAGCACTACAATATCGAAGAGCTCGAAAAAACGGTGGTGAATTTCAAGAGCAAGGTCATAGAATGGGGCCAGAAGCACGACAAGGATGTTCGCTTCGAAATGCTGGAAGAACAGGAGCACAAAGGCAAGAAGATTTACAGAATGGGACTGAAGATTGACGGGGAAGTTATTGCCAGCGATCAAAACTTCAGCAAGAAGAAAGCCGAGCAAAAAGCAGCCGAGAAAGCATGTGAGTTGCTGAGAATTGCCGTAGACTGAGGTCAGCGTTTTTCCAGTTCCGCTTCAATCATGGTTATTATAGATTGCGCACTTTCCACATACTGATGGTAGGTGACAATGGTATTGGTCTTGAATATGAGATTGCTTTGCACCAGGTTGCGCATGGCAGACTGTTGCAAGAATTGCAAAATCTCTGGTAGTTCAGCGGGATCATAAAAAGAGGCGGAGCTGTACCAGGGAAAACTACTCTCTATAAAGGGAATCATCCTGTTCAGGATGAAGTGCTTATCGATAGAGTTGTATTCATCTACCAACAGCTTGGACGATTCATAATGCCGGATGATGTTGTTGAGTAATTCTTTATTTTCTATGATACCCATCTTCCCGCTGTGTTTCATCTCTTCATAGGCAGATTCCCTGATTTCGTTGGTGGTGTAAATAAGCAGCGATGAAAAAACAATCGCTACGGAATCTATGCTTTCCACCAATGAATTGCTCAGCAGGTAACCATATCTGCGCTGGCAATTATTCAATACGCTGAGCTCCTGTCCAATACTTATGGTGTCTGCTATGAGGTTGTCACGCAGATTTTCCAGTATCCGCACTTCCTCCTGTCGCTGTTGCCTGAGCTCCAGCCTGCTTCCTGCATACAGGGACACTGTTATGCCCGCAACAATTACCAGAAAATCTAATGTGTAATCGCGCAGTCCTTTTTTCATTGTAATGATTTACCAGCGGTTAACGATAGGATAAATATACAAAAGGAAAGGCCCCACAGGTAAACCTGCAGGACCTTGTTCAAGTATGAAAAGAAAATGGTTTAAACGGCGAAACTTTCGCCACAGCCGCAAGTGCGTGTAGCGTTGGGATTCACAAAATGGAAGCCCTTGCCATTCAGCCCATCGCTGAAGTCGAGCGTTGTATCGCAGAGATAGAGGAAGCTTTTCAAATCTGTTACCAGCTTAATCCCTCTGTCTTCAAACTCCTGATCTTCCGGACGTGATTCGTTGTCGAAATCCATTTTGTAGGATAAGCCACTGCAACCACCGCCCACAACAGAAACCCGGATGAAATAATCATCACCGATGGCTGCCTCCTGTTTCAGGTCGGCAACCTTGTGTTTGGCCGCTTCGCTAATGAAAATCATAATTAGTGCACAATTTTAGCTTCCAGTTCCAACTCAGGTAGACCATTCTTTTTGCGGTAGTCCTGAATAGCTGCCTTGATAGCATCTTCTGCCAGCACAGAACAGTGAATTTTTACCGGAGGTAAAGCCAGTTCTTCCACAATGTCCATATTGTCGATGGTCATTGCTTCATCGATGGTCTTGTTCTTCAGCCATTCAGTAGCCAATGAAGAAGAGGCGATGGCAGAACCACAGCCGAAGGTTTTGAATTTAGCATCCTTGATGACATGTGTTTCGGGATCTACCTCTATCTGGAGACGCATTACATCCCCACATTCAGGTGCACCTACTAAACCGGTTCCCACTTCCTGCTTCTTGGCATCCATGGATCCGACGTTGCGCGGATTTTCGTAATGTTCTAATACTTTTTTTGAGTAAGCCATATGTTTATATTTAACGGGGTTGTTAGGTAAATTAGTTCCAATTAGTGTTCTGCCCATTCAATGGTGTCCAGGTCGATGCCTTCCTTGAACATCTCCCACAACGGACTCATTTCACGCAGCTTGGTAACAGCTGTTTTTACGTGATCAATGGTGAAGTCAATTTGCTCCTCTGTCGTAAAGCGACCGAGGCTGAAGCGAATAGACGAGTGCGCCAGATCATCACCCAGACCCAATGCTTTCAATACATAGCTGGGTTCCAGTGATGCGGAGGTACAGGCCGATCCGGAGGAAACGGCAATATCTTTGAATGCCATCATCAGACCTTCTCCTTCCACGTATTTAAACGAAATATTGGTGAGGTGGGGCAGGCGGCTGTTAGGATTGCCATTCACGTAAGCTTCTTCCAGTCCCAGCAATGCATTTTCCAGTTTATCGCGCAATGCACTCAGTCGCTCTGCATCCTGGTGCATCTCCTGCATGGCCAGTTCAGCAGCCTTGCCGAATCCTACAATGCCAGGTACATTCAAAGTGCCGGAACGCATGCCGCGCTCATGTCCACCGCCATCTAATTGAGCGGTAACCTTAACCCGTGGGTTCTTTCTGCGCACATACAGGGCACCGACGCCTTTGGGTCCGTACATTTTATGTGCTGTAAAGGTCATGAGGTCTATACCATCGGCAATAACATCTACAGGTATCTTACCTACAGCCTGAGTGGCATCGGTAAACAGCAAAGCACCTTTCTTATGTACAATGTCTGCAATTTCACGGATGGGATGAATGGTACCCATTTCGTTATTGGCATACATGATAGATACGAGTATGGTCTTATCTGTGATGGCTGCTTCCAGTTCCTTCAGGTCGATATTTCCCTGATTGTCCACCTTGAGGTAGGTCACCTCTCCACCCATTTTCTCGATATGCTTACCGGTATCCAGCACCGCTTTGTGCTCGGTAGTAACGGTAATGATATGATTGCCCTTGCGGCTGTACATATCGAAAACGCCTTTCATGGCGAGGTTGTCGCCTTCAGTCGCACCGGAGGTGAAAATGATTTCTTTTTCGGTGGCATTGATTAACCTGGCTACCTGCTCTCTGGCGTGGTCCACTGCATCTTCTGCACTCCATCCGAAGGGGTGGCTGCGGCTGGCAGCATTGCCAAAATGTTCTGTATAGTAGGGTATCATGGCCTCCAACACCCGTGGGTCTACTGGTGTGGTGCTGCTGTTATCGAGATAAATGGGTAGCTTAAGCATATAATTTCCTTATTTAGACTATTTCTAAACACAAAAATAGGGTAAAAGTTCTTGATAGTAAAGGGAAAGTGCATCCCATTTCCCCCTCGTTGGGCTTCCAACATGCCTCCGGCGACTCCGCCCCCAAAAAGCTTATTATTTTTAGGCAAAACTTACCTATGCGGAAAATAGAACACCTGGGTATTGCTGTGAAAGATCTGGAGCATAGCAATGACCTTTTCAGGCGCTTACTGGGAACAGCGCATTATAAAACAGAAACAGTAGAACGGGAAGGCGTCAGCACTTCTTCCTTTATGATAGGCGAGACTAAGATTGAGTTGCTGGAAGCGACCAACAGTGAAAGCGCCATCGGGAAGTTCATTGAAAAAAGAGGAGAGGGCATTCACCATATTGCGTTTGCGGTTGATGATATCGAAGCGGAGATGCAGCGTATGCGCGACGAAGGGTTTCAGCTACTGCACGACAAACCCTTGCAGGGTGCAGATGGAAAGGTGATATGTTTCCTGCATCCTAAGAGTACCAATGGCGTTTTGGTAGAACTGTGCATGGACGCACCTTCATCGGACAACGTATGAGAGCATTTTTAGTAATAGGTATTATCGGCTGCTGCACCATGTCATCCAACCGGTTGCAGGCACAGGAATACGATAGTGTAAAGGCAGTTGCTTACGGAGCCGATGCGTATGGCATGAAACAGTATGTGATGGCTTTTCTGAAATCCAGACCCAATACGGAACTCAGCAGGGAAGAGCGGGCAGAAGTCATGCAGGCACATCTGGCGAATATTCTGCGCCTGGAGTCGGAAGGATTATTGGTGCTGGCCGGACCATTTCTGGATGAAGGTCCGCTGCGGGGCATTTATATATTCAATGTGGCTTCTTTGGAAGAAGCTGCCGCACTCACAGCTACGGATCCTGCCATCCAAGCAGGCACGCTAGAAATGGAATTGCATCCATGGTATGGCTCGGCGGCGCTGCTCGACCTCACTAAAATTCACTATACGCTGGCACGGCAATCTATTGTAGAGGATTGATAGCCTCCTATTCAGCAATAGGCAGGCGGTACACCCGGATGCGGTCGGGGGTGCCCAGAAACAGCCGATCGCTGACAACGCGTGCCTGGGTCACAGGCCAGACGGGCAGGGGATACATATTTTTTCCATACAACTGTCTTTGCAATTGCACCAGATTGCTGTCGGCAGGATAGATAAAATGTTCACGGGTAATCTGCAGGTAGGCGGCCGTTTGAATATCGAGCACAGTCAGAAAGCTGCCAAAGCGGTCGAATACCATCAACCCGATGGTGGGGTCTTCGAGAAATAGTGTCTGGTTGTAATAGTAGAGCTGAGGGTGGTTGACGGTAAAATCGAACATTTGTAGGAATGATTCGCTCTGGGCTACTTTATTTCCCCGTTCATCCAGTTTCACTAGGCGTTGACTGAGCTGGTCGAATATCCAGAAGAAGTCATCTTCGGGCTGAGCGCAGGCCGCAACAGGCAGGTAACTATTGCCATCGGTAGTAGCCAGCAAGCGGAACAGCGCAACCTGACCCATGCGGGAATCGAGCAGCACAACGGTCTGAAAGTCGGGGTAGAGCGCCAGCACTTTCATGGGATTGGCGGCATCTATCCAGGATGGAGCACCCAGTTGCTTGTTGCTGTAAGTAAAAACCCTTCCCGATTCGGTAATGTATTTAATCAGCTCCTGCTTCTCATTGATGTAGTAGATATTAGAAAGGGGATCGGTAGTAAAGAACCGCGACTGCACCGGTAGTTCAAGCAATAAGGTATCTATGGTCTGACTTTTCGCCGATGGCCAGCCAACAAATAAGTAAATAATGAATATATATAATTTATTCTTCAAATTTTTTCAGCATGCATTGTTGTCCGTCGAACTCTACGTACGAGTTGTACGTAATCCAGTCGCCAAGGTTGTACAGCGTGCTGGAACCCAGGGGTAACTCCAGCAAAATATGGCGGTGTCCGAACAGAAAGTAATCGATGTGTTCTCTTTGCAGCAGTTCTTTGGCATACAGCACCTGCCACTCCTTGTCTTCTCCCAGAAATGCCTCTTCTTCGTTGTTCATGCGGCTTTTTCCCGACCAATACCGTGCCATGCCGAAGGCGATGCGCGGGTGCAATGCACCGAAAAGTCTTTGTGCCAGACGGTTGGTGAATACCTTTTTCATCCATTTGTAGCCGTGGTCACCCGGACCAATACCATCGCCATGGCCTACCAGGAATTGCTTTCCGCCTGCTTCAAAGCGTATGGGAGCGTGGTGCACCTTCACGCCCAGTTCCGATTCGAGGTAACCGAACATCCACAAATCGTGGTTGCCGGTAAACACTTCTATGTCTATGCCACTATCCTGTAGTCGCGCCAGTGTACCCAGTAAGCGGGTGTGGCCTTTTGGTACTACGTCTTTGTATTCGAACCAAAAGTCGAATAAGTCACCCACCAGATAAATGCGTTCGGCTGTGGGAGCGATGGATTCTAACCAGCGCACAATGCGTTTTTCCCGTTCCAGGCTTTCGGAGGGACCGGGAATACCCAGGTGAAAATCGGATGCGAAATACAGACTGCCCAAGGTTATTCCGTTTTATCGAGCAGGAATACATATACTTCCCGCGGTCCATGAGCACCCAGTACCAGGGTCTTTTCAATGTCGGCAGTACGGCTGGGGCCGGTGGCGAGGTTCACCATAGAAGGCAACTGACCATCGTATTGCTTCCGCAATAAATCAAAGCCGTTCTGAATATCATACACCAGCTGGTCGGTAGTAGCGATTACTATGTTGACAGGGGGATACACCGGCAAGGTTCTTCCGGATGCCAGCCGAGAGGAAATAAGGATGCTTCCGGTACGGGCAATCAGCGCATCACAACCCATAATACCTACCTCGGCTTCCGTTACCGCTCCTGCAATTTCGAAGGCGGTAAATGCATTTTCCTGTAGCATACCGGAAATCCAGGGCTCCGGACATACGACCTGCTTCCAGTTTTTGATGGTTATCAGCTCACTCAGGGTAGCAGTCAGTTCGGCGGCATCTTCGCAAAAAAGGAAACCGCCATTTACTGCCTGCAGCTCCTGCGCAAACAATACCTCCAGCGATTCTTCCTCCCGCGCGTACACCTGTTCTGCGGCTTCCAGATTGGGGAATGGTTGCTTGGCTTTATTGATCAGCGCATTGCGGATGTTGGTCAGCATGGTTTCCTTGCTGGATACATTTCTTGCCATGCGATAAAGGTAAGGAGTTTGGGGCATTGGCGGTATTCCACCCGATTTTTCGGAATGGCAGCAAGCCCGGCCTGAATGCAAAAAGCCGAAAGGGCTGGGGTACCGTTCCGGCTTTTCTATGTAAATGGAACCGTTGAGAATTAAATTTCGCTCTCTGCTACTACTTCGGTTACTTCTGGAACCATGCGTTTCAGCAATCCTTCAATTCCGGATTTTAGGGTAACGGTGGAGGAAGGACAACCGCTGCAGGAACCTTGCATCATCAGGGTAACTACACCATTGTCGAACGACTTGAACTGAATAGCTCCACCATCCATTTCTACTGCCGGCTTCACGTATTTATCCAGCATGTCGCGAATTTTCTGTACAATCTCACCGCTGTCGCCGGAGGAAGGAACGTGTTCCGGCTCGGGAATGGCACCTACTATTTCTTTGCCATCAGCTACGTAGTTCTTAATGTACTCGCTGATTTTGCTCTTCACTTCGAACCATTCGATGTCCGGTTGCTTGCGCACCGTTACAAAGTTGTTCATGATAAAAACACCCTGCGCAAAGTCAAATTGCTCGAACAAAGCTGTTGCCAGCGGCGCATAGGAGGTGTCATCACCGCGCTCAAAATCAACGCTGCTGCCGGAAAGCAGCATTTTGTTCAAAACAAACTTCAGGCTGTCAGGGTTGGGAGTCGCCTCTGTGTATATGCTTATGATAAAGTTGCTCATGCTCTTATTAAGTTTAAATATGGCTCAAAATTACCAACTAAACAAGAATGATTCTAAATAAGTTTGCCTTTGCTAAAAAAATGCTGCTTTTCTCAGCATCATGGAGCTTAGAAAGGGAAGGCTTTTTGTTGCCCAATTGGGTCTCAGCTTACCGCATGGGCCGCTGCAGCGACACTTACCCGAACACCCGGCACTTGCTGCAGTAATTGAATACAGGCTTCGAGGGTGGCACCGGTAGTAATCACATCATCCACGACCAGCACATGGAAACCGGCAATCTGGTCGGTGTGTTGCAAACCGAACTTGCCATCCACATTGCTCCAGCGCTGCAATCTGCCTTTACGCGTCTGGGAGCTGGTATGTACCTGCCGCAACAGCACTGTCTCCAGTACCGGCACTGACAGCACTTGTGCAATGCCATGGGCAATGACAGCACTCTGGTTGAATCCCCTGCGTTGTTGTTTCCGTGGGTGCAGTGGAACTGGTAGGATGGCAGAGACCGTCGATAGCTTCGGGTGCTGTTGCAATTGGGCACCTAGCATCCGACCCAGCAACTCCCCGATATCTTTTCGGCCTTTGTATTTCAAGTGGTGCAAGAGCTGTTGTACCCTGCCGTCTTTCTGGAAATGCAGCAAGGCAGTGGCGGCTGTTACATCGGCACGCCCCCAGAAATGTCGGGCAACAGGATTGTCATCCCAGAGATGGAAATCGGTGAAGGGAAGCGCTACCGAACAGGCAACGCAGATGTCCTTACGGCCATTTTCCAGGGGGCCATCGCATGCGGGACAGACCCTGGGATATACCAGTTCAGTAAGCGCTGATATGGCATCTACAAGGAATTGCATTTAAAATAGGATGGAATAAATATCGGACAATTTTCCCGGAGCCTGAATGGCAATGCGGTATTTTTCTTTGGGCAGTCCATCAGCATTGTGGCGGGAGATGAACATCGTTTCAAATCCGAGTTTATCGGCTTCCATCACCCGCTGATCGATGCGGTTGACTGCGCGCAATTCACCCGACAGACCCACCTCTGCTGAAAAGCAGTGATGCAGCGGTACCGGCACATCCTCAAAACTGGAAATCAATGCAGCCGCAATGGCCAGGTCAATAGCGGGGTCATCTGCTTTGATACCTCCCGCGATATTCAGGAATACATCTTTATTGCCAAACGCGAGTCCGCCGCGCTTCTCCAAAACGGCGAGCAGCATGTTCAGTCGTCGTAAATCGAAACCGGTGGTCGTGCGCTGGGCGTTGCCATATACTGCCGGGGTCACGAGGGCCTGCACTTCTATGAGCATAGGTCGCATACCTTCCATGGTCGCTGCGATAGCCACTCCGCTGATGGGTTCGTCTTTTTGGGTGATCAACAGCTCACTGGGATTGCTGACCTGGCGCAGTCCGTCGGCCTCCATGCGGTAAATACCTATTTCACTCGCTGAGCCGAACCTGTTCTTCTGGGCGCGCAGGATGCGGTGGGTATAGTGCCGATCCCCTTCGAACTGCAGCACGGTATCGACCATGTGTTCGAGCACTTTGGGACCTGCTATGGTGCCCTCCTTATTAATGTGTCCTATGATAAAGACCGGAATGCCGCTTTCTTTGGCAAAGCGCTGCAACTGGCCGGCACATTCTTTTATCTGGGAAATACTCCCTGCAGTAGCATCTACGAAATCGCTGACCAGGGTTTGAATCGAATCAATCACCAGTAACGCTGGCTTCAGTTGCTTCACTTGTTTGAAAACTTTGGCCACCGCAGTTTCGGTTGATACATAGAGTTCATCATTACCACCGTGTATGCGTTCGGCCCGCATGCGGATTTGCTGCTCGCTTTCCTCGCCACTTACATATAAGATGCGTGTGCCTTGCAGTGACAATGCGATTTGCAGCAACAGTGTCGACTTGCCAATGCCCGGTTCTCCGCCAATAAGTACAATACTGCCAGGCACAATGCCGCCTCCCAGTACCCGATTGAGTTCCAGATCTTCCGTAATCAGTCGCTGTCCTTCGCTGGCGCGGATGTCTTGTAAACGCACAGGTGTGGCCTGCCTGCGGGAAGGTGTTTCGTCCTTCCACAACTGCTTGTCTTCTTCAGGACGGGCCACTACTTCTTCTACAAAGGTGTTCCAGTTATTGCACGACGGACATTTTCCCATCCACTTCGGCGATTCGAAGCCGCATTCCTGACAGAAGAAAGCCGATTTAACTTTAGGTGTCTTCACTTACTAAGAGAGGGTTATCTTTGCCCCAAATTAACTGAATATCTTCGACTGCCTGCAAAAAAAACATCCACATGGACAGGACAGAACAATTTAGGCAACATATAAGCGACGGGTATACCTTTAAAGGCGATGCTATCGTTCTGGGTACTGCCATGTTAGATACTGTTGCTGTACCCCATACACAAGTTAAGGTGCCGTTGAAAATGCTCAACCGGCATGGCATGATTTCAGGGGCTACCGGTACCGGAAAGACCAAAACCCTGCAAGTTCTCTGCGAACAGGTGAGTGCCAAGGGTATCCCGGTGTTGATTATGGACATCAAGGGCGATGTAAGTGGTATGGCGCAACCCGGTAATCCGCATCCGAAAATCGACGAGCGGATGGAGAAAATCGGGGAAACCTGGCAACCCACGGCTTTTCCTGTGGAGTTACTCAGTATTTCAGAAGAACCCGGCGTGCGCTTGCGGGCAACAGTTTCCGAATTCGGACCGGTTTTGTTTTCTAAAATTCTCGACCTCAACGATACCCAGCAAGGGGTGGTGGCGCTGGTATTCAAGTATTGCGACGATAACGGAATGCCATTGCTGGATTTGAAAGATTTCAGGAAAACCCTGCACTATCTGACCAATGATGGCAAGGACGAGCTGGCAGCAGAATATGGCACCATCAACAGTGCCAGTGCGGGAACCATCCTGCGCAAGATTGTAGAAATTGAAGAGCAGGGAGCAGACACTTTCTTTGGTGAGCGTTCATTTGATGTAGCGGATCTCCTGCGCACCGACGACCGTGGATTGGGATATATCAATGTCATGCGGCTCACCGATTTGCAGGACCGTCCCAAATTATTCTCCACCTTCATGCTTTCGCTGCTGGCGGAAGTGTATGGTACTTTTGAAGAAGTAGGCGACGCCGATGCTCCCAAACTTATCATAGTAGTGGATGAAGCCCACCTTATTTTTAAGGAAGCTTCTAAGGCATTGCTCGACCAGATAGAAACCATTATCAAACTTATCCGCTCCAAAGGCGTGGGTATCTTTTTCTGTACCCAACTTCCCACCGACGTACCGGAAGCGGTATTGAGTCAACTGGGTTTGAAGGTGCAGCACGCCCTGCGCGCTTTCACAGCCAAAGACCGGAAGGCCATCAAAATGACTGCGGAGAATTACCCTATCAGCGACTACTATGCAACTGATGAAGTGCTGACACAACTCGGAATAGGTGAGGCATTGATTACCGGATTGAATGAGAAAGGTATTCCCACCCCATTAGCACATACCTTACTGGTGGCACCCCGTTCCAGAATGGATGTTCTGAATGAACAGGAAATACGCGGATTAATCACCACCTCACGTTTGGTGAACAAGTACAATGAAACAGTAGACAGGGAAAGCGCGTACGAGATGCTGGAGAAGAAGCTGGAGCAGGCATCAAAGGCCGCCGCCAAAGAAGCAGCCAAAGATACTTCCGGCACACGGCAAACAGCGGGAAGCAGCCGCACTTCCAGGCGGAGGCAAAAGTCGACACTGGAGCAGGTGACAGGCAGCAGAGCTTTCAATACCGCCATCCGGGAGTTATCAAGAGGATTGTTGGGAGCATTGATTAAAGGAATTAAATAAACAATATGAATAAATTACTAATGTTTTCATGTGTGGCTGTTTTGGGTTTGAGTGCCTGTGTGCCTTCCCGACAGTACAACGATGTGGTGACTGCACGCGACAAGATGCAGGCAGAAAACGAATTATTGAACAATGCGATTGTTGCCAAAGACAAGCAAGTCGCCGATTTAAATGAGATGCTGGAAGAACGCGCTGACAGCCTCCGCAGGGTTACCCGCGATTTCAACGATCTGCAGGCCAACTACGACCGGCTGGAACGCACCAACCGAGAACTGCGGGAAATTGAATCGCTGCTCAACACGCGTATCAAGGAGATTCTGGCTATTTCCACTTCTGAGAATCAGCAGTTGAATGAGGAGCTGGCGCAGCGCATGAATGAGCTGGCAGAAAAAGAACGACTGGCTTCCGAGCGGGAGATGGCATTGAACCGCCAGCAACGGAATATCGATTCGCTGATCTCGGCCATCGCTGCGAAAGAGAAGCGTATTGATGAGCTGGAAACGGCGCTGAATAACATGAATGAGAAATTATTGGTGGTGCGCACCTCCCTTGAGAAAGCACTCTCTGGTTTTAATTCCAGCGAACTGACCATTACCCAGGATGGTGGACGCATCTACATCAATATATCAGAAAAATTATTATTTGCTTCCGGTTCCACTACTGTAGATCCGAAAGGCAAGGACGCGCTCCAGCAAGTGGCCAATGTGTTGAAACAGCAGAAGGATGTGAGCATCAAAGTAGAGGGACACACAGATAATGTGCCTTTGAAAAGTGCCAATTTTCCGAAAGACAACTGGGACCTTTCTGTATTGCGCGCTACCACCATCGTGAAGCTGCTGACCAAGGACTACGGGCTGGATCCGAAACTGGTAGAAGCAACAGGCAGGGGTGAATTTGTTCCTAAAGCATCGAATGATGATGCCGCCGGACGCAGCCTCAACCGCCGCACAGAGATTGTTATCATTCCCGATATTGAAGAAATCACCAACATACTGAACCAACTCAGTACTACCGAATAAGGGAATGTCTACCCGCAGGAAGAGCAAAAATGAAATGTCTTTCATTGAGCACCTGGAAGATTTGCGCTGGCATATCATCCGGGTGCTCCTTGTTATTGTGGCCATGTCCATCTTTTTTCTGATTCGTCCCGATCTTGTTTTTGATAAAGTAATACTTGGCCCGAAGGATCCCAACTTCCCTACTTACCGCATCATGTGTGCACTGGGTGAATGGCTGCATTTGAAGGGACTGTGCATCAGCGAGCTCAACTACGATCTTTTCTATCTGAATATTTCATCCCCCTTCCTGCTCTATCTGCGTGTGGGAATTATGGGTGGTGCCATATTCGCATTTCCGTATATCCTATGGGAAATATGGAGATTTGTCAGGCCGGGATTGTATACCCATGAGCAACGGAATCTGGGTGGACTGGTGTTCATCGCCACCCTGCTCTTTTATATCGGTTGTTTTTTCGGGTACTTTCTGCTGGCACCCTTCTCTATCAACTTCCTCGCCAACTTCGAACTGAGCGATCAGGTAACCAATCAGTTTACCTTCGATTCCTACCTCGGCATACTTACCGGTATGGTGTTATGGACAGGGGTCATTTTTGAGATTCCCATGATTGCCTACTTCCTCGCCCGAATGGGATTGCTTACCAACACCTTCATGATGCAGCAGCGCAAGTACGCATTTGTAGCATCTCTGGTACTGGCAGCAGTAATCACGCCATCGGGTGATGCTTTCAGTCTGTTCCTGGTGGCTACGCCACTGTGGGCATTGTACGAAGTGAGTATTGTGGTGGTGCGCAGGGTAGAAAAGAAGCAAAGACAAAAGGAAACATCTGATGGCTAAATTGTATTTTTAGGCCATGGAAACCTTACAACTATCCATTGGCTGCGACCATGCAGGCTTCGACTATAAAGATGCCATCATCGAGCACCTGCGCCAACAGGGACATACCGTTCAGGATTTTGGAACTTACTCTACAGATTCTGTAGACTACCCCGATTTTGTGCATCCTGTAGCCGAAAGTATCGAGAAGGGAACTGCACAACTGGGCATCCTGTTGTGTGGTAGTGCCAACGGAGTAGCGATGACTGCTAATAAACACCGCGATATAAGGGCCGCCATTGTGTGGCAGAATGAACTTGCTGCTTTGGCCAGACAGCACAATAATGCTAATATCATCTGTCTGCCGGCGCGCTTCATTTCTCAACAAAATGCCATTCAATTTGTAGATACATTTCTGAAGGCAAGCTTCGAGGGCGGACGTCACCAGAACAGGGTGGATAAAATGACCAATTTTTGCTAATTTTTTAAATACAATACATGATAAAGAATGCGCTATGGGTGCTGCTGGTCAGTACCTCTCTCCTTGCAGTGGCACAAGACAGGAAAATGGATCCGCGTATCATATACGCCAATACCATCATGCCTTCTGACCTGAAGGAGCACCTGGAAGTACTGGCCTCTGATGCATATGAAGGTCGCGAAACAGGACAAAAAGGACAGAAAATGGCCGCTAAATATATTGCCGGTGCATTCAAATCATTTGGCGTAGGGCATGCGGGTATTCCCGATGGTTATTTCCAGTCCTTCGAATTGACGGAAAACAGCTGGGGCAATACCTGGATTACCTCCGGAAATGAAGAGTTGTATTCATTCGGAAAAGATTTCTATGGCTTTCTCGATTACAATAAGACCATGGATACGACCACTCGGGAAGTAGTTTTTCTCGGTTATGGCATCGACGATCCGAAATACAGCGATTATTCCGGAATGGAAGTAACAGGTAAAATACTGGTGGTGCTCGGAGGAGAGCCCAAAGACAAAAATGGCAATTATCGCATCAGTGGTGATGAAACCCCCTCTGACTGGAGTACCAAATGGCGCATAAAGGGTGCCACAGCTTCAGAAAAGGGTGCTGCCTGTATCATGATTGTAGATAGTAAAATGGAAGCACGGGTGGAAGACGGCTATTTCATGGACTATGTAAGACATGCTACGCTGGATCTCCCGGCAGAAAATCCGGAACCCGACGGCGCCAATGTGCTGTACATCGCACCTGCAATGGCCGCTGCCCTTCTGGGCCAGCCGCAACTGGACAAAGCAGTGAGTAAAATAACTAAAAAGGGAAAGCCTGTGCATTTTACGGCTGCCAAGCCTCTGACTTTTATGATTCAGCGCATCACCAGTCCTGTCTACACCGAGAATGTACTGGGTTACATTCCGGGAACAGATTTAAAGGACGAAGTAATTGTTGTTACGGCACACTACGACCATATTGGCAAAGAAGGTGACGAAGTATTTAATGGAGCAGACGATGATGGTTCAGGTACAGTCGCGTTATTGGAAATTGCACAAGCTATGAGCATCGCTAAAATGGAAGGTCACGGTCCGCGCAGGAGCATTCTCATCATGGGCTTTAGCGGGGAGGAAAAGGGATTGCTTGGCTCAGAATACTATTCGGAGAACCCGGTATTTCCTTTGGAAAATACGGTCGCCAACCTCAATATCGATATGGTAGGTCGCATCGATGAAGATCATATTAATGATTCTAACTATGTGTATATCATCGGCTCGAACTTCCTGAGCACAGAACTCCATGAAATCAATGAGTACAATGCTAAAACGTACACCGACCTCACTTTAGATTATCGTTTTAATTCGACAGATGATCCGAATCGCTTTTACTACCGCAGTGATCACTACAATTTTGCCAAACACAATGTTCCGGTCATTTTCTTTTTCAACGGTACGCATGATGACTACCATGAGGCCAGCGACGAAGTAGATAAAATTGACTACGAGATATTAGCCAAGCGCACCCGCCTCGTTTTTTACGACCTGTGGACCCTGGCCAACATGGACAACCGCATTCAGGTGGATGTTGTGCAGGAGTAATGCTTTTATTGCGCCGGTGATACGGCAGGCACTGCTATGGTCACCGGTTCTTCTTGGGGAACGGGGACGTTGTTTTCATCAGCCGGGCGCAGTTTACGCGCAATGAAGATGGCTGCTATGCTGAATGCTATCGCTATATATCCCACTACATTATAGTATTGCAGGGAGCCATCGACATTCTCCACGATGATCAATCCGGCCATCATGGATGCCAGTCCACTGCCTAATTGTACAATACTGGAATTGATGCTCATAAACCCACCTCTTTGTCGGGCGGGAACTACCGATGTAACCATCGCCTGCATGGGTATCATCCTGCCACCTACTACAATGAAAAAGAAGGATGTCACTACGAGGGCAAGACCAACGGCAATGGGTGGCATATTGGTGATGAGAAATACCGGTATCAAAGTAAGGGTGCAGAAAAGCGCGTAAATGGGAAACTTGCCTTTCTTGTCTGCTATCCTGCCAATGAGCGGTGAAGTGAAAATGGTGAGTCCGCCACCCAACAGGTACACAAAAGTTATCTGATGTTCGGTAAACCCTACGTTGGCCACCAGGTAAGTGGCGATGAAAGGAATGATACTAAAGTGCCCGAGCATCATGACGACGCTGAGTAGGATGGCGCGTTGCTGATTTTTGTCGGCCAGAATATTCCGGTAAGCATCGAAGGCTTTGCCCGGCTGGTAGTTTTGTACGTGTCCTGAAATTTTCGGAACAAAACGCATGGCCAGGAGATGGATGACAATGGCAAGTGATCCCGCCAGCAGAAAGGGTGCGTGCCAGCTGAATTGGGTGGCGAGGTATAAGCCCAAAGGAACTCCCACAACGGAAGCTACAGAGAATGCTGCAGTCAGCGCACCCATAGCGGTTGCCCGCTTTTCATAGGGGAAGGTATCGCCAATGATGCTCAATACCTGAGCTCCGATAAGACCACCGAAAAGACCGGCAACAATGCGGGCCATCATCAGCAGCCCATAGGTAGGTGCCAGCGCACAACCGAGCGTACCCACAATGAATCCGGTATAACCGAATAGCAATACCCTTTTCCTGTCGAAGCGGTCCACAAAAAAGGCGGCAATCAAACCGGATGCGAAGGCACTGAATGTGTAAGAAGCCACCAGCGAGCTGAACTGTACCGGAGATATATCAAATATCCGCATCAGCTGCGGCCCCAGCGGCATCATAATCATGAAGTCCAGGATATGGGTAAAGTTGATACCTGCCAGTATCAGCATTAGAATGCGTTCGTTGCGGTTCATTGTGCGCTAAAGTTCTTACTATTAAGGCAAATAGTTGCAGAATTGTTCCGAATGCGCCCGTATTGTAAAGTATGGCATCAAAATTGTTTTTACACGGGAAAAGCATGTATTATGAGAATCGCATCTATAAGCTTCGCCATCGCCACTCTGCTACTGGCATCCTGCAGTGAATCGCTCAGCCCCTATACAAGTGCTGTGCAGCGCAACGGCAATTTTTCCGAAGAGCAAGTGCGCCAGATTCAATTCTACATCAGTGATGATATCATTTTACAACGCGACCTGTCTGCCGCTTCCACCACTATTTCCGGTGGAACAGTGAAAATGGTGAACGGCAGGGAAGTGGAAGAGGTGGTCATTCCTGCGGGTACCCCCGGGGTGGTAGTAGGCGGTGCAGGCAGTATTTTACACGTGAGCTTCGATGCATCGGGTCAGTTTCTGCGCTTCGGACCGAATCCGGGCGCCGGTGGGAAATACACGGTGATGGCCTACGACTGGCAAGGCTCGGTGGGATATGTAATGTACGGTGACCAGCAATTCAAGCTGGTACCTTATGGACAGTATGCGCATTTGTTGCTGGACATGGAGCGCTACGATCAGGTAACCAAATCCACCAAGGAGGTGTCCGGCAGGACATTGTCTCCCTGAAAAAGCAAGACGACTGCAAGCGGTAACTGCTATCCCCGCCACGGAAAGCACAGCCGGCACACCCGCTGCTACTCCTCCAGGAGGACAGCGATAAACACGAAAGCCGAAGCATTTTGCTTCGGCTTTCGTGTTTATTGGTTTATAACCATATCAGTGTTGCACTACCACAGGTTGCTGCATCACCTTACCACCGCTACTACCCAGTAAAAGTACATAAGCGCCATTTGGCAAATGCTCCGTTGGAATGTTTAGTATCCGGATGCCAACCGCACCGGATGCGTAACATAAGCTTCCCGATACATTATAGAGTTCTATATGGGTAATCTCTGTTTCGGTATCCCATTGAACAATAAGCTGTCCGGAAGCAGGAATGGGATAAACATAGACAAGATCAGCATCCGTTTCGGAGATGCTTTGCGGTACTTCCACGATTACTGTTGCGAGCGCAGATGTATCGGAACAACCCTCTGCCGTAGTCGCTACGACACTGTAATTGCCCGTTTCACTGGCAATATAGACCGGTCCGGATGCACCCGGAATAACTTCGCCATCCTGCAACCAAACGTAGCTCACGCCTCCTGTGGCAGTTATGGTGTCGCCCGATACAGTTAAAAGTGCTTCGGGTACCGGATTCACATAGACAATAATTGTATCCGTACCAAAGCAACCATCTGCGTCCGTACCGGTGATAATGTACTCGGTAGTTTCATCCGGACTGGCGGTAACGGTGGCACAAGGTGCAACACAATCGATGCCGTCAGCAGGGGTCCAGGTGTAGGTGTCGGCGCCCATGGCTATCAGTGTGGTACTCTCTCCTGCGCAGATTACTGCATCCTTACCTGACTCAATATCTATAAAACAGGATGTAATGGCACCGAGGCAGCAATTCCCTCCACTGCTCATTTGCAGCGTGGCACCACCCCAGGTGCCATATTGCAGTTGAGAGAAACGCAATGCAGCATCCGACCATTCCTCGATAAAGTAGTTGGTAAGCTGGTCTACAGTATTACAACCTCCGGGTACGAAATCGGTATCGCAGTCGTACGCGCAAATCATAAAGCCGTATCCGTCAGGGTCGTCTAAAGTAACTGCCGGGTACAAGCGAATGTCCACTATGGCATCGTCTACGCCTGTTACAGCTGTAGTTCCATCATCATCGTAGCCTGCGTATACAACACTGCTCACATTGCCGGCATAGGTGCCGGTAATATTGACCGTAATGGATTCGTAAGAACACAATCCAATGCGGATATCCGGGATGTTTTCATCCACATCAATGGTGAGTGTACCACCATCGTAATTCGAATAGAGGAGGATGTTTCCACCTTCGTTACAGATACCCTGTCCGTGGGATACATATGCTAAAAGCACACATGTAAAAGATAGTAGAAATTTTCGCATGCCTGGTTTTTTTTTAAAAATAACACATGCAGTAAGGAATCACAAATGCAGTTCGGGAAAGAACGCTACCCAGGCAAACCAGTAGGCAGTATAGCCGTTCATCCTTTCCAGCGGTATGCCCTCGTCGGGGCCGTCGATAACATACCCAAAAAGATCATACGTATAGCCTTCGTTATCCTGCAGCAAAGCAGGACCCTTTCCGGAGACGGATTGCAGGGAGAAATCCGGCTTGTCCTTGGGGGCCTTAAACACCACCATATAGTTATCCGGGGCGCTGCCGGCAACCCATACTTTTTTCTCAAAGGCTGTGTCTGCCGCAACACCGGGACCAAAAGCAAACCGATTGTAATCAAAAAGCGCCACCTGGTCGTCCTCCAACACTCCATAGAATCTTTTCTTCGGATGGATGCTATCGGCATCGTGGGCTGTCGGGAAAAATACATCCTGATTTTCCTTATAGGAGTAATAGGGATAGTTCCCATAATCCCTGCGGAATCCCGTTTCAGTACTCACCACCTGGCTATTGG
This sequence comes from Bacteroidetes bacterium UBA3022, assembly GCA_002346225.1. Classification (GTDB taxonomy): domain Bacteria; phylum Bacteroidota; class Bacteroidia; order Chitinophagales; family BACL12; genus UBA11426. Next base: position 28,945 of record DDYY01000031.1, read on the forward strand.
GATACAGCGCTTTCCACGTTGCCCAGGTAGTTTCAATCACCGGGTAGGCTGTAACTTTCGCCTTGTAATAGGCACCGTTTACACATTGCTGGCGCATCTGGCTCCAGTGCGAACCGGTGGCGCGGTCGTAGGGAATGACGTTGCTGTTGTAGAGCAGTCCCGATACACCGAACTGGGTGAGTTGTCCGTTTACCCTGCGATCCCATGCCATGCCGGATCCCGTAAGCGGACAGTAGTTAATGCTGAAGGCAATGTCATCTATTTTATCATTGACTATCTCATGCCAATCTAATATTACATGCGGGTAGCAGTGCACGTCATTGCCCATGCGAATGCCGATGACCAGGTCTTCGGGTTGCAGGAAATCCACCTCTTCGACTCCGACAAACCGCGGTGTGTCCAGTGAGCGGATGCAGTCGTAGCCACCGTTGCATCCCGCTTCCATGTATTCGGTATCTATGGCCCAGTCGGCGAAATACTCATATTCAGCAGGGTCGTTCACAACTTCCTTTTCCTGGGCCCGGCACGAAGAGAACAGCATCAAAACAGTAAAACAGTTGAATGCGATTACTTTAAACAACTTCACAGCGTACTTTTGTACAAAGTTAAGTCAATCATTATGTCTGAATCATATTCCCATGCTGAAACATTAGGTAAGATTATTCGGGGAAGGCGCTCCATTAAACCCGGTCAATTCTCTGGTGAAATTATTGCGGATGAGGCAATCAGCTTCATTCTTGATTCGGCAAGATGGGCCCCCACGCATGCATTAACCCAACCCTGGAGATTTACAGTGATCTCTTCTGAGGGAATATTGCGTTTTGCGGATTTTATGCAGGCTACCTATCAGGAACAAACACCTCCTGACAAGTTTAATGTATTGAAGTATGAAAAGCTGGGGAACAGCTTAAAGACTTGCTCTCATATTATATTAATTGGTATGAAAAGACAAGATATACAGAAACTGCCCGAGTGGGAGGAACTTGCAGCAGTATCATCTGCAGTGCAAAATATGCAGTTGATGGCGACGGCATTAGATGTTGCGTGTTATTGGAGTAGCGGAGGTGTTTCAACCCATAAGGCCATGTTGCCCTGGTTGAATTTGTCGGAAAATGATAAAGCCCTCGGCATGTTATTAATGGGTAAGTCGGATGTGGAACCTTCTGTGCCTGAAAGAAAACCAATAGATTATTACACTAACTTTATTGATAAGTAGTTAATTATGAAAAGCATATCAATATTTTTTGTTCTGCTAGGTACTCTGTCGGTTCAGGCTCAAATCAGGTATTTAGAGGAAATTTTTACCGATGATGAATTGGTGCAGACAGAATTTATCTATTCTAATGGTCCTACTGAGCATTTTGATAATATTGAAGTGAATGCTTATACTTTTCGAAACCCTGACGACGACGACATAATTAAACCTGTGGTAATTGTTATAGCAGGAAATGGGTTTCCAATTGAAGCTCTTGCAGGTAACGCAAGGTCTTTTGCAAGGATGGGTTACTTACCTATAGTCTGTAATTTCAGAAGTACATTAGACACGCTTCCTACGGTTAAATCGGAAGCATATTATGCACGCGAAACATATCGTGGTGTACAGGATTTAAATGCATTGTACAGGTATATTGCAGAAAATGTAATTGAACTCAAGGCTAATAAAAATTTAATCTTTATATCAGCTGCAAGTATTGGTGCAGCTACGGCTATGCATTCAGTAACTACTGGCTTAACAGATGAATATGGTCTGGGTCCGATAGACTCATTTGGTGTTGCAACTACTAAAAGCTACAAGGTACGCGCCGTTCAATGCTACAAAGGAGCAGTACTCACCGAAGTAACGGATTGGATACCTATGCAGTTCCTACATGGCTCTTGTGATGAAACAGTTCCCATTGATGAGAGGTACTTAAAGAGTGAACCTGAATTGAATTATTTATATGGGCCGCTTACAATTATCCCTCAACTTATTGCCGAGGATGTCAAATTTGAAGCCTTTTTTACTTGTGGAGGCAATCACTTTACCGCCCTATTTCCCGATGGAGAGATTGAAAAGCTGGGAGCTGAATTTTTTGTTCGAATAATGAGGAATAGGACCTTGAGAGGCATAGAGATAATTGAACTGTTGGATGAAGATTGTGGTCTCCCTTTTTGCGACTGATTAAACTATTCTGAAAATCGCCTTGGATTCTTAATTCAATTTGTAATTTTACACCCCCTTCGGGGAACATTCCTTTTAAGGAATGCGGGCCTATAGCTCAGTTGGTTAGAGCACCTGACTCATAATCAGGTGGTCCCTGGTTCGAGCCCAGGTGGGCCCACAAAAAAGAGAATAGAGTGGCGCGTGTGAGTGCATAGAGAATGTTACTCGCAGTTCTTAAAGTTTCAGGCCCGCATGGGCGAGAAGTTTATCCCGACGTACAGATGCGGCGAAGCGCAGCCAGCAGCTGTTCTTTCGGGGAGCCCAGGTGGGCCCACAAAAAAGAGAATAGAGTGACGCGTGTGAGTGCATAGAGAATGTTACTCGCAGTTCTTAAAGTTACATGCCCGCATGGGCGAGAAGTTTATCCCGATGTACAGATGCGGCGAAGCGCAGCCAGCAGCTGTTCTTTCGGGGAGCCCAGGTGGGCCCACAAAGTGGAGAGTGATGTGCGCATTTGTGGTGGAGTGTGAATGTTTAGTCGGGGGCAATGTTGCCCCTTACTTATTGAAGGGCGATTAGCTCAGTTGGTTCAGAGCGCTTGTTTGACAGACAAGAGGTCAGCAGTTCGAATCTGCTATCGCCCACCTCCGTTGGATACCTCAGTTGCCCTCCTCCGGCGGGTAAACCCACCTTCGGCGGGTGGAGTTCCTTACGCTTGTTGAACAGACAAGAGGTCAGTCCCGAAGGTTCGGGACTATCGCCCACCTCCGTTGAATACCTCAGTTGCCCTCCTCCGGCGGGTAAACCCACCTCCGACGGGTTAAGTTCTTCGCATTTGTTGAACAGACAAGAGGTCAGTCCCGAAGGTTCGGGACTATCGCCCACCTTCGTTGAATACCTCAGTTGCCCACCTTCGGCGGGTAAACCCACCTTCGGCGGGTGGTGTTCCTCGCGCTTGTTGGACAGACAAGCGAATAGAAGCGGGATAGGAAAGCCATCTGATATATTTAAAAATAAGTTATTAAAGTTCCTTCACGGTTATTCCAATCGGCTCCATTTTTCTGTACGGCTAATATTCAGACAGCATATTTGTTGAATAGCCTAGTGTTTCTATTTTTCGTTTCCTTTGGCAAACTGCCAGCAGTTGGCGTTGTTACCTATACCAGACGCACCGTTTAATGCACCGCTTTCACCATAAGCTACCATTCAGACATGTCCGCGCGATTAGCCGGAATTGCCGGTTTCATAGCATCGCTGTCAACAATGCTGATATGGGGGCGTAACCTTTTCAACGCCAATAGTAACATTTTACCCTATTTTTGCGTCTTATAGCAAACAATGACAACTGACATGAAAAAATTCTTACTGCCTGTGGTTTTGGTAACAATGACAACAGGCCTTTTTGCCCAGACGGACACAGATACATTAGATATGGATGAAATTGTGAATGAAGTGAACGTCGCCTCTCCTGACCGGGATCGGTTTGTATTCAATGTGCATTGGGATGGCTGGTTGGGTGCCGCCGATTCTATTGATGTGGGTGCGCTTTCCCGCGGTGTGGGCATACACTTTTTCTACGATATCCCTCTAGATGCTGCCAAGCAATTCAGTTTCGCTGCCGGTGTGGGTTGGAACAACTCGAATTACTATACCAAAGCGTTGTTTGCCAACGATTCATTAGGTAACACACAGGTGATACCTTTTAACGAGTCGCAAACAGTTACCCGCAGTAAAATAGTACTGAACTACGTGGAAGTTCCGGTGGAATTCCGCTTCCGCACCAAGCCCAATACCAAAGGCAATAGCTTTAAGGTGGCAGTTGGCTTCAAAGGCGGTTATCAGTTTGCCAACCACACCAAATATGTGGGCGACGACTATATCCTCAACGAAAACAACCAAATTATTTCTGTAGATGGCGATTCAGAAATCAAATTCAAACGCTATCGTTTTGATAATCTATCCGCCCTGCAATACGGTCCTACTTTCCGCATCGGATATGGCAATGTCAATCTCGAAGCCTATTACGGACTGGGAAACATCTTCCAGGATGGACAAGGTCCGACAGGAAACCCATTGCAGATAGGCGTTTCATTCAATCCCTTCTAAAAGCATATCCATTATAAAAAAAGCAACCCTGCTCCATCATTGTGGCAGGGTTGTTTATTTTTAGGGCAGATGTTACCGGATACACTCACCGCACAGCAATACTTCGAAGGAATTCGCAAGGGCGATACGGTGTTATTGTCACGCGCTATCACTTTGCTGGAAAGCACTTTGCCGGCACACAGAATCCTGGCCAATGAACTGCTGCAACTTTGTCTCCCTTACAGCGGAGGCAGCCTGCGCATAGGGATAACCGGTGTACCAGGTGTGGGCAAGAGTACTTTCATTGAAAAACTGGGGCAGTTGATGGTGGCAGAAGGCAAGCGGCTCGCGGTACTGGCCATCGATCCGAGCTCCAGGAAAACACGCGGCAGTATACTGGGCGACAAGACCCGAATGGAGGCATTGTCGCAGGATAAATCGGTTTTCATACGACCTTCACCGGCAGGAACTGCATTAGGTGGTGTGGGCAGTGCTACCCGGGAAACTATTCTCGTGCTCGAAGCAGCCGGCTACGATTACCTGTTTGTAGAAACGGTTGGTGTCGGTCAAAGCGAAGTGGCAGTATATGGCATGACAGATATTTTCCTGTTACTGCTGATTGCCGGTGCAGGCGATGAGTTACAGGGCATCAAGCGCGGCATCATGGAAATGGCCGACATTATCGCTGTCAATAAAGCTGATGGCGACAATGTGCAACGCGCCAATGCCACCCGAATGGATTTCCAACGCGCATTGCATCTGTTCAGAGCATCTGAATCGGGATGGACAGCTGCTGTTACAGCCTGCTCGGCACTAACCGGCGAAGGATTGATGGAAATCAGGAATATGCTGTCAGAATACGAAATAGCAACCCGCAAAAGTGGTTATTTTACAACTAAAAGGCAGCAACAACTGGTTGAATGGTTTGATAGCGGTTTGCAGGAGCAAATCATCAACAGATTTCGCAGTAATCCTGCCAATGCTATGGTAATTGAACGTTTGCGCCAGCAAGTGGTAAGCGGTGAACAATTGCCTACACCCGCACTTTCAATGCTTTGGACGATATTATCGAATAAAGCCTGAGCGAAATCGAATGGTAAGTGCGCCTGTTTTCCCACAGGTTCTTTCCTGTTATAGCTTCGCATGGCCAATTGTCTATTGTATAAAAGGCAAGATGCCGGTTGAAATTGAGAAAAGTCACCGTTTGTCCTGATGTCTGTCATGCTATTGAGGTTGTAAGCCCGGCATCTTTACATCCATAAACCAATAGACTATGGACTTTGTAAACAATCTGAGTTTTGATGAAATAATGCTGCGTTACGCAGTTATGATAGTGTTGGGAATCGTTGCGGGTGTAACTATGCAATACTGGATGATTATTCCTACCATGGCCGTATTTCTTATGGCTGTATTAGGTTACTGTCCGGTTAAAGCGTTTTTTACAAGAAGGAAAGCCGCACATTCATAAACGAATACCGTTTCTCAAGCGGTAGGCAACTTATACAAGTTGTCTTTCTTTGAGTATGCCTGAAACCGTCTCTTAATAGGGGGCGGTTTTTTTATTTCAAATAGGGAAGAAAAACAATAGCGCCTACCGTTAATGCTGTGAAGGCGGCTATCAGAACAGCACCAGCAGCAATGTCTTTTACCTTGCCTATAGCAGCATGGTGCTCAGGGTGTAAATGATTGCAAAGTGATTCTATTGCCTCATTAATCATTTCTGCCACTACCACCAGGGCAATAACCAGCACAATTGCCACCCACTCATTCCGTGAAATGCCGAGAATGCTCCCACCCACAATGGCCAATGCAGCAGCAGAAAAGTGCCAGCGCATATTACTGCAGTGGCGCAGAAATACCACAATTCCATTTAATGCGTAGCCTATAAAAGCAAATCTTTGCTTCATCGTTTTTTGATTTTGTAATATCCCGAAATGCCCAGATGGTTAGATGTAGAAGGTGCCAGCGCAGTGAAGGCAAGGCATTGAATATTCGGTGTATGCATAAGGTAGTCAATAGGGAGTTGGACGAGCATAGACTGAGACGGATAGGTTGCAGACAAGTCTTTTCGGCTGTCAATCATAGAAGTGCGTTTGCAGAATTCAGTGATATGCGTACTCCAGGGAACTGCATTGAGGTCGCCTGCCAGTATGGATGGGGTTGCCGGATTGCCCATCAGTTCTGCAAGATAAGCAAACTCTTTTCGTTGCTTTTCAAAGCCCTTTTCGCTGGTGGGGGTGGAGGTTGTAGCAGCGTAAACGTGCATTTTTTTTCCGTTAAACGACAGGTTGGCCCATAAAACCGGGAATGCAAAGTCGTTAAAAATATGTGTACTGTCGAAAGGTATGCGGCTGTAAAGGGCAATACCGAAGCCGGGAACATCCATAGCCCGCAGCACATACGGGTAGGAAGGGCGAAGCAGGCTATCGGCCAGGGCTCCTGCTTCGGGTCGTAGTTCCTGCAGCGAAATAATGTCCACATCTGTCTGCAAGGCGTCATCTATTAGCATCTCCAGATGTTTATTATGCTCCTTTACATTAAAGTGAGCGATGGAAAAATCAGACTGTTTTTTTACCTTATCTGAGACTGTTTTTTCTTCCTGTATAGTTTCGGGAGCTTGTCCTGGACGGAAATACTGCCAGATTCCGGGAAATAAAATCAGACAGGCTATTACGCTGCCGGTGGTCATGAGTTTGTTACCCCTTATAAAAAAGAAAATGGTTAACACTGTCACTACAATGGCAGCAGGAATCCTAAGAGCATTCAATGCACCTGCTACAAAGTTATTTTCTGTCACAATTGCAAGGCAAAATAGCCATAAAATAACAATAAATAGCAATTCCACCCAATTGAGTCTTATAAAACGAAATAGCAATTTTATTGACATACTGACCGCAAAATTGCTATGATTAAAGAGAACATGATGAATATAATCATTATCTCATTTCAAATATTTTGAAAATGAATTGAAAGATGACAACTTCTCTATTAAATTTATCGTACTTAAGTCAAAATGTAAGTACCCCCAAAAATCGG
>DDYY01000029.1 GCA_002346225.1 Bacteroidetes bacterium UBA3022
GAATTGCGCAATCTACACAGCAGGGAACTGCGGCTCCGCATCATCGACGAGCTGCCCTTTCAACTGCAGGAAAGAAATCATCAGCTGGAGCTCACGCTTCCCGGAAACGGACATTACAGTGCACGCTACACGGTGCGTCCCTTTCAACGCGGCGCTTATACATTCCATAATATCAACATATATGTTTCCGGCATCATTGGTTTTATGGAAGCCCGGCAATCAGTGCCTGCCCAACATACTGTTAAGGTGTACCCTTCCGTACTGCAAATGAAGCGCTTTGCCTTACACACCCTGCAGCGGATTTCCTTTTTTCAGGGCGTCAAGAAAATGCGGCGCATCGGCCACAGTTATGAATTTGAACAGATCAAGCAATATGTTTCCGGCGATGATATCCGCTCCATCAACTGGAAAGCCACCGGCAGAACTGGGACCCTGATGGTCAATCACTTTGAGGACGAAAAGGCGCAACAGGTTTATTGCATCATCGATAAGAGCCGCAACATGAAGATGCCTTTTCAGCAGCTCACGCTGATGGATTACGCCATCAATGCCAGCCTGGTGATTGCCAATACCGCCATCAGAAAACAAGACAAGGCCGGCTTGATTACCTTCTCCGACAAGATCGACGCCATGCTCGCAGCCGACCGCCACGCAGGCCATATGCGGCGCATACTGGAAACCCTGTACAATGAACAGGAACGCTTTACAGAAGCCAGTTTCGACCAGCTTTTCCTTGCTGTGCGAAAGGTAGTAAAAGTGCGCAGCCTTATGTTCCTGTTCACCAATTTTGAAAGCCAATATGCGCTGGAACGCGTGATACCTGTTTTGCGGAAGCTGAACAAACTCCACCTGCTGGTAGTAGTATTCTTTTTGAACGATGAAGTGCGCCAATACGGGGAAACAACACCTTCCAATACGGAGGAAATTTTCCTGACGACCATGGCCCGGAAGTTTTCCATGGACAAGGAATACATTGCACAACAATTGACTCAATACGGCATCCAAAGCATCTGCACCACACCGGAAGAACTTACAATTAATACCCTCAACAAATACCTGGAACTCAAGTCTAAGGGGATGATTTGATTCACTGGTCTTCTACCACGTAAGTGCGCGCAATCATATCGTGCAAAGCCCGGCGTTTGCTGTTGAATAGTATGAGGATAAAGCCAATGAGCAACATAAAAGCCGACAAGATCTTTGCCAGGTTGCGGATGACAGACGTTCCGGTACTGATGCGCTGGCCCTGTTCATCCACTACCTTGATATGCATGAGTTGCTTGCCGATAGTAGCCTGACTGGCCCCGGATTCCAGCAGGATAAAATACAGCAGACTGAACAGGTTGCCAAACCAGAGGATACTGCTTCCGGTATCATTGAAGGGCACACCAAACAGCAGACTCACCAACCAGCGAAACACCAGCAACAGTACTCCGTCAATCAGATAAGCCATAAGGCGGGAGCCAAAAGAGGCATATAAAAAGGGACCTCTCTCACTTTGGATATCATCCAATATAATCATACTCCTAAAGTAATGCATTTTTATGGTTGCGGGATATTGTATTTTTGCAGGCAAAACAATAAGCTCATGCGCTATCTGACTATTTTATCCCTGTCCCTGATACTTTTCGCCTGTAACAACAGCGCTTCCGTTTCGGAGGCTGAACTAACCACCGACATCGACTCAGTCTCCTATGCTCTGGGAGTCAATATTGGAAGCTCACTGCTGCAGCAGGGCGCCGGTGACCTGGATTTTGAACTGATGCTGGCAGCAGCCGAACGCGCGTACGCGGGAGACACCGCTATGCTTATGAGTGCCCAGCAAGCCAATGTATACCTCAGCGAATTCTTCAAGCGGAAACAAAGAGAAGCTACTATGAAGACTCTTGAAGAAGGACGTGCCTTTCTGGAAGAGAACAAGCAACGCCCGGGTGTAGTGACCACAGCATCAGGACTGCAATACGAAGTGTTGAGTTCCGGCAGCGGCATCTCTCCTGTGATGGGTGATTCTGTTACTTTTCATTACACCGGTTCTTTCATCAACGGAGAAATTTTCGAAACATCCATTGGAAGGGAACCTGCAAAGTCAAAAATCGGCGGACTGATGCGCGGATGGAATGAAGCCCTGCAACTGATGAAAGAAGGCGATAAATGGAAACTTTACATTCCCTCTGAACTGGCTTACGGCTCCATGAGCGGTGGCGTTATTCCTCCGAACTCTACCCTGATATTCGAGGTGGAATTAATAGCGGCGAAGAAGTAACCTTTTGATGTGTGGATGACAAAGCATCCTTAACTTTCGCTTAACATCAAATATCTTTGTCGGCAGATGAATCGAAAAAATACCCTGCTGGTGCTGCTTCTCGCATGCACGGTGGCAGTAAGTGCACAAACCAGAGGTGGTTATGAAATAGCCATCACCGAAATCAACTACCATCCCGATAGCAGCTGGCAATCCCAGGACTGGATAGAGCTCTATAATTACGGAGCTTCTGAGATCGACATCAGCGGGTGGTACCTGAAAGATGAATCTCCGGTGAATGAATACATCTTTCCCTCCGGCACCATCATTCAGCCGGGGCAATACAAAGTGGTGGCACAGCGCACCGATACCTTCAGCATGATATACCCTAGTGTAACGGGTGTGCTGGGTCCCTTCGAATACGGACTGGGTAATGGAGGCGGACTCATTCGCTTGTTGGATGATGCAGGCGTTCCGGTTATTCAGATAGCATATGCCGATACCCTTCCCTGGCCGGTTGCACCGGATGGATTTGGTCCTACGCTGGAAGTGATAGACCCCACTGATAATCTCAACGATCCTGAAAACTGGTTCGGTGGATGTGTAGGTGGAAGTCCGGGAGGACCTTATGAGGATTGCAACTACGCCATTCAGGTGAGTGAAATCAACTATAACTCCATATTTTTCCACGACAGTGGCGACTGGATAGAACTCGTAAACAGCTCTGCTGCACCGGTAGATATCAGCAACTGGCGCATTCGCGATGCCAATGACAACAACCAGTACATTATTCCGGAAGGTACCGTGCTGGAACCGGATGCCCACCTGGTGCTCGTACAGGACCTGTTTCAGTTTTTCACTTACTACAGCAGCATGGAACCTGTAATCGGTGATCTGGTATTCGGTTTTTCCGGACAAGGTGATGCACTGCGTATTTACGATGCAGATCTGAAACTCCGCTACGGACTCTTCTACCATGATGATCCACCCTGGCCGGATGATGCTGATGGCAACGGCTATACTTTGGAATTGGTTGACTTCTTCGGCACCCCCAACGTACCGGGTGCATGGACATCTGGTTGTATCTACGGTTCACCGACTACCGCTATTCAGCTGCCCTGCCCTACCAGCATTGAAACGTATACCGCATTACCCTTTACAGTGGGTCCGAATCCTTTCAGTAGTTATTTGCTGATAGACCTTTCAGGTATTGGCTTTGCACAAGTGGCGCAGGCCCTTGTCTACGATATATCCGGTCGTGTGGTCAATAGCATGATTCCTGCGCAGGACCAGTTGGTGTGGGATGGAAACACCTCCAATGGAGCAAGCCTTCCCGCAGGCCTGTATATGTTGCAGGTACAGCTTACCGATGGCAGCTACTACGCAGTGCAACTAATTAAGGAATAAGGATTATTGAACGAGGTACTGTCTGATAGCCTGGAGGTAATATTTGGCTGCAATATCGAATTCTACGTTGACCCTGTCGCCCACCCATAAACTGCTTAGATTGGTGTGCTCCCAGGTGTAGGGAATAATGGCTACGGAGAAACCGGTGGCATCTACTGCAGCTACTGTCAGGCTGATACCATTGATGGCTACGGAGCCTTTCTCCACCACATAGCCGGCGTATGCTTCCGGTAAATCGAAGGTAATCCACCAGCTGCCATCGCGTTCATCGAGCACGAGCAACTCCACCGCAATATCGACATGTCCCTGTACCATATGCCCATCCAGCCGGTCGCCGAGGCGGAGACTGCGTTCCAGATTGACAGTTTTCCCGGGGGTTAAATCACCCAGATTGGTGCGCTGTAAAGTCTCTTCGATAGCAGTCACCGTATAAGTATCGCCTTCTATAGCAACAACCGTCAGGCAAACGCCATTATGCGCCACCGACTGATCTACCTTCAATTCCTGCGCTATAGGGGAAGCAAATGTTATATGGACATTGGTGCCTTCTTTCTCCAAGCGCACTACCTGCGCCATCCCTTCAATAATACCTGTGAACATGTGCCTTATTCTTGTGAGCGGATTAAATGGATGTAGCCTTTTAAGGGTTCTTCAACTTTTTGTACACCGGTTACGGTTACTTCAAATACATAACAAACGTAATAATATACACCTTCTTCCAATGTACTACCTGTAACAGAGGAAGTGCCGTCCCAGTTCAACATTGGGTCGCTGGTTTCAAAAACGAGTGCTCCCCAGCGGTTGAAAATTTTCATATCCACACCATCGATAAAGCGGATGGGCAGAATAGGCGTATACAAATCATTTGCGCCATCGTTGTTCGGCGTAAATACATTGGGCAGATTATAATCCGAGCAGTTGTCGACACACACCGTATTGCTGAATGCACTTTCGTTGTAGAAAGAATCTATCGCAGTTACAGCATAGCATCCTGCCAGTGACTCGAGATTCGTATGCTGATAAGTGGTATCATCGGCGAAATTCACGCTATCGAGCAGACTAAAGCTACCGCCCTGCATAGGTGAATAATAGATATAGTAACCAATGACATCATCGGCACAGCTGTTATTCGGATTGGTCCACAGCAAATCATTTTTCAAATCGGCGGGATCAAAGCTAACGGCATCTTCTTCACAGATATTCGACACCGTCAAATCCGGCGGACAAGGCGCTTCCAGATCGACCGGCACATCGCAAATACGCTGTGACAGGTTGATGAGGGTATCATTGGGCAGGGACTCTGCGGTATACTGACCGAAAGCAGTCACGTAGTAGCAATACGTTGCACCATTTGCCAGATTAGAGTCGACATAGAAAGGCTCTGCTACAGTGGCAATAGAATCGAATACGTCCGAACCGGTGGGCGTTTCCTTGTAAACCACATAGGAGAAGTTCTCCCAGGGCACGTCGAAGTTCCAAGATAGTTGAATCCGGTTATCGGCGGGATTCGAACTCAGGAACACTGAGGAAGCATCTTCGGCATCGCCCAGCACATTCCCGTTGGATTCAAAGCGAATGGTATAGGCCCACGGACCATCGACTGTATTGATTAATGTATCGATGAGGAAGGTATCAATAATATCTGTAAAGTTCGTATATTCAAAGAAGGCAACTGTTTCCACCGGCGTACCTACAGTAAAGCCGGGACTTCTTAAAATGGTATAGGTATAAGGGCCAGGGTTCTGCAAGGTATCCAGATCGTCAGCTACAGGATTGTACCAGCCCAGGAAGATAGAACCGTTTTCAGTATCCGTATTGCGCACACTCACATGGTTGATAATGGGCAGGTCGCGTTTGAGCTCCGCACAGGCGTTGTTGGAGGGAAAGCTCTGCACCTCGTTGTAGGTGAAGATGGGAGCCGCCTCGCTGCGCACACCGAATTCAGCCAGCACGCGATAGGAATATATTTGTCCGTGTACCACCGAAAAATCACGGTAGCGGTGAAGGGTATCAGTAAACCCAATGCTATCATAGCCAAATCCGGTCAGCCCGCGCTGACACTCATCGAATTCCAGCGAGTCACAACCCACTTTGCGCCAGATGGAGAAACCTAAAAAGTTATCGGCTCCGTAACAGCTGTAAAGGCTATCCCAGGTCACCAGAATGGAGTTACCCTGTGCTTCGGCAGCCACGTTCTCAGGTGGTGGTGCTATTACATAGATGATGAGGGCTTCCTGATCGGTCAGCGGCTCTTCCGAAAACCCTACGGAGTAATCATCTTCCACTTTAAAGATGACGGTGTAAAACTCCTTGCGTATATGGTTACATACGGTATTCCATTCAAAGAAGCCATCTACGAAGCCTGTGGATGGTGTGCTGGCAAAATCCGCCGGACTCTCATCCACCACGAAAGGACCTCCGGTAGCCGTCATGGTCAGCGTTTGGGTAACATCGGGATCGGTAGCCGTAATGAACAGGTTCAAAGATTGTCCGGCTATGATACAGGTATCGTTCAGCGGCTCAATATTCGGTGCGTTGTTGTTGTTGTCCAGTACTTCAATCTGCATATCCCTGCTCACCTTGCCCACACATTGCCCGTCGCGGAATTCTTCTATCAGGATGCGAATGACAAAAATTCCCGGCACACAGGGTGTTTCCCATACAATCTGTCCGGTGAGGGAATCGATGGTAAAAGTATCATCGCAGGAGGTATACTCATCGGGATATTCATACCCCGGAACATTCAGACCGGGAGCCTGCAAGGGCACCTGCAGGGAGTAGCGCAATACATCGCCGTCGGGATCGAAAGCCCCCGGGTTGTGGGTGAAAATCTGCCCCACGTTCGCAAAGTCAATCGGCGGATTGGTCAGTTGCACAGAACTGTTGTATCCGTATAATAACTCATCGGGGAAACACAATACCGATTCGAGGTAGAAGGGCACGTTCACCGAGCCTTCAATATTATCGATGCCATCCACGCGGTTGGGGTCCTGCATATAGATGGTGTACGTGCCTGCTGCATTGTACTGGTGGATGCTGATATAGCGGTTCTCCTGAATGGTAAAACTGATGGGATTGATATCGGAGCGCGCCACCGTATCGAAATTGCCATCACCGTAATAGATGATAAGCTCATTTCTATCGGCCGGGGAACCCGGGTCGGTATAGGTAGTGATGGTAAATTCGAAAGTCAGGTCGCCAAGGTAGGTATAGGTTATCTCCCCTGCCCTGTTATGCGTGGCATAAACCAGAGCCGGAAGGCACATCAATGCCGGTAAAATAAGCCTTAATAGTACATTTCTCTTCATGCAGGATATTGCCTTAAAGGTACAATATAACTAAGATTGGCCCTAAGGCTACCTAGTACTGTAAAGGTAACGCCGACAACGGCAGGAAGGTATGCAGGCAACAAAATGCTACATCCGTATGACCGAGGGTCAATCGCCGCTGAACGATGCCCGCAGGTACTCGCGGTTGAGGCGGGCGATATTGGCCACCGAAATGCCCTTGGGACATTCGGCTTCACAGGCGTAAGTATTGGTACAGCTGCCAAATCCTTCTTCATCCATCTGTTGCACCATGCTCAGCACCCTGCTCTTGCGTTCGGGCTCACCCTGCGGCAACAGCGACAAATGGGAAACTTTAGCAGAGACAAACAACATGGCGGAGGAATTCTTACAAGCCGCCACGCAGGCACCGCAACCGATACAGGCTGCTGCATCCATGGCCATATCTGCCTTGTGTTTTTCTACCGGAATAGCATTCGCATCCTGCGCCTGACCTGTGCTCACACCCACAAATCCACCCGCTGCAATGATGCGGTCAAATGCAGAACGGTCTACAGATAAGTCTTTGATAACCGGAAAAGAACCGGCCCTGAAAGGCTCGATGGTGATGGTTTCGCCATCGGTAAAGTTGCGCATATACAACTGACAGGTGGTGGACAGCTTCTGCGGGCCGTGTGCACGACCGTTGATGTACATGCTGCACATACCGCAAATACCTTCGCGGCAATCGTGGTCGAAAGCGACGGGTTCTTCTCCTTTTTTCACCAGCTGGTCATTGAGTACATCCAGCATTTCGAGGAAGGACATATCGTCATTCACGTCATTGATGCTGTAGTCTACCAGTTTACCGCCTGCAGCGTTGTTTTTCTGCCTCCAGATTCTCAACTTAAAATTCATATCTGCCCATTTTATTTGTAGGAACGCACAGCCAGCTGCACGTTTTCATAAACCAAATCTTCTTTTTGTAATACGGGGTCATTATCGACACCGTTGAATTGCCATGCTGCTACATAAGCGTATGCATCGTCATTCCGCATCGCCTCGCCCTCTTCGGTCTGGTACTCCGTCCGGAAATGGCCTCCGCAGGATTCATTCCGCTCCAGCGCATCTACGATCATCAACTCACCCAGTTCCAGGAAGTCGGCCACGCGAGCGGCTTTTTCCAGATCGGGATTGAACTCATCGGCAGTGCCGGTCACCCTCACATCGCTCCAGAAGGCAGCACGTAAATCGCGCACCATCTGTCGTGCCTTGCGCAGTCCTTCGGCATTTCTCGCCATACCGCAATACTCCCACATAATCTTGCCGAGTTCCTTGTGGAAATCATCCACAGAGCGGGAACCTTGTATACTTAACAGCTTTTGCAGCGTATCGTTTACATTCTTTTCAGCTTCTTCAAAAGCGGGATGATCGGTAGATATCGGCTTAGTGAAAATCTCTCCCGACAGGTAAGCGCCAATGGTGTAAGGAATCACAAAGTAACCATCGGCCAGCCCCTGCATGAGGGCGCTCGCCCCGAGCCGATTGGCCCCGTGATCGGA
>DDYY01000030.1 GCA_002346225.1 Bacteroidetes bacterium UBA3022
CTTTCTACATGATTGTGGGTTTGATCAAAGCCGATAGCGGGCAGGTGTTCCTCGATCAGACACCCATTACCAAATTGCCGATGTACAAGCGGGCGCAAATGGGTGTGGGCTATCTGCCACAGGAGGCCAGTGTATTCCGAAAAATGAGCGTAGAAGACAACATTGCCGCTGTATTGCAAATGACACCGTTGTCGCGCAAGGAACAGAAAGCTAAACTCGAATCCCTCTTAGGCGAATTCGGGTTACACCCTATCCGGAAAAGCATGGGAGACGTGCTGTCGGGAGGGGAACGCAGGCGCACGGAAATTGCCCGGGCACTGGCTACCAATCCGAAGTTTATATTACTCGATGAGCCTTTCGCCGGTATCGATCCCATTGCCGTGGAGGATATCCAGAGCATAGTGGAAACCCTGAAGTTTAAAAAGATAGGTGTGCTGATTACCGATCACAACGTGCAGGAAACACTCAGTATCACCGACAGGGCTTACCTCTTGTTTGAGGGTAAAATATTGAAACAAGGCAGTGCGGAAGAACTGGCAGCAGACCCACAGGTGCGCAAGGTCTACCTCGGCCAGAATTTCGAGTTGCGGCGGAAAATAGTTACTGCTGTAAAAGATGCCCCTCCATCCGACCAAATGCCGTAACTTAGTTCCACCCTGTAACCCTTATGAACCTCTTACACACCGTCGCTACCTGGTACTTTAAGCGCGAGTTATCGCGGATAGAGCACGTTACCACCAATCCTGTGGAAACCCAGGAGGCCATGTTCCGCTATTTGATGTTTCAGGGCAAGGGAACAGTCTTCGGCAAGCAATTTGGCCTTGGTGAAGTGGCCGGACTGGAAGATCTGCGGCGCCGCTTTCCGGTGCAGGATTATGATACGCTGAAACCCTGGATAGAGCGTGTGATGAACGGAGAACAAAATGTGTTGTGGCCATCACCCATCAACTGGTTTGCAAAATCGAGCGGTACCACCAGTGATAAAAGCAAGTTCATTCCTGTCAGCAAAGAGGCCCTCGACGACTGCCACTATCAGGGCGGACGTGATTTGCTGGCGATGTACCTCCACCACCATCCCGAGTCCAAGCTATTCAGTGGGAAGGGACTGGTTATGGGCGGAAGCCATCAGGTGAACCAGTTGAACGAACACAGCAAGTACGGTGACGTAAGTGCCGTAATGATGCAGAACATGCCTTTGTTCGGACAGATGGTAAAAACACCCAAACTGTCCATTGCCCTGATGAGCGAATGGGAGGAGAAAATTGAAAAAATCGCTGAGCATACCGTTCAGCAGAATGTTACCCATATTGCCGGAGTGCCTACCTGGACCATCGTTTTAATCAGGCGTCTGTTTGAAATGAAAGGTACCGATAACCTGCGCGATATCTGGCCGGGACTGGAACTTTACATTCATGGTGGCGTAAGTTTTATGCCCTATCGCGATCAGTTTAAGGAACTGATAAGAGGAGACGGTATGCACTATGTAGAAACCTATAATGCCTCAGAGGGATTTTTTGCATTTCAGGATCGTCCCGATGCCGACGATATGTTGCTAATGCCCGACTACGGTGTGTTCTACGAGTTTATTCCCGCAGAAGAGATGCACCGCGAAGACCCGAAAACACTTTCCTGGGGCGAAGTGGAAACAGGAAAGAACTATGCCGTAGTTATTACTACCAACTGCGGCCTGTGGCGCTATAAACTCGGCGATACGGTAAGGTTCACCACCCTCTTCCCACACCGGATTCAAATCAGTGGTCGCGTGAAACACTTTATCAATGCTTTTGGTGAAGAGGTGATAGCTGATAACAGCGACAAGGCCATAGATGCTGCGTGTAAACTGACAGGTGCTGTGATGAAAGAGTACACAGCAGGTCCGGTGTATATGCAGGGTACCGGCAAAGGCGGACACGAGTGGATTATAGAATTCGAAAAACCACCTGCAGATAAAGAGGTGTTTGTACGGGAACTCGATGCTGCCTTACAAAAAGTGAACAGCGATTATGAGGCCAAGCGCCATAAGGACATGGCCCTGCTTTTACCTGTGGTGCATATCGCTCCGACGGGTACCTTCTACAGATGGATGCAGCAAAGAGGCAAACTCGGAGGCCAGCATAAAGTGCCACGTCTGAGCAATGACAGGAAATACGTGGAGGAAATATTATCTCTTATTTAATATAATTGTATGAAAGTAGTAGTGACCGGTGCAAGCGGCATGGTGGGGAAAGGTGTGTTACTGGAATGCCTTGACCATCCGGATGTGGAGGAGGTGTTGTCGGTGGGAAGAAGAAGCCTTTCTATGACCCATCCGAAACTGAAAGAACTGCTGCATACTGACTTTACCGATTTCAGGCCTGTGCAGGCAGAGCTCACCGGCTATGATGCCTGCTTCCATTGCATGGGTGTAAGCGCTGCCGGCATGTCGGAAGATGACTATACCCGAATGACCTGGGCATTTTCCATGGCATTGGCAGAGGTATTCCTGGCGGCGAATCCACACAGCAAGTTCACCTATGTGTCTGGCCAGGGAACAGACAGCACCGAAAAGGGAAGGAGCATGTGGGCCAGGGTGAAGGGAAAGACCGAGAATGACCTGCTGGCCTTGGGATTCAGTCATGCTTATATGTTCAGGCCCGGAGCCATCATTCCTTTAAGAGGCATAACTCCCAGCAGTAAACTCTACCGTTTCTTCATCATGAGCTTTGGGTGGTTGTTGTATTTCATCCGATGGCTCTCGCCTCGTTCAGTTGTTACTACCACGCAGGTGGGAAAGGCTATGATCCACATAGTACGCGATGGCTATAACAAGCAAGTAATCGATCCTGCCGATATCCAACAGCTGGCCGGGGAGTAAATAAGTCATTTCCAATGTATGGAAATTCTATTTGGCATGCATCTTTGTAAAAACCCCCTATTCTATGTCCATTCTATACTTGTTCCTTGCCTTGCTTCCGCTCTTCACTTCCAATGACGACCCTGATCAAAGAGGCAGCATCAATGCCGTAATCGGCTACGCCAGTGCGTCCGATCTTTCGGAGGATGCGTATGCGCGTTTGAGTGAGCAGGAAAAGATCCGTCGCCACCTGCTCTATGTGCTGGAGGAACTGCGGAACGCACCTGATACTTATGCACCGGACCTTTCTGCTTCCCGGGCTTCCATGATCTCCTTACTGGAAGAGTATGTCTCCCTGGGAGCTTTCCCCGTGAATGAGAAATACCCGGGCCGTCGCCCTTGCTTCATAGATGATTATGGAAACATCTGTGCCGTGGGTTACCTGGTGCAGCAAACAGCCGGAGAGCAGGTGGCAAGGGAAATTGACCAACAGCATCGATACGATTATATAGCCGATATGGATATGGAGGAACTCGATAGCTGGATTGCTTCCAGCGGACTGAGCAGGAGAGAAGTGGCCATGATACAGCCTACCTATGACTTTGATCAGACAGGTGAGTACGTAGTCGTAGAACCTGTTAACAGCATTCGAAATGGTAATATGCCATTTTACGGAATCGGATTGGGTTATTATAAATTCCATAGGTACTTCGGTCGGGGCAGAAACGGATCCTGGCGTTACTGGGGCGTACAGAGCCAATTCTTTGATGAAGGATACTGGAGCATAGGAGCAGCAACAGAATCGGTTTTCTATGGACTTAAAAACACCCCTTTGTATGCCACTACCGGTTGGGAACTCAACTATCTGGTTTTTGAAGAAACAGGATTGCAGACTACACCTAACGTAGGAATTGCGCTGCGCTGGCCTCGAATGCGCAAGTGGTCGGGTATGATGCTGTTCAATTACGGATACGATATCCCACTCATCAACCAGGACCTCTTTCCCTACAACCGCCATCGCTTCGAGCTGGGACTGAGAATGGGCGTGCAGATTTGATTAGCATTTGTAATACGCAGTTGGTGTCCTCTCCTACTTTCCTTCTGACAATAAAGATCGAATCTGAATTTGCTGCAATGGAAGCTGGAACTGATCACCGCATTCCTGCAAAGTGTAAGAGAGGGAAATGCTTTCGATCCCTTGCCTTTCGAAACCGACTTCTTCCTCAACACCCGGGAGGATTGAATAAAAAAACGGCTGGTATCAATACCAACCGTTCAATTTGTTATGCTGCAGATGAATGTGCGCTTACACGATCAAAGCTTCCGCTTCACTTCTACTTCTTCAAACCCTTCAATGATATCGCCCACCTGCACATCGTTGTAGTTGTGGAGGTTCAGACCGCAATCCATACCTGCCGTAACTTCCTTGGCGTCGTCTTTATAGCGCTTCAAAGAGTCGAGTGAACCGGTATGGATTACAATACCATCGCGGATCAGGCGTATACGCGTGTTGCGGGTGATTTTACCTTCCTGAACATTACAGCCGGCAATGGTACCCACTTTAGATATCTTGAAGACTTCACGCACTTCAACCGTACAGGTAATCTTTTCTTCTACCTTAGGAGCAAGCATACCTTCCATGGCCGCTTTCACTTCCTCAATGGCGTTGTAAATGATACTGTACAGGCGGATTTCCACACCTTCTTTTTCTGCCAGTTGGCGAACAGAACTGGATGGCCTCACCTGGAAGCCTACAATCACTGCATCAGATGCAGAAGCCAGCATGATATCGCTTTCGGTAATCTGACCTACACCCTTAAAGATTACATTTACCTGTACCTCTTCAGTGGAGAGCTTCATTAAGCTGTCGGTGAGTGCTTCTGATGAACCATCCACGTCTGCCTTGATAATGATATTCAATTCGCGGAAAGTACCCAGCGCTTTTCTTCGTCCGATTTCTTCCAGCGTAATATGCTTTTGTGTCCGGATGCCCTGCTCACGCAAAATCTGCATCCTGCGGTTGGCAGTATTTTTGGCCTCGTCTTCGTCGGCAAATACCTTGAAGCGTTCACCGGCCTGTGGCGCGCCATTCAACCCGAGTAGCAACAATGGGGTAGAGGGGCCCGCTTCCGTTACCTTCTGGTTCCTTTCATTGAACATGGCCTTCACTCTTCCAAAATAAGGCCCGGCAACTACCATGTCGCCAATCTTCATGGTACCTTCCTGCACCATGATATTGCTGGTATAACCCCTTCCCTTATCGAGCGCTGCTTCAATTACAGTTCCAACAGCAGGTTTATTCGGATTGGCTTTCAGGTCGAGCAGTTCTGCTTCAAGCAATACTTTCTCCAAAAGACTGGCTACGTTCAAACCGGATTTGGCCGAAATATCCTGACTTTGGTACTTGCCTCCCCAGTCTTCTACCAGGATATTGAGCTGTGCCAGTTCTTCTTTTATCTTTTCGGGATTCGCTGTCGGGCGGTCGACCTTGTTAATGGCAAATACCATGGGTACGCCGGCTGCCTGAGCATGGCTGATGGCTTCCTTGGTTTGCGGCATCACGCGATCGTCAGCAGCAATAACAATAATGGCAATATCGGTGAGTTTGGCACCTCTGGCACGCATGGCGGTAAACGCTTCGTGACCGGGCGTATCGAGGAAGGCAATATGCTTGCCGCCTTCAGTTACCACTTCATAGGCACCGATATGCTGGGTGATACCACCTTTTTCACCGGCAACCACGTTGGAAGCCCGGATATAGTCCAGCAGCGATGTCTTACCATGGTCAACGTGACCCATGATGGTTACAATAGGCGGACGTCCTTCCAGTGACTCAGGTGTATCTTCAATTTCTTCTTCTTCTTCATCCTCACTCGCGTTGATGAATTTCACCTTGAAGCCAAATTCTTCAGCGAGCAATTCGATGATTTCCGCATCCAGGCGCTGGTTGATGGAAACCATGGTACCGATATCGAAACACTTCTGAACCAGTTCAGAAGGCGCGGTATTCATCAGGCTTGCCAATTCGGAAAGACTGGTGAACTCAGCTACGTGCAACACATCGGATTCTGTCGGCATGGATGCTTCTTCCTCCTGCCTTTCTTCGCGTTTCTGGCGACGCATTTTCGACTTGTTCGAACGGCCTTTTCCTGCGCCGAGCTTAGCCAGCGTGGAGCGCACCTGTTCCTGAATCAGTCTTTGCTGTTCTTCGGGATCCAGCGGTGGTTTATTGCGGTCGTTGTTGCGGTTGTCACCACCTCTGTTGTCGCGGCGCTGATCTTCGCGCACACGGTCTACATTAATCCTTTCGGGTTTGCGGATGCGTTTGCGTTTCTTGCGATCGGCATTGGCATCTGTTTTCTTCTCTGTCTTCTTCTCTCTTGGGTCGGGCAATACAATTTTGCCCATGATTTTCGGACCGGTCAGTTTTACCTTTTGGGTCTCTATCATCTCCGGACCTGCATCCGGTGCTGCCTTCTTATCGTCTTCCGCCTTAACGGGCTCTTCGGCAGGTGTTTCCGCAGGTGCTTCTGTTTTGGCTTCAGCTACCGGCTCAGCGGCAGGCGGAGCAACTTCTTCCGGTTGTTCTACCGACTTCGTTTTTTTAGCACCTTTTTTCTTACCGGCATCCACATCAATCTTGCCCAGTACTTTCGGTCCTTCTACCTTGCCTTTCTTGGCGCGAATAACGTCGTCTTCTGTGGCTTCCTCTTCAGGCTGCTCGACGGCTTTTTCCGGGGTAGCCTTTTCTGTTTTTTCCGCAGCGGGTTGTTCCGTCTTTTCAGCAACGGTTTTGGCAGGGGGTGCTTCTTCCTCTTTCTTTTCTGCTACGGGTTCCACCACAGGAGGCGTTTCCTTGATTTCTTCTTTAGCAGGTGCAGCTTTTTTTACTTCAGGCGCAGGTGGCGCTTCTTCCGACTTCAATTCCTGACGGGCCATGCCTATATTCACCTGATCGGCTTTTTCCTTCAACACCTTGTCTTTGGAATATTCCTTGATCAGGAGATCGTACATTTCTTCCGAGAGCTTGTAAGTAGGCTTGGCGTCCACATCGAAGCCTTTCTGTTGCAGAAATTCCGCGATATGTTGCACACCCACGTTAAACTCGCGTGATGCAGCTGCAATTCTTATGGTCTTTTCTTCCGGCATATATAAGTATGGTGAGCCTCCTGTAAGGTACTGCGCACCCTGTTCTTGATTACAAAGTTATAATTATCCTGCCATGTGGCAGTATGTTATTCATCTTCTTCAAATTCTTCTTTTAGAATTTTCATGACTTCCCGAATCGTTTCCTCTTCCAGGTCGGTGCGGCGTACCAGGTCATCTACTGTCAAAGCGAGGACACTCTTGGCGGTATCGCAACCGATATTCTTGAATTCATCGATGATCCATTCTTCAATTTCATCAGCGAATTCATCCAGATCCACATCAAAGTCCTCTTCATCTGTATCGCGGAACACATCGATATCGTACTCGGTGAGCTGGCATGCCAGTTTAATATTGAGTCCACCCTTTCCGATAGCCAGTGAAACCTGATCGGGTGCCAGGTACACACTTGCTTTTCTGCGCTCTGTGTCGAGGTCGATGGAGTTGATCTTGGCAGGACTCAGTGCCCGTTGAATCAATAAGGTGAGGTTGTTGGTGAAATTGATGATATCAATGTTTTCATTGCGCAACTCACGAACAATACCATGAATCCTGCTGCCTTTCATGCCCACACAGGCACCTACCGGGTCGATGCGGTCATCGTAGCTTTCAACGGCTACTTTGGCGCGCTCGCCGGGAGCACGTACAATGTTTTTAATGACAATAAGGCCATCGAATACTTCCGGTACTTCCTGCTCCAGTAATTTAGCCAGGAACAGAGGAGAGGTACGGGAAAGAATAACCAGCGGACTGTTGTTGCGGAAATCTACACTCTTTACCACAGCACGAAGGGTATCTCCCTTTTTGTAAATGTCAGAGGGAATCATTTCATGCTTAGGTAATATCAGTTCGTTACCGTCGTCATCGAGCAGCAGGACTTCTTTTTTCCATACCTGGTAAACTTCTCCTGTTACGATATCGCCAACGCGGTCGTTGTATTTCTTGAAAATTTCGTCTTTCTCCAGCTCCAGAATCTTTTGCACCAGCGTTTGACGAATGGTGAGAATAGCCCTTCTTCCGAAGCTTTCAATATTCACTTCTTCATAGGTCTCTTCCCCCACCTGAAAATCGGGTTCTATCTTCAGTGCATCGCTCAATGCAATCTGGGAGGCGACATTTTCCACTTCGCCGTCGGGCACAATTTCCCTGCGGTGCCAGATTTCAAGGTCACCCTTTTCGGTGTTGACGATGACGTCGAAATTTTCATCGCTTTCGTACTTCTTGCGGATTACACCCCTGAAGATGTCTTCCAGTACCTTCATCAATGTCGGACGGTCAATGTTTTTTACATCCTTAAATTCACTGAACGATTCAACCAATTGTTCGCTGTTCATGGTCGTAGTATTTAAAATGAAATTTTCTTTTTAGTATATTTAATATCAGTCATGTTAAGTGTGGCTTCCACAAAGGAAGGTGCCTGTCCTTTTTTGGCCGGCGGAATAGTTTGCTTCAGCACTATGGTATCGGGATGGTACTGTTCCAACATACCCTCCATTTTAACACCATTGGTCAGCAGGACTTCCACTGTCTTGCCAATGTTTTTAAGGTATTGTCTTTCTACCTTGAAAGGATTGTCCATTCCGGGTGAAGAGACCTCTAGTATGTATTTGGGTGGCACTCCGGGTTCATTGTCCAGGTGCAACTCGAGAAAGCGGCTTACCTGCTCGCACATCTCAATCTGCAGTCCGGTATCCCGGTCAATATATACCTCTATCTTGCTTCCCGCCGGATTGATTTTAATATCCACCAGGAAACAGTCCAGCTCCTCCAGCTTGGGAGCCACCCATACGGCAATCTTTTCAGACAGTTTTTCCATATACAGAAACAAAAGAGGGGACAAAATGCCCCCTCTTTCGAAGTTGTTGCAAATTTACAACATTCTAAAATCATAACCAACAACTAATCTTTGTCGCCCGGCTGACTGCCATTGCGGGAGGATGGTTTGCCCGGCAGGCGGTTTTCTTTGCGCAGGGCCTCGTGCAGCAGGTATTCAATCTGTCCGTTGGTGCTGCGGAATTCATCGCTGGCCCATTTTTCCAGCGCTGCCATCATTTCAGCGGATAGTCGAAGTGCAAATGGTTTTTTGGGCTGACTCATGCTTTCACTTCTTTATCAGCAGCATACTTTCGCATGCTGATTTCCAGCATTTCGGGGTTAGTTGTAGTAATGACCCACGTTTTACCACCGGTCAGCACCACTTCCAGAGCTTTGCCGGAGCCCATGATCAAACCTGTTTTCCTGCGTTTCAGCGTCATTTTGTAGCCCCAGCCGCCAAATTCCCGCATAGCGTTGACCTGCCTGACCTGCCAGCTTTGAACTTCGTTCCATGGAAACACCTTTCCTTTCAGCAGAAAGGGCTTGTAGCTGACAAAAATGCCTTCTTTTCCTACACGGGTATTCAGCGGGCTGCGAAAAATCAATAAGTAAACCAATGCTTCCACCACGAGAATAATGGCTAAAGCCTGCTGTAATTCGCGGATATCCTTGCCTGCCTGATAGTCCTTGTACATAATGGCACCTACCATTACAATGGTGATAATGGCGGACGAAAGCACCAGAACCTTGACAGATACATCTGATATAAACTGTTTTTCCCTAAAATCGTCGAAACTCATACGATACCGTTTTTAGTGGTGTAAGGTTCCGGCGTTGACTACCGGGTTGGCCGCTTTGTCGGAGCAAAGGACAACCAGCAGATTGCTGACCATAGCCGCTTTCTTCTCTTCATCCAGCTCTACAATGTGCTGTTTGCTGAGCATATCGAGGGCCATTTCTACCATACCAACTGCGCCTTCTACGATTTTGGTGCGGGCTGCTACCACAGCCGAGGCTTGCTGGCGCTGCAACATGGCGCCTGCAATTTCTTCAGAATAAGCGAGGTGCGTGATGCGGGCTTCAATCACCCTGACGCCGGCAAGACCCAGGCGTTCTTCCAGTTCTTTCACCAGTTCGGCATTGATATGGTCGCCGCCCGAACGCAGGGTGATCTCCTTTTGCTCATCGTCGAAATGATCGTAGGAATAGGAACCTGCCAGGTGGCGCACCGCTGCATCGCTCTGCAGTTTAACGTAATGTTCGTAGTTGTCTACTTCAAAGCTCGCTTTGGCGCTGTCGGTCACTTGCCAGACGATAACGGTTCCAATGATAATGGGGTT
The DNA here is from genome assembly GCA_002346225.1 of Bacteroidetes bacterium UBA3022. Taxonomy (GTDB): domain Bacteria; phylum Bacteroidota; class Bacteroidia; order Chitinophagales; family BACL12; genus UBA11426. Next base: position 10,135 of record DDYY01000030.1, read on the forward strand.
TCCCTCCTTATCGTTCACCTTGATTTTATCGCCTTCGATATTGCGGACGCGCAAGGTGACCTTCTTTTTGGAGTAGAAAGGATTCGCCCAATAAAAGCCGTTTTCGCGCACCGTACCGATGTAATCGCCGAACAGTACCAGTACCTTACTGTCGTTCGGGTTGACGACTATGAATCCGAACATAATCAGAAAAGGCATGATAAAGCCAATGGCAAACAGCGGATGTACCTGTGCTGTGAGGTATACAAATGCGGCAATGGAGCCAAAGAAAATGAGAATCCATAAGTACCCTGATCCTGGTTTTACAATTTTATCGGTTGTCATGTTGATTTAATTTGATATCAAAATAATATCATTTCAAATTAACCACCAAATTTTTCACAGATTTTAACAGTGGGCGAAATTGCCACGACGCAGTAGCGAGGCACCGGGATGGCGCGAGCGCAAATGAATGCTGGTTGAAGAATTTTTAAGAAAACAATCAGGCCGGTTTGGACCTTTCCGACAAGGTGAAAGCGAAGTGGGGGCCTTTTCCGAGCTGGTATGCCATGGTAATCCACAACTTAGCGAGGTTTTCCAGGAGCATCGCATTGGCTAGACCGCCTACATCCACAACCCGGAATCCCAGCTCTTCGCCCAATTGGGTCACTGTTGCCTTGGCAGCAGCATCGCCGCCACAAATGAAGGTCTCGATGGCCTTACCATTGTAATTGGGGTTGCGCAAATTGGCAACACCGGTGGTATTGAAGGCTTTTACCACCTTGCCGCCGGTCCATGCTGCTATGGCTTGTGCTCCTGAATTAAAGGGATCAGTGGGCGTGTTCACCGGATTGGTGGCATCTATGATAATCATGTTTTCCCATTCCGACCGCGAACAATACCACTTCCGGGTTAGCCATGGCGTCCTGAAACGGGAGAACAGAAAAACCTTCCCCTATTGCTTCATAAGCACTCTGACTTTGCACATCCCTCACCCCGAAGGTAATTTCGTGTCCTGCTGCTCTCCACTTGATGGCAGTGGCAAGGCCTATACTTCCGGCTCCTAAAATGCTAATTCTCATGGTATCCAATTGTGGGAAAGATAGGAAAGTATTTTTTCACCTGCAGTATCTGCCCTGTGGAAGAATCCGGAAATAGAAGGTAATTTTTAATCCATTCCCAGCAGACGGTGCAGCTCGGTGCGGGTACCTTCATTAATGAACTTGCCGGAATAAAAAGACGTGATGGTGCTGCTGCCATGGTCTTCCACACCGCGGGTGTGCACACACATATGGTCGGCGTGCAGAATAACCGCAACGTGTTTTGTTTGCAGAATTTCCTTCAGGTCTTCACCAATCTGGTTGGTCATGCGCTCCTGCACCTGCGGGCGACGGGCGTAGTACTGCACTATGCGATTCAGTTTAGACAGGCCAATTACTTTGCCGCTGCTGATATAGGCCACATGTGCTTTTCCCAGAATGGGCACGAAATGGTGTTCGCAGGTAGAGGAAAAGGAGATGTTCTTTTCTACCAGAATCTGATTGTACTGGTATACATTATCGAATAAGGTGATGGCCGGTTTGTTCTCGGGATTAAGTCCGCTGAAAATTTCTTTGACGAACATTTTCGCTACCCGGTTGGGCGTATCCTTCAGGCTGTCGTCATTCAGGTCGAGGCCCAAGGTATCCATTATGGCAGTGAAGTGCTCCCGAATGCGCGCAATTTTATCATCGTCGCTCATCAGGAAGGCACCCGGCTTCATGGGGGTATCTATCGCGTTGGAAAAGTGGTCGTTGTCATCTAGGCGCCAGCCATTCAGCTGACCATTCATCTTGGAAATGGTATGCATGTATCGGTATTGAATTAGTGAAACAGCACTTT
>DDYY01000095.1 GCA_002346225.1 Bacteroidetes bacterium UBA3022
TATGTGGTAACCGACGCCGATACCATGAGCAGGTACCGTAGCATACCCCAGTTTCTGTTGTTGCTTTCGCTGTTATTGTGCTCCCCGCCCCTGCTTACCGACCTTATCAAGTTAAATAAAAAAATATCTGATTAATTTCGGGGCCAAAGAGCCATTTTTCTACATTTAACCTAAAATTATTCACATTTCTTAGAATAATACCTTGTATTTTCAGAGTTTTGCGCCTTAAATACAAGTAAAATGCATACAACTCGCTCTCAAGCCAATGCAAAAGTGCTTTCCAGAACATTTAAAGATGTTAAAGTAAGTGGAACTCGCATATCCGATTTCTACGGCATCAATGTCTTCAATGAAGACAGCATGCGCAAACATCTAAGTGAAGAAGCCTACTTAAGTGTACAGGCTTCCATTCAGCAAGGCACTAAAATCGACCGCAAGGTGGCCGATCAGGTGGCTGCTTCCATGAAAGCCTGGGCCATGGATAAGGGTGCTACCCACTATACCCACTGGTTTCAGCCACTGACAGGTGCTACTGCAGAAAAACACGACAGTTTCTTCATTCCCACTGCAGAGGGAAAAGGGCTGGAGAGCTTTTCAGGCGGCGCGCTGGTGCAGCAGGAACCGGATGCTTCCAGTTTCCCCAGTGGTGGTATACGCAGCACTTTCGAAGCGCGGGGTTATACAGCATGGGACCCCTCCTCCCCTGCATTTATCATGGAAATCGGTCACGGTAAAACACTGTGTATCCCTACTATTTTCGTTTCCTATACCGGCGAAGCACTTGACAACAAAGCGCCTTTACTGAAGTCTCTAAATTTTCTAGAGAATGCTGCCGTTCCGGTTTGTCAGTATTTCGATAAAAACGTTACCAAAGTAACCGCTACTCTGGGCTGGGAGCAGGAATACTTTCTGGTAGATGAAGCTATGTTCCATGCCCGTCCTGACCTAGTGCTCTGCGGACGCACATTAACAGGCCATGCTCCGGCGAAGGGTCAGCAACTGGAAGACCACTACTTCGGCTCTATTCCTGAGCGCTCCTATAATTTCATGATTGACTTCGAAACAGAGTGCCATAAATTAGGTATTCCCGTTCGCACACGCCACAACGAGGTTGCTCCCGGTCAGTTTGAATGTGCTCCTATGTTTGAAGAGTGCAATCTGGCGGTGGACCACAACACCCTGCTGATGGATGTAATGGAAAAAATTGCCCGCAAGCATCATCTGAGAGTGCTGTTTCACGAAAAGCCTTTTGCCGGCGTGAACGGTTCAGGTAAACATAACAACTGGAGCATGGGTACCGATACCGGTAAAAACCTGCTGAGCCCGGGGAAAACACCCCGCACCAACTTACAGTTTCTTACCTTCTTCATCAATACCATCAAGGCGGTTCATGAAGGCGCCGACTTGTTGAGGGCTTCTATTGCATCCGCATCCAACGACCATCGTTTGGGAGCCAATGAAGCACCACCTGCCATCATCTCAGTATTTATTGGAGGTGCGTTGCGCCATGTGCTGGAAGAGATTGAAAACAGGGTGGATGGAAAAGCATTTGATGAGCTGGAAAAGGCAGATCTCAAACTGGATATCCATAATAAGATTCCTGATTTGATGCTGGACAACACCGATAGAAACCGGACTTCTCCTTTTGCCTTCACCGGAAACAAATTTGAATTCCGTGCGGTGGGCAGCACTGCCAACTGTGCGCGTCCTATGACTGTGCTGAACTGTATTGTTGCCAACCAGCTGAAAGCATTCAGAACTGAAGTAGATGCCATGATCAAAGGCGGTGAGAAAAAAGACAGCGCTATCCTGATTGTATTGCGTCGCTACATTTCAGAGTGCAAAGCCATTCTGTTTGAAGGAGATAACTACAGCGATGAGTGGCATGCCGAAGCTGCCAGACGCGGTCTGAACAATATCAAGACCACGCCGGAAGCACTTGAAATGTACCTCACCGAGAAGGCGCACAACATATTTGTCGATAATAAGATTTTCAGCGAACGCGAACTCCATGCACGTGTAGAAATTGAGATGGAAGAATATGCCAAGAAAATACAAATCGAAGCGCGCGTGCTGAGTGAACTGGTATACAATTTCATCTTACCGGCTGCTGTCACTTATCAAAATGAACTGCTGGATAATATCGCCAAGCTGAAAAGTGCCGGTGTGGGAGAAAGCGCCTACGCTGCTCAATTGACCATGGTGATGCAAATGAGTGAATACCTCAACAATATGCGCAATTCTCTGGAAGCCATGATTGAAGAACGCAAAAAAGCCAATGCCATCGAAGATGCCGGAGAAAGAGCGAAGGCCTATTGCACCAGTGTAAAACCGCATTTTGATGTAATTCGCAAATACGCCGACTACATCGAGCGCTATGCGCCTGACAGTGTATGGCCTTTGCCGAAATACAGAGAGTTGCTGTTTGTGCGTTAAACTTTACCCTTTCAAAAAAGGCTGCCGAAAGGTGGCCTTTTCTTTTCCCCATACCCATTGCCTCCGATAGTAAATGCTGAATCAAGCGCTGCTCGTGTATTCTCATTAACTTTGCCGCCATGGTCTATCTGACAAGAAAAGAGCATTTCAATGCCGCTCACAGGTTGCACAATGCGAACTGGAGCGAGGAAAAGAATACAGCGGTATTCGGCCGTTGTGCCAACAAGAACTGGCACGGACATAATTATGATGTATATGTAACGGTTAAAGGTGAACCGGATCCAGACACCGGTTTTATCATGAACGCTAAAGAACTCAGTTCACTTATCCAGCGGGAAATCGTTCATCGGTTCGATCACATGAACCTCAACATGGACACACCCTTTTTCCAGGACATACAACCATCAACTGAAAACTTTGTTAAGGTAATGTGGTCTTTATTGGAACCACATATTAAAGGCTGCCGTTTGCACAGTATTCGGCTCCAGGAGACGGAGAATATTTATTGTGAATATTTCGGCGAATAAACCCAACACATGAGCGAAAAATCAGACCATCAAGGCTATACCAAAGCAGACAAGTACAACCAGGAAACCACCCATAAACTGATGGATTACTACTCAGGAGTAATCACTGCATTGGGCGAAGATGTGGAACGGGAAGGCCTGGCCAAGACACCCGAACGCATTGCCAAAGCCATGCAATTCATTACCCAGGGTTATGGACAGGATGCCGAAGCGATTGTCCGCTCGGCGATGTTTGAAGAACCCTGCAGTGAGATGGTCATTGTAAAAGATATCGAACTGTACTCCATGTGTGAGCACCATATGCTACCCTTTATCGGCCGTGCACATGTAGCTTACATTCCTAACAAGTATATCGTAGGCCTGAGCAAAATTGCACGGGTAGTGGATGTTTTCGCACGCCGGCTGCAAGTGCAGGAGCGGCTCACCCACCAGATCCTGGATACCTTGCAAAACACCCTGCATCCGCACGGCGTGGCGGTAGTAATTGAAGCAAGCCATATGTGCATGATGATGCGTGGCGTTCAAAAGCAAAACAGTGTTACTACAACCTCCGCATTTACAGGCGAATTTCAGAAGTCGGAAACCCGCAGCGAATTTATTAACCTCGTAACAGCGCAGCTGCACGGAAGATAATTGGCATTCCTTTTCTATTTTAGCACCAACTAATCCGATTGACAATGGCAACTGCTTATGTATTTCCGGGACAAGGCTCTCAGTTTTCAGGTATGGGGAAAGACCTCTATGACAGCAACGAAAAGGCGAAAGCCATGTTTGAAAAGGCCAATGACCTGTTGAACTTCCGCATCACTGATATCATGTTTGGTGGAACCGCCGATGAATTGAAACAGACAGAAGTAACACAACCAGCTATCTTCCTGCACAGTGTCATTCAGGCGTCTACGCTCGAAAATTTCCAGCCGGATATGGTTGCAGGTCACTCTCTGGGCGAATTTTCTGCCCTGGTTGCCAATAAAACACTCACTTTTGAAGATGCTTTGCTCTTGGTGAGCAAACGCGCCAAGGCTATGCAAAAAGCCTGCGAAGCCCAACCATCCACTATGGCAGCAGTCTTGGCATTAGCCGATGAAGAAGTGGAACGCATCTGCGCAGCAACTGAAGGAATTGTAGTAGCAGCCAATTATAACTGCCCGGGTCAGCTGGTGATTTCCGGTGAAATTGAAGCAGTCAACAGGGCATGCGAAAACCTGAAAGCTGCAGGTGCCAAAAGAGCCCTTGTGTTGCCCGTAGGTGGTGCCTTTCATTCTCCTTTAATGGAACCTGCCAGGCAAGAATTAGAAGCAGCCATTCAGGCAACGACCTTCAATACACCCATTTGTCCTGTTTACCAGAATGTAAGCGCTGCAGCAGTTACCGATCCTGCGCTCATTCAGCGCAATCTGGTAGAGCAATTGACAGCTCCGGTGCGCTGGACGCAAAGTGTTCAGCAAATGGTGGCTGACGGCGCAACTACCTTCATTGAAGTAGGACCCGGAAAAGTGCTGCAGGGATTGGTGAAGAAGATTGCTCCTGATGTAGCAATTGGCTAATCCCAATTCATCACCACCAGCTGTCGACTTTCATTACTACTAAAAGCCATCAACAACGACTCCATTACTTTAACCCGTTTTCAAGATCGTTGATGATGTCGGCAGCATCTTCTATCCCAACGCTCATCCGCACCAAACCATCGGTGATACCTGCAGCCAGCCTTCGCTCAGCGGGCACACTCACATGCGTCATGGATGCCGGATGCTGAATCAAGGTATCGACCGTTCCCAGCGAAGTAACCAGACTGCATACCTTCACGCGGTTCATCAGTCGTTTTCCGGCTGCCAGACCTCCCTTAAGTTCGAAGCTGAGCATAGCACCGCCACTCGACATCTGCTTTTTTGCCAGTTTATACTGGGGGTGAGATTTTAGTCCTGCATAGTTCACTCTGGCCACCTTGGGATGCGCCTCGAGGAAGTTGGCAATTTTCAACGCATTGGCATGGTGTCGCTCCATGCGAATAGATAAAGTCTTAAGTCCCTGCGCCAACAACCATGCATCAAAAGCATTGCTGTTACCGCCCGTCAATTTCACCTGCCGCCAGATATCGCCGGTCATTTTCTTTTTATTCTTTCCAATAACTGCTCCTCCCAGCGCAGTGCCATGTCCATTGAGAAATTTGGTGGTGCTGTGGATGGAAAAATCGGCACCTAGCAGCAGCGGTCTCTGGTTGAACGGTGTGCTGAATGTGTTATCTACCGCCACCGGAATTTTGTATTTCGCGGCCAGCTTGCAGATAGCGGCAATATCCACCAGCTCTATCAAAGGATTGGAAGGGGTTTCCAGGTATAGAAGTCGAATGCAATCGTCTGTTTGCAGCACTTCCTCCACCGCAGCCAGGTCCTGCACTGGCACCATGCGCGCCTGCACTCCGTAGTCTGGCAAATAAGACTGCATCAGTTCATCGGTTGTTCCATAGAGTTGCGTTTGCGTCAGCACCTTGTCGCCCGCCTTACAATGCGCCATAATGGTGGCAGTTATAGCAGCCATGCCACTGCTGAACAGCTGGCAATAGGCATTGATATTCCCTCCATAGGTTTCCAGGGCAGCGAGTTTATCCTGCACGGCTTCCACGGTTGGGTTCCCCCAGCGGGAATACACATAGCCCAAATCCTTATTGGATAGCAGCTCCATCGCATGGTCGGCATTTTCGAACAAATACGCTGATGTTGCATAGATAGGCTCCGTATGCGGTGCGACAGGTTTGGAAGATTGAAACCGCTCGACACATAGGGTAGAAAATTGCAAATCCTTTTTAGCTGGCATGATGGTTCGTTTTACTCCTTTGCAAAGTAAAGCAATTATGTCAGCTGCCTGCAGTGCTTTGAGGGAGTACACTTCAAAAAATTATTGGATGAAAGCTTATCGCTAATAAGTAAACCACCATTTTTGTACTATTAATTGCCATTACAAACTTTTTCCGGCAATAACCGCTTTTACTATAAGCTTATGGCCTACCATTATTCTGATAAAACCCTGCCAACTGTCATCGTTATCGGTGGTGGATTCGCAGGACTTGAATTTGTCAAGAAACTGAACAACACACCTTTTCGGGTCATATTGATTGACAAACGCAACTACCACACCTTTCAACCGCTCTTGTACCAGGTAGCTTCTGCAGGACTCAGTGCCGATAGTATTGGATTCCCATACAGAAAAAAAATCGGCCCCTTTCCCAATATTGCCTTTCGCATGGCGGAAGTTGAGCGGATAGACCCGGCAGAAAAGCAGGTGATAACATCTGTAGGCACCATGCAATATGATCACCTGGTGATAGCCACCGGCACCACCACGAATTACTTTGGCAATGCCAATCTGGAGAAATGGGGCATGCCGCTGAAAACCATCAGTGATGCGCTGAATATGCGCAGCGATATTCTGCAGGAATTTGAAAAGTCTATCGTAACAGAAACCCTGGAGGATAAGGAAAGCTCACTGAATTTCGTGATTGTGGGCGGCGGACCTACGGGCGTGGAACTGGCCGGTGCGCTTGCTGAAATCAAACGCAATGTGCTACCGAGCGATTATACTGAAATTGACCGGGCGCTGATGAAAGTGGTACTGATAGAGGCTGCCGACCGATTGCTCTCTGCCATGCGGCCGGCTTCTTCCAAAGCTGCACAGAAATACCTAGAGAAGTTAGGGGTAGAAGTCAAACTCAACACGATAGTAAAAGACTATGACGGCCATAAAGAGGAGCTGTTGCTGGCCGACGGCAGCATCCTGAAAAGTGATAATATCATCTGGACAGCAGGGGTAAAAGGGAAGAACATACCGGGCTTGCCTGAAAGTGCCTACGGCAGAGGTGGCAGGTACCTCATCCACCGGACAAATGCCATTCAAGATGTTACGGATATCTATGCGCTGGGCGATATTGCCCTCGTTCAGGGCGATACCCAGTTCCCGAACGGACACCCTCAGGTAGCCCAGGTTGCAATACAGCAGGCCCATCAGCTAGCGCGCAATTTCATGCGTCAATTGAAAGGGAAACCTATGCAACCTTTCCGCTATAAAGACAAAGGAAGTATGGCCACCATAGGCCGACATAAAGCAGTGGTAGATTTGCCTTCCTTCTCCTTCTCTGGTTATTTCGCCTGGTACATCTGGATGTTCATCCACCTCATGGCACTGGTCGGCTTCCGCAACAGGTTCATGGTATTCATGAACTGGATGTGGAATTACTTCACTTATGATAAGGCGCTTCGACTGATTGTAAGGCCCTACCAGAAACCCAACTGATGACAGATTTACTATATTTGATGAGCAAAACTTAGATAGTAATATGCAACATATTAACCCTGAACAATTATTTATTTTCGACATAGAAACGGTTCCCGGCGTTGCTGATTTCAACGAGCTTGACCCCGAACTCCAAACGCTTTTCGATCAGAAGACTGCCAGGAACAGAGACCCCTTGCAAAATGCTGCCGAACACTATCCTGAAAAGGCCGGTATACTGGCTGAATTTGGCAAGGTCATAGTGATCTCCTGTGGTTATATGCAAAAGCTTGGCAACGGCTACCAGCTGAAAATAAAAAATTACAGCGGGCATGATGAAAAGGAGCTGCTGCGTTCTTTCTCCGAAACGCTTCAGAATATTTCGAAAAACAACTATTTCCTTTGCGGACATAACATCAGAGAATTTGATGTGCCCTGGTTATGCCGGCGCATGCTGATTAATAGCATTCCGCTCCCACCCTGTCTGGACCTTTACGGAAAGAAGCCATGGGAGGTCAACCATGTAGATACACTAGACCTGTGGAAGTTTGGCGATTTCAAACATTACACCTCATTGCATCTGCTGGCAACTGTGCTGGGAGTTCCAACCCCCAAGGACGATATTGATGGCAGCATGGTAGGCACTGTTTACTGGCAACAGAACGATCTCGCCAGAATAGAGAAGTACTGCAGCAAAGATGTAATAGCTGTTGCCAATGTAATTTTAAAGCTCAAAGGATTGCCATTGCTGGAAGCAGAAAACATATTACAATAAATTATTTTCTAATATTTTCTGCTACGGCCATGAGGACTTTGAAGGATTAACCATTGTTTAAACCTTCCAATAGACATTCTAATGAACCTTAATACCAGTCTGGAGTTATTCACCAATATCAGCAGTTCCGGTGATCATGTGTACAGCGTGCAACGCATGCGGCTGGGTCTAAGTCGCAACACTTACCAATTCGGGCTTGGGTATAATATTGGTGCCTTCGGACCAGACTACATAGCATTACCAGACAATCCCGGGCTGTTTATCCGCAAGGAATTTTAAGCAACAGAATTAACTTGGGTCCTTCGGGAAATCCTGTAGTTTACACTTCCCTCATGCCCGCTAAGCTTCTGAAAAGTCCCACTGTAATTCAGTCCACATTCCACATGTCACATAGCCATCATTCACAAAAGCTGATTAACTTCGTCGCATGTCATCGCCTCTGCTTCAGGTCAACGGATTAACCACCAGCTTTTATGGGGAGGAGGCAATCACCCGTGCAGTTGACGACATATCTTTTGAAGTCAGACGAGGAGAAATCCTGGGAATTGTAGGAGAATCAGGTTCCGGTAAATCGGTAACCTCCTTGTCGATAATGCGCCTGGTGAGTAAGCCCGGAAAAATCACTTCAGGTAGTATCCGGTTTTTCGAGAATGAGCAAGGCGTCGACCTTTTACAACTCCCTGAAGCCGGGATGCGACACTACCGGGGCAACCGCATCAGTATGATTTTTCAGGAACCCATGACCTCCCTGAATCCGGTGTTCTCCTGTGGGTACCAGGTGGAAGAAGCACTACAGCTGCATCAGCGCATCTCCAAAAAAGAAGCACGCGCGCAAACACTTGCACTCTTTGAGCAGGTGCAGTTACCGCAACCTGAAAGAATCTACCGTTCTTATCCGCACGAACTATCCGGCGGTCAGAAGCAAAGGGTCATGATAGCCATGGCCATGAGCTGCAATCCCGATATTCTGATTGCCGACGAACCTACTACCGCGCTGGATGTAACGGTGCAGAAAACCATTCTGGAACTCATGCAGCACCTCCAGAAAACCCGTGGTATGTCGGTCATTTTTATCACCCACGATTTAGGTGTTATTGCCGAGATTGCCGACCGTGTGATGGTCATGTACAAGGGAAAGATTGTTGAACAAGGCAGTGTTGCCGCAATCTTCCGGCAGCCGCAACATCCGTATACTAAAGGACTTCTTGCCTGCCGACCCCCGTTAGACAAGCAGTTGCGTCGCTTGCCGGTAATTGCAGATTTTCTGCAGGAAGCACCAGATGGAAGCATCGTGTCTACATCCATTTCAGTTCAGGAAGCTATTGTTCGCGAAGTCACCACACCGGAGGAGAAAAAAGAAAGGCTGCAGCAATTGATGTCACAGCAACCCTTACTGGAAGTGCGCCACCTGAAAACATGGTTTCCGGTGAAAAGCGGTTTGTTCCGACGGGAGAGAAACTGGGTGAAAGCAGTAGACGATGTGAGTTTTGAAGTTTATCCCGGAGAAACCCTGGGACTGGTGGGAGAATCGGGCTGCGGAAAGACTACACTTGGTAGAAGTATTCTTCGGTTGCAGGAGCCTTCGGCAGGCAGTATCCTTTACAAAGGCAGGGAACTGCTATCCATGAATACCAAAGAGCTGCAGGAGCTCCGCAAGGAGATGCAAATCATTTTTCAGGACCCCTATTCTTCCCTCAATCCGCGCATGACTATCGGTGCTGCTATCATGGAGCCCATGAC
>DDYY01000049.1 GCA_002346225.1 Bacteroidetes bacterium UBA3022
GGTATCGCCACCCGGGTGAAAACCTACTGTTCTCAGGACCGTTGTTTCATCAATGGTTATTGGACCTGTATAGATAGTTGATGTAGCTGTAGGCCAGGCACCATTGGTGGTGTAACGAATGGTTACATCCGGCTGGGGTGAGGTAATCGTTACTGTAACAGAACCGGCGTAGTTTCCGGAGTTGGGCTCCATGTCCGGCTTAACGGCATAGGCACCAAAGGAGGTACCGCTGTTGCTGGCACCGGGACTTGGATTGGTAAGGATTTTCCAGTTATCACTTCCATCCGGCACGCGTCCCCAGGAATGATTGGTCATGTTAGGCTCGGCGATATAATTGATATCGATGATGGTTATTCCGTCCGGATCGGTGAATACCACATCTTCATCCACAACTGTCTGTGTGATTTTGAAATTGGTATGGATATGCGTTCCTTCCACGATATCGCGACCGGAGCACCAGAACCGGAGATAGCCTCCCGCAGCAATGGTGGTACCTGCAGGTATTTCGTATTTATCCGGATTGCTTTCCCGATCGCTCAGAAAATATCCACCCAGATCGACTGCAGTCGGACCGGCATTGTACAATTCAATCCAGTCCTCGTATTCACCGTGGTTATCTACATCAGCATCCCAGTTGGCTGCTGAAAATTCATTGATAACCACCTGTGCCTGTAAGGCTGTGATAGCTGTCAGAAAAATAATAAGGAGTGTACTTTTTAATTTCATACGCTTTGCGTTGAATCAACCACTAAAAATAGGACTATTTTCTGCTTTTATAACGCCAGATTGTCATAAAAGATTAAAACTGGCTTAACATACTGCACTGTTCAAGCAATGCTTTAACAATTACATGTCCAAACGGTTCGTATCGCTGGCCAGCAACTGCCTGTACATGCCGAAAATCCTCGATTTGGATATAATACCGACATATTGCTGTCCGTCGAGCACCGGCAGGTTCCAGGCACCCGTTTCATCAAATTTCTTCATGGCGGTGTCCATGCCGTCCTGAATTTGCAGTACTGTGGGCGGTGCATGCATCAGCTGAATGGCGAAGGTATCGTTGTAGCGCTCGGGTTTGAACATCAGTGTTCTGATATCATCAAGGGTGATAATACCTTGAAAAACACCCGATTGATCGACCACCGGAAAGAGGTTTCTGCTGGAGTTAGCTACTACCTCTACCAGCTCTCCCAGGCTGATTTCCGGTGCAATGGTGCGGATTTCCGATTCTATCAATTTGCGCACATCCAGCTTTTGAATGACCCTGGTATCGCTGTCGTAGCCGGCAAACAAGCCTTTTTCCATCAGCTGGCGCACCGGCATGGGGTGGGGTTCGAAATATTTTACAGTGATATACGAGAGCGTAGATACTATGACCAGCGGAATCATCAGTTCATAACCGGATGTTATTTCTGCAATAAAGAAAACACCGGTAAGGGGAGCGTGATTGGCACCGCACAAAACACCGGCCATGGCCACGAGTGTAAAAGTCGCCATGTGCAGATCGCCCGATAACCCCGTAAACTGTAGCACCTGCGCGAAAAAATAACCTGCGGTGGCTCCTACGAAAAGGGAGGGTGCAAACATCCCACCGTTACCTCCTGCTCCCTGTGTAAGGTTGGCCGCCACTATTTTCAACACTACCAGCAAAAGGATGTACGGAATGAGCAGTGCATTGCCATCCACCCATTTGCTAAAGAAACTCTGTTCCACGATAAAATCGGCATTGCCGCTCAGGAGGGCACGGATGGTGGTAAAGCCCTCTCCGTAGAGCGCGGGAAACAAAAAAATGAGGATACCCAGCATAAGACTCCCGGCGATAAAGGGATGCCAGGTGGTTTTCATATTAGCGAAAATCTTACGCGACCGATTGCTGATGCGGATGAACACAAGGGAAACGATGCCGGTAAAAGCGCCCAGCAGCATAAAGAGGTAGAGCTGTGCCACCTCAAAGCTGTCTGTCATTTCGGCGGTGAAGATGATTTCCGTTCCCGACAGTGCGCGCGTAGTAATGGCCCCGGCCACCGATGCCAGCAATACCGGAATAAAGCTGGAAACTGCCAGTTCGAGCAGCAGGATTTCGAGTGTAAACACAAAGCCGGCAATCGGCGCATTGAACAGGCTGGAGATGGCTGCTGCCACCCCGCAACCTATGAGCAGGGTGCGTTCGCGGTAATTGAAGCGAAACAGCATGCCCAAGTTGGAACCGATGGCTGAACCGGTAACTACAATAGGCGACTCCAGTCCTACACTTCCGCCAAACCCCACCGTAAGTCCGCTGGTAACCAGGTGGGAATACGTCATGTCGCGGGGCAGAATAGACGACTTGTGTGAAATGGCGTGCATGATGCTGCTGATACCTTTTCCCAGGTGACCGTGGTTCATGAAACGGACGAACTATATCGTAAGTGCTATGCCGATTACCGGAAACAGGAGGTAGAGGTATTCAAACGAAAAATCTTCGTTGATGCCGATGAGGAGTTCCTCCCAAAAATGCACCCACCATTTCAGCAAGGTGGAAGCCAGACCAGCTGCAATGCCTATCAGCACGCTGATGAGCAGCAAAAAATTGCGCTTGCTCACATGGCGGGAACGCCATATCAAAAACCGTTGTAGCCACTTTGCCGGATTCACGACAGCGAAGTTAACCCATACATGACATACGGCTGCCGCTATTCCTGTTCAACCTTCTATATTTGTACTATGAAGGCCATCATACCCGTTGCCGGTGTTGGGGTGCGGCTGCGTCCCCACACCTATTCCCAGCCCAAGCCCCTGATTCCTGTTGCAGGAAAACCCATTCTGGGATTCATCATTGACCGGCTGGTGCAGGCAGGATTTACAGAATTCATTTTTGTCATCGGTTACCTGGGCGAAAAGATTGAGGCCTTTGTAGAAACACAATACCCCGACCTAAGTACCCACTTCGTGTTGCAGCACACCCGCGAAGGGCTGGGTCATGCCATCTGGTTATGCCGGGACCTGGTGGAAGACAACGAAGGGGTGTTCATAGCGCTGGGCGATACCATTTTTGAAGCTGACCTGGAGGCCATTATGCAACAGGAAGGTTCCGCACTGGGACTGAAGAAAGTAGATGACCCGCGCGATTTTGGCGTAGCGGAGGTAGACAACGAAGGTTTGATTACCCGCCTGGTGGAAAAACCGAATATTCCCAAAAGCAACCTGGCACTCGTGGGTTTGTATAAAATCACCGAAAGCAAGGCATTGTTCGATGCACTGGATTCAAATATAAATAAATCGTATAAAACTCAGGGAGAGTTTCATCTGACAGACGCCCTGATGCTGATGATAATGGCGGGAATACCTTTCCAGTCGTTCAAAGTGCAGAACTGGTATGATTGCGGCAAGAAGGAAATCCTGCTCGAAACCAATGCTATATTGATGAAGAAGATGGGCATGCAGAAGCACGATCAGTTTGCGTACGACAATACCATCATCATTGATCCGGTGAGCATCGCTCCGGGCTGCGAAATCAGCAACAGTATTATTGGTCCGAATGTTACGCTGGGTGAAGGTGCGGTGTTGCACTACTCCATCATCAGAGATTCTATCATTGGTAATTATTCCAATATTGAAGATGTGGTGCTGCACCACTCTGTCATCGGTTCAGATGCCACCATCAAAGGACTGAGTCAGAGCCTGAGCATTGGCGACAACACGGAAATAGACCTCTCACAAAGTTTTGGATGATGACCAATCGCATAACATCCTTATTTCGTATTCAATATCCTATTATACAAGCCGGCATGATCTGGTGCAGTGGCTGGGAGCTGGCCAGTGCGGTGAGCAATGCCGGAGGTTTGGGGTTAATCGGCAGTGGCAGCATGTACCCGGATGTGTTGAAAACACATATACAAAAATGCAAAGCAGCCACCGACCGACCCTTTGGTGTCAATGTACCCTTGTTGTATCCGAATATTGAAGAACATATTCAGACTATTATAGATGAGAAAGTACCCATTGTTTTCACGAGTGCCGGCAACCCCAAAACATGGACACCTGTATTGAAGGAACATGGCATTACCGTGGTGCATGTGGTGAGCAGTGTGAAGTTTGCACAAAAAGTAGAGGCAGCGGGATGCGATGCGGTGGTGGCAGAAGGCTTTGAGGCCGGCGGGCATAACGGCAGGGAAGAGACAACTACCCTTTGCCTCCTTCCTTTGGTTGCCGATGCTGTCAGCATTCCCGTTATAGCGGCAGGCGGTATAGGCAGCGGACGGGCCATGCTGGCTTGTATGGTTCTCGGTGCCGATGGTGTGCAGATAGGTAGTCGCTTTGCAGCCAGCAAAGAAAGCAGTGCACACGAGCATTTCAAGCAGGCTATTGTAGCTGCCAAAGAGGGAGACACCGAATTATCGTTGAAACAACTGACGCCGGTGCGTCTTATCAAGAACGATTTTTACCGGGAGGTAAAAGCCGCCGAAGCCAAAGGTGCCACCCTGGAAGAATTGCAACAATTGCTGGGCAGAGGCCGAGCGAAGAAGGGCATGTTTGAAGGCAATCTGGAAGAAGGAGAGCTGGAGATTGGTCAGGTGAGTGCGGGGATACAAAGTGTTATGCCGGCAGCCGATATTCTGAAAGAAATATGGGAGGAGTTTGAGCAGCGCAAAGCTGTATGTGGTAAGTGGTAGGATGATGAACTTGCCCCGATAACCATCGGGGCTGGCCACGATAGCTATCGGGGTAAGCTGTTAGGTATTAGCCGTTGGCTGTTGGTCTTTGGCACACTACTTACAACCTAACACCTATTACCTACAACGTACAACCTATAAAGCGTCCCGCTGGTGTTACCGGATACGGATGCGTCATTGACGTTGACGATAACGGTGATGATTTTAATTCGAATAAGATTTCAACGCAGCGGTCTCGGCGAATGCGCAGCGGTCGCTGCGTTATACCTGAAATAGCATGCACCTAACTGGTTCACTCTATCAAGAACTTGCCCCGATAACCATCGGGGTTGGTCCCGAAAACCATCGGGGTTGGC
>DDYY01000102.1 GCA_002346225.1 Bacteroidetes bacterium UBA3022
ATTAAGCGAGGCTGAGATAACAATGGATGAGATAAGTAAGGCCCTTGAAATGGCTTTCGCGAAAGCTTTCTGTCCAGGGAGGGCATGCTGGTACATCGCCAGGACAGTGCAGCATTGTACACAGCACACATGACTTACGATCTGCTGCTCGACAGATTGCCCTGGTCGCCTCATAGCATTCATTTCCCCTGGCTGGAACAGCATATTCCTGTTTTCTGGGGCCAATTAAATACAGATAATTATAATATGGAAATCTCAACAAACAACGCTGCCATGCTGCAGCAACAAGCCGCCACCCTCAGCGCAGAGTTGTCCTGGCTATCAGAAATGATACAGATGCGCATGCAAAACTATTTCGAACCCACCTCCGAAGCTGTTGACTTCCATAGCATTCCGCCTCCAGATTTGAGCGGAAAAAGCGACAGTTATGCCGGATTTTGCATCGACAACCAGCTCAGTGCCAGTGAGCGGCTCATCCTCATCCTGGCCATTGCGCCGCATGTGCGACCACAGTTGCTGGATACTTTCTTCACCATCAACGCCACCACCGGCAAGCCTTATACCGAGTTTGGCGGCTTTTCCAACAGCAGCCACAAGGGCTTTATCCCCACCATTGAAACCGCAGTGTTCCTGTTGGTAGGAAATGACCTTGGAGAGCGTTTGCAAGCCATGCTGCTGCTCGATGCCAACCACTTCTTCTACAGTAACCACATCCTTATCGACGAGTGGCAGCCTGAAACAGAGCCCAGAGGCAGTAAGTCACTTACCCTCGCACCGGCAGTAACAGGGTACCTCCTTTTCGGGGCGTTGGAAGAAGAAGAAGAGGACCTTTCCTCATCTGCTACCAAGAGCAAGAAAAGCGGTAAAAAAGAGAAGAAACACAGCAAGGGAAAAGCGTAATACGGCGTCATCTACACCGGAAACACCTGCAATGCCATACGAACGCTCTCGCGGAAGGCAGGACGGTCTAAGCCTGTGGTAACCTGTTCGTGGTTGAAGTACTGGATAATGTTTTCTGTAGCCATATTGCCCGTGAGGTCGTCTGCCGCCATCGGGCAACCACCAAAACCCTTGATGGCACCATCGAAACGCCGGCATCCATTTTTCCAGGCAGCATCAATTTTCTCCAGCCAGGCATCGGGTGTGGTATGCAGGTGAGCGCCAAACTCCACCTTAGGAAATTTCGGAATCAGGTGGCCAAACAGGTAGGCAATGCTTTCGGGGTCAGCTACGCCAATGGTGTCTGCCAAACTGATGATGCCGATGTCCATTGCCACCAGCTTATCTACCCAGCTCTCGGCCACTTCAGCACTCCAGGGGTCGCCGTAAGGATTGCCAAACCCCATACTTACATATACTACCAACTCCTTGTTGTGGCGGGTGGCAATCTCCTGGATGGCTTTCACACGCTCCACACTTTCGGCTATACTGCTATTGAGGTTGCGCTGTTGAAACGTTTCAGAAATGGAAAACGGAAAACCCAGGTAGCGCACTTGTTCAAACTTTCCGGCATCATTGGCGCCGCGCTGATTGCCCACTATGGCTAATAATTTAGGGCTTTCAGCATTGAGCTCGAGCCCTTCCAGCACCTTTGCAGTGTCTGCCATTTGGGGAATCGCTTTCGGGCTTACGAAACTGCCAAAATCTATAGTATCAAAACCGCTTTTAAGCAGCTGATTGATATAGCGGATTTTGGTTGCAGTGGGTATAAAATCGTGCAGGCCCTGCATGGCATCACGCGGACATTCGATAATCTTTACTACCTGATTGGACACTGTCATGTATTTTGGTTAACACGAAAGCCGAAAAACTAGTTTCTTCCACAATGATACACAGAATGTATTGCATGCGATGGGTGCAATAGCCCAAACCTGTAATGATGGCAAATTGCAGCCGGCCCGGTCATGCCTTCACCTGGTGGCTATAAAAGCACACCTGTCCATTTCTGCTATCCATTTGTTATTTCTGTTCCTTGCTTTCCCGAACGTAGTCCGGCAGCATACTTCTGTTAAAGCCCGGAAATACTTCATACAAGTCCATATCAGAGGTATCATCCGGTTGCACAAAAAAATACCCTTTCACGTCTCCGTAGCCGGATGCAATCAAAGGAATTTGTTGATAGTACCTGTAATATTGGTCTTCTGAAGTAATATACATCATAACAATGCTAATATAATCATCTCCGGCGCGAAAACCCTCTTTAACAACCGCTATTCTTACATCGGTAATGGTGCCATACATGCGGCTAAAAATATAATCAAGTCTGTACCCGTAATCACCATATACCTCCATCAGCTTTGGATAAGTATAGAGCATAACTGTAGAAGCTTCTTTGTTGGCCCAGGCTGAGGCATAAATTTCAGCGTCTCTCTGCAGCCAGGATTTGCCGGACTGTGCCAGTACACCGGAAGAAAACAGCCATAATGCACCAACTACAAGCAACAAGCGACCGCCTTTTTGGAGTGCAAAAGGCCCTTTTACAAAGATTTCAGCATGCATATATCGACAACAATTTATCTGTGTATGCGCCCCGCGCCAATCGAAGGCTTTGCCAGCCCATTAGCCTATTGTTAACCGCTCCTGCCTATTCTTCCTTGTCATAGTACACCTGACGCGGTTCTTTGGGTTCGGGAATAACCATGTTTTCATTCATGACCGGCAGTAATGCATCCCGTAGTTCGTCTGTCAGTTGTTTCACATCGATAAAATACCAAAACTTGCCCTTGTCTTTCGAGATGGCCAGCAAGGTCGATTCCGACTCAATATAGCCTCCCTCAAATCCAAGTATCAGGTGCTGTGCAATCAACGCATGCAGATCCTCACCTGCTTCGTACACCTCTCCTGCCTTGCCCACGTAAATGGTATCTATGGTAAAACCCTGCTCTTTGGTAGATGCCAGCATGTCGGTAATGAGGGTCTTCATGGTAGCGCGACCACCACCCATATCCAGCAGCTACGGCAGGGTATGGTCCAGCAAGGGATCGATGTCGCCGGTTTGCATAGAGCTGATCATTTCCATCGCCTGCTGCTCAATGACAGCCTGCAGGTTTTGCGCCTACAGCAACACTGCGGACAGCAACAACGCCATCACGATTCCCATTCTTTTCATATGACAATATTAATAATTCTGCCGGGAACGATAATCACTTTCTTTGGAGCCTTGCCCTCCGTCCATTTCAATACTACATCCAAAGCCAGCGTTGCCTGTTCCATGTCCGCCTTCGGCATATCGAGTGGAAACTCCACGTTGGTGCGGACTTTCCCGTTGATGCTTACCGGATAATTAAAGCTGCTTTCTACCAGCAAAGCGGGGTCGCCCTTTGGCCATGCTGCACGATGCACACTTTCGGTATGGCCGAGCATGGACCACAATTCTTCGGTAATAAAAGGAGCGAAAGGCGCCAGAATAATCAGCAAGGGCTCCATTACAGCTTTCGAACGGCAACCACTTTCTGTGAGTCCGTTCACCGCAATCATAAACGCACTTACAGCCGTATTGAAACTCAGGCGTTCTACATCATCCTCTACCTTTAATATACAGCGGTGCAGTATTTTCAAGTCTCCGGCTGCAGGAGGCGTATCCTCCACCTTCAACTGCCCCGCATCATCCACCATGAGCCGCCACAGTTTGCGCAAAAATCCGCTTACACCGGTTATTCCCTTGGTATCCCAGGGCTTGCTGGCATCAATGGGACCCAGGAACATTTCGTACATGCGGAAACAATCGGCGCCGTACTGATCAATAACATCATCGGGGTTGACGACGTTGCCATACCGCTTTGACATTTTCTCAACCACCAAATCAACTCTAAAAATTCCATCACTATCAGGTACAAATAAAGCATGGAATATCGAATTAACGCTTTTCACATATGAACTATAATCAAAAATGTCTCCATTCAAAAACTGAATGGGCAAGTGAATACCCTCCGTTAAATTTAGCTCAAGTTCTCCAACAAATTCCCGATTCCCAGGTCCTGTTATTGGTTCCATCTGATCTATTAAATCAAGCAATTCCAAATCACTTATTTCGCCTTTTTTATAATCGTCGCTAACGTTCTTTGATAGGAAAATTTCAACATTTATTCGAGAAAGAGCAATGCCATGCAACTTTACACGTGAAACTACCGCAGACACTCCCTGTATCATCCCCTGGTTCACGAGCTTCTTAAATGGCTCTTCTTCGCTCACCCAGCCGCGGTCGAAAAGGAATTTCTGCCACATGCGGCTGTACAGCAAATGCCCCACGGCATGCTCGGTACCGCCCACGTAGAGGTCCACACTGCGCCAGTATTTTTCTGCGGCTTCCCCAACAAAACGGTTGGGATTTTTCGGATCCATATACCGCAAAAAGTACCAGGATGAACCGGCATATCCCGGCATTGTATCCGTTTCGCGCGTGCTGCCATCCGGCAGGTTCACCCAGTCGTGCAAGGCAGCCAGCGGTGACTTCGCCTGACCACCCGGCTTGTAGGCTTCCACATCGGGTAGCTCCAGCGGCAGGGCATCCTCACTTAGGAGGTAAGGAATATCTTCGCGGTACACTACCGGGAAAGGCTCTCCCCAATAGCGCTGGCGGGAGAATCCTGCATCGCGGAGGCGGAAATTGATTTTCCGTTTTCCTATGCCTTTGGATTCAATATGGTCGATAGCTGCTGCAATGGCATCCTTCACTTCCATGCCGTTCAGGAAGTCTGAATGTGCCATCACACCAATTTTATCTTCACGTGCTGCCTGCGGGTAAGCCGACTGATCCACCACTTCAATGATGGGCAGCGAAAACTTCTCTGCAAAAGCGCGGTCGCGGTCATCGTTGCTGGGTACTGCCATGATGGCGCCTGTTCCATACCCTGCCAGCACGTACTCGGCGATGTACACCGGAATATCCTTGCCCGTAAACGGATGCACTGCATACGCTCCTGTAAACTGACCGGTCACTGTTTTCACTTCCGCCTGCCGGTCGCGCTCGCTGCGGGTTTTCACATATTGTAAATAGGTATCCACCGCTGCCCGCTGCTCATCGGTGGTAATGTCGGCTACCAGTTCATGCTCCGGTGCCAGCACCATAAAGGTGGCGCCGAAAATGGTATCCGGCCGGGTGGTAAACACTTCTATACTTGCTGTGCTGTCCTTCAGTGCAAAAGAGATGGAAGCCCCTTCGCTCCTGCCAATCCAGTTGCGCTGCATTTCCTTCATGCTGTCGGTCCAGTCCAGGTGGTTGAGTCCCTCCAGTAATCGGTCGGCATACTCGGTAATGCGCAGGAACCATTGCCGCATGCGGATGCGCTCTACCGGATGTCCGCCGCGTTCACTCACACCGTCTTTCACTTCATCATTCGCCAGCACCGTGCCCAGCGCTTCGCACCACCACACCTCTGCATGGTCCAGGTAAGCCAGGCGGAACTGCATGAGGAAATTTTGCTGCGCTGCCACGTCCATCGCCTGCCAATCTGCAGCGGAGAACAGTGCTTCGCATGTACCTGCAGCCACCAGTGACGCGCTGCCTTCGCTTTGCAGCAAATCTACCAGGGTGGTGATATCGGCAGCCTTATTGAGCCGGAAATCGTACCAGCTGTTGAAGAGCTGCATGAAAATCCACTGCGTCCATTTATAGAAGGCAGGATCGGAGGTCTGCACTTCACGGTACCAATCGTAACAGAATCCAATTTTTTTTAGTTGTTCGCGGTAGTAATCGATGTTGCGCGCCGTAGTAATTGCCGGATGGGTACCCGTTTCAATGGCATACTGTTCAGCCGGCAATCCGAAGGCATCGAAGCCCATGGGATGCAGCACATTGAACCCTTTCAGGCGTTTGTAGCGCGACACGATATCACTTGCCACATACCCCAGCGGATGGCCCACGTGCAGTCCCGCACCGGATGGATAAGGGAACATATCCAGCACGTAATACTTCGGACGTGTCGTATCTTCTGTTACCTTGTACAGTCCCTTTTCTTCCCATTTGGCGCTCCAGCGGCGCTCTAATTCATTATAATTAATGTCCATAACCCCTATACTTAGGCTCTTTTTCCAGCCGACAAAGGTAATCAATACAAAAGAGCTCATGGAGATGTGGAGCAAGCTACCCAATACCCCTCAGCGGCGGTTGTCCGGCTTTCCGCCATAGTACGCTGCGGCACACGGCTACCTGCTTGCTGCGCTGCGCTGTATCCGTAGCTTGGCAGCGAGCTATGTTGCTACAATCCGGGCTGAGAAGTGGCGATGGCAGCTTCGGCTGACTTGGGCAATGCGCTAACCGCTGCAAGGCAAATAAAAGTGTCCTACAGACAGATCAACACACCGTTGATCGTAAAAATAAAAAAGAGTATTTTTAACATTTATCATACCTATACAACCTATATGGGTATATAGGTGCAGAAAAGTAGCTGTTATAAACAAGTTAGAGTAA
>DDYY01000101.1 GCA_002346225.1 Bacteroidetes bacterium UBA3022
TATTGTTTATTACTCCAGCACTACGGGTAGTACGCGCATAGACAGTGTGTATCCCCCTATTGAAGGGATGGATTTCCGCAATCTGGTTACAGTCAATGGCAACAGTGACAACGCCTATATTTACGGTGCTCCGGGGCAGTACATGCGGTACATAGCAGGAACCATTCCCGCCAACCGCAAGGCATTTAAAGTAGATGGCTCCATGCCCGACCCGCCTCAGTTCGCTGCGGAAGCTTTGCTTCAGGCGCTGAAGGAAAGAGGTATTGCCGTCGAAGGGGCTGCCACCACCAATACAGGTCTGAGAGATAGTTGGAAAAATGCAGATAGAAGTTTAATTCTGGAGCACAAGTCACCGGCACTGGATTCAGTTGTGTTACATACAAATATGAAAAGTATCAATTTGTATGCAGAGACTTTACTCAAGACCCTGGGGAAGGAATTGAAGGGAGTAGGCTCAACAGAAATGGGTGCAGAAGTGGTGATGGAATGGCTCAGGCAACAAGACATCAATATGAACGGACTGAATCTGGAAGACGGTAGTGGCTTGTCGCGGTTTAATACTATTTCTGCTGCCCAGATGACTGCTATTCTTGTGCTGGCACAACAGTCTCCCTATGCGGATTTGTTTTATTCCTCTTTGCCAACTGCCGGGAAATCCGGAACCCTGAAAAGCATAGGGGGCAAGACCGCAGCTGAAGGCAGGGTGCATGCCAAAAGCGGTTCCATGCAGAAAATCAGGTCCTATTCGGGATACGTGGAGGCTAAGAATGGAAAGCAATATGCCTTCTCTATAATTGTCAATAATTACGCAGCTTCCTCATCAGTTATTAAAAAGAAACTGGAGGCCCTGATGGTGGCCATGGTTAATTTTCAATAAGTGTCATCTTGTTCTCAAGTGCCTTCACCAGGGCCTGAACATCCGGTATTTTTTTCCAGTCAACGGCGCTAATCAACACTGAATATTCCCAGCCATCATGATACAGAACTGCCGGTAAGGGCATATTACTGCTGATGCCTGTTCCATGCAGCTCATCTTTATGCAGAAATACTGCAGGTAGCGTAAGTTGATCAATCCATTTTTTCCAATCGGGATGCATAGATGTCCATCCGTAGGTAATAGCACACAGCTCGCAGGGATAGGTTGATGGAGATAACACCTTGTGCAGTGTATCTAATGCCGCATGCAGCATTCCTCCCTTGGCATTGTAGATAAAAATCAATTTTCTTTGGCTCATACATCGCGATGTTGGTGCACATAAAAGCTCAACCAGAAAGCCCTGGATACCCGGAATAAGTAGGGCGAAAACAGTAGATGAAAAACCATGATTATCAGAAAAGCATATAGCGTAGGAATGCGCAAAGCAAGTATTAGTATGGCTGCCAGTAATAAGCTCAGCAATACCCCGATGGCATAGCTGATCCACATGGCTCCGTAATAGAAACCTGTTTCGGGTTCCAGTTTCAGGTTACAGGAAGCACATCGTTTGGGCATAGATGCCAGTTTGCTTAAGTTAAATGGGTTGCGGTCATGGAATAGTTCCCCCTCACCGCAGCGGGGACATTTGAGCTGGACCGCTCTTTGGAATTGATGATTGGATGGCATTTTTGTAAAAATACTTTTCATTTATCAAATGCGTTGGTGATTAAATGCACACAAGGCTTTTAATCTTTTCCCTGCTGTTTCTGGCATTTCAACCCGGCCGCAGTCAGACCCCGGAAGCGCTGTATGAAAGCGCTGATTTTGATGGTTGTATCAAAGCCTGCTCCAGGTTGATTGACAAAAAAGAAGACCTGTCTTTGGCTTATCTCTACAGAGCCATGGCATGGAGTCGAAAAGGGGATGATGGTCAATGTCGGGAATGCATGTTGAAAAGCATCAATGATATTGCTTCTTATCTGCTCAAGGACGCATCGGGAACGCTGGTCGATCTGTATGAGCTGCAGATAGACAGCATTCACGCCAATTGCTATAAGGTAGTGAACAACGATATTGCAGTTGGGCAAACAGCCACCGCCCGAAAGCTGCTGGAACAGTTGTTAAAAATGGAGGTACTCCCCATGCACCTGTACTGGAGTGCCCGCGTCGCGGAGGCCGATGGCGATTTGTACACCGCCACATCCACTATGAACAAGGCGGCCAAGATGGTGTATCTCGACTGGAAGTCAGGAGTCACCGCAGATATACAGCACCGAATCATATTTGAGGCGCTCTCGGAATTACTGGCCCGCTACAACGATATGCAATCAGCCATTCAGGTGGCGTTGCGGCAGCGCACTGTATTTCCCGATGGCGATTGCTCCGGTGTTATGACACTCTTGCTCAGTAACCGTACAAGCTTTCTGGAAGGATGCAATACGGATAGCATTCCCTTATTGTTCCTTACTGCCTTGGATAGTCTGGAAAAAGATTGCGGCAATGCTGTCATGGCCGTGAAAGAAAGTATCTGGAAGACATGTTTCTTCGACAATTACCGGTTGACCCAACAACAGAAGATGGACTTGTTGAAGGGGCGGGGTATGGAGCGCGCAGATGTTTTGGCTGCAGCATTTTTATTGCAGATAGAGCGGGAAACAAAATTGTACCATAGCAAGGGCAGTGTTTCGGGCCAAATACCCAATGAAGCCGTTGAAAGCTATATGGATTTGATGGCAGGTACGTCGGGCACTGCTTCTCCGATTTCACCCTTGCCAAAACTCAGGGAGCTGGCTGCCACCGGCGACTATCTGGGCGTGGCACGCATCTACCATGCGCTTCAATCATCAGGGTATGCTGCAAAGCCTATGGTACTTTTCGGAGATTCCTTGCAGACAGTTATACTCCAGCAATTGAAAAAGGGGGGATATGACCGCACTTTGTACCTGGTGAGTCTGGTGTTGCCACACGCTGCCAAGCAGGATCGGGAATACAGTCAGATAGCGGGTGCCTACATTGCGACGTTACTGGAAAAAGAACTGTATAGTGAAGCCGGAATATTGCTGAAGCAGGAGCTAGCTGCCCATCCTGACGAGCAGTACATCCATGAGCTTTACCAGGAATGGGTGGTTGCCGATTACCGGGCTAATTATCTGGGGTCAGACGATGACCATCTGTATGAATGGACCGGTAACGTAGCTACATGCCAAGCCGGCGACCTGCCTGCCTCATCGTACGACGCCGTATTGCAGCGACTGAATTATGTACGGCGCCTGGTGGGATTGCCGGACAGTTGTGAATGGAACGAAGAATGGAATGCAGCCTGCATGGAAGCCGCCCTGATGATGACTGCTGCCGATGATTTGGACCATCATCCTGACAAATCATGGCCTTGCTATTCAGCTTCCGGGGCACAGGCGGCCGGAAATAGCAATCTCTCTTTGGGATACGGTGGCGTGGATGCGCTGATGGGGCAGGTATATGATTACGGGGGCTCCAATAAAGCCGCCGGTCACCGTCGATGGATTTTGAATCCGTACAGGCGGGTTTTCGGGATGGGTTCTACCCCTGAGGCTATGGCGCTTTGGGTATTGGGAGGCAATAACAGTTCGTGGAAAGCCGGCACCGGATATTACCATCGCGGGATGCCGGTAGCATGGCCACCGGAACATTATGTGCCGGAAGAACTAAGGGGATACCGCTGGTCTTTTTCACTGGAGGGTGCCGACTTCCAACAGAGCAGTGTTACGGTAAAGCGCAACGGCAAGGCAGTTGATATTACTGTTCATGAACCGGATGACGGCTATGGCCTCAATACCCTGGTTTGGGATGTGCAGGATGGACAATCTAGTCCTGAGAACGGTGTGTGGGAATACACCGTGGAGGTCCGGGGTGTGCAAATTGATGGAGAAACCCGGCATTTTTCCTACAATGTCATATTCATTCCTGTGGATGGACTATAATACCAACGCTTCGTTTTATATTTACAGGAAATGAGCCTGTTTCTGATAATCATCATCATTCTGATTGGTTTGCTCTTTCTGTTTGTAGAGGTGTTTCTGATACCCGGCACGTCTGTGCTTGCCATTTTGGGCATTGTGGTTATCCTTGTGGGCATCTATCTCGGATACAAAGAGTACGGACCCACCATAGGTAACTGGATGGTCGTCGGGAGTCTGATAGGCACCGGGCTGACCATGTACATCGGAATCAACCGCATTCGCTCCAAGCAATGGGGCTTACATACGGTCATGGACAGCAAGGTCAATGTCAACGACTTCAGCGAGTATGCTGTTGGCGACCAGGGTGTAGCAGCTTCTGATATCCGCCCGGAAGGCAAAGCACATTTCAGCGAAAACAGGCGGGTCAACGTGTATTCTATGGGTGAATTTATTGATGCTGGAACTCCCATTGAGATTATTAAGATACAGCACAATAAAATCTATGTACAACCAATAAAACAGTAGTTATGGACAATAGTCAAATTCTCATGATTCTTTTCATCATCATAGGCATTGTTGCCTTGGTGTTTGTATTCGCCATATTGCGCATTTTCCGCTTATGGCTTTCAGCACAACTTTCCGGTGTTCGGGTAAGTCTGTTGCAGCTGATAATCATGCCCTGGCGTCGTGTTAATCCCACCATTATTGTAGAAAACATGGTAACCGCCAACAAAGCAGGCATCAGCGTAACACGCGACCAGCTGGAGGCCCATTTCCTGGCCGGTGGTAATGTGAAGCGTGTTATTGCAGCGCTGGTAAGTGCCGACAAGGCCAATATCCCTTTGGATTTTAAAGCCTGTACAGCCATTGATCTGGCAGGTCGCGATGTATTGGAAGCAGTGCAGATGAGTGTGAATCCTAAAGTCATTGAAAGTCCTCCGGTTACAGCCGTAGCAAAAGATGGTATCCAGCTGATAGCCAAAGCAAGGGTAACCGTGCGCGCCAATATCCAGAAGCTGGTGGGTGGTGCCGGTGAAGAAACCATTTTAGCCAGGGTAGGAGAAGGTATCGTTACCACTATTGGTTCGGCTGCCAACCACAAAGCTGTATTAGAGAATCCTGATACTATTTCAAAAGTAGTGCTGTCCAAGGGACTCGATTCCGGAACAGCATTCGAGATATTGTCGATAGATATTGCTGATATCGATATCGGGAAGAATATTGGTGCGGAGCTGCAGATTGATCAGGCCAATGCCGATAAAAACATTGCACAGGCGAAGGCGGAAGAGCGCAGGGCCATGGCAGTAGCGGTAGAGCAGGAGATGAAAGCCAAAGCCCAGGAAGCCCGTGCCAAGGTGATTGAAGCAGAAGCGGAAATCCCCAAGGCCATTGCAGAAGCCTTTACCAAAGGCCAGCTGGGTATTATGGATTATTACAAGTTCGAAAACATCCAGGCAGATACCACCATGCGCGAATCATTAAGTAAGGGCCAGCAGAAGAAAAATGATGATAAATAATTTATCGTTTTATATCTTTGCACCGCTTTTGACAGGGAATCTATAAAAAGATGGCCCCGTAGCTCAATTGAATACCTGCCTGCCGGCAGGCAGGGAGCACTTGATACGGAAGAGGATTAAGGGAAGTTGTTCTTTGTATATAATTTTAATCCGGGATTATCCGGAAGTTCAAAAAATCATGGCCCCGTAGCTCAATTGAATAGAGCACTTGACTACGGATCAAGAGGTTTCAGGTTTGAATCCTGACGGGGTCACTAAGAATTCGAAAGCCCTCCAGCATCGCTGGGGGGCTTTTTACATTCCCGAAAATGCCAAGCTTGCTTGCGCATTTTTGGGAATGTA
>DDYY01000092.1:0-29021 GCA_002346225.1 Bacteroidetes bacterium UBA3022
CACCTTTGCGCTTCCTGATTTGCGCGGTGCGGTGCCCGTTGGTGCCGGATTCAGCAATGCCAACAATACCCTCACACCGGGAACAGAAGTGAAGATTGGCAGGGGTGATCAGAATGGCGTGAAAGGCCTGGGCATGCATTACATCATAGCCACTTCAGGAATTTTTCCGTCGCGCAACTAGCAGGAGATATCAGTCATTCACACTGAACATATCCCGATCGTTCTGGAACGGTAGCTTGGTACGGATGTCTTCCAGGTGCCTTGCACTGAGGGTAGTGGTATATACCGCACGTTCATGTGCCAGCTCCCAGGTCCGCTCTCCCATCGGGTCGAGTACAGCACTGTGACCACTGTGGTAAACGGTGTTGCCGTCAGCACCTATGCGGTTGACACCAATTACATAACATTGATTTTCGATAGCCCGCGCAATGAGCAATTGTTGCCAGGCATAAACACGGCGTTCGGGCCAGTTGGCGATATATAGTAAAACATCGTAATCGTTTCGGAAGCGCGACCATACAGGAAAGCGGAGGTCATAACAAATCATCGGACAAATGGTCCAGCCTTTTACTTCTACCAGCAGGCGTTCATAGCCCTGGGTAAAAACATTATCCTCTCCGGCAATACTGAACAAGTGGCGCTTGTCGTATTTTTCATAATGACCGTCGGGGTACATCCAGATCAGTCGATTGAAATACTGCTCTTCTTCTTCTATAATTAGGCTACCACATACACAGGCATTCTGAGCCGCTGCCATTTCATGCATCCACTGGGTCGTTTCCCCGTCCGGAGCTTCAGCCAGCTCGGCGGCATTCATGGAAAACCCGGTATTGAACATTTCGGGTAACACAATGATATCTGTTTCGGGTGCCTGCCGTATGTGCTTGGTAAAGATGGCGAGGTTGCGCACTTTATCTTCCCATGCCAGGTCAGACTGTATCAGTGTAATATTTAAATCTTGCATAATATATCTGCTGCTTTTTTCAATATGGTATCGCTTTTGGCAAAACAGAAGCGCAGCACCCTGTCTTCCTGTCCGTTTCTATAGAACGGACTCAAAGGTATGGCAGCCACTTTATATTCTGTGGCCAGTTGCGTGGCAAAGCTCATATCGTCTTTGTCCGAAATGGCACTGTAGTCCAGCAACTGAAAGTAGGTGCCTGTAGCCGGTTGCCAGGTGAACCGTGATCCTGTGAGGAGTTTAAGGAACGTATCGCGTTTTTTTTCATAGAAGGCAGGCAGTTCGAGGTAGTGTTGCGGCTCAGCAGTCAGGAATTCGGCCAGAGCATACTGCATGGGTGTGTTTACCGAGAACAGCAGGTACTGGTGTACATTGCGGAATTCACGGGTGATGCCTTCCGGCGCAATGACATAGCCCATCTTCCAGCCGGTATTATGATAGGTTTTCCCAAAGGATGATATGACAATGCTGCGGGCCGCCAGTTTGGGATACCGCAGCACGCTTTCATGCCGTACACCGCCGAAGGTGATATGCTCGTACACTTCATCGCTGATGATGAGGATATCGCTGCCCTCCACCAGTTTTTCCAGTTGCTGCATATCTGTTTTTTTCCAGCAGCTACCGCTCGGGTTATGCGGTGTATTGAGTACAATGGCACGGGTGCGGCTATTGATTTTTTTCTTCACCCCTTCCCAGTCGATGCGGTAGTCAGGAGCATGCAAAGCGATAAATACCGGCTCGGCACCTGCCAGCTGAATACCGGGTATGTAGCTGTCGTAAGCAGGTTCGAATATCAGGACTTCATCCCCTTCATGCAGTAAGGCCTGAAAGGCAGCAAATAAGCCATAAGTAGCACCGGCAGAGATAGTGATTTCAGTATCCGGGTTGACTTCGGCATTGTACAATGCTTTTGTTTTGTGCGCAATGGCAGCACGCAATTCCGGAACGCCCGCCATAGGAGCATATTGGTTGTGTCCGCTGCGCATGGCTTTTGCCACCAGATTGACCAATTGCTGTGGAGGGGGAAAATCGGGAAAACCCTGCGCCAGATTAACAGCGCCCACCTCGTTCGCCAGTGCAGTCATCCGGGCGAAAATGCTGATGCTATGTGGCAGTTTGGAACGAAGCGTATAAGGCGAATGCATAGCGTAAAGTTAGGGGTTATATTGATGCAATGGGAATGAATGAGAATCTTGACATTGACAAGGACTTTGACTTTGATGTTGACGTTAAAGATGACGTTGACTTTGACTTTGACTTTGACTTGGGGGGAGACTCATGTTTCCTTCCATACAAGGCAAACGGATAAAAATCATTAAGTTTATCATATGAAGCGCCTGTCTCCCATCTGGACTGTAGTTGTAGTACTGCTGAGTGGTTTCCAATCGCTCAGCACAGACCATTATGTAACTATTAAGTTTGACAGACTCGAACTGCTGGAGGAAGGGTGGGCTGGTCAATCATTTTACTTCAACGTGAATGGAACTTTATTGGCACCCGATAACGAAAGCCATCGTATAAAGACTTCGTCGAAAGCACTTGACTGCCTTATTTTTTCCATGGATAGCACCTTCCGGAATGGTGATACAACCTACGCCAGATTTAAGCCCGGTCAATCCTACACCATCAGGATCAACCCTTGCAGTCAGTTTGAACTCATTGCCGATCAGGATGCCAGGACGGGGCAAGCTCAATGGAAGACCATCCATAGCACAGATACAACCTTCGTATTGTGGGAGGGAAAGTTGGTAGATACTCTGGTCGGCAATGTGACAGGGGATTATTTCGCCCATGAGCCATCCGTCTTGTGCTATTATGCACCTGCCACCTTTGGGTTCAGTGAGCATTGGGGTGAGCAATCGGGACAAGTCACAATGGACCACGGAGTTGTGGAAGCTTCTTTCTGTTTCCTGCATGGCGAAAAGCTGTCGGTTACATACGACAAAAGAAGGAAAGCAATAACAATGACAGTAGAAGGGTATATGCAATAAGGAATAATTAAAGCACATTTACCAAAAAGTGGAGGTGTCCACGGCCTGTTTTTTCAAGTGCAGTTCAATAGGTACTCCGAAATGTAATTCCGGAAGAAGTTGACCTATTCCGGTTGCATACATTGTGAATCTTAAATGTTCAACCAGGACGTATAAATAAATTATTAATGATTATTAAATATTTGTTTTTATTTATTGCAAGTAGCTTATTCACCATACACTTTGCTGCAGGGCAAACCATTGGCACCAAGGAAATACGCGGCATCTATACTACGTCAACGGGAGTGCCGGGTAGAAAACAGCTTATCAACGACAGTACTACCATCTCCGTTTTACCCAAGACCTATACTTCGACATCACTAATTCTAAAGCGATTCGGCAGGGTGCGAAAAATATATAAGAACTATTATGCCGGGGGATTGGATTCGGATGATAAAGGGAAATGGAAATTAGAGGGAGATACTTTGTACATAAGTATGCTGCAACATAATGAGACCTATACCATTGAGCAACCGGGTGAGGGAGGTGTCATGTTGCGAACCCTGTCATCCGACAGCATTGTGTATGTAAAGGAGGAATGAATATTAATGGCTATTCCACATAGCCTTAGTATGTATGCCTGACTGTTATGCCTGCATTTTCTATTCGGCTAAAGTCAGGACTACAGGAACCGGTCACCCAAACGGCGTTTTACATCGGCCGTAATGTTCTTGATTTCCTGTTCATGCTCCTTTTTACAAATCAACAGCACATCATTCTGATCGATTACAATGTATTCATCCAACCCCTGCAGAATGACCAGCTTATCATCGGGAGCCATAACCATACAGTCTTTGCTATCGTAAATCATCACCTTCTTGCCTTTCACGGCATTGCCCCAGTAGTCGCGGTTGAAATTATTCCATAGGGATGCCCAGGTTCCCAGATCGCTCCATCCAAAGCTGGCAGGCATCACATATACATTGTCGGCCTTTTCCATGATGCCGTAATCGATGGAAATATTGGTGCAGAGACTGTATGCTTTTTCAATGGCTGCGTGTTCTTCGGGCTGCCCAAAAAATTTACGCGCCTGCCAGAACGCCTGGTGCATGTCCTGCAGATGTTGATCAAAGGCTTGCAGAATGCTGTTAACACTCCAGATAAATATGCCGGAATTCCATAGGAAATCACCGCTTCTCAGGAAGGTAACGGCCAGGTCCAGATTGGGCTTTTCCGTAAAGGTTTTCACCTTGTGAATGCCGGGAGCCGCTTCATAATCTGTGTATTGAATATATCCATAGCCGGTGTCGGGTCGTGTTGGATGTATGCCGAGGGTTATCAGGTGGTCCATTTCAGCAGCATGTTCCAACGCCTTGATGGTGAACTCCAGGAACTTTTGTTCGTTCAGAATCAAATGATCGGAGGGGGCTACAACCATGAGTCCGTTCGGGTCGCGATCGGCTATTTTATGGCTTACATAAGCAATGCAGGGAGCTGTATTCCGGCGCACCGGTTCAGCCAGAATATTGGCCGGCAGCACCTCCGGGAGCTGTTCGTGCACCAGCGGGACATAGTCTTCATTGGTAACAATGTAAATGTTATCTTTGGCAACTATTTTTGAAAAGCGCTGAAAGGTGGTCTGTAAAAGGGTTTCACCGGTATTCAGGATATCCAGGAATTGTTTGGGTTTATCCACTCTGCTCTCCGGCCAGAATCTGCTACCGATGCCTCCCGCCATTATCGCAACATAAATATTATCCATCATCGACTAACTAATTTTTAAGACTTGTCGTTTTATTCGGTATATTTAATCACCCGAACAACATTAAACAGAAATAGTACGGATTAGCAAATGCGAAATTGCACAATTTTCCTAAGTAGGGTTCATTTAACACTTTTATAACTGGGTATTGAAGACATGTTGACGAGTAATTTGGCCATTAAAGAGGCGCTGCAGGAGTATTTTGGTTTTGACACATTCAAAGGCAATCAGGAGGAAATCATTCAGAGTCTGCTCGACGGACGCGATACTTTTGTAATCATGCCCACCGGCGGGGGTAAGTCGCTCTGCTACCAGTTGCCCGCCATTATGATGGAAGGTACTGCCATCATCATTTCTCCTTTAATTGCCCTGATGAAGAATCAGGTTGATTTAGTGCGATCTTATAGCAGCAACGACGATATTGCCCACTTTCTGAATTCTACGCTTAGCCGCACCACCATCAAAAAAGTGAAGTCGGATCTGTCAGAAGGAAAGACCAAAATGCTGTATGTAGCACCAGAAACCCTCAAAAAAGAGGAGAATCTGGAGTTTTTCAGGGGCATCAAGGTGTCTTTTATCGCAGTGGACGAGGCCCATTGTATTTCAGAGTGGGGTCACGATTTCCGGCCCGAGTACCGCCAGATTAAAAACATGATTGGGCAGATTGATGCCAAAATCCCCATCATCGCCCTCACCGCTACGGCAACACCCAAGGTGCAAAGCGATATCAAGAAGAACCTCGATATGGAAGACCCGAATATCTTCCTGTCGTCATTCAACCGCCCCAACCTCTACTACGAGATACGTCCGAAAAGAAGCCGGGAGCTGGCTATTAAGCAAATCATCAAGTACGTACAGGAAAACCAGGGTAAATCGGGCATCGTTTATTGCCTGAACCGGAAGAGTACCGAAGAGATTGCCGAACTCCTGAACGTGAACGGCATCCGGGCAGTACCTTACCACGCGGGAATGGAAGCTGCCACCCGCAGTCAGGTGCAGGACCAGTTCCTGATGGAAGACATGCACGTCATCGTCGCTACCATTGCATTCGGGATGGGTATCGACAAACCCGATGTGCGCTTCGTCATACATTTCGATATCCCCAAGTCGATAGAAAATTATTACCAGGAAACCGGTCGTGCCGGTCGCGACGGACTGGAAGGAAAGTGTGTGGCATTTTACAGCTACAAGGACATTGAGAAGCTGGAAAAATTCATGCGCGATAAACCGCTGGCAGAGCGGGAAATGGGTGCTCAGTTGCTGGCAGAAACAGCGGCTTATGCAGAAACATCAGTCTGCCGCCGCAAATTTTTATTGCACTATTTCGGCGAGGGCTATCCTTCCGATAATTGTGGTAGTTGCGATAATTGCCTGAAACCGAAAGAGCGGATAGAAGGAAAAATATACGTGCAGCAAGCCTTACAGGCAGCTCATGAAGTCAATGAGAACAACGGAATCCCCTACCTGGTAGACCTGCTCATGGGCAAGCGCACCACAGAAATTGGCAATTATAAGCACGATTTACTGCCCGTATTTGGAGCCGGGAAGGAAAAAGACGAGCACTTCTGGAATTCCATCATGCGCCAGTGCTTGATTAATTCGCTGGTGTACAAGGATATAGAGCAATACGGACTGATTAAACTGACAGACGAAGGCAGGGCATTCCTGAAGAAACCCAGGAGTATCATGATTTCCCTGAACCACAACTATGAAGCCGAGGCGAACGATGTGCAGATGGAAAACACCGGTGGTAAGAGCGTCCTCGATCCTGTTCTATTCGATATCCTGAAGAAAGTACGGGAGTCGCTGGCGAAAGAACAGCAGTTGCCGCCCTACGTCATATTCGGTGAAGCTTCACTGGAAGAAATGGCAACCGTATACCCGATTACTCTGGATGAACTGTCGAAAATTTCGGGTGTAAGCAAAGGAAAAGCCGAAAAGTATGGTGTGCGTTTTGCCGCCGCCATTAAGAAATACGTTGACGAAAACGATGTTGAAAGGCCCAACGATTTCAGCACACTGAAGCAGGTAGCCAATAAGAGCGTACATAAGATTCATATCATTCAAAGCATCGACAAGAAACTGCCCCTGGATGAAATTGCCCGGACGCGGGGTATGAAGATGGTGGAGCTCATAGAGGAAATTGAAACCATTGTGTACAGTGGCACCAAGCTGAACCTCGATTATTACCTCAATGATATCATTGAAGAAGATTTGCAGGAAGAGGTCATGGACTATTTCCGGGAAATGCAAAGTGGTGACCTGCGGGAAGCCTACAGTGAATTGAAGGAAGAAGGGCTCAGTTATGAAGAAGTGCAGCTGATGCACATCAAATTCATGAGTGAAGTAGCTAATTAAGCAAGCGCTTTTTTCTCTAACTTCGAGCTTTCTGTAAGGTATGAGCACTAACGAGACTTTTGAGATAAAACTTCCCCAGTTCGAAGGACCTTTCGACCTGCTGCTGTTCTTCATTGAACGGGATGAACTCGATATCTACGACATTCCGATTTCGCGCATCACTTCTGACTTTCTCGATTACCTGAGGCAGATGAACCAGCTGAATATCGAGGTGGCAAGTGAGTTCATTCTGGTGGCGGCTACCCTCATGCGCATCAAGGCAAAAATGCTGCTGCCGCGCAAGGAACTGGATGAGTTCGGCAACGAAATCGATCCGCGGAAAGAACTGGTAGACCGACTGGTAGAGTATAAGCGCTACAAAGATGTACTGGAAGACCTCAGCCGCATGGAAGACGAGCGTCGCCATAAAATGCAAAGGGGCAATATTGCAGCAGAACACACCTTGCTGGCCCATCAGTTTTCGAATGAAATGGAACTGAGTTCGGTGAACCTCTTCACGCTGTTAAAGGTGTTTGAAAAGGTGATGGAACGCTACCGCAACCAGCCCGAAACGGTAGAACACGTGGTGTTCCAGTACAACTATACATTGGAAAACGAAGGGAAAACAGTACTGGATGTGTGTCGGAAAAGTGGCAGGGTAGATTTTGCCGAATTGTTTACGAGCTGCGCAGACCGCCATCAGGCCATATTTCGTTTTCTCTCCATTCTCGATTTGATACAGGGTCAGAAAATTGACCTGCTGGTAGGAGATGGATTCAACCAGTTCTGGGTCAGCATCAACAACGCAGGAGAAGGAGCGGCATCCTGATATGCAAAAGCACCACAACAGCGATTCCGATTCTGAAAAGTCCATAAATAAGCAATTCAGCTACCGCAATATTATTGGGGTGCTGGCGCTGAGCTTTTTATTATCAGGATATCTTATATATGTATCTTTCGATATAGATTCCTTTCGCCTCATTACATGGACCACCAGCTCCCTGTTCCTGATAGTTCTCGCGTATCTCTTGCTGGGTGTGAGGCACCTGGCTTACATGTACCGCATCCGGCATATAACCGGTAATGTACTCTCATGGCGACAGAGCTTCGAGGTCATCACATTGTGGCTGTTCAGTTCTGCTGTTACGCCTTCGACTGTAGGAGGTGCTGCCGTTGCCGTATACCTGTTGAAAAAAGAGAAAATTTCAGTGGGTAAAAGTGCTACTACCAGTATGCTGACCGTATTTCTGGACCAGGCGCTATTTGCCATTCTGGCACCGCTGTTTACCCTGCTGGTCAGCCGCCATGCTATGTTTGCGAAAGATGCAGGCTGTCGCTCACAAAGTGATTTACCGCTCATGCGGGTTTTCCATGATATTGAAATAATTTATTATTTTGCCTATGTATTCTATCTCATCCTGGTATTGGGACTCGCTTATGGTTTGTTTGTGAATGCCGGCGCTTTCAAGTCTTTCCTAAGCAGCTTTTTCAGGCTTCCGTTTCTGCGGCGCTGGAGAGACGATGCCATTCAAACCGGAGAGGATATTCTGGAAACATCGCTGGAGCTGAAAGGTAAAAGTCCTGTATTCTGGTTGAAAGCTTTTGGTTCCACCTTCGTGGCCTGGATGGCGCTCTTTTTTATCTCGCTGTGCATAATAGCGGCCTTTTTTAATGCAGACAATCTGCAGTGGCTGGTGGTAATGGCGCGGCAGGCTGTCATCTGGATGATTACACTAATACCGGCAACACCCGGTGGGGCGGGCGTGGCGGAAATCAGTTTCAGCGCCCTCATGTGCGACTTGACCAGCCCCGGTCTGGTGCCCATTATGGCCCTGATGTGGCGCATGGTTTCGTTTTATCCCTATCTCCTGATGGGATTGATATTCATACCCCGATGGATGGGTAGGGTGTACCGCAGGTAATCAGACTTTTTCCAGCGCCTGTGCGATATCAGCGATAATATCTTCATGGTTTTCCACGCCTACCGAAATACGCACCAGACTATCTGTAATATGATGTCGTTGTTTATCGGCCGGTGACACATCGGCATGCGTCATAGTAGCAGGATGCTCCGCCAGCGATTCTGTACTACCCAGCGATACGGCCAGTCGGATCAAACGCAAACCATTCAGGAAGCGGAAGGCCGCTGCTTCTCCACCTTTAATATCAAAACTGAGCATGGCTCCGCTGGAGCTGTACTGCTTTTTCCAAATGCGGTATTGTTCGGTTCCCTCAGCAAGATGACCCAGGTAATACACCTTCTCCACCTTCGGATGTGCCAGCAGAAAATCTGCTACATGTGTGGCGTTGGAAGCTTGCAACTCCATCCGCGGTTTCAGTGTTTCCAGACTGCGCATTAGCAGCCAACCCGTAAAGGGACTGCACATGTTACCCATGAATGTCCGCAGGCCGCGCACACGGGTCATCATTTCCCGGTTTCCCAAAACAGCACCAGCAATCAGGTCGCTATGGCCACCAATGTATTTTGTGGCACTGTACACAACGAGGTCGGCGCCGTGCTGTAAGGGGTGACTCCAGAGGGGGCCCATGTACGTGTTGTCAACAACTACAATCACTTTCTGATCTTCATCTGAAAAATAGTCTGCAATCTCCCGGCACATCTGCAAATCAATTAGCGCATTCGTTGGATTGGCAGGTGTCTCAATATATATGACAGAGAGTTTCCCCAGTGTAGATGCTTCCACCCTTTCAATAATCGCTTCTTTGGTCATGCGCGCATCAAACTCTACATGTCCGACATTCCATTTGGGCAACACATGGTTGATACTGTGATCAGTACCACCGTACACCGGCGAACTGTACAACAACAAATCGCCCGGCTTGAGGAACTCCAGCATCACGGTAGTGATGGCGCCCATGCCGGAGGCAAACACTGCGCAGTCTTCTGCTTTGTCCCAAAGACATAGGCGGTTTTCCAGTATCTCCAGGTCCGGATTGTTGAGCCGGCTGTAAATGAGACCCGGTACTTCATTTTCTTCTGCGCTTTGCAAACCGTAGGCGAGCTCGAAAAAGCGCTTTCCTTCTTCTGCGGTCTTGAAAACGAAAGTGGAAGTTTGAAAAATGGGGCATTTTACAGAGCCTTCACTGAGTTCCGGCTTATAGCCAAAGCCCATCATAAGGCTTTCCGGGTGGAGATTTTTGTTGTCCATAGTAGTTGTTGCTGCTGTAAAGGTAGACAGAAACTTGCTGAGGACGGGATGATTTATGTCAATCTACCTCTTCCGCCAATGGGTATTGCCGTGTACATACAAGGGTCTGCCATCCTTCGGGCACATCACATTGCGGGCGATTGAGGGTGCCTGCTATACGTGTTTTCAGAGATATGTTTTGCAAATTGACGGTTCCATCGGTGTGGCCGCCATCGGATCGGGCGGTTCCTTTACAGATTTGCCATTGGCCGGAAGCGGAGGTAATGGTCATTAAAACCTGGTTACAGGTATCATTGGTGGAACCGAAGAAACTGAAATAACTGAGCTGTTCGCTCTGCCATGCCGGCTGATAGGGAGCGGCGTAGTATGGATTGTCTTTGTCCGGACAAGGGGTTGTTCCGCAGCAGGGTGTATTGCATACTGCTCCTGCGGAATCGTTGCGGTGCACATAAATGGCTTTACCTGTGGGGGCAGCATAGCCCAATGAATCAAAAACAGCACTGACAAATTCTGCGTTCAGGTGATCGGCGTGAAAATGAGGTGCGATAAATTGCACCACTACCTTGCTGCGATCTAAATTCCATTCGTTGATGAGTATGCTATCTACCCGGCGGGCATCGTCAATAGCATTTGCAACAGTGCGGAAATCGGCACCGCGGTAAAAGGTATAATCATTGCAATCGTCGCAGTGCAGGTTGCCATCGCCATAGCCCGTACCGAAAATCCAGATAGTATCTTGCGTACCGCGGAGGATAAATATATTGGAACTGGTATTCACAGTCTCTCCTTCCAGAGACATACTGGGAACCACCGCCAATTGTCCGTCTATCAGTACGGTGGCATCAGCCTTTACCGGTTGTTCCGAAGGTCGCTTACAGGCAAATGCCAGCATCCAGATTACTGTAATGCAACAGAATCGCATTGCTTAGAAACTGGCAGCGGTCAACACGCTGGAACTTTCCAGACGGCCTTTGTTATCGTAGTTCTCGGTTTTGACGTTGCCCACTTCTTTTGCCAGCCAGGTGGTGGAGGATGAAGTAACGGTGAACATCATTTTGGTGGTGGTGGTGAATGAATACTTCATGCAATCGAAGGTACCTGCAGGCGTGGTTACCTGCTCAAAGCCGTCAATTCTTCTGTCGGTTACCAGCACCGTCATATTCATCACATTTACACCATTCAATCCTGCTTTGATGGTCATGGTGCCATCGGGCAGAGTCTGTCCGGCTACTGCATTGGCAGGAAACTCCAGATAATCGGAAGTGATTTCCATATCCATTTCGCCCATCGATTCCATCATCTCGGCAGGTATCATATTACTCATATCAAAATAAAACTTATCGCCTTCGCAGCGAATGCCAAAACTTCCGTTCAGTGCTTCTTTATTCTTTTCGTCAACGATTTCTGTGGCCATGGTAATTTCCAACCCCGCATCTGTACTTTTCTTCTCCTGAAGGGTCATGATCATCTTGCCTTCTTCCTTGCCTTTTTTATCGTAGCTGGTATACTCCAGTCGCGTTCCTTCTTTGTAGGGAAAATAGCCTTCACAATTGTCGGAACTGAATGCACTTAACAATACAAGGACACCCAGCAGAGAAAGAAAAGAAATTGATTTGTTCATAGTATAGTTATTGAGGTTAATTCGAATAGGTGGTAATCATTCCGGTAAATGCCAGCTTTCCTTTTTTATCCAGTATTTCTCTTTTTACGGTGCGGAAAGAACTGTCAATCCAGTCGGTATAAGTAAAATCCTGCAGGTCGAACGACACTTTATAGGTAAGCATGATGCAGTCCAGTTCACCCAGTGCTGTAGTAATAGTGGTTCGCTCACCATATTCTATGTCTGTCAGGTTTACCTTATTAGACACATAGCTTTTTTGTCCGAGGTTGTCGACGGTATAGGTGGTTACCTTGCGCACATCGGGTACATCATCGCCCGGTTGGGGATTACAGGAAAGCGACATATAGTTGGCTTTATCACTGTTGTAGTTGACCAGCATGGTTTCTATATTCACCAGGTACTGGTCAGCGGCGGCAATAATATTGCGGTAGCCTTTGTCTTCCTCCTTGCCTTTTTTATTGAGCGTGGTGTACTTGATAGCATAAACCAGTCTTTCGTTTTCGTTCGACACTTCCTCCACCTTGTATTGGTAAGTCTTGTAGACAGCACCTTTGTCATCAGTGAGTACGAAATCCCAACTGGTGCCTTCGGCATAGGTTTGGGAGATTTCGGGACAATTTTCAGGAACAGGCTGCTGGTACAACCATCCCGACAGTAACAAGGCAATCAATGCAGACATATGGTATTCTTTTAGAGGTGTTAAGTTACTTATTTTCCATGGATTCACGTACAGCGGTCCGGATGCGTTCCAGCAAGGCACGGGCATGGTCCATGCTCTGCACCTGGTCCAGGGCAATGAGGAGGTGCTTGCTGGTTTGCTTGAGGTGAATGCTGGCCTTTTGGGTGGCTATAAACTGCAACAAGTGCTGGAAGAAAGCAGACTCATAGAAGGCAGATTCCTGGTTTTCCGGGAAGTAACATCGCAGTTTTTTTAATTTGAATATAATGCGTTCCATGCCCAGTTCTTTCGCCACCCATCTGAGTCGCACCGCCTCCAGCAATTCTTTCACACTGCCCGGAAGCGGACCAAATCGATCTTTCAATTCGGCGGCAAAAGCAGTAAGACCGGCTTCATTCTCAATATTATCGAGTCGCGTGTACAGCGACATTCTTTCGGCGATGTTGTTGATGTAATTGTCGGGAATCAGCATTTCCAGATCCGAATCAATCTGCACATCCTGGACATAATCCATTTTCTGTTCCAGCTCTTCCTGAAACAGCTCTTTGTATTCGGTTTGTTTCAGTTCCCGAATGGCTTCATCCAGAATTTTATGGTAGGTATCGTAGCCGATGTCGGTGATGAAACCACTTTGTTCGGCACCCAGCAGGTTACCGGCTCCGCGGATGTCCAGGTCGCGCATTGCAATCTGGAAACCACTGCCCAGCTCGGCAAATTGCTCTATGGTGCGCAGGCGTTTTTTCGAGTCATCGGGGAG
Organism: Bacteroidetes bacterium UBA3022; assembly: GCA_002346225.1. GTDB lineage: Bacteria > Bacteroidota > Bacteroidia > Chitinophagales > BACL12 > UBA11426. The sequence goes on from DDYY01000092.1 coordinate 13,258, forward strand.
GGTGTACAATGGAGGTGCGATGAGATAGCAGTAAGCCTTTCTATTCGAGCGACCCACACGACCCCTTAACTGGTGTAAATCGCTGAGTCCGAAGAAATGCGCATTGTTGATGATGATAGTATTGGCATTGGGAATATCGAGTCCGCTTTCAACTATATTGGTACAAACCAATACGTCGTATCGCTTATCGATGAAGCGGAGCATATGGTCTTCCAGCTCTTCGCCCGACATCTGCCCGTGTGCTACACCCACCTGAACATCGGGACAAACCTGTCGGATCAGGCGCGCAATCTCTTCAATATCGCGAACGCGGTTATGCACGAAGTACACTTGTCCGTTGCGGTAAATTTCAAAGTAAATGGCATCGCGGATGAAATCTGCATCGAAGGTTTTCAGCTCGGTAGTTACCGGTTGCCGGTTGGGTGGTGCCGTATTCATGATGGAAAGATCGCGGGCTCCCATCAGGGAAAATTGTAAAGTACGCGGAATGGGCGTAGCCGTCAGCGTCAGGGTGTCGATATGTGCTTTTAATGCCCGCAGTTTTTCCTTGGCTGCTACGCCGAATTTCTGCTCTTCATCGAGAATAAGTAATCCCAGATTTTTATATTCGACAGATTTACCTATGATGGAGTGGGTGCCAATCAGGATATCCACTTTTCCTTCCTTTAGCTTTTCCAGCACCGCCTTCTTCTCCTTACCGGTACGGAATCGGTTCAGGTAATCGATGGTGCAGGGAAATTCACTCAATCGTTCCGAAAAAGTGTGGAAATGCTGCATCGCCAGAATGGTGGTAGGTACCAGTACTGCCACCTGTTTACCGTCTGTTACCGCTTTAAAAGCTGCTCTTATGGCTATTTCTGTTTTGCCGAAGCCAACATCGCCGCATACCAGACGGTCCATGGGATAGGTTTTTTCCATATCCCTTTTTACATCTGCAGTAGCTTTTTCCTGATCGGGGGTGTCTTCATAAATAAAAGAAGCCTCCAGCTCGGTTTGCAGATAACTGTCGGGCGAGAAAGCAAATCCTTTGGAAGCTTTGCGTTTGGCGTAAAGGGCAATGAGATCCTTCGCAATGTCCTTGACCTGTTTGCGTGTTTTCCGTTTCAGGTTTTCCCAGGCATCGCTGCCCAGCTTGTTCAGCTTGGGAGGTGTACCGTCTTTTCCGGTGTATTTGGAAATCTTGTGCAGTGAATTGATATTGACATACAACAGGTCACCGTCTTTGTATTTCAGCCGCACGGTTTCCTGGCTGTGTCCGTTCACTTCTATTTTTTCCAGACCGGCATATACACCTATACCATGGTCGATATGGGTAACATAATCGCCGGGTTGCAATTGCATCAGGTCTTTGATACTGATGGCTTCCTTGCGGGCAAATCCGCTTTTTAGCTGGTATTTATTGTAGCGTTCAAAAATCTGATGGTCGGTGTAGCACAGCAGTTTCTGGTCGTGGTCTATGAATCCGCCCGACAATGTTTTCGGATATGCTTCATAGGGGAAGCCCGCTTTCAAATCTGTAAAAATCTGATAGAAGCGTTCTACCTGTTTGGAATGAGAAACAAACAACGCAATGCGGTAACCGCTTTTATGTTTTTCTGCGAGGTTGGAAATGAGCAATTCAAAGTTCCTGTTAAACAGGGGCTGCGGTGCAGCGTGGCAATCTATGTTGATGCTGTCACTGAGGGTGTTGTTCAGTCCGAATTCAATAAGGGGTGCACGTTCCAGTCCTGTTTGTAATTCCTCCAGGGTGCACAGCAAGCTATCCGGTGCCTGTAGGCGAAAGGGGTGTTCCTCCGGCAGCAGACCTTTTTCCCTGGCAAGGTCGTACCACTCTATGGCAGCCTCCCTGTACAATTGCATGGCATTGCCGGTATAGCTGGCATCGCGAAACCAAACCACGGTGCCTTCGGGTAATACGTCAAGTAAAGAGCCTTTGGAGGTGGTCTTGAACTGGGTCTGGATATTCGGTACTATCGTTACCTGCGCTACATTTTTTTGTGACAGCTGAGATACAGGTTCAAATATCCGAATGGATTCTACCGTGTCATCGAACAATTCAATTCGATACGGCAGTTCGTTGCCGAATGAATAGATATCGATGATACCACCGCGTACGCTGAATTGACCGGGTTCGTATACGAAATCGCTCTGCACAAATCCATTCTCCAGCAACACATCAATGATGAAGTGACCATCCAGTCGTTCGTTTTTTTTGATGTGGAGGGTGCTTCTCTCCAACTCCGTAGCCTGAACAATTTTTTCGGGCAATGCCTCCGGATAGGTGACCAGCAGTTCTCCCCGTGTATCGGAATGGAGCAGTCGGTTGATGGTTTCGGTGCGCTGCAGAATGTGGTTGGCGTCGGCTTCGTCGAAAAACCCGGGTTTTTTGAAGGCGTCGGGTAGGAAGTGAATATCTTTTCCCGGCAACAGGCTCTGCAAATCATTGAGGAAATAAGCAGCTTCTTCCCGGTCGTTTAGCACGAACAGGTGGTTACCACCGCGTTCCAGGTACAATGCTGCTGCCAGAAAGGAAAGTAATGCGCCGGGAATTCCCTTCAGATGCAAATGCACCCGGGGGTTATTTTGCAACTGTTGCTGTATGTCGGCTATCCGACTGTCCTGTGTACGGTACCCCGCAATTATCTCTTGCACATCCATCGGGCGATGCAAAAATACGGAAGTATATGCAGCACTGCGATTAATTTATTGTTGCGTGTGTGCAGCCACCTCACTGATGAAAATCATTCATTGTTCCGTCAATTTTAACTAAACTTGTAGCTTAACAATGCCCAATGGCACTACTACCCTGGCAAACAGCTGTTATTACCAAGATTGTCGATGTAACCAGCAATACCAAGCGGTTTTGCTTCGAAATTACCGACGGCAGCATTTTTGACTTTGTCCCGGGGCAATTTGTTACCCTCGACCTTCCTATTCACGAGCGTGCCAGCAAGCGCCTGAGAAGCTATTCTATCGCTTCCCCTCCGGCGAAAACCAACTGTTTCGAGCTGGTCATTGTGCTGCTGGAAGGCGGTGCAGGAACATCCTATTTGTTCTCTGAAGGTCATGTTGGATTAGAAGTTACTTTCCGCGGACCGCTGGGCACGTTTACATTGCCGGAACAAATAACCCGCGACATCTGCATGGTATGCACCGGCACGGGCATTGCGCCTTTCCACTCTCAGGTCATGCACCTGCACCGGACAGGCTGGCCCGATGCGGATATTCATCTGGTCTTTGGTACCCGCACAGAAGCTGATATACTCTACCACCGTGAATTACTGGAACTCGCCGAACAACAGCCGAGATTCCACTTTCATATCGCATTGTCCAGGGTGAAGAAAGAAGCTTGGCCAGGCCATATTGGATATGTGCATGACATATATGAAAATATTTGTGAGAAAGGGCAACGTGATATGCATTTCTATTTATGCGGCTGGAAAAATATGGTAGATGAAGCGCGCAACCGGCTGGCAGATATGGGCTACGATAAAGATCATATCCACCTGGAGCTTTATGGATAGGTAATCTTATGCAGCTCTTACTAATACTCATCTCCGCTTTAGGCACTTTTGTACTGATGGGGCAACAGGCCGGCAGGGCATTGGCGCTGGTTCGGACTTTGCTGCTGATGTCGGCATTTCAGTTACTGGGTACAGAGGTTCTCAGTCGTATGCACCGGATAGATGCTCAGGGTATAATAATCGTATGGGCGATTTACACTTTTTTCATGCTGCTGTTGTTCATGCGCTACAGACCATCCGTCTCCCGCATTTGGAAGGGCTTGGTCCCGGTCTTCCAGGAGCAAAAAGCAGGCTGGATGGCATTGGCGGTAATCCTTGCAGGTACGCTGCTGGTGGCCCTCGTCGCCCACCCGAATAACTGGGATTCCATGACCTATCACCTTACCCGTGTGCAATACTGGCTGCAACAGGGAACGGTGGCGCCTTATGCTACGAACAATATCCGCCAGGTAACACAACCACCTTTGGCAGAATACTGGATACTGCATTTGTTTACCAGTTTCTCGCGCGACCAGTCGGCTAACATGGTGCAATGGATTGCATTTACAGGGACACTGGCCGCCATCTGGAGTTTGGTCCGTATAGATGGCGGTAACACCCGCACGGCGCTATTGGCTGTATTGTTTGCTGCAACACTGCCTATGGCAATGCTGCAAAGCAGTAGTACCCAGAATGATTTGGTGGTGGCTTTTTTCCTGATGAGCGCGATGTTAATGGTTCGGTTGTCCATTCGTGAACCCAAAGAACAAAAATGGTGGTGGTGGTTAGCACTCGCGGTGGCTTTAGCCCTGTTGTCGAAGGGGACTGCTTACCTGTATGTTTTGCCATTACTGGTTTACTATGCTTTCAATATATGGAAAAATTTAAAGTGGAAAATGGTCTTTCCGCTATTGATTGGAGGATGCATAGTGCTGCTGGTCAATGGTGTTCACTGGCAGAGAAATTACACATTAACGGGTGACTTTACCGGAAAGGATGCCACCCTCCAGAATGAATGGTATGGCGTCCGGCCCCTTGTTTCCGGGGTGAGTAAGAACCTGATGATGGAAATGCGCACGCCGCTTCCTCCTGTCAATCGCGCGCTTACCTGGGGTACCTCGAAATGGCATGGACTATGGGGTATCGATTTACATGACCCCCGACTGAACTGGGGCCCCAGTCCGGCATTTGAAGTGGGTATGTACAGTCCGCATGAGGACTATGCAGGTGCACCCCTGCACGTTCTTATCTGGCTACTGGCACTTTTCTACAGTATACGCAAGTACCGCCAGTCGCCATTGTGGCACACGGCGTGGATAGCTTTGGGCATGCTGATAGTTTTTGCTGTTTTACTGAAGTGGCAGGTATGGCATAACCGCCTGCACCTCGCCATCTGGCTAATGGCAGCACCCGCAGCAGGACTGTTGCTTTCCGAATTTTCACGGCGCGCTGCACAGGTCATACTTTTTCTCCTCATCGGCACGGCTATGATTCCTTTATGGTGGAATCAGTCCAGACCACTCATCGGCAAAGACAGCATCTTTTTACATTACAGCTATCCCCAGTATTTTAAAAATAACCCCGATCTGCAAAGTACTTTCTTGCAACTCTCCGGAATAATTCAAAGAGAGCAGATGCAAACAGTAGGGCTGGCGCTGTCGGGAGATGCATGGGAATATCCCTTATGGGTCATGCAGGAGGAATCCCGACCTGCCATGCATGCCATTATGGTTGAGAATGCAACGCAACCTTTGGAGAACAGCCGGCTACGTCCCGATGGCATTATCAGCAATCGCCTGCACAATAACAATGGACATCCCATCTCTTACCATGGTGTAAGCTACTATCTGACCTATGCGAATGGCGACTGGGAGCTTTATCTTCCGGTTACAGTTCCCTGAATACCGCTTCCAGAATATCCGGGGATTTCATCACACCGAAATGGGGTATATGCAATTGAAAGAAGGTAATGAGGTAATGCAACAGGGCCTTTCTTTGCTGATGGTTGATGGCGTAATGACCTGTTGGTGAGCCATGGAGCAATAGCTTGAGCTTCTCCGATAGCGTTTCCTCCATGTAATAAGTATGCCGGGGAATGGCAGTGCAAAATACCCCGTCCATCAAATCGAATAGGGTGCCCTCACCGGTAGATGGCGCGAAGCCCAGGTGGAGGGATAGTCCTATCATGAACTGCAGGTGAAAATGAGCGGTCGGGATTGTTGAATCATCGAGCAATTGCAGTTGCTCCCATATATAGGAAAAGAGTTCGGGGTTGGCATCTTCCTCCTGCACAGAGCGGGTAATGAGCTCCACACAGAATAAAAGCAGGGAGCTGCGGACAATATCAAACGGAACTAGACGGTACAGGTAACCCATGCTACTTTCACTTATGCGAAATATATCTCCTGTATCGCGGTGGTACACTACCATATCCAGTAGGTTCCCGTGCTGATAGAGCGAGGCTTTACCTTTCGAGCGCGCCGAGCGCACACCATTGATGATATAGGTCTGCATGCCCAGTTGTTCGGTATACACCTTTGCTATAATACTGCTGTCGCTGTAGTCGGTCGTGCGAAGTACAATGCCTCGGGTATGGTGCAGCATGTTGTGATGCTTGATGTATCAGTCCAGATAATCCAGCCAGAAGAAGTACGGACGGTAAACATCTGCATCGCTGAATAATTCAAAAAAGTTGTTGGTATTAACGCAATAGGAAACCAGCATAGCGGAAGATCCCGGCCTGGTGATATGTGGATGCAAGAGGGCATTATAGGTGAACAGTGTACCACCGGCTTCCGGTGTAGTATACACCAGTTGCTTGCCTTTCCAGGGGCCATAAGGTTCGAGTGATTCGTAGCTGTGAATGTCAGGTCCCAGAAATCCCTCCTGCGTTAGCAGCCGATACCTCCCCTCGTGATAGAAGACCGAATAAGAAGCTGCTACATCCACACCGAAATCGCCACTGCCTTTCGTCATCCATCCCGCTTCACCGGGAAAGGTGGAAGACCAGCCACCGGCACCATCATAAAATTCCCAGGGGGCAAGAAAATCACCTGCGGGCACCCGGGCACAGTGGGCATGTTTGGTCCATGGTTCGTCATCTGTCGAGTAGATATAGGTGTATTCATCCGTTTCCATGATGGCCACACCGAAAATAATGCCGGGTGCTTCCCAAACGGGTTCCTGCCACAGAATGGAAAAGTCATACAGCTGAAAAGCTACAAGTTCTGTTCGGACATACTGAAAGTCCCATGCACCTCCTCCTGTTCGAATAAAGTAAGCATAAAACATATATAAAATATCATCCTGAACGGTGCCGTCCAGCGGCCAGTACCATTCGTTGTCAGGGTCATCTGTATCTACCATGGCTGCCGGTGCATCAGGTGTTCCGCCATGCAGGGTGGTCATGTTTTTACCTTGCTGCAACATCATGGTATTGCGAATAAGCGGGGAAGGGGGTCTTGAGCGGTCGGGATAGACTGTATCCAAAAAGGAATCGCCGAAGGCCCAGATAATGCGACCGTCGGGAAGTGGCACGGAATACACCGCATCGCCACCTGTCCATCCATCACCGTAGCGGGTAAAGAGCTTGTTGAAGGGGGTTGCCGGAACAGCGTTGACGCCTGCCGGCAAACTGGCGTATACACCTGCGTGTTCGGTTGTCAGCCATTCTTCGGTGGTGTCAGGTGCGCTGCAGGCTCCCATCATCCAAAGCAAAGGCAAAATAGCAATAGAGGAAAGTGTGAGTTGAAAACGCATTCCTAAAGTTAGAAAAAGCAACAGACAGGATGAGCTTACTGGATAAAAAGGATTTTGGTTACATAGTCTTCCTTGCCTGTATCATCGGTGCTGTAGACCAGATAAACGCCTGTAGCTGCGCGGTTTCCACCGTAACCTTTACCATTCCATATCGCTTGTCCGCCCAGGGCAACGGTTTCGAAGATGAGTCGTCCGGCACCGTCGGTAATCTTTACCTGTGCATTGTTCACCAGTCCGCTAATGGCTATCTGCCCGGTATATTCAGGGCGTACAGGATTGGGAAAAACCTTGACATTGCCATGTGTGAGGGTTCCCTGGGTAGCAGTGCCGCGGTAGGAGGATATTCCTTTATCTGTACCCAAAAATACCTCACCGGTTTGGCCATCTATGGTAATGCTGAGAATGATGTTGGAAAGCAACGGGCTGTTGTCTTCGTTAAAGAATAGCAGCTGTTCGGTTCCGTCGGCAGATACCAGGAATACACCGCTGTTCGTGCCAATCCACTTCCTGTTGGCGCCATCAACTGCAATACAGTTCACAATTTCACGACCCAGCAGGAACTCGTTGAAGCCCCCGAGGTTCACCAACGGCTGTGATGCATCTCCAATGGCTCCTCCCAGCATAACGGATCCGGGATTGTAAAAAATGGAAACGCCTTCATTCGTGCCCACCCATATCTCCCCGTCAAGGTCCTTAACCAGGCAGTTGACAAACGGAACAGGCAGGTTGCCATTGCCGGCACCAATGCTGAGGGTACGTTTTTCATCATCGGCAGTATTGTCAATGTCTGCGCCGTGATTGTACACCAATATGCCGTTGCCTTTGGGCAGTTGCACCCATTTTTGGTCAAAGTCATCAATTACAATCTGTCCCGTCTGATTACCGGCACTGTTGGGCAGGTCGCAGTCAAAATTTTTCCAGGTACCATCGCTTTTACGCACTACCAGCGGATTGGCCGCACCGTAGTTGGCTACCCACAAATTTCCGTTTACGTCCAGCTGCATGCCCCCCACCCGGCAACTTCCGGGGTCATCGGTGGTTAAGTCCTGCAATCCGCTGCTACCGGTATTGGTATGATCGAAAACCTCTAGGCTTCCTGTGTTTCTGTCAAAACGCACCACCCCACCGCCGAAGGAACCGAAATAGGCAATTTCGGTGCTGGCTTCCAGGGTCATGGTAATAAAATCAAATACGGTATCGAGCGCCGGATAGGTGAAGGAATTGTAGTTGTTCCAGTAGCCGAAATCCAGCACAAAAAAACCATTCTTGTTAAAGGTGTATTGCCACGAGGCGTTGATGGCACCCGGTGCAACCCAGAGCTTGCCATTAAAGGCTTCCATATCGAAGGCCTCGGCACTCGAAGGTCCATTGGGAACAGAAACGGTGACATTTCCATTTTGAAGAGCCACCAAACCACCAAAGCTGTCCGCTATCCAGTAAACACCATCCGCATCCTGTAGCAGCTGCAAGGGTGCAGAAACCCTGTCATCGGTATCCAGTATCTCCAGATTGCCCTCCGCATCATAACTCCGTAATTCGAAGGCATCGGGAACTTCTGCGTCTCCCTGGCTAAGAATGACCATCAGTTGTTCTTCTGAAGCATCCAGGTGGGTAATATTCCATTCGGGCTCGCTCAGGAAGGGCAGCCAGTCGTCGTCATCCCGGTAGTAAATTTCATTATCGTTCATTACCACATACAACTGTCCGTTGAAGACGGTTACGAATCGGGCATTTCCATCGGTAAGGCCTTCGGTATCGTTGATGCTGGTCCAGTTGCTGAAATTTTCCAGCAGGGGATTGCTCAACGCCGCCCGGTACAGTCCATTTTCGGTGGCGGCATAGATAGAGTCGTTGTAAATGACTGTGCTGTTGACCTTAATAAAGGAGCCGGTAGAGACATTATTGAAAAAATAGGTGGCAGGACTCTGGGTTTTCCCGATATCGTACACCACAATACCAAAGCCTGTCGACAGGTAGACGGAATCGCCTTTGAAAGTGGCGTGATTCACCGACTTGCTGCCTGATATGGTGGAGGTTCGGATGAAGGGAAAACCGACAATTTTTCCGTCGATAATAAAATCGACATTGGCATTGAGATAGCTGATAACCAGTGTTTTCTGGCTGCTTCCATAGTAAACACCCACCGCGTTTACGTCATTCAGGCCGTTGGCTTTATGCAGCCTGTCGAAGGAGTTGTCCTCTCTGTCAAGACTGAATACACTCAGACCGTTAGCCGCATAAATCTTACTGTCGGAAAGAGCGATGGAGCGGATGCCACCATAGGGAAGGTAGGCCTTCCATTCTCCCAGGGCCACCATCTCCGGATCTATCTGCGCATAGGTGTTGGGAAAAGAGGGCAACAACAACAGCAACAAGGCCAGCATCCTGTACATACCTGCAAAGTTCATCAAATACTGCTAATAACGGCTTCGCAGCTGGTATATTTTGAGAAAAGAACAGCCCTTTCGCAGCCTTTTCAGGCATTTACGGGTGCAGTTTTTCTTATCTTTGCGGTCATTTTCAAGCAACATGTGGCAAGTCATTTCCAGGATTATTCTTCGCAATCGCGTCATTTTTTTGACGGCCTGGATTCTATTGACCGCATTTATGGTCTTTAAGACGCTGCAGGTTCAGTTAAGCTATGACCTGAATAAGAGCATTCCCGATAAAGCACAGGCCAATCTGGATTATGAGGCGTTTAAAAAGGAGTTTGGCGATGAGGGCAATCTGATTGTCATTGCCGTACAAACCGATCGTTTTTTTGAGCTGGACTTTTTCAGGGAATGGACGCGACTCACGGAAGCCATTGGTGAGGTTCCGAATGTGCAGAACGTATTGTCTGTGCCGCAGTCCGTTCGGCTGGTGCGCAACAACACTGCCCGCAAATTCAATGTGGCGCCCTTATTCAACGAAATTCCGGCCAGTCAGGCGGAGTTGGACTCTATTAAGGAGGAGTTTTACAACCTGCCATTTTATACCAACAGGTTGTACAACCAGGAAGAGGATGTATTCCTCATGCTGGTTTCGCTGGATCGGGATATCCTTTCTTCTGTCCGGAGGATAACGGTTGTAGACGACATATATGCGCTTACCCGGCCTTTCGAAGCATCGACATCCACGGCATTGCATTATACCGGTTTGCCGATAATCCGCCATTTTCAACTCACCAAGATTTCGGCAGAAATTCAAATGTTCCTGCTGTTGGCGGTAGTGGTAACTGTCTTGGTGCTGTTCGTTTTGTTCCGTTCCTGGATAGCCGTCGTATTTCCCTTGCTGATTATTGGCAGCGGCGTGGTGTTTTCCATGGGCTTAATGGCCATCATCGGATTCAAGGTCACCCTGCTCACCGGTCTTATTCCCAGCCTGCTCATTGTGATAGGTGTACCCAATTGCGTCTACCTCCTCAATAAATACCATATAGAGTTTCGCCGGCACGGTAATAAGATCCGCGCCCTAACGGTCATTATAGAAAAGGTGGGCTATGCGATGTTCTTCACCAACCTTACCACGGCTGTGGGATTTGGTGTATTCTACTTTACCGGGGTTTCCATGCTTACCGAATTCGGATTAATTACATTCATCAGCATTGTAATTACCTTCTTGTTATCCATCATCATCCTTCCGGTCATATTCAGTTTTCTGCCCAAGCCGCGGGCCAGCGACACCAATCACCTGAACAACAAGGGTTTCCATTTTATTATCGATAAACTAATCCGGTGGACCTTTCACCACAACAGAATAGTACTCGGAGCAGCTATTGCGTTGGTAATTTTTGTTGTGCCGGGGGTCTTGAAAATTCACTCCACAGGGTTTATTCTGGACGATATTTCCCATACTACCGATGTATACAAAGACCAGATGTTTTTTGAATCTGAATTCAATGGTGTACTGCCTTTTGAAATCATGATTACCAAAAAGCCGCAGTATGCACGGGTGAAGGATACTGTCATTCATGCCCGCATGGATATGCATGTGGAAGATTCCATAGTGGGCTACGATACGGTGTTCGTGTACAGAACCGACACCATGGAATCGAAAGTTACAGGCTATTCGACATTACAACGCATTGCTGCATTGCAGACGGTATTGTCGGAATACGAATGCTTCTCTACTTCCCTGTCTATACTGGATGGAATGAAGTTCGCCCGGCAGGCTTACTACAACGGCAGCACGCGTTACTATGCATTGCCCGACTTTTCACGACTGACAAGCAATGACCGTAAAGTAGGAGACTTCCTGCAAAATACCGGCGAATCCAACCTCACCAGAAATGTATTCACCGACCCGTCTGGAACCAAAACACGCATCAGCCTTCAAATGGCTGACATAGGCTCGGACTCCATGCCCAAACTCATTGCTCAACTTCGTCCTCAGGTAGATTCCATATTTGAAAAGGATGCATATGATGTAAGTTTTACCGGAACCAGTGTCGTGGCGCTGGAAGGTTTCAATTATCTCATTAAAAGTCTGTTGGGCAGTGTAAGCCTCGCGCTTATTATCATTGCTATCATCATGACCACCCAGTTCAGGTCTGCACGCATGCTGATGCTGGCGCTGCTTCCCAACCTGATACCATTACTGTTTACCGCAGCACTGATGGGGTATTTCAATATTCCCCTCAAACCTTCAACAGTACTCATATTCAGCGTCGCATTTGGGATAGCGGTGGACTATTCCATCCATTTCCTGGCTAAATACCGACAGGAACTCATTCGCCATAGTTTTGATGTAAGGGAAACGGTGCGTACTGCACTCAACGAAACCGGAATGAGTATGATTTATACTTCCATTATCCTGTTCTTTGGCTTTTTCATCTTTACTTTCAGCGATTTCGAAGGAACCAAGAACCTGGGTATCCTTACATCTGTAACACTCATAGTAGCCTTATTTACCAACCTGCTGTTGTTGCCTACCTTACTGCTTACATTCGATAAGAAACTGGAACAATTGCATAAAAAGCGCTATGCAAAAGACAAACCCACTTTCGCTGATCTTATCCAGTCGGAAAATGGAAGTGACAACAAGAAAAAATAATCATGGAAGCAAAGGATATTCAACAGCGGTTCAAAGAGTATAAGCAACTCGATCTTCCCCAATTGGATAAGAAGATGCTTTCCCTGTGGGAGGAGGAAAAAACATTTGAGCAATCATTATCGGAGAGAGAAGGTGCACCCGCATTTGTTTTCTATGAAGGTCCTCCTTCTGCCAACGGAGCTCCCGGCATCCATCACGTCATATCCCGCACCATCAAGGACTTGTTCTGTCGCTACAAAACAATGCAGGGTTTTAAGGTAGACCGAAAAGGCGGTTGGGATACCCACGGACTGCCCGTAGAACTGGGCGTGGAAAAACTGCTTGGTATCAATAAAGACGATATCGGCAAGAAAGTAAGCGTGGAAGAGTACAACGCCATCTGTAGGCGGGAAGTCATGAAGTACAAGGATCAGTGGGATGAGCTAACGCGCATCATGGGGTATTGGGTAGACCTGAACGATCCTTATATTACGTTTGATAACAATTATATAGAAACACTCTGGTACCTGCTCAGCGAGTTGCACCAAAAAGGGTATCTCTACAAAGGATATAGTATTCAGCCTTATTCACCTGCTGCGGGCACAGGTCTCAGCAGCCATGAACTGAATATGCCCGGATGCTATCGGAATGTGAAAGACACCACCATTGTGGCGCAATTCAAAGTAGCCGACAATGCAGCTTCGGAGTGGTTGCGAAAAAACGTTGCCACAGAAGTTTTCTTCCTGGCATGGACTACCACACCCTGGACACTTCCCTCCAATACAGCCCTGGCTGTCGGAAGAAAGATTGTGTATGTACAGGTGAATACCCTGAATCCGTATACAGGTGCTCCGGTTTCTGTTATTGTCGCCAAAGATTTGCTCTACAATTTCTTCAAGGAAGAACAGCGCGATCAGCCGCTCGAACAAAACGAAGGCTGGAATAAACACTTGCCCTGGCAATGGGTGCGTGAAATGAAGGGAGAAGAACTGGAGGGCATAACGTATGAACAATTGCTGCCCTACACCCAACCTGAAGAAGGTAAAGCTTTTGTAGTGGTGGCCGCCGATTTCGTCAGCACAGAAGACGGCACCGGTATTGTGCATCTGGCACCCAGCTTCGGCGCCGATGACTTTCGGACAGCACAACAGAACGGAATAGGAGCCCTTACCCTGGTAGATAAGCAAGGTCGCTTTACAGAAGCTGCAGGGGAACTTGCCGGCAGGTATGTGAAGAATTACAAGGATGATCCGGAATGGGAAAACCCCGACGTGTTTATTGCCATCAAGTTGAAAGAAGAAAACCGGGCCTTCCGGGTTGAAAAATACGAGCACAACTATCCGCATTGCTGGCGGACCGATAAACCGGTCATCTATTACCCGCTGGACTCCTGGTTTATCCGAACAACCGCTGTAAAGGAGCAACTGCTTCAAAACAATGCAACTATTAACTGGAAGCCTGCCAGCACCGGCGAAGGACGATTCGCTCAGTGGCTGGAGAATCTGGTGGACTGGAACCTCAGCCGCTCGAGGTACTGGGGAACGCCCCTGCCTGTATGGCGCACAGAAGACGGCGCGGAAGAGGTGTGCATAGGCTCTGTAGCGCAGTTGACGGAATTGTATACCAAAGCACTGGAGGCTGGTTTCAATAAAGATTTGGGCTATACCATTAAAGATGGATTGCTTCAGATTGATTTGCATAAACCCTTTGTAGATGAAATTGTGTTGCTGTCGCCTTCGGGGAAACCCATGCGTCGGGAGCAGGATTTGATAGACGTCTGGTTCGATTCGGGAGCCATGCCCTACGCGCAGTGGCACTATCCTTTTGAAAATAAAGAGCAATGGAAAAATGCTTTTCCGGCCGACTTCATTGCGGAGGGAGTGGACCAGACCCGCGGATGGTTCTTTACACTGCATGTGATTGCCACCATGCTGTTCGATTCCGTGGCGTTTAAGAATGTAGTTTCCAACGGACTTGTGCTTGATAAGAACGGCAACAAAATGTCCAAGCGACTGGGCAACACCGTTAATCCGTTCGATACCATTTATAATTATGGTGCTGATGCTTCCCGCTGGTACATGATTACCAATGCCCAGCCCTGGGACAACCTCAAGTTCGACCTGGAAGGGCTGAAAGAGGCCCAGCGCAAATTCTTCGGCACGCTCTACAATACTTATTCCTTCTTCGCATTGTATGCCAATGTGGATGGGTTCGACCCGTCTGATGAAATGGTGCCGCTGGAAGAGCGACCCGATCTCGACCGATGGATTTTATCCAAGCTGCATACCCTGGTAGATGAAGTGGGTAGATCTTATGAGGCTTATGAGCCCACCCGTGCCGGTCGGCTGATTGAAGATTTTGTCGGGGAACAACTGAGTAACTGGTACGTGCGGCTTTGCAGAAGGCGCTTCTGGAAAGGTGAGGTATCGGCAGACAAATCGGCTGCTTATCAAACCCTGTATACCTGTCTGGAGACGATAGCACAGCTGATGGCGCCCATCGCACCATTCTTCTCCGACTTCCTGTACCGCAACCTGAAAGGGGACCAGGCGGGGTCGGTGCATATAACGCGCTTTCCTGCGGCAGACAGCAATGCCATCGATAAAGAACTGGAAGGAGCCATGCAATTAGCGCAGGATATTTCCTCCACTATTCTGGCGCTGCGCAAAAAAATGAATATCAAGGTGCGTCAGCCGCTGGAAAAGGCACTGATTCCGGTATTGTCTCCTGAAATCAAAGCACGCATACTGCGTGTCAGCGATATTATCGCTGCTGAGGTGAATATCAAATCGATTGAATTCATCGAAGATATGCAGGGCATGGTCACCAAGAAGGTCAAGCCAAACTTTAAATTGCTCGGGCCACAGCTGGGAGGTGATATGAAATTTGCTTCAGCCCAGCTGATGGAAATGAACCAGGAGGACATTGCCCTTTTCGAGCAAAAAGGGGAAATGGAACTAAATGTCAATGGTGCGACCTATATTATTGGTATTGACAAAGTGGAGGTGGTAACGGAAGATATTCCCGGCTGGCAGGTAGCGAAGGCCGGTGACCTGACGGTGGCACTAGATGTCAATATTACGGAAGCACTGCAGCAGGAAGGTGATGCGAGGGAGTTGGTAAGCCGTCTGCAGAAGCTGAGAAAGGATATGGACCTGGCCATTACCGATAAGATTGAAGTATCGATAGTGGCAGGGCCGGAAATGGAAAAGTCGATACTGAGTTATAAAAATTATATTTGCACCGAAATTCTGGCGGCAAGAATCGAAGTAGTCAGGGAACTCAGCCCATCTGAAACTTTGGAGGTGAATGATCAGAAGATCGAGGTATCTCTACAAAAAATTTGAATTGTATGGCAAAGAGTAAGCAACCATCAACCAGCGGAAAGACAAAGGCAACAGCTAAATCAGCATCCTCGAAGACCGCAACGCCTAAAAAGAAAGCGGCTCCTGCAAAGAAAACAGCAGCCACCAAAGCGGCTCCTAAAAA
>DDYY01000092.1:29329-68835 GCA_002346225.1 Bacteroidetes bacterium UBA3022
GCTCCTAAAAAAGCAGCGAAGAAAACGACTGCGAAGTCTAAAATAACAGTTGCAGCCAAAAAAACAGTAGCTAAGAAAGCAGCTCCTAAGAAGGTCGCTGCGCCCAAAAAGGTTTCAGCTGCTAAACCTGCAGCCAAGAAAGCACCAGCCACCAAAAAGGTTGCTGCGGCCAAACCTGTAGCCGGGACTAAGAAAGCCACAAAGGCAGTAAGCCCCAAAGCGGCTAAAACCGAAGCTAAAAAAGTTACCGCGAAAAAGGCGGCACCCAAGGTGACCAAAGCAGTGAAAAAAGATGCCCCTAAAGCGACAAAAACCAAGGCTGCAAAAGCCACACCCCAACCTAAGAAAACGGTGGCCAAAAAGACAGCGGTAGCTAAAACAACCAAGGCAGCCCCCAAAGCGGCAAAGGCAACAGCCAGCAAAGCTGTTGAGACAAAAAAGGCGGCGCCCAAAACGGCCAAAAGAACCACTTCAGCCAAGGCAGGTAGCAAAGCCAGGGGAAGGAAGAAAGCGGCAGAAGCTAAAAAAGAAGCGGAAAGCCTCGTAACAGAAGTGATTACCAAGTCAGTTTCTAAAAAAGAACTCGACAGAATAAAAACGAATGTTGCCAACGAGCAGGTCCCTACCCGTCAGGAAGGTCGTTTGCTAAAGCCTACCGGAAACGATGAGGACGATACAGCCGCCAGCAATAAGAAAGAAAAAACCAGGTACTCAGACAAGGAACTGGAAGAGTTCAGGGATCTGATCAATACCAAACTGGCTAATGCCAAGAGCGAACTGAAGTACCTCCAGGAACAAATTAGCCGCTCAGGAGAGATAGGAGATGATTCTGATTTTCGCTTCAAAGGACTGGAAGATGGTACCAGCACAGCTGAAAGAGAATACCTCAGTCAGATGGCTGCCCGTCAGATACAGTTCATTTCTCATCTGGAGAAAGCATTAATCCGCATACAGAATAAAACCTACGGTATTTGCAGGGAAACAGGAAAACTGATTTCCAAGCAACGACTGAGAGCTGTTCCGCACGCTACATTAAGTATAGAAGCCAAGAAAAATCAAAGCTAAGGTGCGTAGATCAACCCTCGCTTTACTGGTAATTTTTCTGGTCTTATTGATTGATCAACTGCTGAAGATTTACATCAAAACTTCCATACAGCTGGGAGAGGAGTTCGGCATTCTGGGATTTTCATGGGCGCGCATCCATTTTACTGAGAATGAGGGGATGGCCTTCGGTATGAAACTGGGGGGCAATTATGGCAAGCTGTTGCTCACCCTTTTTCGCATTATAGCCGTCGGCTTCATCGGGTACTACCTGGTATCACTTATCCGCCATAAAACAAGCAAGGGATTAATCGCCAGCATAGCCCTCATTTTTGCAGGTGCACTGGGGAATATTATCGACAGCATATTCTATGGTGTAATATTCAATGATTCATTTTACCAGGTGGCAACATTATTTCCGGAAGAGGGAGGCTATGCGCCTGTTTTTTACGGTCACGTAGTAGATATGTTTTACTTCCCAATGCTGAAGGGCTATTATCCTGAGTGGTTGCCATTTATTGGCGGTGATTTCTTTCTCTTTTTCCGACCCGTATTCAACATAGCCGACAGCGCCATCACCTTAGGTGTTTTATCGGTGTTGCTGTTTCAACGCAGTATTTTTGCCCATCATCCGGAACAGGAAGCAACACAGCCGGGCACTGAATCCCATGAAAACGTTACGCCGGAAGCTCCCCATCCTGAAAAACAGAGCAGTGAACCGGAATCCCAACCATGAGTGTAACTGATCAACAAGAGACTTTTTTTCAAAAAGAACTGCTGCCGGAACTGCGCAACCTGGAAATTATCAGGGTAAAGCAGCTGCTCCGACTAGCATACATATTATTTGCATTGCTGGCATCCTTTGCCGGGGCAATGCTGTTATTCAATCCCTTTTTCATTCTGGTGCTGTTGCTCGTTTTCCTCGGTTTGTATGGGGTACTTTTTGGACGGGGCAGGGAGCGCTTCGATTTTCCCGGTGCCTACCGGAATGTGATGAATAAAAAGATGGCAGGCCTCCTGATGGAAGCTTCTGCCTACCAGAGTAACCGCTACATCGGCGAAAAAGAACTTTTGCAAAGTGGCATCATTCCCGGACCCGTTGACGATTATTCAGGAGAAGGATTGCTGGAAGGTAATGTAGGTTCCACGCCAGTGGTAATGAGCCAGCTCCATACCCGCAATATGGAGCGTCACCCCAACGGAGATATTACCTATACCACCATTTTCAGAGGATTGTTATTGCGGGCAGAGATAGGAGCGGACAACCAGGATATACTGTATATCGTGAGCGATAATGATGAGCATCTGGCGGCCTATTTCGAAGAAAAACGCCGTGACATCAATATCCTTCAGCCTGAAATAGTTACTACGGGAAACGAGAAGTTTGATGCATCGTTTACAGTGTACGCCACAGACAATACATTACTGCAACAATTCCTCACAAAGGAAGTGCAGACCGTTTTGACAGATCTGGTGGCCACCTACGGACCGGGCATCAGATGTTCACTCGTGCAACAATACTTATTCATTGCATATCCCTGGCGGGAGAAAATGTTCGTACCCTCTATTTATAAGTCCGCTCTGGATTTAACAGGTTTCAAAGAATACGCCGCTGTGCTGAAGGTGGCTGAAAACCTCATACAGGCCGCTGCAGGTGCAGTAAAAAGCTGAGGCTGAAACGATATTTAGGGTAACTTTGCGTTTCGTAATGATGCAGATTATACCTTTCAGAAATGCTTGCCTGATTATCGCCCTGTTGCTTACAGGCTTCCACCTTCGTGGTCAACAGTCCTTATTGCTGGAATATACCCCTGCGGGAAGTAGCAACAGCTCTTATATTTTTGGCATTCTGGATAACGCAGGTAGTCCGGATGTACCGGTAAGCACCGCGCTTAATGCTGTAATGAAAGAGGTTAATACCGTAGCATTTGAATGGTTGCCCGAACGGTACGAGCTTGAACAGGAAGCAGGGCTGCTGCAGATTAACAGCACTGAAAATAATCTGAAGCGCTATTTAAAACGCGACGATAATATCCGCTACGAGCTCTTTATTCTCGATAAACTGCAGGAAGAAGTTGCCGACTATGCGAACTTCACTCCCCTGTACACCATGCAGTTATTTAGAAATGCCTTTCTTGCAGGTAGCAGAGATTTTCATCGCGATGAGGTGTTTGATTCGGCAAGGAAGAATATTAAGCCGGTCTTATCCATGTTGAATATTCGGCAGCTGACCAGTTTGATGATGGCAGTGCCTTTTGAAACACAGGCCGATATATTAAGTAATTATGTAAATAATTTTTCCGCCTATCAACAATACGAGAAGGTGAAGCTCCAGCTGTACCTTGCGCAGGACCTCAATGGTATAGCGCGCGCCGTTGAACAGGCAGAGCATCCCGAGTATATCCTTTTACAGCGGCAGATAAATGAATTGCTGGCCAGTAAAATGGAGCAACTGGCAGCCGGACAATCCGTTTTGTTTGTAGTCAATGTCGAAAGACTCGGCGGTGAAAGCGGACTGCTGGCAATGCTGCGCCAGCGAAATGCGGCGATTGCAGATGCATCATTGGTTATTCAGATAGCAGAAGACCAGAAGCAAGATGTTGCAGGAACCACTACTGAAGTAGGTATTGTGGAAGAACAACCGGAAGCAGATGATTTTCCCGGCGATTTGCTTTTCACCAATGCTGTTACGCCGGCTACGGACGAAAACAGGTGGATAAAGGTGTGTGAGCAGCAGGTAAGCAATCCTATTTTCAAAGCCTACACCGATCCCTTTGGCGACCGTTATGATTATCTCGCTGCTGATACAGCATTCCTGGACGAATGGTACGACCTTCGATCAAATGACGCATTTTTTAATATAAAATTTCCGGAAAATGTAAGCTGGGAAGAGAGCACCACCAACTCCATCAATGGTCCTATAAAAACCAATACCGCCAGTACCAATCATGCGCGTTCCGATCTGTTCTACTCAGTTGGTTATACCATCTATCCGCCTAATTTTAATCCGGAGCAAAAAGCGCCGTTTTTCGATGACTTTGTTTACCGCTCTGTAAGAAAGTGGAAAGGCGACCTGCTCGAGCAACGCATTCTATCCGATCAGGAGTACACAGGTCGTGCTTTTCTGGTGGCAGTGAACGACTCTTTTTTTGTTCGTTCCGTGCTGATTTTGAAAGGCAATGTACTGTACCAGTTGCTATGCGGTGGCCCGGGTGATAAACCCTATGATACCTATGCAGAAGAATTCCTGCGCAGCTTCCGCCTCGACCGTGGCAAAAGCGGTAACTGGTTCCTGCATGCCGACGCTGGTTACAGTTGCTACTTTCCGCGACAACCGCTGATTGATAACCAGACCATCAACACCCAATACGGTCCCTTGCGCATCACTACCCTGAATGCTGCAGAATTTGATAGCCAGCTTTCCTATTTCCTGAGCGTGAATGTGTATCCTTCAGGCTATAAACTCAAAGGGGATAAAGCATTCTATAAAGACTTGATTGCCGATGCCGAACGGCAGTATTTTGGCAGGGCTCTTTCTGTCGATAAAATTAAAAAGGGTAAGCATGCGGGAAGGGAGGTGTTGTTGCAACTGAATAGCGGAGAAGTCTATAAGATGCATTTCTTTATCGATAACAATGCCGTGTATCAATATCTGGTGGGTGGCAGCGCTTCATCAGTTGAATCGGCCAACGCCAGCTATTTCCTCGAGCAGTTTCAGTTTACCGACTGAAATCGCGTGCATGGCATAATTTTCGCTACCTTTTAGTCAGATTAATCATTGCTGTATGAAAAAGCTATTTACTGCTTTATGCTTAACAGGTATGGTTTTGGGCCTGAATGCCCAGAACTTCACTTTTGAACCTGCAGGAGAAAAAGGTCTTACCATTGCACGTGTAACCCAAAAGGGCGAGACCTGGATACTCCGCGAGGGCATGGAAGGTAACTACATCGATTATGTACCCCTGAACTTGCCGGAGGAGATGCAACAGGAGGGAATAGACGTAGTGTTTGAAGGTGTATTAGGTAAGATACCCGCCAATGTCCGCATGATGGGAAAACCCTTGCAGTTGAGCAGCATCAAGCGACTATACAGAGCGAGTGATACTGCTACCGATGCCATGGATCCCCAGTCGAAAAAGACGAAGGCACCACAAGACTCGGTGGTTAGAATGGAAGAAATGGAAGGTGTAATCCGGTCCACCGAAGGACGCTGGTTCATATATGTCAAGGAAAAAGATATAGAACGCGCCTATCTCCCCGATAACCTACCGGATGACTTTAAGGTAGAAAATCTTTCGGTTGTAGTTACAGGTATGGCACGCATATCACGCAACGACGGCAGCCGACGGTTGCGCATCACAGATATGATTGCCTATGAAGAGAAGAAGTTCGATGCCGATGCCGTGCAACAGCCCATGAAAGATCTCTACCCTTTCGAACCGGTTGGGGCAATTGACCAAAAGGCCGGCATCATCAAAAAGTATTCAGAAGATCCGCCCCTGTTTGTATTTGAAACCGATAACGGAACCACCCGTTACCTGCCTGCCATCCTACCGGCTTCCTTTCAACAGCATAACCTTCCGGTTATTATTACAGGATTCTATGGCAATATTCCCAACAATGTAAGACTGGTGGGAATACCACTGGAAATTACAACAATAGAAGTCGTGGAGTAAGGAAGATTATTCTTCCACTACCATGGTCATCTTGATATCTTCGAGTGGACGATCGCGGCTGTCTTTTTTCACAGCGGCAATTTTGTCAATCACATCAAGACCATCTATCACTTCCCCGAATACAGTATACTGCTGATCGAGGAATGGTGTACCACCGATGGTGCGGTAAATTTCCCTTTCAGCATCGGTGTAATTGATGCCCATGCGCTGACCCATCATGTTCAAATCGCTGTCGGTCTGTTTTGTGCCCTGTACGATATAGAACTGCGATCCGGATGAAGCACGTTGCGGATTTACCTGATCAGCCTGGCGCGCTGCAGAAAGCGCTCCTTTTTTGTGTATCAGCCCTTTCCTGAATTCAGCAGGTACAGTATATCCAGGACCTCCGGTGCCCAGTGGTGCACCTGCCTGAGCATTGCGGCTGTTGGGGTCGCCGCCCTGAATCATAAAATCTGAAATGACCCGGTGAAAGAGCAGGTCATTATAGTAGCTTTCTTTTACCAGTTTGATAAAATTGTCGCGGTGCAGCGGTGTCTCGTTGTACAGTTTTATCAGCATATCGCCATAAGGAGTGCTGATTTTTACCATTTGCTCAGGTTGATTTTCCATCTCTTGTTGTTCGTTTTGGGTGCTTACCACTGCTGCCTCAGGCTCGTTATCCGGGGCGTTCGTATTACCTGTCTGCTCATTCGATGAACCGCAGGCTGCCAGCAAAAACAGAAGGGGTAAAAGCGCTCTTATGATCATACTATTGCTTTATCTAATTCGTCAAAATAACGGATAATATTCGTCTTCAACAACGTTTCCTGTTGTTCAATATCCATGTCATCCATGGAGCGCAATTGCTCAAAATGCGGCCATCCGTCTGCATCAGTGGCAATATGCACATAGTATCCATTGTAGCTCAACAGGCGACAAACTGCCACGTGCATCAGTTCCTGCTTTTGTTCTTTGGAATACTTTTCCTGCAGCTTTCCCACCTCATTCATTCCAATCAGAAACAGCAGGCTTTCCAGTGTAGGTTTCTTGCCGAACTGATCCTTTATCCGTTGTAGCAAACGCACCCAGCGGGGGTCGAAGTCAAGCGGCACGAATTCATGTGTAAAATCTTCCATGCAGGGGCTTACGGTTCAAAGGGGTTTTGAAATGCAGGATTGGTGGCCAGTTCCATATCTGTCAATGTCAACAGGAATGCCTTTAGCGTATCGAGTTGGGCTGCACTCAGCTGAACACCACCTTGATAGGCCTTCTGCATGAACGGATCGGTAAAAGGGGTATCGTGTACGCCCGAATTGTAAAATTCGAGTACTTCATCCAAAGTAGCAAAGCGACCATCGTGCATATAAGGTGCGGTGAGCGCTATATTGCGCAGACTGGGGGTTTTAAACAGTCCGTAGTCTTCGGGATTTCCCGTTACGCCTCCCAGGCCGGCATCTTCGAAATCGGTATAGGCTGCTGCATTATCAAGGCCGTTGTTGCGGAAAAGAAAATCGGTAAATAAACCGCCATTGATACCATGACAGTGAAAACAGTCTCCACCATCATTATCGTTGAACAATTGCCAGCCGCGCAGCTCTTTTTCACTCAGGAAGACACCCGGGGTAGCGTTGAACGCCTGATCAAATTTGGAATTGCCTGATACGATGGTGCGCATAAATTGAGCAATGGCTTTTCCAATAAGCTCGGAGGTGATGATATCTGCTCCAAAAGCTTCATAGAAACCCTTGCGGTACCGCTCCTCTGCCATCAAAGCTGTTACTGCATTCGGCAGAGTATTGTGCATTTCTATAGGATCTTGAATGGGCAACAACGCCTGATCCTCCAGCGTGGGAGCTCTTCCGTCCCAGAAGAATCCTATAAAGCCGGGATCCAGCTGGCTGTAGACCAGATTGAAGATGGGCATGGCATTGCGGTTGCCACTGATATTGTCGATACCTATACTGAACTGCAATCCGTTATCAGTAAAGCCGAAAGCGGGGTTGTGACAGCCGGAACAGGAAAGGGTGCTGTCGGCCGACAAGATGGGATCATAAAAAAGCTGTCTTCCCAGCTCAACACCCTGGCGGGTCAAAGGGTTGCCCGAAATATCCGGAGGCAGTGCCGGCAGCCCGACGGGTTTTTCGAGATTGTAAGGTGTAGGGTCGTAAGTATATTGTGGTGTGGGACCGGGCAAGGGCATATCGCGCTCGCAGGCGGTCATTTGCCAGCCTGCCAACAACAATATCCATACTATTTTTCTCCCGCGCATGCTACAAAGTTAACTACTCTACCAATGAAGTATTTCTTAAGAATTGATTATCGGTAAGTGTATAAAGGAAATGCAGTAAATCAGTCTTTTGTTCGGAAGTAAGTCCGAGCGGCTTAATGCGTGCATCCTGATTGGGGTGACCCTGTCCGCCATTGTCATAATGGTCAATAACTGCTTCGAGATCCGGCAGGCTACCATCGTGCATGTAGGGAAAGGTGACGGCGATGTTGCGGAGCGTAGGTACCCTGAACTTACCTACATCGTTCGGTTGTGCTGTAATCCGCGCTCTACCGGAGTCGAGTCCGTAGTCGGTATACAGGCCATTATTGATGAATTCCCAGGACGTGAAATGGAAGCCGTTATGACACGAAGAACAGGACAGTTCCGGGCTAAAAAACAGCTCTCTACCCCGTTCTTCACTTTCGGTCAGCGTTGCACCCGGCTCTTTGCGGGCATATCTGTCGAATCTGGAGTTTCCGCTGATGATGCTGCGCTGATAGGCAGCCAGCGCGCGGGTTATTCCAAAAGGATCGGGTGCAGTACCAAATACAGCCTGAAAGCGCTGTGTGTAATAGGTATTGGCCGACAGTCGCTCGGTGAGCAATACCATATTAAAGTCCATTTCATGGGGATCTTCCAGCGGAACATATACCTGCTGTTCCAGGGTGGGAGAGCCACCGTCCATGAGCATTACCGGAGCCCAGGCAACATTGGCCAGAGTAGGTGCATTGCGAAAGCCCAAACGTCCTTCCACTCCTGCACTGAAAGAAGCGTGGTCGGTGAAGGCCCATTCCGGTTTATGGCAGGAGGCACATGATACGCTTGAGTCTACCGATAAAATGGGGTCGAAAAATAACGCGCGTCCTAATTCGATGCGTTCGGGTAGCATCGGGTTATCATCGGGAACCGGCATATCCGGAAAGTTGGCAGGTATGTCCAGAGTGGAAATACCTCCCATTTCAAAAAGGTTGTCTTCGGTACACCCGTCTACAGACAACAACAGACCCAAAAGGCCTGCCATTGTTAATATGATATGAACGTAGCGCGGTGTACTCATCCGCAGTTATTCTGCTATGCTGAACAGGTCTGTTATATTTTCCACCAGAATAGCAGTAAGCGCAGGGTTATCGCCCGTATGGGTAGTAAGCGCGCCGCCCAGGTCTACACCGTTAAAAAACTGCAACCAGTTGATATTGATATTGGCAGTATAGCTGTTGCCGGCAGCACCATCTAAAGGTAAATCGAGCTCTACCGTCCGAAGGTTGACATCTCTGCCAATGTGCATTTCAAATGCTGTTTCCGTAGTACCATCGCCATCCTGGTCTGCTTTGGCATCTATCCTGATAAATATATAGCCCGCATCCCAGCTCCAGTGCATGGCCGGGAATTGTGGTCCTAACGGATCGTTTAAAGGATAAAGGGAAGGATCTGCGTGATTGGTTGCAGAATCTATGCCCACATCGAAGCGCAGCTTGGTGTAATTGCCTGCTTCGAAACTGCCCACACTGTATTCGCTGTTTTCCGGTTTAACCAACTGATAGCTGTCTGAAGCTACCTCGTTCCCGGCAGCATCTACAAACCGCACATTCGAAATATACATTTGCACCAGATCGAACTGTACCTCCGTTCCGTAAACATTATAGGTTCCTCCTTCAGCAAGTGCGGTCGGGCCTACATACGATTCCAGGTTCAGCTTCAGATCAAAGGTAGTGGCATATTCACAGCAACAATCTTTTTCAGCCGTTGCGTCAAAGTTGGTGGCATTGGGGTCCATACATCCTTCTTTTTTGGTGCAGGAAACCATCATAAGGCTTGTAAAACCAATTACAGCCAAGATATTTATGGAATTTTTCATGGTTAGGAGCGTTATTGTATCAAAGTTACCTGTTCAGAACGCAATTGTTCGTGACTTCACTTACAATAACGCGGGTCAGTCGGTCAAAGTTTTGTAAAACAGGTATCTTTACATATCAGATGAGAGCTTTATCCCAAAAAGTAATGGCAATGGTCATGTTGCTGGTCGTTTTATCGGCCAGTATGGGATTCAATGTCTTTTCTCATACCTGCAGTACCAGCGGGCTATCTGAAGTTTCTATGGCAGCCATAGATGCTTGTTGTTCTACACCGGCCTCGGCAGATGCCACCATGACGGATGGCTGTTGTACTACCAATCACGTTCTGCTGAAGCTGGAGTTACCGGCCACTGCCGCACCAGCGCAAGTGTTGGTAGATGGTCCTGTCCTGATACCTTTGCCTTTCTTTTCTACATTTTTCCAGGTGCCTGCTCCATCTGTTGCGGTAGCGACCTATCCGAAGAAGGAAGCTCCTCCCCTCTGTCCGCCTGATGCACAGGTTCTCTACAGTGTTTTTCTGATTTGATATTACAGTCTTACCGGTATAGAATGCCGAATAATAACTGTAAAATCAAGAATCATGAAAAAATATATAATATCATTTTTATTGCTCCTTTCTTTCCATGTGCGTGCACAGGTGTGGGAAGGCTCTGTATCGGGTGCTTTGCCTGATGGAACGAGCGAACCACTGATAGGCGCTACGCTGGTCTGGTTGTCCAGTGGCGTAGGTACTGTGACGGATATCGATGGTCGCTTTCATCTGGAGACACCCGGTGATAGTCAACCCATGGTCAGGGTGAGTTATGTGGGTTATCTGCCCGACACTTTTCAGTTTACAGGCAACCCGACTGCTTTTGCATCAACGTTGGTGCTTTATCCCAGAAATGAGTTGAAAGGTGTGCAGGTAACTGGCGAACGCAATGCCGTCAGCATTGTTACCAATGGTCCCATTAATATGGAGGTATTGGGTGAAAAAGAATTGCTGAAAGCTCCCTGTTGCAACCTCAGTGAAAGTTTTGAAACCAGCGTAACGGTGGATGCAGAGTTCAGTGATGCAGTTACAGGTGCCAGAACCATACGCATGCTCGGTTTGGACGGCGTCTACGCTATGATAACCTCTGAAGGAACACCGGCGGTGCGGGGGTTGAGTTCCGGTTACGGACTTACCTATATCCCGGGTACCTGGATTTCGTCCATCCAGATTACCAAGGGCACCGGCTCAGTCGTCTATGGATACGAGGGCATCACAGGAGCCATTAATGCTGAATTGCAAAAGCCGGATGCTGAAGGGGAACGGTTGTTCCTTAATCTGTTTGGCAGCAACAATGGTCGATGGGAAGTGAACCTGCATGCCCGCACCCAGGTGGGTGAAAGGCTAAGTACAGCTTTTCTGGCGCACACAGCTCAGAACCATACACCTATTGATCACAATGGCGACGGCTTTCTGGACATGCCTCAAAACAATACGCAGATTTTTCTCAACCGATGGGCTTACACAGGTAAGAGAGGACTGCAGAGCCAGCTCTCTGTGAAGTATGTTCAACAAGATCTGGTGGGCGGACAGCTTGACTTTAATCCGGATACAGATGTTACAGAACAACAGGCTTATGGGATACAGGTGCAGACCAATCGCTGGGAGGCTACCTGGAAAAATGGTCTGGTGGCCAACAGGCCTAATACTTCGGCAGGATTGATCATGTCAGGCATTGTGCACGACCAGCAATCTGTATATGGAAGAAATGTATATAAAGGACAGGAATATTACTTTAAGGCCGATTTACTTGGGCAGACATATGTGATGAATACCAACCATACAGTCAAAGCAGGGGCGAGTTTTTTATTCAATGATTTTGATGAATCTTTTCGGGAAGATATCCGTCAGCGTCAGGAATTGGTTCCGGGTGTTTTTGGTGAATACCATCTCAACCTGAATGAAAATTTCAACTT
Organism: Bacteroidetes bacterium UBA3022; assembly: GCA_002346225.1. GTDB lineage: Bacteria > Bacteroidota > Bacteroidia > Chitinophagales > BACL12 > UBA11426. The sequence continues at coordinate 41,095 of DDYY01000092.1, forward strand.
GCTCGCGGGTTTCCGCAGTGATTTTCATAATCTCTATGGAACTTTCCTCACCCCCCGCTTGCATATGAAATACAATGTAACACCGGATGCCACCGTGCGTGTTTCAGCAGGTAAAGCTTACCGGGTAGCGAATGTGTGGGCAGAAAATGGCAGCATGCTGGTGAGTTCCAGGGACTTTGAGATTGCACCGGATTTGCTACCTGAAGAAGCATGGAGTTACGGGGCAACTTTTATTCAGCGATTGCCGGTGTTCCTGAGAAGTAGCACCATCACGGTCGACTTTTACAGAACAGAATTTGTGGAACAAGTGGTGGTGGACCGGTACAGCGATCCTGCTGCCATTCAGGTTTATAACCTGCAGGGCAGATCCTGGTCGAACGCCTCTCAACTGGAATGGATGTTGCAGCCCTTTCTCCACCTGGAGATGCGTATCGCCTATCGGTATGCCGATGTGCGCTCTACCTTCAATGGTGTGGAGCGGCCGGTTCCTATGGTGAGTCCGCATAGGGGAATGTTGCACCTATCCTATAACTGGGAGAGAAAAGGTTGGGTTTTTGACCTCACTACGCAATACTTTGGTTCGGCACAGCTTCCGAATATTGAAGGGTATCCTGATGCGGAATTCTTTCCTGAAAGAGCACCTGAATACATTATGATGATGGGTCAGGTGACAAAGCGCTGGGATGTGCTGGAACTCTATGTGGGTAGTGAAAACATGACCAGCTATACGCAGCAAAATGCTATTTTAGGGGCATCTGATCCTTTTGGACCGTTATTTGATGCTTCGGTAATTTATGCGCCTATTATGAACAGGCGTTTTTATGGTGGAATCAGATTAAGAATTAAATAAATTAAAAAAAAATGAGAAAAGTAGTTATTATGATGTTGCTGTCATTAGGTATAACCCTGACGGCTTCCGCGCAATCCAAGAATGAGAAAATAGTCATTCAGACATCTGCTGTATGCGAAATGTGCAAGACCAACATCGAAGGGGCCTTGAATAAGCTGGAAGGTGTTAAAGGTGCCTACCTCGATTTAAAGACCATGGCGGTGACTGTGCGTTATGACGCAACCACATTGAACGCGCAAAACATCATTGCAGCCATCACTTTAGCTGGTTATGACGCCAATGAAGTCCCTGCTGACGAAGCCGCGTACGAGAACCTTCACTCTTGTTGCAAGAAGGATGTGGTTCACTGAGCCACAGTAAGTACGGTACTTCCCGTTTGCGAACCGGCAGTGACACGCAGGAGATAATTTCCCGGTGCCAATTGCAAAGGCAATGTATGCAGCGCTCCTGCAGGTAGTGTTAATCGCTGCTGCAGTTGTTGCTGCATATTGAATATTTCTATATAGGCCTCGCTGGTGGTCAGGGATTGTGCATCTATGTACAACAGGTCACCCGCAGGATTGGGGTATACCTCAACACCCATCGCAGCGATTTCTGTGGTCCCAACCTGATCGGTAGTGGTGAATGCAATAGCATCTCCCTCCGGAGCGGTGTAAGCTCCGCAAACTGATTGAATGAACACCGAGTATTCGGTTCCGGGTGCCAGTCCGTCAATGGTAATGGACGTGCCGGACCAATCGGCAATATAAGTAGTATCTCCGTCAGCTATGACCCATATATTATATCCCGTAACATTGGCAGCACCGGCTTCCCATTCCAGCGATACTGTTGATGTTGTTACTCCGGCAATCACCGGTGTTACGGTGGACAGGCAGGCTTCCTCAATGGTTATTTCGAACGATGCTGCTGCTGTACATGCTGCATTCGAGGTAGTATAGGTAATCACGAAGGTACCGGGTATGCTCGCCGATAATTGAATCGTACCATTGACAGGGTCGGCAAAGACCAGTCCGTCGGGGGATGCAGACCATTCACCGCTGCTACCGGGATCTGACAATATGGGTGTAGGGTTGCTTTCATTGTTGAAGTAGAAATCGGCACTGTAGCTGAAACCGGGATCCGGCAGTTCGTAAATGGTGAGCGAGGTGCTGTCGGTTTGCGTGCAAAATCCTTCGAAGGTGTAGTAAATAGTATGGGTGCCCGGTGTGCTTGCCGACAGGTCTATCGCCCCTGTAGCGACATCTATCACCAATCCGTCGCTCCCGGCAAACAGTCCCCCCTCAAGTCCATCGTAAATGGGCAAAGGGTCAACCTCGGTGATGCAATAATTTTCTGCCGCCAGGTGAAACGCCGCTTCCCTGGGTTTGCCGTAATAAGCGTAAACAATTCCATCTTGCTCATATACATTGCTGTAACGATAGGCTCCTGCCAGAAAATCGGCGTAGCCATCATTGTTGAAATCGCCACCGCCATCTACATGTCGCCCCAGGTAAGCGGAATCCTGCTGTCCTTCAGCGAAGAAGCAGTAGTCTGGTTCCGGACCGGAGGGAGAGCCCCAGTACACGGCAGCGCTGCCTTCCTTGAATGCTGTGTTTTCCCAGTATTTGGAGCCGACTATAATTTCATCGTAACCATCACCATTCACGTCACCGGCAGAAGAAACACAGTAGCCAAACTGGGTATTCATAAGGTTGCCCTCATCGCGCCAGATATAATCTGTGGCGATACCGTCGGTACCACCAAGGAACACATAGGCCGCGCCTTCGCTTCCCAGCAGGGAGTCTCTTTCAAAGAGAATGGCAGACACAATCACATCATCGTATCCATCGCCATTTACATCACCGGCACCGTCTACCCAGTGTCCGAAGTAATCTTTCTTGTTTTCCCCGTAGGTGGCCCAGTCAGGACTTTCTGCCAGCCCATCGGCACCGCCGTAAAAACCCACTGCCATGCCCTGTCTGTTCAAAGTATTGGTATAGTTGTTCGCACCTATTACCACATCGTCATAGCCGTCACCGTTTACATCTCCGGCATAGTTGACCGGGAAGCCGGCAATAGTGCCGCTTTGATTGGGCTCCCAGCTCCATACCGGACCGACCGGACCATCGGCCGAACCCCAGAACATCCAGACCTTACCCTCATTTTCTTCCGGGTTATCGTACATTTTGGAAGAGATAAACAAGTCGTTATATCCATCGTTATTGATATCTCCCTCCAGCGCCACACCACTGCCCATCAGTCCCTGCGGTTGATCACCCAGGAATTCCCAGTCCGGTGCATCACCGGGACCATCGGGACCACCGTACCACAGCGAAATTTTTCCCTGTTCTGCAATATCTCCTGTCCACTGCAGGTTTCCCGCAACGATATCGCTGTAGCCATCGCCATTCAGGTCGCCACCAGCCACATCGAAACCCAGTATCGTCAGATCATCGTTGGGTTGATAGGTCCATGCGGGCGTTGTTGCCAATCCATCGGGCCCACCGTAAAACAGGTAGAGCTTTCCTTCTTCTTCTTCGGTTTCCACAGGCTCAGAATGGTCAATAGCAGCTACGAGCAGGTCTTCGTAGCCATCGCCGTTCACATCGCCGGCAACGCACATCGCCCATCCGAAAGCAGAAACAGCAATATCACCGCTGTATTCCCAGTCTGCCTCATAAACGGAACTCTGCGCAGCAACCGGTGTGCGTGCTATGAGAATCAGTACGATAGCGATATATAGGTGCCTTCCCCGACCTGCGATTATTCTATGAAAGAGCATGATATTCAACTTTTATGAGCGTAATGACAACAAAATTAAGCCCTGCACGTAGGAAAATGATATGTATTTGCGGTGTTACGTGTCAAATTTTACCTTTGCGCACCCATTTCAAAAAAAAGATATAAATATTGAAACCTTAAGGTAGTTCGTACGTATAAGTACTACTTTGCCTGTCTGCGGACAGTTTTTTCCCACTAAATCAAATAGCTCTATGCGCCAGTTAAAGATTACAAAATCCATTACCAACCGGGAAAGTGAATCACTCGAAAAGTACCTCCAGGAAATTGGCAAGGTTGACCTTGTTACCGCTGAGGAAGAGGTACTGTTAGCCCAGAAGATCAAGCAGGGCGATCAGGATGCACTGGAAAAGCTGGTAAAAGCCAACCTTCGTTTTGTGGTTTCTGTAGCCAAACAGTACCAGCACAATGGTCTTACCCTCAATGACCTCATTAATGAAGGGAATGTGGGATTAGTAAAGGCTGCCCAGAAATTTGATGAAACCAAAGGTTTCAAATTCATTTCTTACGCGGTATGGTGGATTCGCCAGAGCATTATGCAGGCCCTGGCAGAACAATCCAGACTGGTGCGTTTGCCCCTGAATAAGGTGGGTTCGCTGAGCAAGATTAACAAAGCTTTTTCTGAGCTGGAACAGCAATATGAAAGGGAACCTACACCAGAGGAACTTGCAGAATGTCTTGAGTTGGGAGTTGATGAAATTAAAAACACCATGAGCGTTAGCATGCGCCACGTATCTGTGGATGCACCTTTCGATGATGGTGAAAACAGCTCTTTGCTCGATGTACTGGAAAACCGCGAGGTAGAAAAGACAGATGAACAGCTGAATTACACGTATTCCCTTAAAGTAGAGACAGAAAGAACACTTTCTACCCTGACAGAACGGGAACGCGATGTTATCAAATTATTTTTCGGTATTGGCGTACCATATGCCATGACACTGGAAGATATTGGGGAGGAATTTGGACTTACCCGTGAGAGGGTGCGCCAGATCAAGGACAATGCCATCAACAAATTGCGTTTTTCTTCCAGGAATAAGTCACTGAAGGCTTATCTGGCTCAGTAATTACTGTTTTAAATCATACCAGGGACAGCCTACAAGCTGTCCCTTTTTTGTCCCTACATTCCTTATTTCCATCCCTTGAGCTGTTGCAAAGCCTCCCAGGCTTCTTTCACTGCTCTGAATCGAGCCGCGCTTTCCGGGCTATGGTTGTTCCTGTCGGGATGGTATTGTTTGGCCAGCGCGTAATACGCCTTTTTAGCTGTTTCCCTGTCCACGCCTTTTTTTAATCCGAGTTGTGCCAGCAATTGTGTTTCTCTGTCGACAGGTGGTGGAGTATATGGGCGAGTCTGTTGCTGGCTTTGCCGACTTCGGTACACCAGTCCAATTCGTTCACCAACTTGCCGGATGGTTGCTTCACCCATGCGCTGACTGAGCTCGGGATGTTGGTTCATGGTGCGCAGCGCGTTGATCAACCATTGTTTTTCTGCCATACTGGCCTGTTCTCTGATTTGATCGCAGGCTGCTTCAATCTGTATCCTTTGGTGGCTCAGGCTTTCCAGAAAGCGCAGCCTTGGTTTGATAAAAGTCTCGCCGAGAAACAGATTAAATCTTTTTATAATTTCTTGTACCGGCAATCTTTCAAATCCGCTGTTGCGCTGCATGACATAAACGCCACACATCAGGAAAGCAATTTTTAGGTCCGGCATGCGGCGCTCTCTGGCTTTGGGGATGAACTGGCAATCGAGGGCAATACCAATCAGCAGGCCCAGCACAAATCCGGATACCCGCATCAAGCCCAGGCCTATCAGCGGCAGAATGAACTTGTTGACGCGATAGGGATAAAATACCAGGTCACCTTCCAGGGTGCGTAAAACCACTATGTACTGCTGCCGTTTTTTACCCTTTGCCATCTCTCCGGTTCACTGTACACCTATACATGTTGAATAGTAATATTTTGTATGTCTGATAATACACCAATAGTTTTAATTGATAATCAATTGATGTTGAAGCAATATTGGGTAACAAGATTTAGTACTGCGGTTACGTTTTATTTCCCTTAATATATACTCCGGGTAAAGGTAGGCATAGACAAGGAAAATACTTTTGTGAAGATTTTATGGATGCACAAAAGTACCCTCTGAACCCGCTTAAGTACCTCCAATTTTCCCTTCGTGTTTTGGTGCTTTACCTGCTGGCATTGTTCACCCATCTTACAGGATGCAACTTTTATTACCTCGAACCTTCCACCGTCGATTTTCCGCACCTGGAAGTTCCGGAACAGGTACAAAAGATTGCATTTGCATCGTGTAATAACGATAATCGACAATCGGGCGTATTTACGTCTATTGCTAACCTGTCGCCCGACCTCTTTGTATGGACAGGTGATATCATTTATCCCGACCGTCCCATACCATGGCCGGGAAATAATCTGGATAAAATAGCCCATAAATATGCACGGCTGCAGCAACAATATTCTTACCGATTACTGGCACAATCAGTTCCAGTAACCGGTATCTGGGATGACCATGATTTTGGACGGAATAACGGTGGTGCAAACTATACATGGAAATCGGAGAGCAGTAACTTATTTCGGCGCTTTATGGGTGCTGCTCCAGCAGATTTTCCGGATAGCGCAGCCATATACAGGTCGTATCATTTACATTCAGGTTCGCTGCAGTATTCTCTTATCTTACTGGATACCCGGTATTTCAGAGAACAACCGGCTAAGGATGCTCATCTCTTGGGTGCGGCTCAATGGGAATGGTTGGAGCAGGAACTCAGGCGGCCGGCGGCTGATTTGCTGGTATTGGTTTCCGGCACTTCTGTTCTGTCTAATGACAATGAGAATGAAGGATGGAGTGATTATCCTTTAGAAAGGAAAAAATTATATAATATATTACAGGATGTTCAGAAGCCTTTTGTAATAATAGCCGGTGATAAGCACTTTGCTGAAATCAACACTCAGCATGTGCTGGGAAAAGAGGTGCATGAGCTTATTGCCAGCGGGGTTACCCACACCGAGCGACCCGGCAAGCGATATACCAATGCCATTGCATCTTCCGAGCATTATGAAGGCATCAATTTCGGGTGGATGGAAATAGGAGAGGATGGAACCGTACTACTGGAGGCAATGGATGAGGCCGGAAGGGTGCGTTTGACAAAAACAATAGTGTTTCCAATATTCCTTACATCATCGGGCTCTGCTAGTGAAACGCGACCCGGATAAACGATACCGCCACGGCACGGTTTTATACGGGCCATCGAAGTTCATGCCTACCCGCGGACTCTCCGTAATATCTCTGGTTGCATAAGACGATGGTCGCTCTATCCAAATGGTATCGCCTTCCAGCGAGAGTCCCGATTGTTGCGTGCTAAAACCCATGGCTTTTCCTACATTGCCCGGTCCCGAACAGAGTTTTTCTCTATTATCGGTTTGTCGTCGGTGTTGCATCAAATCCAATCCTGCCAGGGGTTCAAGGGCACGTATCAGGATAGCATGCGGAAAACCCTCCCGGTGGGTTACTACATTGAACATCTGGTGTATGCCATAACACAGGTAGACATATGCCAACCCACCCTGTCGGTACATGACTTCTGTTCTTTCGGTGCGTCTGTCACCCCATGCATGGCAACCTCTGTCTGTTATTCCGCAATATGCTTCGGTTTCTACTATAAGACCTGTTGTCAGCCCGTCGGGATGTGCATGACACAATTCCATACCGATAAGTTCTTTCGCAAGGGCCAGTGTATCTTCCCGCGTGTAGAAATCTTTCAGTACCTTCATGTCTTACAAAGTTGAAAAAAATATATGAATGCTGGCAGGCTGTACCTGATTCCAACCCTCATTGATCCCGATGCTCCCGAAGTGGTACCCGGTTATGTGCATACCATTACCGCTCAGCTCGATTTGTTTTTTGTAGAGCAGGAGCGCACAGCACGCCGCTATCTGCGCGCTACAGGGTATACCCGTGATTTTGCGGAAGTGGATTTGGTTCGGCTGGACAAAGACAGCACCGATATGGAGATAGATGCTATGTGCCGTCTCATCCTTGAAGGGCGCGATGCCGGTATGCTGTCGGAGGCCGGCGTTCCCTGCATAGCCGATCCGGGAGCAGTTCTGGTTGCCAGTGCCCATGAGCGTGGCATCAAGGTCATCCCTTTAACCGGACCTTCTTCGCTCTTTCTGGCGCTCATGGCATCCGGTCTGGAAGGTCAAAGGTTTTCGTTTCACGGCTACCTGCCGGTGCAGCAGCAGGAGCGGCGAAAGGCGATCAAGGAGCTGGAGCAACGGGCGCAAAGGGAAAAGGCTACCCAACTGTTCATAGAGACACCCTACCGCAACCAGGCTATGTTTAATGATTTACTACAAACCTGTGCCCCTGATACCTTGCTTTGCGTAGCTATAGGTATCAGCGGTCCTTCCGAAATGATTCGCACCCAAAGCATTCAGTCGTGGAAGCAATCTCATTTTGCTCCTGAAAAAATCCCGGCTGTGTATTTGTTGGGAAGAAGGTAATTTCGCCATATGATTATCATTGAAGAAAAACTGATCAGCGAAGAAATCCTGGACGAAGCTTTTGTATGCAATTTAAATGCATGTAAAGGCGCCTGCTGTGTGGAAGGAGACGAAGGTGCTTTTCTGGAGGAATCGGAGCTGGCAGAACTGGAGCGCGTATATCCCGTGGTGAAAGAGTATATCACAGATGCCGGAAGGCTTGCGGTGGAGCAACAAGGTTATCACATTACCAACAGCGATGGAGAACTGAAAACACCATTAGTGAATAATGGTCCGTGCGCCTATGTATACTACGAGGAAGGTACCGCTTTGTGCGGCATAGAGAAAGCTTACAGAGATGGAAAAATCGACTGGATGAAACCGGTATCATGTCATCTCTATCCTATCCGCATTACCAAGGTAGGAGACTACGATGCCTTGAACTATGAACGCTGGGATATCTGTTCCCCTGCGTGCAGTTACGGCGCTTCATTGCAGGTACCGGTATACCGTTTTGTAAAAGACGCACTGGTTCGCAAATATGGCGAGAGTTTTTATGAAGCGCTGGATGCTACCTATGCCTACCGCAAGGGGCAGGACTAATTGCGTATGTGAAAGGCAGGCAGAGAGCTTGCAGGTAATTCCTCTGTATAAACGGCAGCCACTGCTGCTGAAGGAGAGCCAGTCCGGCACCATTCTATAAATGCTTCCACCGCTTCCGGGGTACCCTGAGCCATGCTTAACACCGAGCCATCCGGCTGATTGCAGACCCACCCCGTCAATTGCAGTTCGCGGCCCTTTTCCAGAGCATATTTTCGAAAAAACACGCCCTGAACCTTTCCGGTAATAACAACTTTGTAGCGTATCATATGTTCGAAGAGGTACATTGCATTTTAACGAGTAACTTAGCTGTAGCATGCAAAATACAGACTTTTTAGTGATTGGATCAGGGATTGCAGGCTTAACCTGTGCCTTAAAGATGGCACGGAAGTTCCCCGATCTTACAGTCACCATCATTACCAAAGCCGAACAGGATGAAACCAATACCAAATATGCCCAGGGAGGCATAGCTGCGGTTTGGGATTTTGACAGCGATAGTTATCAGTCGCATATTAAAGATACCCTGGTTGCAGGAGATGGACTATGCGATGAAAGCATCGTGGAGATAGTGGTGAAAGAAGGGCCGGAACGGGTTCGCGAAATCATTCACTGGGGGGCCGATTTCGACAAGGATAAGGATGGCGATTATGCCCTGGGTAAGGAAGGCGGACACAGTGCCAACCGGGTGTTGCATCACAAGGATGTAACCGGTAAGGAAATTGAGAAAACACTGCTCGAAGAGGTACACGCCCTGCCGAATGTTACTTTGTTGCAACATCATTTTGTAATTGATTTGATTACCCAGCATCACATGGGAAGGATAGTGACCCGGCACACACCGGACATTACCTGTTATGGAGTTTATCTACTGGATAAAAAGAGTCGCAATATTGAGAAAATTCTTTCCAGGATAACACTGATGGCCAGCGGCGGCGCAGGGCAGGTTTATAAAAGCACTACCAATCCTGTTATTGCTACAGGTGATGGCATTGCCATGATGTACCGCGCCAAGGGACGTATTGCGAATATGGAGTTTGTGCAGTTTCACCCTACATCGTTATACGATCCCGGTGTCTCTCCGTCTTTCTTAATTACAGAAGCGATAAGAGGTGCCGGCGCTGTATTGAAGAACAGCAAGGGAGAAGCCTTCATGGACAAATACCACCATCTGGGATCCCTGGCGCCGCGCGATATTGTTGCCCGTGCCATTGACAATGAAATGAAAATTTCGGGAGAGGATTTTGTTTTGCTGGATTGTACTAGTATCAGTCCCGAAGAGATGCATGCACATTTCCCGAATATTTACAACACATGTAAGGAGAAGGGATATGATATTTTAAAAGATATGATACCTGTGGTGCCGGCTGCGCATTATCTGTGCGGTGGTATTTCTACTGACGCCCATGGAATGACCAGTATCCGCAACCTCTACGCCTGTGGAGAATGTACCTGTACCGGACTGCATGGTGCCAACCGCCTGGCCAGTAACTCCCTGCTGGAAGCCCTGGTATTTGCCCATCGAATTTTTGAGCACGCTTCAGAACAAATCAAGTCAGCTGACATACAGGAGGGTATTCCCGAATGGAATGCAGAAGGCACCACCGATCCCACAGAGATGGTGCTTATTACCCAAAGCTTGCGCGAACTGAAAGATATCATGACTAATTACGTGGGAATCGTGCGCAGCAATGAGCGCTTAGACAGGGCATTAAAGCGCCTGCATTTGTTGTATGAAGAAACGGAACGCCTGTACCACAGCACTACTTTATCGCCGCAACTGTGTGAATTGCGCAATCTGATTACCATAGCCTTTCTGATTTCGCGGGCAGCATTGCTGAGAAAGGAAAGCAGGGGATTGCATTTTACTACAGATTATCCCGAAAAAGCAGCCTGGGCTGAGAATACAAGATTTTGATGAAGGTAGGGTTGGCCATCTGTTTGATGCTGGCAATGGTGTCAGCCTCCGCACAGTCTTCTGCGAAGGTGGAGGAATGTGCTTTCAGCAACAGTTATTTTGCAGATGAGGAGCGGGAGGTGCTTTACAACCTGGAATACGGAACAGCCATCAACAGTAAAGGCAATACAGAAACCTTGCGCCTGGATCTGTACCGTCCAAAGAGTGCCTACGATGAGATGGAAAGAAGGCCGCTGATAGTATATGTACATGGAGGGTCTCTGCTGGGAGGCAATAAAGATCTGGAAGGTCCTGTGTGGTTTGGAAATGAGTTATCCCGTCGCGGTTTTATAACTGCCTGCATCAACTACCGCAAAGGCTGGGATAAATTGGATGGTAATTGTCAGGGTGACACGCTCAGTCTGGAATTAGCACGGTACCGGGCAGATCAGGATGTGCGCGCTGCGCTTCGGTATTTGTATGAAAACGCAGCTACTTTGCGCATCGACACGCAGATGGTCATACTCTCAGGATTTAGTGTGGGCGCTACGGTGGCATTTACTGCTGCGCTGGCAGAACAGGCAGATTATCCGGCTTATCTCTACGAGGCACTGGGACCTGTTGACAGCAGCGGCAATACGTTCTATAATCACCTCCCCGAAATCCAGGCGCTCGTAGGTAAATCTGCTGCGATTGACCAGCCCCAGCTCTTAGCCCGAAAACCCTTGCCGGCATTGATGGCGCACGGCACCTGCGACAATATAGTTGATTACATAGAAGCACCTTTGTTCAGTTGCTATACACCGATACGTTATCGCCAGTACTACGGTGCTCGTTATCTGGCGGATTTGCTGCAAATAGCAGGTACGCCCTATCACCTGGTTACCAATGAAGGTGCCGATCATTCGGCTATCAACGACACCCTGATGGTGGAACTAACAGCCGACTTTGCTACAGATCTGGTGTGTGGCACGCTGGAGAAAAAAGAGTTGTACCAGTTCAATAACGGAGGCTGCCTGATATCGGATGCCGCTACACTCGATTTACTGGTGGTGCCGAATCCGGTGCAGGGAACACTCACCGTAAAAATTACAGCTGCCTCGCCCCGAATCTTTGATATGGTCATCTACGATGTTACCGGTCGGAAGGTGTTTGAAACGGTTGTTGCCTTCGAACCTCCTGTTGCCAATATAGGCATACCGGTAGGGCAGTACATTACCACTTCCGGTGTCTACTTTCTGCATGTAAGCGCCAATGAATTAAACAACACCTATCCTTTTTACAAGGAGTGAGTACCGCTGTTTGCATTTCTCGCAGCTTTCATTTTGATGTAGCGCATGCGAATGGCACGGGCGTTGAGTTGCGCGATCAGGTAACCGCGGTAACCATCCAGCCAACCCAGGTCGAGGATAAAATGTTTGAAAAACCGGAATGCAGGCTTTACCAGCATGTGGTAGGCAGTTATCCTTCCGGTACGGGGTTCCTTATCCACTGCTGACCAGGCTGCATAGCGATCCATCTTGGCCCGGAAATGTTCCAGCGAGCGGAAAGTATTGTGTTCCAGTCTGTTTTTCAGTTTTCCAACCGGACCCGAAGCTATGATTTCTTCATGCACCATCTGATCGGGATAGCGACACAGGTCCCGTTGAAAGAAGCGGATTACTTTGTCCCTTTGCCAGCCCGAGTACCGAATGCGCTTCCCCATAAAATGATTGTTGCGGTAAATCCAGAATGCCACATAGGGTATTTCCGGAGTGGCCAGCCAGCTGCGGATTTCTGCCTGCAAATCAGCAGGTACCCATTCATCGGCATCAAGTAGTATAATCCACGGGTGTGCTGCCTGCGGAATCGCCCAGTTTTTCTGGTCAGCAGGGTGGATGTATTTCCGTTGCCAAACCTTATCGGTATACTTTTGGGCTATCTCGAAAGTGCCATCATCGCTGAAGGAATCCACCACGATTAATTCATCGCACCACGATAATGATTGCAGCGCTCTTTCGATATTCGGCGCTTCATTATAACTGGTGATTATGGCACTTATCTTTTTCAAAGGGCTTTCTTTTGATCGGGCCGCAATACTACCGGTAGCAGACAGGAGAACAGCATGGAAAAAGTCATACCTATTTGAATCTGCAGTGCGTGTTCAGTCATAAAGCTAATGAACAGCAGTAGTAGAAAAGACTGCACCAGCCAGTCTTTTCGCATCGAGGTTTGTGTTAAGGGATAGAAAAAGGCCATGATAAGGACCAGCAATCCTGCTATACCCGTAGCAGCAAGGGTATACACAAACTGGTTGTGTGGCAGCTCCGGAGTAAGGGTTTCGGTTGACGGATGGGTCCGGTAGTGCTCCGTCATGGCTTCCCTGATATCACCGGTGCCTGTGCCCCAGGGCAGGTTGTCTTCCGCCACCTCCCAGCCGTATAAAGTGCTGAGTAGCCGCTGAGCATCACTGTGCCCTTCCTTGTATTCGCCTGCGATGATCAGCTCCCATTCGTACTTAAAATATTTATATTTATTATTAAGTGGTTTTATCAGTATGACAGCGAGTACCATCGCACTGAGCAGCAGGCCAATAGACAAAAGGCCTTTCCACATGCCTCCCCGGCGGAACATGGTGTGAAATACCAGCAGCATGCCTGCACCATAGATGGTGGCAAGACCACTTCGGACAGCTAGAAAATGCACAATGACCAATTGTACTATCAGAGCGATTATTAGGGTGATGCGCCACCATCTGTTGCTTTGAACGGTTGCCTTCCCCAACAGGTAAACAGCAGCGATGCAGGAAAAGGCAAGGCTGGTGCTGAACCTTATATGATCGTTCATGGGCGTGGGAATCGCATTCCCGGAGCGAATGCTTTCGGTGATGGCCGCATAATGCAAAGCATAGTTGCCCATTATTGTTATTCCGGCTATGGTCATTACTAGAATGTATATAAACAGCCAGATATAGTGCCATCCTTTGAAACGGCTTTCTACATAGGTAAAACCAAAAGGGATGGCCAGCAGGGGTAATTTATTCTGAGTATTCGACCACCATGCAGGAATATTACTGGAATACAAACCCGAGAGCAGGTAAACAACGAACAGCAGGGTAAACAGCATTTTGCCTTTGTCGGAATACCATGCGCGGAAGTGCATTCCTACATTAGGATGCAGCAGGGCATTGCAGGCAATGGTTATCGATGCTACACTCAGCACTACCCTTGTGGTGACCAGTCCGACCATCAGCCCTGCAATGGCGAGTGCTGCAATAAGTCGGTGGGGCAGGTATTGTATAACTATCAGAAGTATTCTCAAATCGCGTTAAATGTAAATATTTCCTTTATTCTTCTGCTGTTTTTCCGGGGATGCCATCAGTGGAGGATATTTTTCTATTTTTGGCACCGTGAATATAGAGCATTCAGATAAACGACGAAAGGACATCTTGTTTGAGCAGGAGTTATTTCCGTTGATGGATGCGCTCTACAATTTTGCTTTTCATCTTACCTATAACGAAGATGATGCAAATGACCTGGTACAGGAAACTTTTTTAAAGGCTTATCGCTTTATTGATTCATATCAGGAAGGAACCAATGCCAAGGCATGGTTGTTTAAAATCCTGAAGAATGCATTCATTAATGACTACCGCAAGAAGACCAGACAACCTACCAGGGTTGACTATGAAGATTTCAGTGGTTACAATGATGCAGATGAGGACAGCACTACCACCTATGTAGACCTCCGTCAGGAGATGTTCAGCGGGTTGATAGGCGATGAGGTAACGCGTGCTTTGAATGAATTGCCGGTAGATTTCAGAACGGTGATTCTGCTGTGCGACGTGGAAGATTTCTCTTATGAAGAGATTGCGAGTATCATCAATATACCTATTGGAACTGTGCGGTCCCGGTTGCACAGAGCCAGGAATATTTTGAAAGAGAAATTGCGCAAGTATGCAGCAGATGAAGGTTATAAAGAAAAGCGTTGAGTATGGACAAAGCTCTACCCCAACACGATTGTAAGAAATTTGTACAGCAGGTTTTCCTGGTGCTGGACGGTGAGCTTACCAAAGAAGAGACCGACCTTTTCCTTACGGATATCGAACGGTGCAAGCATTGCCTCGATCACTACAATATTGAAAGGGAATTAAAGGATTTTATCGCCAAGCGGGTAGAAAAACGCTGTTGCTCCGAAGGTCTCAAATCGTCCATCAAAGAGCAAATCAAATCCCTTTCCGGTTCCGGCGAATAATAGTTAATCCAGGGAGAATTTAACCGGTAAGGTATAGAGCACCTTCACTTTCACTCCACCTTGTTTGCCAGGACTCCATAGCGGCATCTCATTCACAACCCTAAGCGCCTCTTCGTCGCATCCGCTGCCAATTCCTTTTAGCACTCTGGAGTTGATAATATCTCCGGTTTCTGTAATTACAAACTGTATGTAAACTATACCACTGATGCGGCTGTCTTTTGCCTGTGCCGGATAGCGCAGATTTTCTGCAAAGTATTGCATCATCGCTTTTTCTCCTCCGGGAAACTCCGGCATTTCTTCTACCACAGCATAAGTTTCATTTACACTGGCATCAGTTGCTGGTGTTCCGGAGAGGTACCCTTTATCGCTTTCAGCAGCAGTGCTTTTTTGGGTAGTCGTGACTGTTGCGGGAGGGGAATAGGTATAGGTGACCGCGCTTGATTCATCCTGGACCATATCTTCGACATCCAGTTCGATGTACTTGTTTGAATCATCCATCACTATTTCAGATAGTACTTCTTCGCGCTGGGCTGCCGGTACCGGCTCGCTCTCCTCCGGAGTAACGGGTGGAGCCAAGGTTTCGTTTTCTGCCAGATCTTCCTGTACTGGCGCAGCTGCAGAAGAGCCGTTATTGCCCGGTTCCGCTACCAGGCTATCGTCCTGTGGAGTGGTGGTAGGTGAAGTTGTATTGTTGTCCTCTGGCGATGTCACCTCCATTGCTGATTGCCGGGAGGCGGCATCATTCATTCGGTTTATTATAAAGTAGGATGCACCCATTAATATCAGCAGCATAGCCGCCATAGAGACATTGCGCAATAAGGGAGAAAAGACTACTGGCTTTTTAACACCGGTGAGAATATCTGTTTTTTTATCAAGGCGTTCCAGGTGTTTTTCTGCTGATGCCAGACCTGACAGGCGTATACCTTCCAGTGCTTCCTGCAGGAACGGGTCTTCAGCCATCAGCTTTTCAAAGGCCCTCGTTTCATAGTCCTCCAGCTCGCCCCGCAAATAGGCCGTCATTTTTTCGCGTGTATAATACACATCTTTGGTATGGTAGTATTTATCCAGCATTGCGTTGTTCCATATATATGCGCAGGTTACGCTTTCCGTTTTGAATGTAACTCTTTACCTGCTTCAAATCATAACCAGTAGCTTCGGCTACCTCCTGATAGCTTTTTTTCTGCAGGTAAAACAGTTCTATGCACATCTTTTGTTCCTCATTAAGTTCCCGGATGGCTTCTTCCAGCAATTCCAGCTGCTCCTCCTTCCAGGTTACATCATCAAGATGATCTTCTGCTGCGAATTCCATAACCTCATCTTCACCTTCTGTTCTGGAAGGTTCCAGCGGCGTTACAGTTGTTTGCTTATCCTTGCGTAACAGCATCAGACATTCGTTCCTGGTAACCATGTGCAACCAGGGCCGAAAGTTGTTGACTTCGTGTTCCTTCAGACTTGTAATGAGTTTTTCAAAAACCTGCATACTCAGGTCTTCTGCCAGGGCTTCATTTTTCAGGTATTTCATGGAAACACCATACACCAGATGGGCGTAGCGCTTGAATAACTGACCGACCACAGCCAGGTCACCGCTGGTCTTATACTGCGCAATCAGTACCTCGTCGGGTACTTCAGCGTCTTTGGGTGATCTGAATATGCGTAATGCCAAGCTTTGCGGTTATGGGCCATAAATTTACACAATAACCCACGTAGCCGGAAAAAGCAATGGTTAGTGGTGGCTTTCAGCAGCAGGGGTTGTATCTCCATCGCGGTGCGGAGCATGAGGATGCCAGCCGACAATGGAGAGCATAATGAAGAAGCCGATGATATAGGCTACTATAACATGCCATCCATTTTTTACCCAGTTCCCTACTGATTTCGCCTGTGGATACAGGTTGGACAGGGCCACGCCGGCGGAGGAGCCAAACCAGACCATAGAACCACCGTATCCTACGGAATAGGCCAACACGCCCCAGTCGTAGCCACCCTGATCGAGTGCCAGTTTGGTAAGCGGGATATTGTCGAATATGGATGAGATGAAACCCAGTGCAAAGGCAGACTGCCAGGAAGCGGCAGGCAACTGGTCCACCGGCATCATGGATGCGGCCAAAACAAGTGATAAGAGGAATAATGTACCGGGCAGGGCCGTTGGAATCTCTTTCCAGGGGGTCTCTGTAATAAAGGCGCCAATAAGAATAGCCGCCCAAACGCCTGCTGCAGGGAAATCGAGGAGTACATTCGTGGAAACAGCACCAATCAGGATTAGCACACAAATGAGCAGCTTCTTTGAATCGATAGGCTTGACGATGGCATTTACCTCCTTTATAATAGGTTGATGGCGATCTTGTTGCTTGGCGGCGATGATGCCGAATGCAAACAAGGCGGGAATGGCTCCAACAAAAGCATGCACTACATCTTCGATAGCTACCCCGT
The DNA here is from genome assembly GCA_002346225.1 of Bacteroidetes bacterium UBA3022. Lineage (GTDB taxonomy): Bacteria > Bacteroidota > Bacteroidia > Chitinophagales > BACL12 > UBA11426. Next base: position 58,371 of record DDYY01000092.1, read on the forward strand.
CAATCCACATCATGGTAGTGGTAGTATCTCCTACTACCGAGCCGGCACCTCCTGCGTTACTGGCAGCAACCATGGCAGCCAGGAAACCGATGTGCACATTGCCGCGAAAGATGACCAGACCAATAGAACCACCGATCAGGGCTGCAGCGATGTTGTCGAGGAAAGCCGACATGATAAAAATGAGCACCAGCAGTGCAAAGCCACCCTTCCAGCCGGAGGGCAGTATTTTAGGCAGGTTATCCGGTACCCCTGATTCTTCAAAGTGTTTGGCCAGCACCGAAAAGCCCAGCAACAATCCGAAGAGGTTGAGCAGGATTTCCCATTCATGTTCGAGGTGATGCACCAGATTGAAATCTGTAGTAAACAGCTCCAGGGCGAGAATGGAAATCAGTCCTGTGGCTGCCACCAGCAGCACCCGGTTGTGGAACAGTGCCACACCTACAAGGGTAAGGGCAAACAATACAAATTCGAGTCGAATGCCTGCAATGGCAATACCTTGGGATGGGGCATCTCCTGATGAAGCAACTACGATCATGGGAAGGAGAATGGCGCAAACGCCCGCCAGAATTTTCTTCATTTTTTTAGAAGTATCGGTTTAGCGGCGGCTAAGATACGCACACTTGCCTTAAACACACATAAATCAGGCAACTTACCCGGAAGGAAGGGGAAATTAGTTGTGGTAATGTGGATGCCAGCCTAAGAGTAGGAACAGAAATAGGAATCCGACAGCATAGGCAATTACCAGGTACCAGCTGGAGGCAATCCATTTTTTCAGGTTGCGTCCATCGGGGAAAAGGTTGGTAATGGCAACGCCTGCCGATGATCCGAACCAGGTGAGCGAACCGCCAAAGCCGACTGCATAGGCCAACAAAGCCCAGTCGTAGTTGCTCTGGTCCAGCGCCAGCTTGGTAAGTGGAATATTGTCAAAAACGGAAGAGACTAATCCCAGTGCAAAAGCAGATTGCCAGGAGGCTTCGGGCAATTCCTCTACCGGCATCATGGAGGCACAGGAAACTACTGCCAGCAGGAAGAAAGTACCATGCAGCGAGTTGCGAACCTCTCCCCAGGGCATTTTTACCAGCAGGGCACCGATGGCCAATGCAATCCATACACCCAGCGCCGGGAAGTCCAGCAGAATATTGGTGGAAATAGCACCCGCCAGAATAAGGAGGCAGATACCCAGTTGCTTCCACGAGATAGGATGTTGCTTTTCGTTGCGCACTTTAACCACCGGCTGCAATTTGAATTGCTGACGGGAAGCCAGTGTGCCGAAAATGAGAAAAGCAGGAATAGCCGCCAGATAGGCCGGAAGAATAATTTCGGGAGCAACTCCATCAATCCACATCATGGTGGTAGTGGTATCGCCCACTACGGAACCCGCTCCTCCCGCATTGCTGGCGGCTACAATAGCTGCCAGGTAACCGATATGTACCTTTTGCCGAAAGATGACCAAAGCAATGGAACCGCCAATCATGGCTGCTGCGATATTGTCGAGAAAGCTCGACATGACAAACACCAGCATCAGCAATAAAAGGGGGCCGGTCCAGTTGCCCGGAAGCATGGCCGGTATGCGATCGGGGACACCCGATTCTTCAAACAACTTGGCCAGCAGGGCAAAACCCAGTAATAGCCCAAATAGATTCAGCAGGATTTCCCACTCATTGGAAAGGTGTTCGGCAGGGTCAAAAGGGGTGGAGAACATGCGCACCAGGAAAATGGAAACCAATCCGGTGACTGCAATAAAAAGTGCTTTTTCGTGGAAGAAGGCTATTCCTACCAGTGTCATCACAAACAAGTAGAATTCAATCCGAATTCCGGCAAGGTGCCAGCCAGTGGTGGTGGTTTGGAAATTTCCCGCTGCCAGACCCACTAATGGCACGAGCAACAACAGCAGGAATATATGAAATTTTTCCACTTGTTTCATAGGCTACCTTTACGATAAAATGCAACACACTGTTTTATAGGGCGCACATTGTGAGGGGATTGACGGACAATGGTGCTTGTGCTCAGCGCGCGTAATTTCTCTGCCAAAGGTAGGAACCTTCGTTATAGGCAGGTAGTTTGCCGCCAAGAAATTTTACTGCATCAGAAGTCCCCTGAATTTGGTTTATTTTTGCTTCTATCACCAATACACGCCCATGAGTTCTCAGCTACATACCTTTTTAGCTAAAAGTGAAGCCAAGGCATTCGACAAAGAACATAAGCGCAAGCTACTTTTCAATATTGGCAAGTACGATGCAACAGTAGTGAAGGGAAAACAGCAGTATGCAGATCTGGAGTATGTGAAGAAGCGGGCCAAGAATATCAAATGGAAGGCTATCGAAAACCTGGATCGCTATCTGGTGGAGTTCGAGCAAAACTTTACAGCTAACGGCGGCAAGGTTATCTGGGCCAATGATGAAAACGAGGCGCAGCAGGAGATTCTCAAAATAGTAAAGGCTAAAAAAGCCCGCAAGGCGGTGAAGGCCAAAAGTATGGCTACGGAGGAAATTCACCTCAACGAATTTCTGGCCCAGCACGGTGTGGAGAGTGTGGAAACGGACTTAGGGGAATACATACAGCAGCTCGATGGTGAAGCGCCCTATCATATAGTAACGCCTGCCATGCACAAGAGCAAGGAAGATGTAGCCCGGCTCTTTTCTGAGAAACTGGGAACCGATATCAACCTGACTGCAGAAGAGCTTACCCTGGTTGCACGTGAAAAATTGCGGCACCAGTACACGCAGGCAGACATAGGTTTTTCCGGCGCCAATTTTATATTGCCTGATGTAGGCGGAATAGCCATCACAGAAAACGAAGGCAATGGCCGCTTAAGCACCAGCTTCCCCAAAACACATATTGTAATTGTTGGTATAGAAAAAATGCTGACCAGTTTCAATGATCTCTCTACCTTCTGGCCCTTGCTGGCTACCTATGGTACAGGTCAGAAAGTAACCGTCTACAACACAGTTATGACCGGGCCCAGACGGGATCAGGAAACTGATGGTCCCGATGAAATGTACGTGGTATTGCTCGATAATGGCCGCAGTAAATTGCTGGCAGATGCAGTAAAGCGCGAAGCATTGTACTGCATTCGTTGCGGCGCCTGTTTGAATGCATGTCCGGTGTACAAGAATATTGGCGGACATGCCTATGGCACTACTTACAGCGGTCCGATTGGCAGCGTTATCACCCCGCACTTTAAAGATATGGGTTCGTTCAAGCACCTCAGTTATGCTTCATCCTTATGCGGCAATTGTACAGAGGTCTGTCCTGTAAAAATCAACCTTCACAACCTGCTGTTGTTCAACCGGCATGAAGCCGTGCAATCGGGTAATACTTCCTTTGTGGAAAAGACAGCATGGAGTGTCTGGCGCAGGGGAATGCTAAGCAGGAAACTGATGGACCGTGGCGGTGCATGGGTAAAAACCGTAGGCATGTCGGTAGTGTTCAGCAACAGCTGGGGCAAACACCGTGAATCGCTGAAGTTCGCTCCGAAGTCGTTCAGCAAGCGCTGGGTGGAGTTGCATGGCGAATGAAATATGCCTACTTTAGCAACGACTCAATACACGCTTTTAATGAAAACCTTCCCGGTACTTCTTTTCTTATTGGGGATTGGATTGGTGAACGCTCAATCAGACACGGCAACCTGCATTACTTTAAAGCCGGGCTCGGATGATGGTTTCGATGCAGAAGTGTGGAGCCTGGAGGCAACAACCAATTTTGGAAATCACGATGAACTGCGGGCCAACGCATGGACTTGGAGCGGTGAATTCGGTATACAACGATCTTTCTTTCGGTTTAATCTTGATATCATTCCGGATACCATGGAACTGGTAGCAGCAGAGTTAAGTCTCTTTGGCCTGGATGACCCTGACACCCAATTGCATTCCGGTGACAACGACTCCTATATCAAACGAGTAACGGAAGATTGGAATGAATGGGACATCAACTGGGACAATCAGCCATCTACTACAAGTGTAAACCAGCTGCTGCACGATGCTGCTGCATGGGGTTATGAAGACTTCACGGGCATGGACGTAACGGCGCTGGTGCAGGATATGATTGACTTCGGTAATTATGGCTTTATGTTGCAATTACAGAATGAATCTACCTATCGAAGATTGGGATTTGCATCAAGTGATCATGTCAATCCCGAAAGCTATCCCGAATTGCAACTATGCTGGGAACCCAGAGGACAGCAGGATACCACCATTATTATAACTCCGGAAGATTCCTGCCTCTTGCTCAAGCCGGGACCCGCAGAAGGTTATGATGCAGAAGTATGGAGCCTGGAGCCAACTGTCAATTTTGGCGATCATGATGAATTGCGCTCCAATGCCTGGACATGGAGTGGGAACTTTGGTATACAACGCTCTTATTTCAGGTTCAATCTGGATACCATCCCGGAGGATAAGTATGTAGCTTCTGCACAGTTGAGCCTGTTTGGTCTGGATGATCCGGATACGCAGCTCCATTCCGGCGATAATGAATCCTATATCAGAAGAGTTACTGAAGACTGGGGTGAGATGATTATTAACTGGGATAATCAACCGGAATCAACCATTGAACATCAGGTTACACATGATGCGGCTACCTGGGGGTATGAAGATTTTCTGGACATGGATGTAACAGAGATGGTTCGCGACATGGTGGAATATGGAAATTATGGTTTCATGATGCGTCTGCAGAATGAAACTACCTACCGTAGACTGGGATTTGCATCAAGCGATCATATCAATCCATCCAGTTATCCTGAATTATTGCTTTGCCTAACAGATTTACCTCCTCAGGATACTACCATAGTACAAACACCAGGCGACACTTGTATTACCCTTAAACCCGGGGCGGAGTATGGAATAGATGCAGAAGTATGGAGCCTGGATCCGAATACAAATTTTGGTACCCATGATGAGAACAGGGCCAATGCGTGGACCTGGGATGGCCAGTCGGGTATTCAGCGATCATTCATCCGGTTTAACCTGGATACGCTGCCGGTGGATGCCGTGCTGGAATTCGCCGGATTGAGCCTGTTTGCGCTGGATGACCCCGATACACAATTGCATTCAGGCGATAACCCATCTTACATAAGAAGGGTGATAGAAGATTGGGATGAAGCGAGCATCACCTGGGACAATCAACCCGCTGTGACTGCTACCCACCAGGTGGAACACGGCGCGGCAGTATCCGGTTATGAGGATTTTCTGGACATAGATGTAACCCAGCTCGTTCAGGATATGCTGGACACGGAAAACTATGGTTTCATGCTGCGCCTGCAGTCGGAAACCACCTACCGGCGACTTGGATTTGCATCGAGTGATCATATCAATCCGGAAACCTATCCCGAATTGCAACTATGTTACACGATTCCGGTTGCCATCATTGAGGAACCCCTGCCGATTGATGATATTCATTTGTACCCGAATCCTGCAAATGAATACATAGTGCTGGAAACACCCTTTGCAGATGCTATTATTTCCATTTATAGCATGCAGGGTCAGGAGTTGATGGAGGTAGTATCGCACAACGCAGTCCGGATCTTCGACATCTCCACCTTTCCCAATGGTACCTACATCGTGAAGGTGCAAATGGATGATAAAATATTTTATAGAAAATTTAACGTAATATAATTGGAACAACATTGTCAGGCATGCGGAGAGCTTGAATTCTCTCCACTACCATATTATTACTTATGGAAAAATAAGGAGTTCAACCTGGTGAAGTGCAGGAATTGCGGACTCATCTGTCAAATGCCTAAACCGACACCGGAAGATTTGAATGAATTGTATTCAGATGATTACTTTGATCATGGTCACCATGGTCTGGAAGAAAGACAGATTACCTATGAGCAGTTAAAGGACGCCATGCCGGTAGGTCAATTGCAGGATAGAATCAGGAATACGGTACTCAGGGCCCATCCGAATGCCCGGTCACTTTTTGAGATTGGTGCTGCTCTGGGTCATCTGTTACATGCGGCACAACAAATGGGCATGACCGTTTCGGGTCTGGAAATTTCGGATGCTGCCAATAAGCGGGCTAAAGAAAAGTTTGGTTTTGATTTATATAAAGGTGATTTTGAAACCATGGATTTATCTGCTGAATACAACCAATGGGATGCCATTTATGGGGGTGACGTGTTCGAGCATTTTCTCCATCCGGGCATTGTTGTCGATAAGATTTACGACATGCTGAAACCGGGTGGTGTCGCTGTGCTGGTGGTCCCTTCTACCTTTAATTTGTTTTCTACTTCAGTAGCAACAAGGCTTCTGCAGCTGTCGGGCAAACGGCGAAAACTGGCTGATAATCCTTACCATATTCACGAGTTTACCACCGCCACTGCACGGCGTATCATGGAAAGAAAATTCCAAAAGATTACCATTTACAATGATATCAAGTCCCCATCGGAAATGAATCTGAAGGATGGAAGTCTGGCCTACAGAATCAAGTTCCTGTTTCACCTTATCAATTATCCGTTCACTAAAATTACGGGAAGAAACGGCGATCGGGTTACAATAATTGCAATAAAAGATTAGTCGATTTGGTTTTTTGGCAGTGATCGTAGCACTACCTTTGTCCTAAATTTTCTTCTATGTCTACCACTGCTCCCGTTGCCTTTCATTACCAGCGGCATTTGCTCAGCAATGAACAATTGCTAGACCTATACCGGGAATTACTGTTTCCGCGCATGATAGAGGAAAAGATGCTCAACCTGCTGCGCCAGGGACGCATCAGCAAATGGTTCAGTGGCATAGGTCAGGAAGCCATTGCGGTTGCTGCTGGGTGGCTGCTGGACAAGGATGAATATATTTTGCCCATGCACCGCAACCTGGGTGTGTTTACCTCCAGAGGTGTACCGCTGCCTAAATTATTCAAGCAATGGCAGGGAGCTGCTGATGGATTTTCCAAAGCCAGGGAAAGAAGTTTTCATTTCGGCACCAACGATTACCACATTGTGGGTATGATTTCTCACCTCGGTCCCCAGCTGGCTCTTGCCGATGGTATCGCACTGGCATGCAAGCTGCAAAAGGAGCAGAAAGTGACGGTGGTGTTTTCCGGTGAAGGTGGCACCAGCGAAGGCGACTTCCATGAAGCGCTAAACGTAGCAGCCGTGTGGGATCTTCCGGTCATTTTTATTGTAGAGAACAACGGTTACGGCCTATCGACTCCTACCAGCGAGCAATTCCGCTGTGAGCATATCGCAGATAAGGGAAAAGGCTATGGTATGCGTGCTGAAATAGCCGATGGTAACAATATCCTGGAAATGGCGCACCAGTTAATGGACCTGCGCAAATGGTGTATTGCGGAGCAAAAGCCTGTGTTGCTGGAATGTAAAACCTTCCGCATGCGTGGCCATGAAGAGGCCAGCGGTACCAAGTATGTGCCCAAAGAACTTATGGACATGTGGGCGCAAAAGGATCCGGTGCGGAATTATGAGCAATGGTTACTGGAATCGGGGATACTTACTGAGGAGCAGATTACAACCATCAGGAGTGAGTTTTCTGCCCGTATCAATACTGCCGTGCAGGAAGGTTTCGCTGCCGCACCGGTGGTAGCGGATTCAGAAAAAGAACTGGCAGATGTGTACCATCCTTTCAAACAGATAGAACAACCACCGCGTGTAGAGGCCAGTACTGAAAAGCGCATGGTAGATGCCATATCGGACGGATTGTGGCTGGCTATGAAACACCATGAAAACCTGGTGTTGATGGGTCAGGACATCGCTGCTTATGGGGGAGTGTTTAAAATAACTGAGCGATTTGCCGACGAATTCGGCTTGCACCGTGTGCGCAATACGCCCATCTGTGAGTCGGCCATTTTAGGTGCCGCGGTTGGTTTGAGTATCAAAGGCATGAAAAGCATGGTGGAGATGCAGTTTGCCGATTTTGTTACCTCCGGCTTTAACCAGGTGGTCAACAACATGGCCAAAATGCATTACCGCTGGGGGCAGCATGTAGATTGTGTCATCCGCATGCCCACCGGTGCAGGTGTTGGTGCCGGTCCGTTTCACAGCCAAAGCAATGAAGCCTGGTTTTTCCATACACCGGGTTTGAAAATCGTATACCCCTCCACAGCCCACGACGCTAAGGGGTTGCTGTTAAGTGCCTTTGAAGATCCCAATCCGGTGATGTTTTTCGAACACAAGGCCATGTACCGCAGTGTGAGCGGAATGGTTCCGGATGATTACTATACCTTACCTATTGGAAAGGCCCATACAGTGCAGGAGGGCGAAGAGCTCACCGTCATTACCTATGGCATGGGCGTGCCCTGGTCGGTAAGTGCAGCCCGCGATCTGGCAGTGGATGCAGAGATCCTGGACTTGCGCACCTTGCTGCCGCTGGATTATGCGGCCATAGAAGCTGCAGTGCGTAAGACAGGTAAAGTGATGATTGTGCATGAGGATACCCTGATTGGAGGCATAGGAGCCGAGATTGCCGCCTGGATCAGCGAGCATTTGTTTTCCTATCTCGATGCGCCGGTGATGCGATGCGCCAGTCTCGATACCCCTGTGCCCTTTGCCATCCCACTCGAAAAGAACTTCCTTGCTTCGAGCCGCCTGTTAACCACTATGGAGGCCTTAGCGGCTTACTGACAGTAGTATTATCCTTTAGGGAAGGGGTGATAATTGTTACCTTTCAGCACGACATTTATTATGCGCTTCCCGTCCATTTTTGCAGAACATTGTAAGTATTAAATACTACAACTATGGACAATTATATGGAAGTGGCCGCAGTCTGGCACAAAGACATCAACGATTGGCGGGAAACAGTGAAGTGGGTCAGAGATGAGGTAGGCATACTCGAGGGCCAATTGGAAGCTATCGCAGCAGTTCCGCAGGAGAAGGAAATTATGCCACATGTACAACGATTTGAGAGCCAGTTCATCCGCCAAAGAGAAGTGGCAGATGAATGGGAGCACGAATTAAAACTGGCCGACCATCAGGTGCGTCAATGGATAGAATGGACATCTGCGGGGCAACAGGCAGCGGCGCCCGACCATGCTGCACTGGGTGAAAAAGCCCTGATTTTCCATCAACTTTTTGAAGAGCTGAGAGCTGCCTTCCGAAGCTTTGAACTTACTGTGAAGCAACACACTTCACTGCACTAGTACAAAAGCAGCCCAATTATAAGGTCCTGTTTTTTTCGCCAGTGTCTGCTGTGCCATGCGCAAGCTGTGGAGGGGTGTATTCCCTTCAAAAAGTGCACTGTAAAATAGCTGCATCAATTCTGCAGTATACTGATCCGGAACCTTCCATAAACTCATAATCAGTTGTCCTGCCCCGGCCATCGCGAATGCGCGCTGCAAGCCGTAAACACCTTCATCACCCTGAATATCACCTAAGCCGGTTTCGCATGCCGATAAGACCACCAGTTTCGTATTCAGCAGATTCATATTGGAAATTTCTGAAGCTGTAAGTATGCCATCATTGTCTCCTGTGGTGCCGTTCTGCCAGCTGTCATTCCCACCGGTGAGCAGCAAGCCACTTCGCTGTAGCGGGTTGGAGGATACCTTGAATGCATACCCCGGAGCGCCGGGGGAAAGACTATCGCTCGGTGTATTGGGCAGGAAAAAACCGTGGGTACCCAGATGCAGTATCTCGGGTTGTTGCGTCAGGGCGTCGCGGAAGTCTTCTTCTGTGGCATCATCTCCGTCCAGAGCCCTGAAGGCGATTCCTTTTTTGCTGCTCAATTGGCGGATAAAATTCAATTCTGTCACGGTGCCTCCCAGGGGCAGCCAGCTGTCGCCCCGGTTTTCTGCCAGCTGTTCTTCGTCCGGTTGGGTTCCCGGACTGTAATGTATGCCCCCTGCCACGGTAATGCTGCTGAACGTTTGTGGTGCCGGCATGGGTTCCGGGAGAAAGCGGCGTTGAATGAGCACGTGGTGGTTCAGCAAGGGGTCCTCCCACCTGTACTGCAGTGCCTGAAAGGCTATCTTATTGAGTTGCCCTACAGGACTGTATAATATGGTGTCAATGCCGGATAATATTGCTTCGAGCGGTTCCCAGATCAGTGTATACAGGCGATCTCCGGAAAAGTACAGCGAGTCTTCCGGCAGGTCGGGGTCGGGACGGGTATACAGGCGTTGCACATAATCGCTGGTGGTTTCTCCTTCGCGCTTTTCCAGAATGGCCCCCAGTTCTTCATCGGTGCAAAGATTAACCTTCATCGGTGCCTCCGATTCGGATAGTGTTACCAGGGCAAAGTAGCCATCGGTGTAAGGCTCGAAATACCCGTTGTGTTCGTAGCGAATAAATTGCACTGCTGCCTGATTGGGTTGTAAACCCGCACGGAGTTGCTCCCAAAATCCGGACTGTGCCTGCGGTTCCAGGTTTTTCAGCTGGAAGTTGAATTCCTTCTCAATTTTTTCCGCCTCTGCCAGCAGTGCCGCAGAAGCTGCTTCATCTTCAAGTTGCAGGGCTGCAGCTCTTTCTTTCAGTGCAATCCATCGGTCGAATTGTGCTGGGTCACCGATACCCTGCTGCAGGACG
>DDYY01000092.1:69126-94185 GCA_002346225.1 Bacteroidetes bacterium UBA3022
CGGCTACATTGCGCAGCAGAATGCCTTGCAGCTGCAGACCAAAATCGGCAGCTTCCTTATGCATTTCCGGAAACTCATCGCCATGCCGCAAAAAGAAAAATATATATGAATCGCGTATGAAGTCGAAATCGATGAGCAAATTCGCCTGTTCCTGTTCACTCAGATAAGTGAAGTTTTCACCCAGAAACTTTCTGACCAGCAACAGGTTGTCTGCTACCAGCGCCTGTGCATGCTCGATGTCCCCGTTTTTTTCGGCACACATGGCCATGGAGTTTAACACGTTCATGTAAATGGTATTCACCTGTCCGTAGCGCGATTCCAAAACACGGGCCGCATCATTATAATAGGTATACATGCTATCGTACATGCGCTGCAAGAGATACATATTACCAATCGCCATGTAACCTGAGCTGATGAAGATGGGGTCAGCATTGGCTGTATCGAGCATGTAGGTAAACTTTTTAGCGATGTCATCCAGCCCTTCACTCAAGGAGTTATCGGTGCCGTAGAGCAAATCGTAGTTCACCAGCGGAATAATCATACCAATGAACTTAGCTGCCTGGTCCAGCGGTTCCAGTTCGGGTATCAGTTCCAGAATGGCATAAATACTGGAGACCATAGTTTCAAAGTCTTCCGTATTCGATGCATTCAGCATAATCATGGTATGGGCATTCACCCGTATATCCGGCGCAGTGATACCGAGGCTGTCCAGAATAGCTATAGACTGGTAGCATAATTTATTCGATAAGGCGAACTTCAGATAGCCGCTGTACACCTCCGAAAGGCTCACCAGCATGCTGGCGTAATTGGAGTCCGGCTGACCTGTTATGCGCAGGGAGATATCCAGTGCACGCTGTATGTATTGTTCTGCTTCTGCCAGCTGGTCGCGGAGGCTGTACTCTGTTCCCATCAGATAATACGTATGCATCACCGATTCACTGTTGGCATAGCCTATGGCTTCGCCCACCTCGATTAAGAGGTTACCGGATTCGAGCAGTAGTTCACCATCACCGGTCAGCTGACCCAGCGCAAACAGATTTTCCAGTGTAACGAAGGCGTACTCACCCATGCCCAGGTGTTCCAGCGCATAGTTCACAGCACTTACATTATAGGGTACCGATTCACTTACCCATCCGGCAAGGTACAGCACATCACAAATCTCCATCAGGCGCAACACCTTGGCGGTATCGCCTACTTCTGGAGCCTCCATCATTTGCAGTGCTTCTACCGGGCAAACCTCCAGCGCTGCCGGATAATCTTCTTCTGTAACCAGGCGGTCACACTCCCTCAGGTATTCCATGCCACTGGTCTGAGCCGCGACAGAGCATGAAAAAGCCATTAAATAAAAGACTATGTTTAAGAAGCGCATATGAGAGGATTCCTAGATGTTAACTAACTTTAACCTTTGTATGCTGTGCAAAATAATTAAAAACCACATCTAGCTAGTAAAACTAAACAATTATGAAAACTAAAAATCTTTTTTGGATGCTGTTTTGCCTGCTGATTTCAGCCCAAAGCTTTGCACAATATGGCACCGGACTTTTGTTCGATGACATCGCCGCTTCGGAATTCACTTATAAGAAGCCCAGCGGCAAAGGCTATGCAGGTGAACTGCCCAAAAGCTTTTCGCTGAAAGCCCACACGCCTTACGTAAAGAATCAGGGTAACTACGGAACCTGTACTTCCTGGGCAGTAGCTTATTCAGCTTTTACAACAGCCTACGCATTTAACCTCGGGCTGGTCAATCGCAATATGATTACCGGTCTGGCATTCTGTCCTTATTTTGTATACAATCAGGTTAAAGCAGATGCTTCCTGTTCTTCCGGAAGTTCTATTCCACTTTCCCTTTTGCTGCTGATTGAAACAGGAGCGAAGAAATTCTATGCACCGGTTATTGGTTGCGGCACAGAAATTACAAGCTCCCTGCTCAACGATGCTGCCAACTTTAAAATCAATGAAGCCTACATTCTGTACAATGAAGGTTCCAGTATGCCCGATGCCATGACGGCCGCATCCTTAACCACTTACCTGAATGGCAAGGCAAAACCAGATCATACCGATATTAAGGCAGCTCTTACTACCGGAAGTCCTGTTGTATTTGGTGCGTTTATTCCACAGTCTTTCTTTGCCGTAAAAGGCAACTACTGGGAGCCTACCTACGAGGAACGTCAGAACTGGGGTGCAGCTGTATTGAGCAACGAAGGTATGCACCAGATGCACGCGATGACCATAGTAGGCTATGACGATAATAAATATGGTGGTGCCTATGAAATCATGAATTCATGGGGCGACATATGGGGAAATAAAGGATTTGTTTGGGTGAAGTACGACGATCTTGCTACCATTATGTACGAAGCTTATTACATTGACCTGGGATTGAATTATTCCCTGGAAGCAATGGCGGAAACAGGTTGTGTAAGTGGTGACTGCAGCAACGGATATGGTGTAATGCAATTTGAAAGTGGTGCACGCTATGAAGGTAACTTCACAGGTAGCAAGTACAACGGTTACGGTATCTACAGCTGGCCTTCCGGTGAGGTATATGCCGGTCAGTGGAAAAACGACATGCGCAATGGGGAAGGTACCCGCTATCTGCCCAATGGAGAATACGGTACTTGTGTGTACGAGAACGATAAGCTGGTAAAAGGCTTTGCACAATGGACCTATAACAATGGCGATACTTACTATGGTGTTCTGGGTGCTGATTTTTCCCGCATAGGATACGGCGCATATACCTTTAGTTCCGGTGGTACTTACGAAGGCTCCTGGAAGAACAATGTCAGGGAAGGTCTGGGTACTATGGTTTATCCCAACGGCGATACCTACGTGGGCGAATGGAGTGATGATGCTCCCAATGGCAATGGTATGCTGATTCGCAAAGATGGCAAGGTAGATGCCGGTAGCTGGTCATACGGAAAAATGATCGCCGGTCAAACATATGGCTATGCTGCGGATAAAGCCCTATTAGCATTGCGCGAATACAGTGCCCCTGAACCTTCTGCGCTCTTGTATGCCAGTGCCGACTGTCTGGATGGTGATTGTCTCTTTGGAGAAGGAAAGCGGGTATACAAAGGAGGCAGCAGCTACCAGGGTGAGTTTAAAGATGGTGTGGAAGATGGCTTCGGCACTATGACCTACGCTGATGGCACCAAAGTAATCGGTAACTGGAAGCAAGGTTACAGCTACGGTGTAGCCATGTGGAAATACGCCGATGGGCTGATAGCCATTGCTGAATACGACAAAGGAACTCTGGATGGCTATGTGCTGGTAATCAGTGGTCAAAACATGGTTGTACAGGTTTATTCTGAAGGCGTATATATGCGGCAGATTACACCTTCCTATTCTCCCGGTACTTCTGTGAACAACTCACAGTTGAGCAGCGGACAGGCAAAAGGTGATCTTCAAATTCAATCAGGTAAATAATCTATATAACGGGGAACAATGAAAAAGCTACTAGTAATAATAGGGTTGATTTTGTTCCCCGTTATCTTTTCCGGCGGGGTCCAGGCCCAGCAGGCACGCACCTACGCGCATGATGTTTTCGATAAGATTGTAGGGGCCATTAACCGCGACTTTCCTTCACCTCCACGACTCGAAATTGTCAATAATGCCAGAATGATTGCCGTTACAGGCTCAGATGGCGTGGTGCAAATCAGCTATCAGTTGATAGACAAAATGCGCGGCTTTGGTGCCGATTCTTCAGCGGCTTTAGCCCATGTACTTTCGCATGAAATCATGCACTACTACAATGAGCACTTCTGGGCCGGTCAGTTTGCATTACCATATGCAGACGAACAATGGGGCGAAGATCTGGCGCGGATAGATGCCGATACCCTGCAGCTGCAATACCAGGAAACCCAGGCAGATCTGTACGGAATTTTTTATGCCACCAATGCAGGATACGCCACCGCCCTGATAGCAGATGCCGTAATAGACAGCATTTACCGCTGGTTTGAACTGCCTTACAAGCTGAAGAACTATCCCAATCTGGATGATCGCAAAGAGATTGCACGTACTGCAGCCAATGAAGTGCGCGCATTGATTCCTGCCTATGAAACTGCCATCATGCTGCTGCATTTAGCTGCCGGTTCTGAAGGCAACGAACAACTTACCTATTTAAGAGGAGCGGCCTCCTTTTTCTCACATATTACCGATAATTATATCAGAACCAGAGAGATGCTGAATAATATTGGTGTGGTGAAGGTGATGGAAGCGCTCACTTATATGAATGATACCATCGCAGCTTTGCAATGGCCACTGATTATTGAAACAGGTTCAGTGTTGTACCAGGCCAGCGGCTCCAGAGGAAGCGGCGTTGCCCTACCCGATGAGGCTGCCCGTTTGCTCAAAGAGGCAAGAGGCTACTTTGAAGCAGCACTGGAAATGGAAGGAGGGTATTTCCCGGCAATGGTGAATATCGGTATCGTTTATGCGCTTACCGGAAAGGCTGGCTCGCTCACTGATTTACTGGACGAGATGGATGAAAGCGCCACACCCTCCTGGCTGCCCGACGAATTACAGGGGCTGGCCCTGGTGGTTAAGCGCGATGCGGAAGCTGCTATCCGGTTATTACAGGCTGCTGAGCGGAAGGGTAGTGCCACTGCCACCGCCAATTTACAGGTGGCCAACGGCAACCTCACTGCTGTGCAGTTGAGCATTCCGGCTATGAGTGATATTACTACTACAGTGGACGGACAGCTATTGATGGACTATTTTGCCGGCTTAACACCCAACCGCAGCAATCGCACAGACACCCGCGACAATAACTGCATACTCTTCATAGACACTATAGGCAATATGGTTGTGATGGAAATCAAGTTCCGTTTCTCCAATGCTGCCTTCCGTACCCTGAAGCTCGCCCGGCTCCTGCCCGGTGAAGCTGCATCTACTGATGCCGGACTGCGCATCGGCAACAGTTTCGAACAAATGTTGAAAGCCTATGGCGACGCTTATCGCATCTCCCGCGAATCGGATTGCCAGGTAGCTATTTACCCGGCCTATCGCCAGTTATTCTGGTTCGATGCAGGGAAAAAAGTGAAAAGTTGGGCTTACTACTGGGCTAAGTAAAAATTACAATTTATTGGTTTTAAATGAGTTATGCCACTACAGGGTATAGCTTAACACACTTTAACGCCTGCTACCTGCTTAAATATGGTAATTGGTATTGCATAGTACTATATCATGCTATATCTTTGCCTTATGAATGTAGAAAATGCACAGGCCCAAATGCGAAAAGGAGTACTGGAATTCTGTGTGCTGGCCATCATCAGTGAAGGAGCAATTTATCCTTCCGATATTATCAGCAAGCTCAAGACGAGCAGGTTGCTGGTAGCGGAGGGAACAGTTTACCCGCTGTTGAACCGGCTCAAGAACATGGAGTTACTCAGTTACCAATGGGTGGAGAGCAGTTCCGGTCCACCGCGCAAATACTATGAGCTCACAGATACCGGACGATTATTCCTCCACGAATTGCACAAGACATGGCTGGAGCTGGCACATGCCGTAACAGTCAATACCCAACACCTTAAAAACCCAGCAACATGAACAAGATATTGCAAGTAAATATTGGCGGTACAGTTTTTCAAATGGAAGAGCCTGCCTACCGCAATCTCGACAGGTACCTGTCGCACATTAGAAGAAACCAAAGAGGCGCTGATGCGGCTGAAATACTTTCCGATATGGAGCAACGTATTGCGGAGCTTCTGCAGGAGCAGCAAGGTCAGCAGGCATTTGTCAATGCCACAATGGTAAACCGGGTCATAGATACCATGGGTAGGCCCCAGGATTTCGATACCTACTCTCAAAGCGGCCCCACCGGAGGTTCCAGGTTCCCGGGCTTTTACCGCGACACCAACAACCGTTTCTTAGGTGGTGTTTGCTCCGGAATTGGCAACCGTTTTGATATTGATGCCCTTTGGGTGCGGCTGGCATTCCTGGTATCCTTTTTTGTGGGAGGAGCAGGTCTGTTGATTTACCTCATATTATGGATACTCGTTCCGGGTCTCCCTAAACAATAACCCCAACACTGAACCCTAAAACTTAAATTGAGCAATGAATAAATTAATCCAGGTGAATATTGGCGGCCTCGTTTTTCAGATCGACGAGGGAGCCTACCTGAAGTTAGATCAATACCTCTCTGCTATCAGAAGAAAGTATGAACAGGAAGAAGGTGGCAAGGAGATACTGAACGATATAGAACTGCGCATCGCTGAGCTTTTCAGTGAAACGGCCAATGCCGGTAAAGCCATCATGATGTCGGATGTGGAGCACGTTATCAATATCATGGGTCAGCCCGAAGCTTTTGATGCTTCCGAGCCGGATACCTCCTATGCTTCAACAGGCAGACGCAGCAGCAGAAGATTTTTCAGAGACGGCGAAAACCGGATGCTGGGCGGTGTCTGTTCCGGTTTCGGTGCCTATTTCGATATCGATCCCCTGTGGATTCGGCTGTTGTTCGTTGCGGTATTCTTCTTCGGAGGCACAGGATTGCTGTTGTATATAGTATTGTGGATTATCATGCCCGAAGCAAAGACCACAACCGAGCGACTGGAAATGCGCGGTGAACGGGTAAATATTTCCAACATAGAACGCACTATCAAAACCAGCACGCAGCAATTCACGGAAAGGGCGAATGCTTTCGGCAAGGAAGTCAGCGATACCTTCCGGTCTGAAAATGTCAATAAGGCCAAGAATTCCGTGGGAGTTGCCCTGGAGGAAACTGCCGGAGCCATTAAACCCCTCTTTACTTTTATATTCAAAATATTTGTATTCTTTATTGTAATAACCAGTTTGGCAGCACTGGTGGCCATCAGTATTTTTTATTTTGTTAAAGGCTTAACGCCAGGTGACGAAATCCGTTATGTATTGAGTCACCTTTTCGAAACCGCAAGGGATGCCAATCTGGCGCTGTTGACAGGTCTTTCCCTGGCCGCCATTCCACTGGCAGTATTGCTGGTGCGCGGTATAAAATACCTGCTGAATATCCGTGTCAGTTTTAAAGTTTTCGACTGGACCATGCTGGTGCTCTGGATAGCCTGCATTGTCGTAATCAGTTTTATCGGTGTACAGCTGGGCAATGACTTTTCACAGGAAGGGCGCACCTCTACCAATCTAGAGCTGAGTGCACCTGAAGCAGAACTCATGGTGGTGCGACTGGACCCCTTTGAAGACGATTACTACAGCCGGCATGCGTATTTCGGCAAGGACTGGAATAACCCCGTCATTCTGAACGATGATACCATCGTCTTTCGCGATATTGATTTTTCAGTGGTGCGTTCAGATGATTCATTATTTCATATGACACTCTTACGGTCGGCGAGGGGAAGCACCCGGGATAAAGCCAAAACGCGGGCAGAGAAACTCTACTATCCCGTGCAGCAGCAAGACTCTATACTGTTGCTTCCTTCTTCCATCAGACTGGGTGAAGATGACCTTTGGCGGGAGCAGGAGATTGATGTACTGCTGCGCGTTCCGGATGGCAAAACAATTGTTTTGGAAAGAGAGCTGGAGCATTTCTTCCGCTACAATGATTACACCGACCGACTGAACGACGATGAATTATTCAACAGAAGACTGGTTATGACACCGTCAGGGTTGAAACCGGTTTATTAATAATACTACAACTATGCAAATTCAGGATCCACACTGGCACTTACTCGTTAATCATTTTCCTATTGTACTGAGTATGGCCGCCACATGTATGTTGTTACTGGCTTTAATGCGCCGTCAACAAAAATTTGCGCAAACCAGCTTGCTGGTAATGGTAGCCGCGGGTTTATCCGGCATACTGGCGAACTCCACGGGCGAAGGCGCAGAGGAAGCCGTAGAAAACCTCCCGGGTTTTAGCGGTTCTTTGATTCATCAGCATGAAGATGCCGCTTACATTGGTATGATAGTGCTCATGATTGCAGGTGGACTGGCCCTCCTGGCTTGGCTATGGCTGCAAAGGGCTAAAGGTTATAGATTGCTGCCCATAGCAATTGTGACCATTGCTGCCATTGCTGCATCCGGAGGAATGATGCGAACAGGTTACAGTGGCGGACAAATAAGGCACAGTGAAATTCGGAAGAATGACCCCACCGTACAACAACCTGTTCGAGTGGGAACAGAAGATGACGATTAAACGCCCAAACTATCGTCCGAATCCTTAAATTTGGCGTTCAAACAGTCGCAATGCAAAGAGATCAAGTTGTATTTGATATTATAGCCAAAGAAAAAGAACGCCAGACCCATGGTATTGAATTGATTGCCAGCGAGAACTATGTGAGTGATCAGGTGATGGAGGCCATGGGCAGTATTATGACCAATAAGTATGCGGAGGGATATCCCGGCCGCCGCTATTACGGTGGATGTCAGTTTGTGGATATGACCGAGCAGCTGGCCATCGATCGTGCATGTGCATTGTTTGGCGCTGCGTGGGCCAATGTGCAACCACACAGCGGAGCACAGGCCAATACAGCTGTTTTTCTGGCTTGCCTGCAGCCGGGCGATACCATCCTCGGTTTTGATTTAGCGCATGGCGGACACCTTACCCACGGATCGCCGGTCAATCTTTCGGGCAAATATTTCGACGCTCAGTTTTACGGAGTGGAAGCAGCCACCGGTTTGATAGATATGGATAAGGTGGCGGAGAAAGCCAGAGCGGTGCAACCCAAGCTCATTATCTGCGGTGCGTCAGCGTATTCTCGCGACTGGGACTATGCCCGCTTTCGTGCCATTGCCGATGAAGTAGGAGCGTTGCTGCTGGGCGATGTGTCGCATCCCTCAGGCCTTATTGCTGCAGGGTTGCTGAACAATCCACTACCCCATTGTCATATTGTAACTACCACGACCCATAAAACCCTTCGGGGTCCCAGAGGCGGACTGATTCTGATGGGAAAAGATTTTGAAAATCCTTATGGGTTGACTACGCCTAAAGGAGAAGTAAAGATGATGAGTGCACTGCTGGACGGTGCTGTTTTTCCGGGCGTACAAGGCGGGCCACTGGAGCATGTAATCGCCGCCAAGGCAGTAGCTTTTGGCGAGGCGCTTACCGATGCCTATAAGAACTACTGCCGTCAGGTAATCAGCAATGCCGCTGCCATGGCCAATGAGTTGACGCAGCGCGGCTATCACATCATCAGTGGTGGCACCGACAACCACCTGATGCTGATTGATCTGCACAATAAAGATATCAGCGGTAAAAAGGCAGAACGCATACTGGGAGAAGCGCATATCACCATCAATAAGAATATGGTTCCATTCGACGATAAGTCGCCATTCATCACTTCCGGTATCCGTATTGGCTCCGCTGCAGTAACCACCCGTGGTATGCGGGAAGCAGATATGGTGCGCATCATTGACTGGATTGATCGCCTGATTAGCAATCCCGATAATGAAACCAATATCCAACAGGTAGGTGCCGAGGTGCAGGCTTTTGCCAGCACTTTCCCATTATTTGCCTAAGCTTATTGCTGCTTTCGTCCGAAAGTAACTTGCCTTTTCGCAAGGTGCCCCGGTACTCCTAACCCCTGAAGCTCTTCAGACGGCAGGAGGTATGGAACTATAGGGAGATAGCTTTATGCGTTTGTCTTCCAATTTATCAGCATGGTTATTTTTTGCAGATATACTTATCCGTAGCAAGCTTCATTTTGAAAAAATAGATTTTGAAATGGCAGCAAAAAACCGTAAATTGTTAGCAACGGTTAAGAGGAAGTACTTCTAATCTGTAAAACACAACAATGAAATATTTAATATCTTTTTTTGTGCTGTTATTAAGTGGCACTATGGTTGCCAATGCCCAATATGCGTTTGTTAACTATGATTTTGAGAAGAACTGGTTCAATCAGGGAGACCCTCTGCCTGCTGAACGCTACATGATGATCAGCGGAAGCACTTTAGGGACAGCTGATTTGATTGAAGTAAGCATCTACCGCAATATGGATAAAGATGCACTGTACGTAACCGAATGGTTGAGAGCGCCGGGCAACATGGAACAGAAATTCGATGTACCGGTGAATTTCAGTCTGCGTGGCGGATCATCCTACAGCATTACACTGGATTACTTCGTACCTGCCGGAGACAACGAGCGGGAGGCAGTTCTGCAAATTCTGGAAGAGCGCTTTTCTACCTATATCGAACAGGTTGTAGAAATCGATGACCGGCATATCCGGTTGCGCAAGAGTCCGAAGCTGATAATGAAAGACCTTGAAATTATCATGGAGGAAGGGCTGTCGCAATACCGCAACCGAAACGGATTGGCGTTTAGTGGCTTTAGCAGCATCATAGAACAGCAGGTAGAACGACTGGAGGATATCAAATTGAGAAAGGCCTTTCTATATGTGGGTAAGAAGCCGGATGAATCCGTCAATAATGCCAAGTACAGAATGGTAGAAGAACAGCTGAGCGCTATCAAATCTTCTGTTATCAGCGAAGCCAGCCAGTATGTGAACGGCGATTTGCTGGTGTTAAGCTTCAGCAAGTCGGTATTGCAGTATCCTACTGAATCGACCATGAATTTTCTCCCTATCAATGTGGGCTATATGGGTGTGTATGAAGAAGGCGATTTGAAGAACCTGTCGTATGGCACAGCGCCCTCTGTCGGTATTTCTTTCTCTCTGGGGAATCGCGCCTTCAGTTCACCGTTCTGGAGCAACACCTCCTTTTCGGTTGGGGCTTTGCTGTCGTAGGTAACCATGACCTCTGATACAAAATACTCGGGCCCCATCATTGGTGTACCCTTGTATTTCGGACTGGGCTATAAGGTTTTTAAACTGGTGCGTATTAACGCGGGAATGACCCTGTTGCAGGAAGGAGGTGGAAGTGGTCTGGATGTCAGCCTCAACTCACTTTATCTGCGACCTTTTGTGGGTGCGAGTGTAGAATTTGATCTGTGGTTAGGACTGAACCGGGACTGAAATGAATAAGCATCTATTATTTATAATTGGGTTATTAATATCTGTAAGCTCCTTTGCTCAAAGGGATATCTATGACTGGCGTATAGGCGCCGGCGGCGGATGGGCAGCATTGTACGGCGATTTGCCTACTACTGAAAGTATCAGTGAGAACCAGAACGTTTATTACTCACTGCTGGTGGAAAGATCCTGGGGCAACAGTTTCTCGCTGGCACTTCAATTACAGCAAACCCGAATGCTGGCCAATGACCTGGTAGTCAATGAGCAAGCTTACGATGCAGCGGCTTCCAATTTTACCCGTGCACTCAACTGCAGTACAGCAGTGCAATCTGCCAGTCTGCAACTGCGCTGGTATGCCGATAATGGTTATGTACTTTTTCAAAGGGCTGCCTTATCGCCTTTTCTCTATGCAGGAGTAGGATATGCCAGCTTTCAGCCATACGGCGATTTATACCAGGCAGATGGTACCCGTTATTACTACACGGAAAACCAGGTGCTGGCAAGCGATCCGGGGGCAGGTGATGCAGCAGCAATTATGCAGGATGGCGTGTTCGAAACAGCTCTGGCTCCGCTGCGCACAGAAGGTGAAGCCTATGCTACTGCAACATGGATGGTGCCTGCCGGTGTGGGACTGAAATGGCGCATATCCGATAGATGGAGCCTGGATGTCACTGCCGGCGCGCAATATTATTTTTCCGATTACATAGATGATGTAAGCGGAGTGTATCCATCGAATTTATTGGATAGTTATCCCACCAATCCAAGTGGAAGGGGAAGTGGTAACCGGGGAGCAGATGACAACCGCAATGACATGAACTGGCAATGCGGTGTGAGTCTGCATATGGCGCTGGGTGAAAAAAAGAACCGCTTCACGTCCGCTCCAATAACCGTGCAACGCAACGCACTGCCCGCATCGTCGATGGATTTGCAGGAGCGTACTGTCTTGTCCACCGACAGCGCTGATGCCACTATTGGTATGGCGGCAAGTACATCGGAAGCACCGGCTACCGGAGCAACCACTTCAACCGTTAGTGAAGCCGATAGAATATCAACAGGTGAAGAGGTGGTTTCCCTACAGGGCGATACTGCAGGAGGGCATGCAGAAGAGCCCATGCAGCGTTCAGAATCCACTACCGGCGATGTGCAACAAGTTCGCGAGCAAACACCGAAAGCAATCCGCAATGAGTCGACAGACTATACTAAAGAACTGGAAGCCATCCAGAAAGAATTAGCGGAGATGCGCCAACTGGTGGTTGGCTTGTATGGTGCAGAGACTGCCGGTTTACTCCTCAACAATTTTGGGAATAACGGCAACGATACAACCATTATTTATGCAGCACCTTTGCCGCCTGATACGACGCTTGCTGCCGATTCTTCCGGCCTGGCTACCGGAGATAGTCTGGCAATTCCGGCTACTTCCGCCCCGACTGACGACAAAGCGCTTGCATTGCGTTTGGCCAGAATGGAATGGCTGTTGCAGCAGCAATTACTGGCACAGGATGCTTTGCGTTTACAACTTACAGAAATAGGCAACTCAGCTGCTGTAGTTGATTATGTGATTGTGAGAGATACGGTAGTTGTAACGGATACCACCGTTGTGGCTTCGGTCAAGCCCAATGCAGAATGGTTACCCGGTGCTTACAATCTGTTTTACCGCAGTGGCACCACCGCTCCCGATAAAACAGCACAGGCTTTTTTGAGCTACATAGCTAGTGAATGGAAGCGGCATCCCGACTATCAACTGGTGTTGACCGGTTATGCAGATAAAACCGGAGACCCTGCTGTGAACATGCAAATTTCTATGGAAAGAGCGCAAGCCGCTGCTGCTTATCTGCAGGCTTTGGGTATTCCTGCATCGGCGATGGATATAAAGGGAGTGGGCGATACAGCAGCACCGGATGGAGCGAATGCCTTATTCCGCAAAGTGGAGATTAGCTGGATGGCACCATAATGTGCTACGGATTTTCAAGCACAGAATAATTTATAAATTATAACAGATAATATTTGTTGGGCCCATGTTAACTCCGGCTGCAATGAAACTGCGGTCGTAAATAAATAGCCCTCACTGCAACGGTAGCCCGCAGCCCCGCAAAGCGAGATGTTGTTGTCCCTGCCAAAGTTACTTCAACAGCGGGGTGAGGACTAAAGTGAAAGGCAGGACTGCCGCCAATGGGTAGCACAGTGAAAGTGCTGCTTACAATAATAATCCTCCTTTTACTGATGGTTCGCTTTCAATAGAAATCCGTTTTGTACGGATACCTTACTTTGTATGCTTCCACTACCATGAGCAGTATGCGGTCGCGGAGTTCTTCAAGGTTGGTGCGTTGTGTTACTGAAATGAACACGGCGTTTTCGTTGCTGCGCTGCATCCAGGTTTGCTGCAGTTCGTTGAGGATGTCTTTTTTCACC
Source organism: Bacteroidetes bacterium UBA3022 (assembly GCA_002346225.1). GTDB lineage: Bacteria > Bacteroidota > Bacteroidia > Chitinophagales > BACL12 > UBA11426. The sequence continues at coordinate 82,428 of DDYY01000092.1, forward strand.
TCTTCCTTCAGGTAGGGATCGAACATGCGCTGTTCGTACAAATCCATTTTATTGAATACCATAATGACCGGTTTGTCGCGGGCACCAATATCTTCGAGGGTGGCATTAACGGTTGCAATATGGTCTTCAAAAGCGGGATGGGCGATATCTACTACATGCAATAGCACATCAGCTTCGCGCACTTCGTCGAGCGTACTTTTGAAACTCTCTACCAGGTGATGGGGCAGTTTGCGAATGAAGCCCACCGTATCTGAAAGCAGGAAGGGCGTGCGGTCGAAAACGACCTTGCGCACGGTGGTATCGAGTGTGGCGAATAATTTATTCTCTGCAAACACCTCGCTCTTGCTGAGGGTGTTCATGAGGGTGCTCTTGCCCACGTTGGTATAACCTACCAGTGCTACGCGAATAAATTCGCCACGGTTTTTGCGTTGGGTCTGACTTTGTACATCGATGTCTCTTAACTTCTGCTTGAGTATACTGATGCGTTGCTGTGCTACCCTGCGGTCGGTTTCAATTTCTTTTTCACCTGTTCCCCGCATACCGATACCCCCTTTAATCCTGTCCAGGTGGGTCCACATACCCCGCAAGCGCGGCAGCAGGTACTGGGTTTGTGCGAGCTCTACCTGTGTCTTGGCCTGCAGCGTCTGTGCGCGACTGGCAAAAATGTCGAGGATGAGCATGCTGCGGTCGAGGATTTTCATTTTCAAGACCTCTTCGATATTCCGCAACTGTGCCGGTGAAATCTCATCATCAAAAATGAGCATATCGGCTTCGTGCTTTTCGGCGAACAGACGAATCTCTTCCAGTTTACCTTTTCCTACATATGTCCGCTTGTCGGGTGTAGTGAGCTTTTGGTAAAACCGACCTATGGTAACGGCACCTGCTGTGCCGGCTAGGAATTCCAGTTCGTCCAGGTATTCGTCAAGTTGAGTGGTAGTCTGGTATTGGGTTACCAGTCCAACCAGTATGCAGGTTTCGTTTTTATTTACTGTAGTTTCCGTCATCGGGAGTGTAAAGTTACGCAACCTTGACGGTGAAGTAGGCGAAGCAGTTACATTGGCTGAAATGCCGTCCGATGCAGTACAGCCAGCTGGTTTGCAGCTGTTTTTGGTGGAAGGGATGTGTTCCATCTTAGGTCATATTCCCTATATCTGCTACATTTGATACCCCTTTGGTTAAATAACAGCTATGAAATCACTTTTTTTATCCGCTATTGGCTTTCTCTTGGTTTGTTGCGGCAGTCTGCAGTTGCAGGCACAATCACCGGTGTTGCCTCATGGTTATGCTCCCTGGGAGCTGGCGGCTATGGATGGTTACATCCCGGAGAGAACGGCTATCACCGGAAGTACGGAGCCGCCGGTTTTGCCGGTGCGGGCTGCAGCAGAATGGGAAGAAATAGATGCCCTGATGGTGGCGTGGACCGGCTTTATTCCTACCGTGCGGGAGATTGTGCGCCATGCGCGGGAGGAATGTGAAGTGCTCATTGTCTGTGCGGATTCAGTGGCAGTAAAGGATGACCTCCTTGCGAATGGCATTGAACTGGGCAACATCAGCTACGTAGATGCGCCTTTTAATTCGGTGTGGATCCGCGATTACGGCCCCTGGAATGTGTACACCGATCAGGTAGATTCCCTTTACCTCATCGACTGGATTTACAACCGCCCCACACGACCCGAAGATGATGCCATACCGGGCGTCATTGCATCGCTGACGGACCTGCCTATCTACCAGTCGGTGGAAGACCCCTGGGACTTTGTAGCAACGGGTGGGAATTTCATGACCGATGGTCTGGGAACCGGGTTTTCATCGAAGCTCATATTGGAAGAGAATGACGGCACAGGACAGAGTCAGTCTTTCAAATCGGAAGCTGCTATCGACTCCATCATGCGGGCCTTTATGGGTATTGACCGGTATATCAAGATGGAAACGTTGCCTTATGATGAAATTCACCACATTGACATGCACATGAAATTGCTGGACGAAGAGACCTTGCTGGTAGGCGAGTATCCCGAGGGCGTGGCAGACGGTCCGCAGATAGAAGCGAATCTGCAATATGTATTAGATAATTATATGTCTCCATTTGGCACGCCTTACAAGGTCGTGCGCATTCCCATGCCGCCCGATGCATCCGGTGAGTATCCCGATGATGGTCCGTGGTGGAGTCCCGGCGATTACCGTACTTATACCAATTTTGTTTTTGTCAATAAAACCGTGCTGGTGCCTACGTATGAGGAACAATACGATACCACTGCCTTGCGCATTCTAGATGAGCACCTGCCCAGCTATACAATTGTCGGCATTGATTGCAATGATATCATTCAAAGTCTCGGTGCCATACACTGCATCACCAAAGAAGTAGCTACAGACGATCCCTTATTGATTACCCACCAGCCTTTGAGCAATACCGAGGAGCAGTTTGTCGACTATCAGGTAGATGCCCAGATCGTGCACCGCGATGGCATTTCCTTTGCCAATATCCTGTATACCACTGTTGAAACCATCAGTGCCGCCACTATCTGGTACAATATACCCATGACTCTGACAGACCCTGAAACCAATACGTGGACCGGCTACATTCCGGCACAGGCTGCAGGCAAGAAAATTTCCTACTACCTGCGTGCCAATGCCAGCAACGGCAAATTGCAGTACCGTCCCATTACTGCTCCCTATGGCTACTGGCGGTTTGAAGTGGAAGCTGTTACCACCGGATTGGAAACAGTGGTAACGGACAGGGGTACCCAACTGGCACCGGTACCGGCATCATCCAGTATCAATATAACTTCTGAAAATATATACAATCACTACACCATAAGTGATTTTTCAGGTAGGGTCATCCAGCAGGGAACGGTGGCACCGGCGAGTACATGGTCGCTGGCGGTGCAGCATATTCCGGCGGGATTATACCTGCTCCACCTGCAGAACAGTGAGCAGCAGGAGACCCTTCAGTTCATGAAGCAATAGATGTTTATTGATCAGGTATATACAGCATAAAGACATTGATAAGCCGCGATGGGATGCAGCACTGGAAGCATGTGTCAATGCCTTACCGTATGCCTACAGCTGGTACCTCGACAGCGTAAGTGGTCAATCGTGGGATGCTCTGGTGCTGGATGATTATGCAGCCCTTTTTCCGTTACCGGTGAAGCGAAAGTTTTTCATACCGATGGTCTACCAGCCTTTTTTTACCCAGCAGCTGGGATTGTTCGCGAGGGATGAAGCCACCCTGCAATTGTTACCTGATTTTTTGAAAGCCATTCCCCGAAAGTTTCTGCGGGTTTACCTGCACCTCAACGCCGAAAATGCTGTCGCTTCGCCCACCCGTCGATTGACCCACCAGGTGGCTTTGAATACCGATTACAGTTATATCTACAGCAACTACAGCAGTGTGGTGGTGAGGAACCTCAAGCGCATTGTGAACCAGGGCATGGCAGCGGAGTCGTCGGCGGATGTGTACACCTTCCTGCGCTTCATGCAGGAGCAGCTCGGTGGTAAGCTCAGCGATCTGGCTCCGGGAGATATAAAAAGGCTGGAGCACTTGTTACTGGAAGTGCTGGAAAGAAAGAAGGGGTTTATCCGCTATGCGCTCGATAAAGAAGGCAACCGCATTGCAGGTACCTGTATTGTGCGGAGCAATAACCGATGTATTTATCTGCTTGCAGCGTCTACCACAGCCGGCAAGAAGAAAAACGGAATGACCTTCCTTATCGACAGCATGTTTCAGGAGCTGGCAGGGAAGGACATAGTATTTGATTTTGAAGGTTCTATGATACCGGGTATCGCCCGCTTCAATAAAAACTTCGGAGGACAGGAAGTGTATTTTTCCTGTTTCAGTCGAAGGCTGCTGTAAGTATTACACGCTCAGCATGACGGGCATCACCAGCATCAGCAGGCTTTCCCCTTCTTCTGTTTCTGTTGGAAGTAGTATGCCTGCGCGATTAGGGGTCGACAATTCCATGTGTACCTCTTCGTTGTCCATCGCGTTCAGCATCTCCAGCAGAAAACGGGCGTTGAAGCCGATTTCCAGGTCTTCACCGGTGTATTCGCAGTCGAGGTTTTCCTTGGCTTCATTGCTGAAGTCAAGATCCTGTGCCGATACATTCAGGGAATTGCCCGATAATTTCAAAATCACCTGATGGGTGGTTTTGTTGGAGAAAATCATAACCCTGCGCAGTGTGTTGAGTAAATCGGCGCGGTTCACCAGCAGGTTGTTCGGGTTTTCTGTCGGAATAACCGCGTTGTAATCGGGGTAACGCGCATCGATAAGCCGACAAATGAGGTGAATATTATTAAACCTAAAAAAGGCATTGCTGGCATTGTACGAAATCTCCACTTGTGTTTCTTCGCCTGGTAGAACACCCTTCAGCAGGTTGAGTGCTTTTTTGGGGACAATGAAGGAAGCGCTTTCAGCCACGGTAGCATCGCTGCGTTTGTACCGCACCAGCTTGTGTGCGTCGGTAGCCACGAACGTGATGCCTTCGCTGCTCAGCTGGAAGTAAACACCTGTCATCTGCGGCCGCAATTCATCGTTGCTCACCGCGAACAAGGTCTTGTTGATAGCCTTTTGCAGGATACCGGTACTCAGCGACAATTCACTCACATTTTCCGGAACAGGAATACGCGGGAAGTCGTTGCCGTTTTCGCCGTTCAATTTGTACTTACCCTTGTCGGTGGTGATCTCCACGCCGAAAGTATCTTCGTTGATGGAAATAGTCAACGGCTGCTCGGGCAAGGTTTTCAGGTATTCCACCAGAATTTTGGCAGGTATAGCCACTTTCCCTTCGCTTTTCGATTCAATATCGAGGGTGGTGCTGATGGATGTTTCCAGGTCGGTACCTGAAATGGTCAGCGCGTTCTTGTTAATCTCGAAAAGGAAATCCTCCAGGATAGGCAACACAGTGCTGGAGCTGATCACACCATTCACCATTTGCAGGTTACGGAGCAGGGAGGTAGTACTGACTATAAATTTCATACTGGCAGTTTATTTCTTTTTTATTGCTTTCAAAGGTAGCGACAAACATAATAATCTGCCGCTTTAATATGCACACGACTTATCTTTATCGCGTGGTAAAGCGCAATTTTTTCTCCTTTTTCTTCATTCTCCTTATTCCGGCCGCTGGAATGGCCCAGGATTGGCCTCAGGCCTTCACCATTGAACTGGAAGAAGTGACTTACACGGAATGGCCTGCCCTGCAATCGGCTGCTGCAGCGAGTCACAACGGTCGATGGTTCCTGCTGGGCGGCCGCACCGGCGGTCTTCATGGCTTGTTTCCTCCCAACACCTTCCCTTTAGACGAAGCCAACCAGGCAATACATATGCTGGATCCGCAAACCGGAGCATTCTGGTCGCGGAGCGTATATGAGCTGCCCGACAGCATTGCAGTCCCCTTGCGGGCCACCAATGCAGCGCATGTGCACATCGGCGATTACCTCTACATCATGGGCGGCTACGGACAGGATATGGACGACAGCTCGATGGTCACTTTCAATACCCTAATCGCAGTTGATCTGGCAGGACTGGAACCGGCCATGGAAAGCGAAGCTGATATTCAGCCCTATTTCCGCATGCTGCGCGATAGTGTGTTCTATCAGTGTGGTGCCGAGGCTGAAGTGATGTACCACGACGGTCAACCGCTGGTGTACCTGATTGGGGGACATACATTTACCGGTGAGTATACGCAGATTGGGCTAGGTTTTGAGCAGCACTACAGGAATAATATGCAACTTTTTTCCATTGAAGATGATGGAGCCACACTGGCCATAACAGCACCTGTTACAATGGAGGACAGTCTGCTGTACCATCGCCGCGATTTCAATGTGGCACCTATCATCAGCAAGACAGCAGCCAACGGAGAGGCATTGGTGGCATTGTCGGGTGTTTTCCAGTACGATGCCAATCTGCCCTGGCTGAACAGCTTTGAAATCTTTAAGGATGCGGATGACTCCGTTCGGGCCGTGATGGCAGAAATGGAACACCGGTTTAACAATTATACCTGCCCCGTGATGGTGATGTACGACTCTTTGTTGCAGCGCAATCACCTCCTCCTTTTCGGGGGCATCAGCCAGTTTGTCTACAATACTGCTACAGCCTCCGTGGTCGAAGACCTGAATGTTCCGTTTACAGCCGATATTTCTGTAGTGACCCGAATCGATTCCGCAGTGGATGCCACAACGGCTTACACGCAGGACTTACTGCCAGTGCGGTTCGAGGGTTTATATGGTTCGAATGCCGCTTACTTCCCCGCTCCGGATTTCCCAAAGTATAGCAATGGCGTATTGAAATTGCCGGAAGCGCGCACCCCCCTGCTGGCGGGCTACCTGTTCGGTGGCATTGATCCGGAGATTCCCAATTTCGGTCCCAGCACAGCCACCAATACCTTATATGAAGTGTGGCTCACCTATACGGCGCCCATCGCTTCTCTTTCCGATGCAGCCGCAGAAGATGTGCGCATCTACCCCAACCCGGCGCAGGACTTCATTTCTGTTTTTGTACCTGGAGAAGGCAAGGTGTTGCTCGAATGGGTGAACGTGGTGGGTGAAACGGTGCAAACGGAAACCGTCTTTTCAGGTATGGCAGCTACCATTGCTGTGCCGGATGCTGCCGGCGTATACCTGCTGCAAATTACCGATATGGCAGGTGCGCAGCGGGTGCTGAAGAAAATACTGGTATACTGATTATTCCATCAAATCGATGGTGGTGCCTTCCGCGCCCTTCATGATGTCTTCTATCAGCACGTTCACGTTCGATGGTTTTTGCTTGTAGAAAAATTCAGGTCCTACAAACAGTTTACCGAAAACGAAATTCTGGATGATAGCGAGATCCTGTCGGTCGTTCATCAGGCAATAGTACTTGTCCAGGTCGAACTGAATTTGGTTATCCTGGTAATCGAACTGCATTTTGGTGCGGTAGGTGGTAGGCCGGTAATAGACCGATGCTGCCTGCAGGTTGCCATTCTTATCCGTTACCTGCAACTCACAAACAGCCTGTTCACTGAGCAGGGAATCGCGCTTGTAGGTGTCGGCGACAAACACTTCACAGTTAATGCGTTTGAACTGATTGAAATAGTAGGTTACTATCTCCGGGTTAACGGTTTTACCTGCGGTATGCTGATTGGTGAGGGTGAAGTTTTCTCCGTCGGAAGTCAATACAAACGATGAATCGGGCACCCTGGGGTAACGCACCGATAGTTCGCGGATGTTTTCACTTCTGATATTGAATACCGTGCGGTCTTTCCACTGGTTGGCATCGATGACAAACCTGCCGGAAACAAAGCCGTCAAAGCCCGGAATATGGACAACAAAGGGCGTCTTGCTGCCTTCTGTAATCATGAAGTTGCCTTTGTAGGCCGTGCTCACAGGACCGATAAAAAAGGAGCGTATTTTTTTTCCTTTGGCATCATACACTTCCACTTTGGTATGGCTGCCGGCAATGTCCCTCACCACTTTCTCGTACATGCTTTTCGCTACGGGTACATTGATTTCCATCTGCTGCAGGGTCAGCAGCACAGTAGTCACCAGGTCCTGGCGGGCTGCACCCTGTCCGTTCAGCATCCAGCCGTTCTCGCCTCTTTCAATGATAACAGATGACCCGCTCAGGTCGGCCATGAATATCTTGCTGATATTGGTGGTGTCTTTAACACCAAACTTTTTTTCGCTGCTGCGGAAGGAGCCGCTGTCCTTGTTAAAAACAAAAAACCAGGCAAGCACTGCCAGTACAATCACCAATCCTAAATACAGTAAATTTTTTTTCATGCGTACTTCCTGTTGCGTATATAATTGTAAATGCCGCTGAACAGATAGATCAGCAGGATAGGCGCTGCAATATTAATCAATTGCCATTGGGTGCGGTTGGCTTCCACTTTTTCTTTATCGATGGGTCGCAGCTTCACTTCCTTGGCACGTGTTTCCATCAGGCCGGTGTTATCGGTCATGTATTCGATGCAATTCATGAGGAAATCCTTATTGCCGAAAATGTATCGTTCTATGTTGTTGGCACCCAGCGGGAATATCTTTCCGTCTTTGTCCACTACATTCCGCATCATGTCGCCGTCGCCCACCACAATCTGTCGTGCGGGGACACCTGTTGCCCGGAATGGCCCGTTGCCAATGCCGTTGCGCTCCATAGCTTTCGCGGTAGGTTGACGAGTAGAAAAGGCGGAGGGAAAGGATCCTTCCAGTAATACGGCCACCGCCAGATTGGGATGGTTGAACTGTTCATCGCGCGGCATGTACTGGCTTTGCACCACGTTGTAGTTGACGCGCGTGCCCATGCGAATGAACCTGCTGTTGGCAGAGGTAGTGAGCAACACGGTCTTGCTGATGCCTGCCACCTGCGTCGTATCTACATCACTGACGAACTTGCCTTCAATAGCATCTACATTCGCCGTAATGGGGTGTTGTTTGTTAAAGCCTGTAAGCACCGGGTTATAAATCCATGGACGGTCTTCAAAGGTATTGCCATAAGGCACCTTGATGCGCGTGCACTGTTTATCCTGTATCAGATTGGAATTGACCCGTGCACCGTATTGTATCAACTGGTCCATGATGTTGAGATCGTACTCCACCGGCAAAAATTCTCCGGTATACCGCAGGCTGTCGAATTCTGCCAGCACGGGATCTATCAACCACAATATGCTGCCACCATACATCAGGTACTGGTCTATCTTATACTTATCGGCATCACTGAAGGCACTCCTGGGTTTGGCAATAACGATTACTTCATAGATGGTGTCGATGAAATCGCTTTGCGGCAGATCGAGGCGGTAGATATTATACAGCTCACTTAGTGAAATGGCCATATCCTGCACCTGCATGGTATCCAGCTCATCATGACCTTCAATAAAGGCAATGTCGGGCTTGTTCCTGTTGCTCAGCAGGCGAATAGATTTAGAAAATTTATATTCCAGCAGCGATACTGCAGTGGTGGGGTCGTACAGCGGTGTCAGTGGTTGCACCTGGTCGAGCAGCAGCAGGGAAAGCGTATTGCCCTGGTAGGTTACGCTGGCATACGGAAATAGGAAGGAGCGGCTGCTTTGCTCGCGATCGGCAGAGCCAAACGGTATGGAGTAGATGCCTTTTTCTTCCAGTTCTTTGATGTACTTGCCCAGGCTGACCTCATCGGTGATATCGAAGGGGTTGACAATTTCCCACTGGATATTTTCTTTGCCGTATGCCCTGAACTGTTTCAGCATTTCCACGGTGGCATTCTGCAATTGCTGCATATTGGGTGTCAGTTCTCCAGCGAGGAAAATCTGGACGAATACGATATCCTGTTGTTCTTCCAGCAATACCTTTGTTGGGGTGGAAAGACTGTAGCGCTTTTCCTGCGTCAGGTCTATGCGGAAGAAAAAACCCGACAATACCACATTCACCAATACAATGACTGTTGCCAGAAGCCCCAGCCGAAGGAGTGCCCTTCGCTTATTCCGGGTATAGCCGGAAGCCTGCTCTGTTGATGTAGGTGTTACCATCTTCTGCTGCCCAGTGTAGTTTGTGTCATAAGGAAAAACAGGGCTATGGCACTGCTGAAATACAGCACATCGCGAAAGTCGATATAGCCCTTGCTGATATTCTGGTAGTGCTGGTTGATGCTGAGGGCATTGAAGATTGCGTCTGCGCTGCCTTCGCTTACAGGTAATAATGCCAGAGCATCGAATCCATAAAAACAGATGAAACAAAGGAATAGCCCGGAGATGAATGCCACTATCTGGTTATTGCTGATGGCCGATGCAAACAGACTTATAGCGACAAAGCTACCCCCCAGTAGGGTGAGTCCGATGTAAGACCCAATGATGCCACCTGTATCGACATTCCCTGTGGGAGACGCCAGCTCCCGAATGGCAAAGTAATAAACGATGGTGGGCAGTACGCTGAATACCACCAGGGTAAATGCCGCCAGGAATTTTCCGGCAATGATTTGTAGGTCGGTCACGGGCCGGGTGGCCAGCAGCTCGAGCGTTCCGGTGTTTTTCTCCTCGGCGAAGGAGCGCATGGTGATGGCTGGCACGAGGAACAGGAAAATCCAGGGCGCGAAATTGAAAAACGGCTGCAGGTCGGCATACCCGCTGCTCATAATGGAGGTATCGGTAAACACCCAATTGAACAAGCCATTGGCCACCAGAAAAATGGTGATGGCAATGTAGCCAATCAGGGAACTAAAGAAAACATTAAGCTCTTTTCTGAAAATTGCGATCAAGGCGATGTTTTTACAATCAACGGCAAAGGTAGCACATTGGTGCAAAGGGAAGTGCATTTGAACAATAGGAGGCTTTAAGACTATTAACGGCCTTATGGGTCTTCATGTAGTGGCTTATGAAACAGTAGGAACATTCTGAGTAAGTCCACTTCTCTTTTGAATTCTCAGGGTATGTCTACATGCAACTTAGCTTTTTGTAGCCCCTCAATTCGTCAATTGCCGGAATACGTCCTCTAAATTTTGTTGTTCCAGTTGTAGGTTGAGTAATGTCAACTGATGGGTAACAGCAAACTGGAAAAGCAGCTCACGGATATCGCCTTTTCCCAGGTATTGAATAAGGAATTGATGGTCGTCGATACGCTTCACTTCTGCTACACCTGGAATTTCTAGGAAACGCTCCTTCGAAGGACTTTCTTTAAAACTTACCTTTACAATGGTGCCGCCGGAAGATTGGGCCTGCAAGCCACTCACACTATCGTCGGCGACAATCCGGCCTTTGTTGATAATGATTATGCGGTCGCATAAAGCCTGCACTTCCTGCATGATATGGGTGGAGAGTATAACCGTTTTTTGCTCGCCCAGTGTTTTAATGAGTTTACGTATTTCCAGCAACTGGTTGGGATCCAAACCCGATGTGGGCTCATCCAGAATCAGTACTTCGGGATCATGTAGCATGGCTTGCGCCAGTCCAACGCGCTGCCGGTACCCTTTACTCAGCTGTCCTATTTTCTTTTTGCGCTCCGGCCCCAAGCCTGTTACATCTATCATTTCATCTACCCGGGGACCAAAATTTTTCATGGCATGCATGCGTGCAGCAAACTCCAGGTATTCCTTTATATACATGTCGGGGTACAAAGGATTGTGCTCCGGCAGATAACCCACCCGCCTTTTTACCTGAAGGGGCTGCTCCATGCTGTCGAAGCCGCAAACAGAGGCTTTGCCGGAGGTGGGCGGAATAAAGCAGGTAAGCATTTTCATGGTGGTACTCTTTCCTGCTCCGTTGGGACCTAAAAAGCCCACAATTTGCCCGGCGGGCACGTCGAACGTGATATGGTCTACAGCATGCTGTTCGCCGTAAACCTTGCTGAGTTGTTGAACACTAATTGACATTCAGGGAGCCAAGTTACGTTGTTCCTGAAAAACGCAGGCAACACTTTTTCATTGAACTACCCATTTTACCAGCCGCCGCATTCCTTCCAGCACCTCTTTGCAGTACATTTCAGTGAAATTATCTGGAAGGGGCTGGTCCAGGGGAATGGTTTCACATTTGGCGAGCGCTTTCGCCCCGTCGAAATTAACGGTGGCAATGCGGGCGGTGAGCTCGAATGCCGGGCGGTTAAAGGCTGAGCCGGGCAAAATAGCCACACCGGTATCTTGCAGCAGTTGCTCGCACATATCCCTGCTGTTGAGGATATTTCTGGCTGCCAGTTGCTCCTGCATGGGGCCGCAGTCAATGAACAGGTAAAATGCGCCATCGGGCATATGCACACGGATGCCACCTGCCTGCAGAATAGCAACGCAATCTTCCGCCAGCCGCTGCAGAATTTTTCGCACCCGCCAGAGATA
>DDYY01000039.1 GCA_002346225.1 Bacteroidetes bacterium UBA3022
GCTGTCCTTGGGTTTTTTTATTACTAAAATGCTGCAACGGGGTTGCGCATTTTAGTAATAAAAAAACCCCTCCCACCTTACGGTTGGAGGGGTTGCGATGTCGGGGTGGCAGGATTTGAACCTACGACCTCCTGCTCCCAAAGCAGGCATTCTGCCGGACTGAACTACACCCCGAAAAAAAGAGCGGTGAGGGAGGGATTCGAACCCTCGGTACCAGTTGCCCAGTACGACAGTTTAGCAAACTGTTGGTTTCAGCCACTCACCCACCTCACCAAAATATGGATCGGCTGATTATCCACTTTTTAAGCGGACAGCAAAGGTAATAAATAGGTTGATTTGTACACCTACAATGACCATATGTTTTAGAATTTTATTTTCAGGGTAGCATAAAACCATTTCCGGCCAGACCAGTCGCCACTTTTTAATACCCCTAACAGGTGTGGAGCACCGGCATCTAACTTTGTATGCTACCCTGTTCCGGCATTCCCTAAAACACAGAAAGCAACCCGATGGGTTGCTTTCTCATGTCCTTATGGCTGGTATCTTAGGAAATACTCATTTGAATCTTTTTGGTCAGGTCTTCTACGCTCTCCTTGAATTTGGTATCGGTGTCCATCAGGTTCTGAATGGCCTGGCAGGAATGTATGACCGTACTGTGGTCGCGACCACCAAAATGTTTGCCGATGGACTTCAGCGAATTCTTGGTGAAATTCTTACTGAGGTACATGCTCAGCTGGCGCGCCTGCACAATGGCTCTTTTGCGGGTCTTCTCTTTTAGCTTTTCTACCGGCACCTCAAAATAATCGCAAACCGCTTTTTGAATAAAGTCGATGCTGACCTCCCGGCTCATGTTCTTCACGAAGTTCTTTACAATCTTCTTCGCGAGGTCCAGGTCAATTTGCTTTTTGTTCAAGGAGGCCTGTGCCAGCAAACTTACCAGGGCACCTTCCAGTTCTCTGATGTTATTGGTGATATTGTACGCAACAAATTCCACTACATCGGGCGGAAGCTCAATACCATCGGAGTACATTTTCTTCTCCAGAATGGCTACCCTTGTTTCAAAGTCAGGTGCCTGCAGGTCTGCACTGAGTCCCCACTTGAACCTGGACAGCAGTCTTTCTTCTACCCCTTCGAGGTCGCGCGGCGGACGATCGCTGGTAAGAATGATTTGCTTGTTTTCCTGGTGCAGGTGGTTGAAGATGTGAAAGAAGATATCCTGCGTCTTGGCTTTGTTCGAAAAGAAATGGATATCATCGATAATGAGTACATCAATGAGTTGATAGAAGTGTACAAAGTCGTTCACCGAATTGTTCTTCAGCGATTCGATGAACTGGTTGGTGAACCTCTCTGCATTGGTGTACAACACGGTCTTGTTGGGGAAGTTTTGCTTCACCTCGTTGCCGATAGCCTGCGCCAGGTGCGTTTTGCCAAGGCCCACACCACCGTAAAGTACCAGCGGGTTGAAAGCGGTACCTCCCGGCTTCTGCGCCACTGCGTAGCCTGCGCTTCTGCACAAACGGTTGCAGTCGCCTTCTATGAAGGAGTCAAAATTGTAATTCGGATTCAAGCCCGATTCGATATTGACCTTTTTCAAACCGGGGATGACAAAAGGGTTCTTGATGGTGTTTCCCATAATTAGTGGTGCTGCTACTTCGGGGTTCTTATTGAACCCGGTGTTATAATTCGGATAATGTATAGTGGTAGGCGTATTGGATCCGGAGCTGTTCTCCACCACAATTCTATATTCCAGTCGTGCATTGGTGCCCAATTCTCTTTTGATGGTTTTGCGCAACAGCGCCACATAGTGCTCCTCCAGCCATTCATAAAAAAATTGACTGGGTACCTGAATGGTCAACACTTCATCTTCGAGCTTAACGGGTTCAATGGGTTCAAACCAGGTCTTAAAACTTTGATGGTTAACATTGTCCTTAATAATTTTCAGGCAATTCGCCCACACCATTTCGTGATTCTTGCTGCTCATGTAACTATTAAAGTTGCCTTAATTATTTATTAACAGATTGGGTAGGCGAAATTGTTGAAAAAATTCATGACAAAAAAATTTTCACCCTCTTGATTTTTTAGTGACAATAACAGGTTGAGTGTAACGCCAATTTTTTCTTTTCACTTCATCATAAATTATATTGAGTCTACCTAACATGACTCCACCCCAACCTACCTGATTGATCAAGACGGCTTCGCCAACCGAATTTTTATAGGACAGTGGCTCATCAAAAAAGGTATGTGTATGTCCACCGAGTATCAGGTCGATGCCCGAAGTCGATGCCGCCAGTACCTCGTCAGAAACCTTGTTGTCCTTGTATGAATAACCCAGATGCGAGAGACAAATGACCAGATCACACTTTTCATCGTAGCGCAATATATCGGCCGTCTCCTGTGCCTTGACAATGGGATTATTGTACCCCGTTGCACCATAGAGTCGATCCGGAACCAGTCCTTTTAACTCTATACCCAATCCGAATACACCAATCTTCAAACGCCCTTTTTTGATGGTAGTATAGGGCTGTATCTTTTTATGCAATACGGTATCGGAAAAATCGTAGTTCGCTACCAGGAATGGGAATGAGGCTTTGGGCAATTGTGCAGCAAAGCCATCGAGGCCATTGTCGAAATCGTGGTTGCCCATAGTGGCTGCGTCGTACTGCATAGCACTCATCAACTCCAGTTCCGGGGCACCACCATAGTAATTGAAATAAGGTGTGCCCTGAAAAATATCTCCGCTGTCGAGCAACAGCACATGCTGCTCGCTGTCTCTTATTTGCTGAATGATGGCTGCCCTTGCCGACATCCCTCCGCGACCTGCATAGCGTTGGTCATCATCCGGGAATGGATCGATGCGCGAATGCATATCGTTCGTATGGAGTATGGTAAGTGAAGTAGCTGCTCCTGCTGCAAGCGCCTCCATGGGCAACCAGCCGGAACCCAGCAGCAAGCCACCGGTTGAAAGTTGTCGAAGAAAAGTACGTCTGCTACTCACTGATTGTCCGGTTATCTGTTTCAATACTTAAAGCCTCACCTCCTGCACTGCGGTTTTCAATTCCACGGATTACAATATCTCTGACAGTAATGCCTGCATCCTCCAGCGAGGCATCTGTCAGCATCTCCAATCCGTCGCCACCCCGCGCCATGTAGTCATTCATTACCACATGATAAACTGCGGAAGTATCGAAAGGCTGTCCCTGCACCAACACATCAACTGCTGCTTCATTGCTGATGGTCAGCTGCAAACCACTCTGAGGCCAGCCTCCGGCAGCTGCCAACTTATTCAATAACCGGGCGGTAGAATAACCATCTAATGTAACCATTACCATAGTATTATCAAAGGGAAGCAGTTCAAAAATTTTTCCCTTGGTAACCTCACCTTTGTAAATAGCATCTATCCTTATACCACCATAGTTATATACCGCAAAATCGGGTTTGTGCTGAAACAAGGTGTCGCCGGCTTCCAACATGATATCCGTTATCAGATTGCCTATGGCAGATTCCGGCTTTCCTTTCTTCCAGTCCTGCGCAGCCTGGCCAATTACCTTCTCCATCTCCGCCTGCAGCCCTTCCCGGTAGGGGGCGATGATGCATTGCAACAAGGTATCATCGCTCTGTACCTGTATCTGTTCATAGGTATAGCCTGTAGCCTGGTAGTAACGGCAGCCGGCGAGAAGCGACAAGAAAACGACACCGGGAAGGAATAAGTAGTGTAGGGATTTCACAGGCTAAATTTTCAAAAATAAAGTCATTCCCACCTTAGATTCGGGTGAGATTATTTTATTGTTACTTAGAATAGAAACTTCTTAGCGCTCGTACAACATCATCACTTCCTGCTTGAGTGACAGTATGGCTTTTTGGGTAGCTGTATCCTCTTCCTGTTCTGCCATCTTATTGATGATGTGCTTGCTGAGGTCGATGGACGACGCATCGGGACGCAGTTCCATCGCGTTGCGGTTAATGATGCTCTTCATCTCCTCCTTGGCAGCTTTCACCACCTCCCAGGTTTTTGGGGAGATATACAACTGCTGGCTGAGGTTGTGTTCGTACTCCATGTTGACATTGCTGATGAGCGCCGCCCGAAACTGGGCCACTGTCATTTCACTTTGCCGAACGCGCGGAAGCAGATTATTGAGGCTTATCCGCTCCATAAATAATATGAGGCGCTCATACGCCTGCAAACGAACGGGCAGCGACTGGCGAATTTGCTGCTCCCTGAATTCGAGCAAACGCAATTTGTACTCCTTGTCGAAAAAGGCTTTTACCATAAAAAAGGTAATCAGAAAAACGATGAGGGAAGGGATGGTATAGGCGAGAATTTGCAAGGCAGTATCCATAGTATTACAAGTTTAAAGTAGAAGCCTAAAGTTACGTTGTATGAAACTTAATGCATCCATCGTCCGTTTATTATCTTTGAATAAAAATTTACAGGCATGTCAGAAGTAATAATGGAATCACCTATAACCCTCACTGAGGGTGCGTATACCGAGTTGAAGAAACTCATCACAGAGAAAAACATCCCCGAAAACTTTTTTCTGCGCGTAGGTGTGAAAGGTGGCGGTTGCGCCGGACTCTCCTACATTCTGGGATTCGATAGCAAAAAAGACAGCGATCAGGTGTATCAATACAAGGATCTCACCGTACTCATGGACAAAGCCCAGGGCATGTACCTCGTGGGCATGGAAATCGACTTTGTAGATGGACTGAACAACCGCGGATTCAGCTTTAACAACCCTAACGCAGTAGAAACCTGCGGATGCGGTACCAGCTTCTCCAGCTGATATCCTAGGCAAAATAAACAGGAGCCGTCCTCTTAGGGGCGGCTTTTTTTTGGGCAAAAAAAAGCACCCTGCCTTGAACAGACAGGGTGCTAACAAGTCAACCTTTACCCTTTAGTTGTAACACTTATCTATCAGATGCAACCGGTTGGAAAAGCGTTGCATACCCCTGCAATTTTTTTTTCAACCCCGCATATTTTCTCGCTAAGCAGGAATTTCTTACCTTTTAGAGATGAATGAAGCATTTAAAAGCCTGAATATGAACCTGCGGGGAATTGGCCAATCGGCCACCCTCGCCATCAACGAGCGCTCTAAGGCTTTGCGCAGAGAAGGACGAAAAATTTACGGTATGGGACTGGGTCAATCACCATTCCCCATTCCGCAAAGCGTGGTCGATTCGCTGAAGATGCACGCCCATGAAAAAGATTATTTGCATGTACAGGGGCTTCCGGCATTGCGGACTGCCGTGGCAGAATTCCATATCCGAAAAGACATGGTGGATATCCATCCCGACAATGTCCTTATAGGGCCGGGAAGCAAGGAGCTTATGTTCCTGTTGCAGCTGGTGTTTTACGGAGAAATCCTATTGCCCAGTCCATCGTGGGTATCGTATCACCCGCAGGCGCATATTCTGGGCAGGCCGGTAAAGTTTATCCATACCACTTTCGAAAATAAATGGCGACTCACAGCCCGGCAGCTTTTTGAAACCTGCGCCGCCGACCGCGATGACCACAGGCCACGGCTGATTATCCTCAACTACCCTTCAAATCCCGACGGTGGAAGCTATACCAGCGAGGAGCTGGAAGAGATAGCGCATATTGCCCGACAGTTCAATATCATACTGCTGAGCGATGAAATATACGGGCAGTTGCATTTTGCCGGTGAGCATGTTTCCGTTGCCCGTTTTTATCCCGAAGGCACCATCATCAGCAGCGGGCTATCGAAGTGGTGTGGTGCAGGTGGGTGGCGCCTGGGAACATTCAGTTTTCCGCCCCACCTCAAGTGGATATTGGAAGCCATGGCAGCAGCAGCCAGTGAAACCTACACCTCCGTGTCGGCTCCCATTCAATACGCAGCCATCCGCGCGTTCAAGTGCGGAATCAATATAGAGCGCTATCTCTGGCGGGTGCGAAAAA
>DDYY01000032.1 GCA_002346225.1 Bacteroidetes bacterium UBA3022
ATTTAAAACTAACAAGTATGTCTATCAGTAATATTTCCAGTTTGCTCGGCGATAAGGCCGAATACCTTTTGGGCCATGAGTGCAAAACCATCAGCAAGAACGATTTGCACCTTCCCGGAGGCGATTTTATTGACCGCGTATGGCTGCAAAGCGATCGCAATCCGCAGGTACTCAGAAGCCTTCAGGCGCTGTTCGGGCACGGCAGACTGGCTGATACCGGCTACCTGAGCATATTACCGGTAGACCAGGGTATAGAACACAGTGCGGGTGCATCTTTCGCCGCGAATCCAATTTACTTCGATCCGGAAAATATTGTGAAACTCGCCATTGAAGGCGGTTGTAACGCCGTGGCTACCACCTTTGGCGCACTGGGAGCGGTTTCCCGGAAATACGTCCATAAGATTCCGTTCATCGTGAAAATCAACCACAACGAATTCCTTACCTATCCGAATACT
Organism: Bacteroidetes bacterium UBA3022; assembly: GCA_002346225.1. GTDB lineage: Bacteria > Bacteroidota > Bacteroidia > Chitinophagales > BACL12 > UBA11426. The sequence goes on from DDYY01000032.1 coordinate 456, forward strand.
TACGACCAGATTATGTTCGCCTCTATCAAGGCAAGCTGGGATCTCGGTGCTGTGGCGGTGGGTGCTACCATCTACTTCGGTTCGCCTGAAAGCGAACGCCAGCTGGTAGAGGTGTCGCGTGCTTTTGAATATGCGCATGAGCTGGGTATGGCTACCATTTTGTGGTGTTACCTGCGCAACCCGGCGTTTAAGTCCGACAAGGATTACCACGTATCCGCCGATCTTACCGGTCAGGCGAATCACCTGGGCGTGACCATTCAGGCAGATATCATCAAGCAGAAGCTTCCGGAAAACAACGGAGGTTATCTGGCGCTCAATACTAAGGAGTCATCTTATGGTAAAAACGACAAGCGCATTTACAGCGAATTGACCACCGATCACCCTATTGATCTGTGCCGTTACCAGGTAGCCAATTGCTACATGGGTCGCGCGGGTCTCATTAACTCAGGCGGTGCATCCTCCGGTGCCAGCGATCTGGCGGAAGCCATTGCCACCGCTGTGGTGAACAAGAGAGCCGGCGGTATGGGACTTATCAGCGGAAGGAAAGCATTCCAGCGCCCGATGAAAGAAGGCGTGGGTATCCTGAACGGTATCCAGGATGTGTACCTGAGCAATGAAGTGACCATTGCCTGATAAATCCAGAGTTTGTATACATTTGTTGAAGGATGCAGGTCTGTAGCGCCTGAGCATTGCACGCAGTAAACCGAGTACATTGAGTTGGTTCAAAAGAATGCGGGAGGGTATCCAAACCTCCACCAGGGACAAGAAGGACACGCCTGAAGGGGTGTGGTTCAAGTGTCCGGAATGCAAGAAAACAACGACCACGTCTGAATACGAAGACCACCTGTGGTGTTGCCCCAATTGCGGGTACCACGGGCGGATTAACTCCAGAGAGTATTTCACTTTGTTATTTGACGAGGGCGAGCACACACCGCTTTTTGAGCATATCATCAGCAAGGATGCCCATGGTTTTGTAGACCTCAAGCCCTACGAAGACCGTTTGATAGATGCGGCAGCCAAATCGGGGTATACCGATGCCATCAGCGTCGGAGCCGGGAAAATAGAAGGTGCAGGTGCTGTTATTGCCTGTATGAACTTCCCTTTCATTGGCGGTTCAATGGGTAGTGTAGTGGGCGAGCGCATCAGCCGGGCGGTGGATTACTGTATAGAGCACCATCTGCCGTTGATCATCATTTCCAAATCCGGCGGCGCCAGGATGATGGAATCGGGGTTTTCGCTCATGCAGATGGCAAAGACATCGGCTAGGCTTAGTTTGCTGTCGCGCTACAAGCTGCCCTATATTTCACTCATGACCGACCCTACTACCGGAGGTGTGACTGCCAGTTATGCCATGCTGGGTGATATCAATATGGCTGAACCCAAGGCGCTCATTGGCTTTGCAGGGCCGCGCGTGGTGAAGGAAACCATCAAAAAAGACCTTCCGGAAGGCTTCCAGCAGTCGGAATTCGTGCTGGAGACCGGATTTCTGGATATGATTGTAGAAAGAAAGCGGCTGAAAGAGGAACTGGCGCAGCTCCTGGAGTTCATGAAAGTGCAATAATCCGGCGCTTTTTCTGCTCCATAAATATTATTTGCAGTTTATGGGCGGTCCTTTTTGGATTTCGCCAAAGCTTCGTATCTTTGCCTGCCTTAAAAGAGTGAGTTCAATGCCAGTTACAGCTGAAAGAAAAAAAGAAATCGTAAAAGAATACGGTGGTTCTGAAAAGAATACAGGATCAGTAGAATCGCAGATTGCCATTTTTACTGCCCGTATCAATCATCTTACCGAACATTTGCGGGAGAACAAAAAGGACCATGCCACCAAGCGCAGCCTGCTGATGCTGGTGGGTAAGCGTCGCCGCTTCCTGAATTACCTGATGAAAAAAGATATTCAGGGTTACCGGGTACTCATTGAGCGACTGAAAATCAGACGCTAACAAAATTATATTATCAAGGGGCTATGTAGTCGATCAAGAATCTGCATAGCCCTTTTTCTTTGTATCAATACACAATAATGAATCCTATTACAAAAACATTTTCCTTCAGTGATGGCAGAACCATTTCACTGGAAACCGGAAAGCTGGCAAAACAGGCGGATGGTTCCGTGGTGGTACGCATGGGCGATACCATGTTGCTCGCTACCGTCGTATCGGCCAAAGAGGCCAAAGAGGGCATTGACTTTATGCCCCTGACTGTTGAATACCGTGAAATGTACGCTGCAGCGGGAAGGTTTCCCGGTGGTTTCCTGAAACGCGAAGCCAGACCATCGGAATATGAAATTCTAATCAGCCGACTGATAGACCGGGCTTTACGTCCCTTGTTCCCCGATGATTACCACGCAGATACGCAGGTGATTGTTAACCTGATTTCACTCGATAAAGAAGTATTACCCGATGCGCTGGCCGGTTTGGCCGCCGCCGCTGCTTTGGCAGTGAGCGATATTCCCTTTGCCGGTCCTGTTTCTGAAGTACGCGTAGGCCGCATCAATGGTGAGTATGTTATCAATCCTACCCGCACACAACTGGCGAGCAGTGATCTGGATATGATCATTGCCGGAACGCTGGACAACATCATGATGGTGGAAGGCGAGATGAAGGAAGTGAGCGAAGCCGATATGCTGGGTGCCATCAAGGTGGGCCATGAAGTCATCAAGCAGCAATGTGCGCTGATGAAAGAACTGGAAGCTGCCGTTGGTAAGGGAGTAAAAAGGACCTACAGTCATGAGGTAAATGATGAAGAGCTGAAGCAAGTTATCTTCAACCAGCTGCGCGACAAGGTGAAAACAGTGGCCTACAGCGGAGCTGCCAAGCAGGACCGTTCTGATGCTTTCAAAGCCATTGTTGTGGAATTCATCGAAGGGATGAGCGAAGAGCAACGCGCTGAAAAGGAAGGTCTCGTGAAAAAGTATTTCCACGACCTGGAGTCGGAAGTGATGCGCGAAATGATTCTGGCCGACCACAAGCGGCTGGATGGAAGGGCGCTGGACCAAATTAGACCTATATGGACAGAAGTAGATTACCTCGCTTCTGTACACGGCTCTGCTATTTTCACCCGTGGTGAAACCCAATCACTGACCTCTGTGACCCTCGGTACCAAACAAGATACTCAGCTGATAGACGGTGTCGTACACGAAGGCGAAAGCAAATTCTTACTGCATTATAATTTCCCTCCATACTCTACCGGAGAGGCTCGTCCTTTGCGTGGAACAGGCCGCAGGGAAATCGGACACGGTAACCTGGCGCTGCGTGCGTTGAAAAACATGTTGCCGGAAGATACACCTTATACCATTCGCATCGTTTCTGAAATCCTGGAGTCCAATGGTTCATCGTCCATGGCTACGGTTTGTGCGGGCAGTATGGCCCTCATGGATGCGGCTATTCAAATGAAGAAGCCGGTAGCGGGTATCGCCATGGGTTTGATTTCAGATCCGGGTATGACGCGCTATGCTATTCTTTCCGATATCCTGGGCGATGAAGATCACCTCGGCGATATGGACTTCAAGGTAACCGGTACTGCCGACGGTATTACCGCTACTCAGATGGATATCAAAGTAGACGGACTGAACTACGAAGTACTGGAAATGGCCCTGGAGCAAGCCAGAAGAGGAAGACTGCATATTCTCGGAGAAATGGCCAAGACCA